>NZ_FOGZ01000058.1 GCF_900111365.1 Propionibacterium cyclohexanicum
TGAAGCGCCCCAGGTTTTCGGCCGCTCCTATGCGGGTTGCGGCTCTCGGTTGAGGGCTGCGTAGTGGGCGTGCTCGAACTCGGCGGGTGTGGCGTAGCCGAGGCTCGAGTGAAGCCTACGAGTGTTGTACCAGTCGACCCAGCCGGCGGTCGCGAACTCGACGTCGGCGATGGTTCGGTAGGGGCCGTCGTGGAACACGGTTGTGCGGATGCACTCGGCCTTGTAGAGCCCGTTGATCGTCTCCATCAGCGCGTTATCAAACGCGTCTCCGACGGACCCGATCGACGGGGCGATTCCATCGAGGGCGAGCTTATCGGTGTAGGTGAGCGAGACGTATTGAGACCCGGCGTCCGAATGCGCCCGCAGCTGCTCGGGCTGGATCGGGTGCCCTTCCCGCGCGCGTTCCCAGAGGGCCATGCGCAACGGGATCATCACGAGTTCGACGTGCTTGGTGGTCTGCGCGTGCCAGGCCACGATGCGTTGCGCGTAGACATCGACGATGAACGCGACATAGACCCACCCTGCCCACGTTCTGACGTAGGTGAAGTCCATCACCCAGGTGTGATCCGGGCGCGGAGCGGTGAAGTCCCGGTTCAGCAGGTCCCCGGCACGGACCCCGTCCTTGGCGGGGATCGTGGTCCGCACGCCCTTGTCGCGGCGGATGCCCGACAGCCCGAGGGCCCGCATCGCCCGGTCCACCGCGCCGCGCGACGCGCCAGGGATCGTGGTGCGGCGGATCAGTGCGGTCATCTTCCGCCGCCCGTAGAGGCCCTCGGGAGTCAGCACGCGACGCATCGTCCCGGCCCGTTCGACAACGGTCCACGCTGCCGAACGGACCGCTTCCTGAACCTGCGCGTCCGTGATCGTCCGCGCCGCGACGACGCCTTGGCGTTGGGCTCGGTAGGTGCGCGCGGCGATCTTCACGCCCTGCTCACGCAGGACCCGGATGATCGACTCGACCGCATGCCCCTCAGCTCTCATCGTGTCGATGAAGCCCAGCATCAACGGTTGCGGGGGTCGAGTTCCCCCACGAAGAAAGTTGTCGCTGCGCGCAGGATCGCGACGTCCTCCCGCAGCCGAGAGTTCTCGGCCTTGAGCCGCTTGATCTCCGCATGCTCGACACTGGTCACCCCTTCGCGGGTGCCATCATCAATGTCGGCTTGCAGCACCCACCGGCGCACGGACTCGTTTCCGACCCCAACCTGGCGGGCAACGGCCGCTGACGCGGCCGTGAGCGACGGATACTCCGACCGGTGCTCCCGCACCAGCCGGACAGCGCGCTCACGCAGCGCGGGATCAATCTTCTTCGGCATGACATCTATCCTTCCAACTCACAAGGATGCGGCATCAAACCTGGGGCGCTTCA
>NZ_FOGZ01000057.1 GCF_900111365.1 Propionibacterium cyclohexanicum
ATCCTCGGAAGGCCTCGGCCACTATCCGGGCACCGACGCGCCGCGCCCTCCCACCACGGCTGCTGCGTCGCCTACACCCTCATCTGGGAAGAGCCGGGAAAGGCTCTCCGCGGATCCCGCGATCTCGTCGGAGTTCATGTCCTCGCGAGCGGCTTTTCGGGCATGCACTGCGCTGAGGGAATTCTCGATCAGCTGCGGTGTGGAGCCCGGTGAGCCGGACCTCGACCCGGACGAGGACATGCGCTGGAGACTGCAGCTGGAGAGCGGGGGCGGCGATCATGTCGGCGTGGGGCTGTGGGCATATCTCTATCGGACGCGAGCAACCGGCTGGCGCGAACGGCTCCGCCTGCTGCGACTCGCGGTGTGGCGTCCACCGCTTGAGCTGCGCACCGAGCATCCCGAGCTGGTTTCCGGCCGGTTCTGGAGGTTGCGGCTCCAGCTGGCCAGATACCGCCGCGCGCTGACCCAGATCCCGGCGCTCGTGAGCGCCTGGCACACGATGACTCGCTCGGGCGCCGGTGCACACCCCACAGCGTCCCAGGCTCAGCCTCCCGGGCGGGAATACATGCTCTCGCCCCACGAGATCGTCGAGATGAGCCGGCCCCTCGGGCCGGAGCACCACGCCGCGCACGGGCCCGGGCCGGCACCCCTGGCGCAGCCGGCGTCCGCAGGTCCGGTCGATGAGATGTCGCAGCTCGTTGCGCACGGGCGCCGATGTGCTGCGGTCACCGACGCGTCGGGCCTCGTGCTGCTTCCCCTCTTCGACTATGTGCACGCTCCCCAGCCGGTCGTGCTCAATGAGACAGCGGCTGCCATCTGGTCAGCCATCGACGGGAAGCGCAGCGTGGCGCAGATGTGCGAGTTCCTCTCGCGCAGCTATGCAGTCGACCCCGACGCGCTGAGCGCCGATGTCCTGCGGTGCATCCAGCAGATGGTGGCGGACGGCCTCGTGGAGCTCGTGGTACGCCCCCGATGACAACCGCACCCCTCGATGACGTGCGAGGACGGGCGCGGTGCCTGGGCGGGGTGGCGCCCCGGGGTTCAGCGAGGCTCGCTGCGCGATGGTCCTGCTGCGCGAGGCTCGCTGCGCGATGGTCCTGCTGCGCGAGGCTGCGCTGCGCAATGGTCCTGCTGCGCGATGGTCCTTCAGGTGAACAGTGGGGGGATGTTTCGAACGGGGCTTCCACGGGCGCTGAGTTCATCTATGCTGTACCTCAGATTTAGCTGAGAATCTCTTGGGATGCGCTGCATCCCACTGTGCCTCGGCCGAGGTGAAGAGGAAAAGCATGTCACTTGGTTCTGCCCAGAACGCACTTCCATCTGCTGCGGAAATCCGGCTCATCCCAATCGAGGGTGTAGTTGGGGTCTGAATCCGCCTGTCTCGAGCAGGCTTCTGGCGATGTAGTTGGTGAGGTTGCGGAAGCCCAGGG
>NZ_FOGZ01000054.1 GCF_900111365.1 Propionibacterium cyclohexanicum
ATCCTCGGAAGGCCTCGGCCACTATCCGGGCACCGACGCGCCGCGCCCTCCCACCACGGCTGCTGCGTCGCCTACACCCTCATCTGGGAAGAGCCAGATATGCGTCTTCACAGTTGTCTCACTGATGCCGAGAGCGCGCGAAATCTGGCGGTTTGTCATTCCGGTGCACAAGAGATTCAGCACCTCGTGCTCGCGGCCAGTCAGTGTGTTTCGGGCTGAGGATGCGCAGGACTCCCCGAGCAGCGCCTGCTCGACCTCGTCGATGGTAGCCGACTTCGAGACGAACGCGTCGGCTTTCGCCCGCTCGGCGTGACTCGCTCCCGCCGGGCCGTCGTGCGGGGTGAAGGGTGGACTGTCGTAGGAGGAGAAGATGACCACGCGAAGCCCCGGATGGTGGGTCTTCAGGTCCGCGGAGGCTGAGATGCCGTCCAATCCAGGCATCCTGGCATCCATGAGCACGGCGTCGACCCTGTGGGTCTCGCAGTAGTCGATCGCCTCATGGCCGCTTCCCAGTGTGGCCACGATCTCGGCCGCACCGCGCCGGGCAAGCATCTGGGCCACTGCGGCGCGCACAATGGGATCGTTGTCGACGATGACAATCCGGTTGTGATTCTCAGGCATCGTAGTCGTCCCCTGGAACGACGACGTCGAGGGTCCAGACGCCGTTCACCTCGCCGGCGGAGAACTGGCCTCCCGCTGAGCGGATCTCGTCGGCCAGCACCATCAGGCCCATGCCGGTGGAGGTCCCGCAAGCGCCCGTGTCACCCATCGGGTTGGTGAACGATGCCCTCACCTGCCCCGCCGCACAGCCGAGCCGCACGGCGGCGCGGCATGTGGATCGGGGCGGGGCATACCTCGCCATGTTCCTCGTTGCCTCGACCACCACGTCCGAGAGCCGAGCGCATGTGAGTGCCGGCAGCTGCGGGGGAAGCTCGCACGTCCACTCCAGCTGACGGCCAGTCTTTGCCAGCTCCTGGGCGCGCGCTGCGAGAAGCGCAGCCAGATTGTCCGCCGCCCCACCGAGCGGCGTTCGAGGAGAATGGCCCGACTGCAAGGCGACCATGACCTCGCGGGTCTGGTCGAGCACTCGTTGGCACGCGTCGGCGAGGGCGAGCAATCTCGGGTCGGCTGCGCCGGTGTCCTCGTCGAGGCCAACGCGGGCGAGCCACAGAGCTTGCGCCGCGGACTGGGCCACCGAGTCGTGCATCGCATGCGCGGTGGATTGCAGCGTTTTCTGGAGCCGCTGTGCCTCTTCGGCTCTGGCGCGCTGGCGCCTGCGGGTTGTCCGACCGACGACCGCACCGATGATCAGCGAGGTGCCTGTGAGGATGAGGAAGTTCACCATCAACGGGCTCCAGGTGCGCCATGTAGGGGCGCTCAGCGCCTGCTGTACCGCCATGAGGATCAGGTGAGCGGTGGCATAGCCGGCTGTCACCAGCCACTGCCGATCAGCCACTGCGACCACGGTAATGAGGCTCTTCATAGATGAGGGTGTAGGGCATGTCGCGCGGTCGGGTGGCGCGTCGGTGTGGGGGGAGGGGTCGAGGTCTTCCGAGGATGGAGGTTCC
>NZ_FOGZ01000053.1 GCF_900111365.1 Propionibacterium cyclohexanicum
GCGAGGGGTGGGTCGTGAACCACAAGAAGATCCAACGGCTCTGGCGCGAGGAAGGGCTGCGCGTCCCGCAGCGGCGTCGCCGCAAACGCGTTGGGGGCTCTTCAGGATTGAGGGTGTAGTTGTGGCTGGGCTGTGTGAGAGTCTGCTGTAGTTGACCTGTGAGGCCGGGATGCGTGGGGGGAGGACCCTGCGCGAGGATCGGAGTGTCTAGATCTGTCCTCGTGAATCGCAAGGTCCTCCATGAACCACGCTACCTTCGGCGCCCCCGACCTGACCACATTCGCCCGTCTCGATGAACTCGGTCTGGAGGTCACCGGTCAGCTGATCAGTGCCGAGGAGACGGTCCTGGCCTGCCGGGTCGTCGAGACTGACGAGTGGTGCCACCGGTGCGGATGCCAGGGGGTCCCTCGTGACACGGTGGGCAGGCGCCTGGCCCATACTCCTTTCGGGCACCGGCCCACGATCCTGGCTGTGCCGGTCCGCCGGTACCGGTGCACCGGCTGCGGGCGGGTATGGCGCCAGAACACTGACCAGGCCGCCCAGGCGAGGGCGAAACTGTCGCGGGGTGGGCTGGCCTGGGCACTGGAGGGGTTGGTGCTCGATCATCTGCCGGTCGCCCGGATCGCCGCATCCCTGGGCGTGGACTGGACCACCGCCAATGATGCGGTGCTGGCCGAGGGCACCCGTCGGCTCATCGACGACCCGGGCCGCTTCGACGGCGTGGAGGTCATCGGGGTCGACGAGCACGTGTGGCGCCACACCAGAGGCGGCGACAAGTACGTCACCGTGATCATCGACCTGACACCGCTACGCGACGGCACCGGGGCCTCCCGGCTGCTCGACATGGTGGCGGGCCGCTCCAAGAAGGTCTTCAAAACCTGGCTGGCCGGCCGCGACCAGGCCTGGCGCGACCGCATCGAGGTGGTGGCCATGGACGGGTTCACCGGCTTCAAGACCGCAGCCGCCGAGGAACTGCCGGACGCGGTCGAGGTGATGGACCCCTTCCACGTCGTCCAGCTCGCCGGCGACCAGCTCGATGTCACCCGCCAACGCGTCCAGCAGGACACCACGGGCCATCGGGGCCGCAGGGGCGACCCCCTGTTCGGGGTCAGGCTGACCCTGCACACGGGCCGGGACCTGCTCACCGACCGGCAGGCCGCCCGCCTGGATGCTGTGCTCGCCGATGACGCTCACGCGCCGGTCCAGGTCACCTGGGCGGTCTACCAGGAGGTCGTGGCCGCCTACCGCGCCGAACACCGTGCCGAGGGGCGGGCGATCATGGCCCACCTGATCGACGCGATCGCCACCAAAGTCCCCGCCGCACTGCCCGAGGTCATCACTCTCGGCCACACGTTGAAGAAACGGGCCGCCGACATCCTGGCCTACTTCGACCACCCGGGGACCTCGAACGGCCCTAGTGAGGCCATCAACGGCAAACTCGAACACCTCCGCGGTATCGCCCTGGGCTTCCGGAACCTCACCCACTACATCACCAGATCCCTCCTGGAGACCGGAGGATTCAGACCCCGACTACACCCTGGATCCTGAAGAGCCGCGTTGGGTCTTCGACCGTCGACGCCCCGGCAGCGGTCGCACCGAACCTCGTGTGGGCGGTGGACTTCCAGTTCGACGCGGACGAGCAGGGCCG
>NZ_FOGZ01000052.1 GCF_900111365.1 Propionibacterium cyclohexanicum
CCCTGGGCTTCCGCAACCTCACCAACTACATCGCCAGAAGCCTGCTCGAGACAGGCGGATTCAGACCCCAACTACACCCTCGATTGGGATGAGCCCACAAACGGCAACCACGTTGCCTTGTAGCGCCCCAGATCGGAGTCACGTATCGCGGTACGCACCGCACCCTTCAACAGGTCAATGTCTGTTGGGCTCAGATCGTGCTCCAGTGCGAACACCGGCGGACTGGGCTCGAGCCTTGCCCGAGCATCGCGGAGGTCGTGGAAGTGCACGTCGAGTGCCTGATGAAAATGTCGCAGCAACTCCACGGTACTGCTGGCTGCAACATCTGGCACCGCTACCACCCCCGTCTCAACTCAGCTAGATACCACACAGTCTGACAGGGGGTACCGACATACTCGCTCTGTCGGCACTCTTGCTTGCCGGACACAGGCCTGGCGGCTGGTCACTGCAAGGAGTCCTCGACCTTGCCGCTTGCCTCAGCCAACGGTGCGATGTACGGGCGTCAACCGGCCGCCCCAGAGCAGGGTCACCAATCGAAGGAGTGGTCTGGTTCGACAAGTACGGGGCGCAGCCCGGTCTTGCCGCTGGCGTTGTGGAGTGGTGGCCCGGATAGGTCCTCTGTGGCCCTCACACAGACCGGGTCTTGACCTCAGCAGCTTCCAGCGCCGAGCGTAGGCCCTTGCGGTCGCTACCGATCCGTCTTGCGACAGCTCTGATGGACATGCCGTTCCGGTACAGGCGCACCGCGTTCGCCGCCTCGGCTTGGTCGAGCCCGACGGGCCGACGCGGCATGTCTCGCCGTCGAAGGTGCGTAAACACTGTCGTCCGGTGCACGCCGTAGCGCCCCGCGAGCTCATCGATCCGCATCCCCGAAAGGTAGTCGCCGACGAATTCCTCGGATCCTAAGCAGCCCAACGGGCGCGGGCGACTTCATGTGGATGGGGGTCGTGCTGTCGCCGTGGCGCCCGACCCGTTGCCCTGGAGGGCGTTGTGTCCGACGAGCACGGCACGCTGCCGCGAAGGCGATAGTAGGCGAGACATGCGCACGCGCCAGCGCGCCACCTGCCCTCTGGTACGGGTCGGTGTGTGGTTTGGTGCTTCTAATCCTCCGGGCTCCGGTCCACCTCACCCCGTACGGCCGTGCTGGGCTCACCCAGCGCCACCCAGACGGTCCAAAGCCAGACCTCAGGTCACATCGACAAATGCTCATCAAATGTCAGAGGTGATTGGTACTCGTGACGCATGGTTGCAAGGGCATCAGCGGAGACGAAGCCGGGCCTCGAAGAGCTCATCGCTGCGCTCCGAAACGCGTGGTCAGCTGACACATCGGTCGCTCCTGACCAGTGGACTCCCTCGACCCCGTCGCAAGGGCAGTGCGCAGTCACGGCACTGGTCCTACAGGACTACCTCGGTGGAGAACTGCGCCGAGGACTGGTGGACGGTCTCAGTCATTACTGGCTCACGACTGACTCCGGGAAAGAGGTCGATCTGACTCTTAACCAATTCAGAAACCCTACAGTTACTTTGACTGGTGTTCGAGAACGTGACTACCTCTTGTCGAGCGTGTCAACGCGCCGTCGCTACAAATTGCTCGCTAACTCCGTCGCAAGACAGATCCGTGAACATGCACAGGACTGACCGCACTCTCTTTCTTTACACTTCCAATATTCGGGAGCGATATATAGCGGATGCGCTCGCCGTCGTCGCACTTCCGGATGGTGCACGGATTCGTTTCCGTTATGATCGTCGGCACGTCTCTGAAGAGCTGAGCAGGGAATGGTCCGATTTAGGGGGTATGGATGCGCTGATCATCTTTCACTTCAGCACCCGCAACGGTTCCATGAGTCGGCATTTATCCCCCTTCGATTAGCGACCGTAGTGGGGGGTGTCCGAACATGGTGAGATTCTGTCTGTAGATCTCGAAATAGGAGGCTACTTCACTTTCGTGGGACTGCCAGTCGGTGCCGAGCCCGATAAGGAACAACGTTTGGAGCTCGGCCACATAATTCGCAAGTACTCAAACATGCTCAGAACAGCCGATCAGTATTCATCACCCGACGACGAAGTGCCGTGCTCCGCAGGCCTTGGAGCAGATCTGTCATCATTTAGGAGCGATTTGGGTGCAGCGGAGCTCCCTGTCGAGGCGGACAACGGTGCCGCTTTCCGAGCGATAGTTGACTATCTTTCCTGGCTCTTCCCAGATGAGGGTGTAGGCGACGCAGCAGCCGTGGTGGGAGGGCGCGGCGCGTCGGTGCCCGGATAGTGGCCGAGGCCTTCCGAGGAT
>NZ_FOGZ01000050.1 GCF_900111365.1 Propionibacterium cyclohexanicum
CCCTGGGCTTCCGCAACCTCACCAACTACATCGCCAGAAGCCTGCTCGAGACAGGCGGATTCAGACCCCAACTACACCCTCGATTGGGATGAGCCGCCAATGGCCATCCTTATTGTCTTCTTTCGGTTCGGTTCCAGGCAGCGCAGGGAAATCCTGGCGTGCTGTAGTGTCATGACCGGCCACTGGAAATCGATTGCGAGCCGTCAAGGGGGAGACTTCGTGAAAACAGCCCAATGTCCTTCAATGGTGGTCCACGTGAGCCACGCCCGTAAGGTCATCAAGGGAGCAGTCGTGCTCGATGACGTGACGATGGAGCTGACGGGCGGCAAGATCTATGGGCTCCGGGGCCCGAATGGTTCTGGAAAAACGATGCTCATGCGTGCCATCTGCGGGCTCATTCGTCTTAGCGGTGGACAGATCCAGGTCGATGGCAGGCAATTGGGGAAGAATCTTGCTGTTCCACAGACCACTGGCGCGCTCATCGAGTCCCCGGCCTTCCTGAGCCAGTACACTGCGACCGGAAATCTCCGTCTGCTCGCCGCGATCAGAGGTACAGCCAGCGAGTCCGATATCCGCCAGACACTCCTCGATGTCGGGCTCGATCCTCATGACAGACGGACCTTTCGCAAGTTCTCCCTCGGCATGAAGCAGCGCCTTGGCATTGCCGCCGCACTCGTGGAGTGGCCCCGGCTAGTCGTTGTGGACGAGCCGACGAATGGGCTGGACGTGGATGGCGTGCAGCAGTTGCGAGACTTGCTCATCCGGCATCGCGACAGTGGTGCGCTCGTACTGCTCGCCTCCCACGACCGAGCCGAAATGGACTTTCTTGCCGATGAAATCTTTGAAATGTCCGGCGGCCGGCTGGTAACGCATCGTGACCGCGATGAGGCGATCTCCGAACCCCGCAGAAGGGCAGAATAGTGCTCAAGAGACCCTCGTTCCGAGTCATCCTGGTGATCAGCATTGTCATCGTTGTCGGCATGGCGGCGGCATGGAGGATGGCCACCGTGAACAGCAGATGGCCACAAATCAACAATCACGCAGTTCAGCCGGGGGAGCCCCTGGAAATCCATGGTATGACGCTGACAGTGACGGGCGCGCAGCTTCTCACTGGGGATGCTCTGCCGAAGAATGCCAAGAACTTGGGGTACTCCACTGATGACATGAAGATGATTCTTGTCGATCTTGTTCTTCGCAATGACACCACTCAGGATCTGGATGCCGGTGCCATCCAAACGATATTTGCCTTCAACCTGCAGTCCGGCCAGTGGTACAACGGGGTTTCGGTCAAGGATGTGAGTTCTTTGAACAAGGACGGCATGAAGAATGGGATTCCGGTGGGCGCCGAGAGGCACCTCGTGCTGCCATTCAACCTATTGGCTTCGCAATTCACGGCCGAGAGCTGGCCTTGGGTGGGGCAACGAGATTTCTCGCTTGTGATGGTCTGGTACCCCGACAGATATCAACTGCATCTCCCGAGGGTAGAAAAATGAGAAAACTCACAGCATCGGGCCGCTTGCTGTCCATTGAGCTCGGTCGGGCTTTCGCTGGCCGACCGATGATGGTGGCCTTGGCCGGCGGCGCGGCAATCGTAGCACTGCATATGACCAAGATCGTTCCGCTTTCGCAGGAAGGTGCCGACACCCTCGCCCGATTCGGCCCCAAGCCCACCTACTCACCGCCATCCCTGTACCAGAACTGGCTGGGCTACGACATGAGCGGTGCAGCCAGCCTGCTCTTCCTGTTCCTGATGCCGCTGCTCGCGTGCTTGCCCTATGGGACGTCGTTGTTCGACGATCGTCGCCGTGGCTATGACATCAACGTTGTCTCCCGGGTGTCACGGACGCAGTTCTACCTCGCCAAGGCCGCCGCCGTGTTCGCCGCGGGTGGCGTTGCGGTGGTCTTCCCGCTGGCGATCGACCTCGTCGCGACCGCCAGTTTCCTACCGGCCATCAGGCCTGAAGTGACGAACTACGGCATACCCGAGACCGGCATGTGGAGTGCCCTCTTCTTCGCCCATCCATTGATCTACGTCCTGTCCTACATTGCGGTGAATTTTCTTTGGGGTGGCACGATAGCGATGCTGGCGATGCTAGCCGGCTATGTCGTGCACAATCGCATTGTGGTGGTGACCGCACCACTTATCGTGCTGTGGATCGTGGCATTCGGATTCGCGTCGACGCCGGAGGGCTGGGCGGCGAAGTATTCTCCGATGGACCTGGTGAATCCGCATCAGGTTGCCATCGGCATCAGTTTCGGAGCGCTCGCCATCGAATGGCTCATCGTCACGGGGCTGGCCGTGGGATTTCTTGCGATGAGAGCACGCCGTGATGAGGCATTGTGAGATTCGGTGTGCCCCAGAGATCTGAAAGCCGCCGGAGCACGGGGCGGATTGCTGCGGCATTTGTTCTCGATCTACGGGTGAGCGCGCAGGCGAGTCTAGCGAAGTATCTTGCGGCGGCCGGACTGTTTGCATTGTTGGCTGATCAGGCGAGGCGAGCGGCTTCGCGCGAGCCCGGTAGTCGGAGCCCAGTATGGGTGGACTATGCACTCAACACCCTGCGTGGCACCCCCATTCCTGCGCAGGGCGATGGCCTGACACTGCCGCTTGGCTGGCTGTTGCCGCAGTTGTTGTTGGCCATCATCGTTGCCTCCTATCCCACATTCGGGTTCGGCGGCTATGCCACGCACGCCTTGCTCAGGGTAGGTAGCCGGGCTGGCTGGTGGTTTGCGAAATGGTGCTGGCTGGTGGTGAGTGTTCTCGGGTTCTACGTCACCGGAGCTCTGATCTGGTCGATTTACGGAGTCGTCGCGCATGGGTTTCGGATATCGCCGGATACCCAGGTGGAAGCGATCCTCAATGGATTCGACGTATCGCACCTCACCACATCCCAGGTCTATGGTGCGCTCGCGGTGCCGCTCGTCGCATCACTGGCGCTGAGCACAGTGCAGATGGTACTGGCCTTCGCGGTTCGGCCGATGCTCGCCCTGGTGCTCGTGGTGGGCTATCTCGCGATGTCGGCGCTGACCGGCAGCTCGTGGCTCATCGGGGACTATGCGATGGTAGCCCGCAATAGGGCATTCGATCCGCGTGGCCAGAGCAGCGCATTCATGTGCCTGGTCTGTGCGGCAGTCACCCTTGTCGCGGTTGGCCTTGGAATATGGTCGTTCTCCCGACGCGATGTGTTGCATTCGTGACACTTCCACGCCATTGGAAATGGGTTCTCGACCGGGGGATCGCGGCCTGCTCTCAAGAGGTGGTGACTATTGTGAAAGAATTGTTACCCGGTTGCGCGGTGGGGGTAATTCTTTCTACCCTTGTCATGGTGGGGCCAGTACTTTGCCAGCCACCCGCTGGGGATTTCAATACGCTCAATGAAGCACTCCGCGATTGCCTCACGAGTGATTGCCGTGAGGGGCCCAAGCTCGTTGACCAGGTCCAATTCGAACGAAGCTCATTCCTCTCGGTGAACGTTATCAGGTTCTGTGATTGGCTCTCCTGGTTTCCAGGTTGCACCACCTAGTCATTGGGGCCAGCCCCTCGCCTGGCTGCCCACAGGAGCACCTGGGTTCGGGACTGGGATCCGGTCTTGTGCATGACGGAGGAGATATGCGGCTCATCCCAATCGAGGGTGTAGTTGGGGTCTGAATCCGCCTGTCTCGAGCAGGCTTCTGGCGATGTAGTTGGTGAGGTTGCGGAAGCCCAGGG
>NZ_FOGZ01000049.1 GCF_900111365.1 Propionibacterium cyclohexanicum
CCTGGGCTTCCGCAACCTCACCAACTACATCGCCAGAAGCCTGCTCGAGACAGGCGGATTCAGACCCCAACTACACCCTCGATTGGGATGAGCCCTCAATCTGTACGACTCGGACGGGAGAATACAGTTCGATGCAGACCGGCGCGCAGCGCGAGAGTTCTTCCGGCAGCACGTGAACCCGAACACGGTGCTCTTCCACTCGCTGAGGGAGCGGCTCGACCATCTTGTGGAAGATGGCTACTATGAGGCGGAACTGCTCACGAAATACCCTTTCGAATTCATCCAGGAGCTCACCGATCTGGCGTTTTCCACTAGATTCCGCTTCAAGACCTTCCTTGGCGCCTTCAAGTTCTATACCAGCTACGCGCTCAAGACCTTCGACGGCCTCCACTACCTCGAGCGTTTCGAGGACCGGATCGTGATGACTGCACTGGTCCTGGGCAACGGCGACAAGATCTTGGCCCGGCACCTCGTCATCGAAATGATCTCAGGGCGTTTTCAGCCCGCCACGCCCACATTCCTCAACGCCGGGAAGGCGCAACGCGGCGGTCTGGTGTCCTGCTTCCTGCTGCGCATCGAGGACAACATGGAGTCGATCGGCCGAGGGATCAATTCGGCCCTCCAGCTCTCCAAGCGCGGTGGGGGAGTGGCGCTCCTGTTGTCGAACCTGCGCGAGGCCGGAGCGCCGATCAAGCAGATCCAGAACCAGTCGTCCGGGGTCATCCCGGTGATGAAGCTTCTCGAGGACAGCTTCAGCTACGCCAACCAGCTCGGCGCCCGTCAGGGTGCCGGCGCCGTCTATCTGTCGGCCCATCATCCGGACATCATGCGTTTCCTTGACACGAAGCGGGAAAACGCCGACGAGAAGATCCGGATCAAGACTCTGTCATTGGGGGTGGTGATTCCCGACATCACTTTCGAGCTGGCCAAGCGTGGTGAAGACATGTTCCTCTTCTCGCCCTATGATGTGGAACGCGTCTATGCGTTCCCCTCGGTGACATCAGCATCACCGAGAAGTATCGGGAGATGGTTGAGGATCCGCGGATCAAGAAGACCAAGATCGACGCTCGACAGTTCTTCCAGACGCTCGCTGAAATACAATTCGAGTCCGGCTATCCGTATATCGTGTTCGAGGACACGGTGAATCGGAACAGCCCGATCAAGGGCCGGATCAACATGTCCAATCTGTGCTCGGAGATTCTTCAGGTCAATACACCCACCAGCTACCACGAGGACTTGTCCTATGACGAGATCGGCAAGGACATCTCGTGCAACCTGGGTTCGCTCAACATCGCCCTCGCGATGGACTCCCCCGATCTCGCCAAGACCGTCGAGACTGCGGTGCGCGCGCTCACCTCGGTGAGCGACCAGAGCCATACCCCCTCCGTGCGCTCGGTCGACAGCGGGAATGCCCGCTGCCATGCCATCGGGCTGGGCCAGATGAACCTGCATGGGTATCTGGCCCGGGAGCACATTCACTACGGCTCCGACATCGCCCTCGATTTCACGAACATCTATTTCTACACGGTGCTGTTCCACGCCCTGCGGACATCCAATGAGCTGGCCATGGAGCGAGGCGTGGCCTTCGATGGGTTCGCCGAGTCCCGGTACGCATCGGGGGAGTTCTTCGACAAGTACGTGAACCAGGAGTGGGTGCCTGCGACTGCTCGGGTCCGCGAACTGTTCGCCCACCAGCACATTCCGAATCGGGCCGACTGGCAGGCGCTGCGGGCCTCGGTGATGGAGCATGGCATCTACAACCAGAACTTGCAGGCCGTGCCGCCGACCGGCTCGATCTCCTATATCAACAACTCCACGTCGTCGATCCACCCTATCGTGTCCAAGGTGGAGATCCGCAAGGAAGGCACCGTGGGCCGCGTCTACTATCCGGCGCCATTCATGACTAACGACAACCTCGAATACTACGAGGACGCGTATGAGATCGGCTACGAGAAGATCATCGATACCTACGCGGTCGCCACGCAGCATGTCGATCAGGGGCTCTCGCTCACGCTGTTCTTCAAGGACACTGCGACCACCCGGGACGTGAATCGCGCCCAGATCTATGCCTGGCGCAAGGGCATCAAGACGCTCTACTACATCAGGCTGCGCCAGCGCGCCCTTGAAGGCACCGAGGTCGAGCACTGCGTGAGCTGCATGCTCTGAACCACCCCCTGATCTTTCGTCGAATCGAGGAGACGGCCATGGCCACGGAAACACATCTGCTGGAACATGTGGAAGCAATCAACTGGAATCGCGTAGCAGACGAGAAGGACGTGGAGGTCTGGAATCGCCTCACCGGGAACTTCTGGCTGCCGGAGAAGATTCCGTTGTCGAATGATGTCGCGTCATGGGCGCGGCTTTCCGCGCAGGAACGACTGCTCACCATGCGGGTCTTTGCGGGGCTCACCCTGCTCGATACGATTCAGGGCACGGTGGGCGCCGTGTCACTCATCCCCGACTCGTTGACCCCTCACGAGGAGGCTGTCTATACGAACATCGCCTTCATGGAGTCGGTCCATGCGAAGAGCTACTCATCTATCTTCTCGACACTTGCCACCACCCACGAGATCGATGACGCGTATGCCTGGTCCTCGGACAATGAATTCCTGCAGCGAAAGGCGAGGATTGTCCTGGACTATTATCGCGGCGACGAACCGCTCAAGCGCAAAGTTGCGTCGACCCTGCTGGAGAGTTTCTTGTTCTACTCCGGCTTCTATCTGCCGCTCTACTTCTCATCGAAGGCCGAGCTCACGAACACTGCCGACGTGATCCGCCTCATCATCCGAGACGAGGCCGTGCACGGCTACTACATCGGATACAAATTCCAGCGAGGCCTGGAGGCGCTCGACGATTCCGGGCAAAAGGACCTGAAGGACTATACCTTCTCGTTGCTCTATGAGCTGTACGAGAACGAGGTGAAATATACCCACGATCTCTACGATGCGGTGGGCTGGACCGACGAGGTGAAGAAGTTCCTGCACTACAACGCCAACAAGGCGTTGATGAACCTTGGCTACGAGGCGCTGTTCCCGGAGGCCATCGCCGACGTGAACCCCGCCGTGCTGTCCGCCCTATCGCCGAATGCCGACGAGAACCACGATTTCTTCTCGGGTTCCGGATCCTCCTATGTGATGACGAAGGCCGTGGCCACCGAGGACGAGGACTGGGATTTCTGAGGAGCATTGATTCCCCGAAGCGGTGGCACCAGGTCCCCGCGGTGCACCGCGGGTGGTCATGGCGGGCCCACCATGGCAAGGAAATCGCCTGCTGGCGTAACCCCCGGCCATCGCCTGGTGTGGCGGCTTGACAAGGCAACAATCGAGACGGAGTCGCTGTGCTCCACGATCCCGGCGCTGCCGGGGCCGGCCCTGAACACCAGGAGGTTCTATGTCACGACTTGCCATCAACAAGCAATCGCCCGAGGGCTACAAGGCCGTCGGGGCGTTCGAGGCCTACGTCCAGAAGAACGTCGACCATGTGCTTCTCGACCTGGTGAAGCTGCGCGCCTCGCAACTGAACGGCTGCGCCTTCTGCGTCGACATGCACTCGAGCGATCTGCAGAAGAACGGCGTGCCGGTGCGCAAGATCTTCGCCGTGGCGGCCTGGAAGGAGGCGCCCTTCTTCAGCGACAAGGAGCGTGCCGCGCTGGCCCTCACCGAGGAGGTCACCCTCGTTTCCGAGCAGGGCGTCACCGATCAGACCTGGGACGAAGCGTCGAAGTACTTCTCCGACAAGGAGCTGTCCGACCTCGTCCTCGCCATCGCCGCGATCAACGTATGGAACCGGATCGGCGTGTCGACCCACCTCGCTCCGCCGCCCCTCGACTGACGCCCAATCCTCGCCGATGGCCCCGATGCGCGCTCCTACGAGACGCGCATCGGGGCCATCGGCCCTGCCGTCTGTACCGTCGCCCAGGGAGCCAGCCAGGCGACGGCCGGTAATGTGGCTCATCCCAATCGAGGGTGTAGTTGGGGTCTGAATCCGCCTGTCTCGAGCAGGCTTCTGGCGATGTAGTTGGTGAGGTTGCGGAAGCCCAGGG
>NZ_FOGZ01000048.1 GCF_900111365.1 Propionibacterium cyclohexanicum
ACGCCACACCCGCCGAGTTCGAGCACGCCCACTACGCAGCCCTCAACCGAGAGCCGCAACCCGCATAGGAGCGGCCGAAAACCTGGGGCGCTTCAGGTCCAACAATCCGATCGAGCGCCTGAACCGGGAGATCAAACGCCGCGCTGACGTCGTCCAGATCTTCCCCGACCGCGACTCCGTGACCCGCCTCACCGGCGCGGTTCTGCAGGAGCAGCACGAGGAGTGGCAATACGGCGAACGCCGCTACTTCTCCGACATCTCCATGCGCAAGCTCGTCCACACCCTCCACGAGCACACCGAACCCGCACGCCCCGAGCTCTACCTCACCGCCTAACCATCGCCCACCATCAGGAAACAACGGAATGACACCACGGCACGGGACTTGACCCGCCTCTCGCGACTGTGGCTGTTCTCTCGTGTCCTGGCGTGTAAGGGGCGAGCGGGTCCTCTGCTCACGGCAGAGCTGCACGCCCTGGCGAGGACGGGGCTGCCTAGCATGAACCCATGACCTTGACCCCAGCCCCATTCCTGCCGCCCCGGCACCCGGTGCCCGGGCCCGCGCGCACTGGCGGCTCAGAGCCCCTGTGGCGCGAGGTGCTCGGTGATCTGCTGCGCAGCGTGCGCCACAGCCGCGGCGAGACGCTCGGCGAGATCGCGAACCGGGCCGGCGTCTCGCCTCAGTACCTCTCGGAGATCGAGCGCGGGCGCAAGGATCCCTCCAGCGAGATGATCGCCGCAGTGGCCGGTGCGCTGGACCTGAGGTTGGCTGATCTGACGGTCGCTGCCGCCGCCCGACTCATCACAGTGCCGTCCCCGCACCAGCCATCCGCACGGCTCCTGCCGCGCGTCGAGTTGGCGCTCGCAGCCTGAGTCGATGAGCCTCGTGGCCTGCGGTGGGATGGCTGGGGCGATCATCGCAGCTCGATCACCTGGTCGAGGAGACCATAGTCGAGTGCCCCCGAGGCGGTGAACACGCGGTCGCGATCGGTGTCTGCGCGAAGCCGTTCGGGACTCTGGCCGGTGTGCCGGGCGAGGAGGGCTTCAATCTCGGCCCTTATCCGCACCACCTCGTCGGCCTGGACAATGAGGTCGGGGATCGAGCCCTGGCCTTGCGCCGCAGGTTGATGCAGCACGATCCGTGCATGGGGGAGGGCGGATCGTTTGCCGTCCGCTCCGCCTGCCAGCAGGTCGGCTCCGACCCCCACGGCCTGGCCTACGCAGGTGGTGGCAACCTGGCTGCGGATGTAGCGCATCGTGTCGTAGACGGCCAGCATCGCGCTGGGATCCCCGCCCTCGCAGTTGATGTAGAGCTGAACATCACTGTCCGGACTGCTCGATTCCAGATACAGCAATTGTGCGATGAGGGCGTTCGCGACCCCGGCATCAATGGCGGTGCCGAGGTAGATGATGCGCTCGGTGAGCAGATGAGAGTAGACATCCATGATCCGCTCACCGCGTGGGTTCTGCTCGATGACGTGGGGGATCGTATAAGAGCTCATGCGTTGCTCCGTTCCGTCGAGGGGTTGGCTGGTCGGCAGAGGTCTGACGGGGCTTCGCCGCGGAAGCCGAGCCCGGTGTGCCGGGTGGGCCGGATCTGGTCGAAGGAGGTGACGACCGCGTCGATGAACCCGTACTCGCGTGCCTGCTCGGCGGAGTACCAGTGATCGTGCAAGGAGTCCTCGAAGACACGATCCACCGATTGACCAGTGTCCTCGGCGATGAGCCCGAGGACGACGTCGCGGGTGTGGCGCAGATCGTCGGCCTGCAGCTCGATGTCGACAGCGCTGCCACCGATTCCCGCAGAGCCCTGGTGCATGAGCACACGGGCGGACGGCAGGGCACGTCGTTTGCCCCTGGCGCCAGCCGAGAGCAGGAACTGTCCGGCGCTGCAGGCGATGCCGAAGGCGAGCGTTGAGACCTCACAGGGCACGGTCTGCATGATGTCGCGGATCGCGAGCATGGCTGGCACAGAGCCTCCCGGCGAATGGATCCACAGGGAAATCTCCGAGGCGGGATCCTCTGCGGCCAGCGAGATGAGTTGCGCGGCGAGCAGGGTGCCGTTGTCATCGTCGAGGATCCCGTCCAGCACGAGGACCCGGCGTTCGTAGAGTTCGCGGCGCACTCGCTCGGTGAACAGTGGTGTCTTTGGGGTTTCGGTCATGCGTCCACGCTGCCGCGATCGAGGGACGATCCACGATCGATGCTGCTCCCAGCGGCTCTGCCCACAGCAGGGATCCGGGATGGAGCCAGGGACGGCGGTGAGGGATCCATCCCGATGGTTTCGCGCAGTGGGCGATGTTCGTTCGGGTGGATTTCATCCGACTAGTGGGTATGCCGGGTTGCCTGTCGCGTGGGTGAGATGGGGTTGTGGATAACGGTGGTCGGGGCGCGTTGGGATGTCATGATGTTCGGACCATGTCTGCTGCCCGCCCCCCAGGAGGCTCTCGTGCGTGGGTTCCGTGACGGTGTTGTCCGGTGGTGCTGTTGTGCTGTCGTTGTGGTGAGCCTTGGCAGTGCGGCTGGATGCGGGTCGAGTCCGCCAGGTGCACCGCCGGCTGCCGTTTCTTCGGGGTCGGCGACGCCCTCCGCTGACGTTGTGGTCAGTGCATCGATGTCGCAGGCCGAGCTGGATGCCGAGGCGGAGCGTGTCTATCGGGCCTTCTTCGCCGAAGAGCAGAAGGTCCTGCTCGCCGGCGGGGCAGAGGAATTGCCGGAGTCGGTGAAACCATACATTACCGGTGACTTTGAGAAGATGATCGAGGCTGGTTTCCAAGAGGTCCATAGGAATAGATGGAAGCTGCAGCCCGACAGGAGTGCAGAGATTGTTGCTCTCAAGCCGGATCATTCACTTCTTTCGGTGGAGGTACTGGCTGCTCTCGTTACTTGCTCGGACTCGAGGTCAAGCGGTTTTCTGACATCTGAAGGTGAATTACTCCCTGGCGGAATAGACTACGCATCACTATATTTTTCACGAAATACGGACGGCCAATTGAAGGTATTCAACAGTAAGAGTGAAGAGGTGACCGCGTGTCCGCTCGAAGGATGATCCCGTTAAGCCTTTCGGTTCTGATCTTATTTACCGTGGCACCTTGTTCTTCTACAAGCGCTGATTCATGTAGTGGGTCATGGAGATTCGCGTCCTCGGTTTCATTGTGCGTTGCCGGAGGATCCGTGGGCGTGACGGCACGAGTCGAAGATAGGAGCGACTCGATCACAGAAGGCTCGTCTCCAACCAGTGGTATCTCGGATTCCAGCCTCGGGGGCTCGGTGCCGGATTACGTGGATCTTGGTGTCGTGTCGGTGGCTCCCGAGGGACTGGTCGGTTCCGGCTCGGTTCCCGCACAACGTGAGATGGTGGGCCGGTTTGGGGACCAGACCCGGATACGGGAGATCGGCCCTGACGGGCGCCCGATCGGTGTCGACACGCTGTGGGACCTCGATCCCGCCGTTGACGACCCGCCCGCACCCCAGGCCCCCGCACCCGACATCCCGACCGCTCCACCACCCTCACCCGCAGCGCCTGCGACGGTGGATGTGGCAGCCCTGGCCCGCCAGGCCAGCGCCCGGCTTGACCTGCCCGCCGCCGAACTGCGCATCGATCCCGACCCTGCTGACAACGAATGGCACGCCGGAGCCGTGGGCGAACAACTGTGGCTGTGGACCCCCGACCCGGGCCCCCAGACCACCCGGGTAGTGGAGCAGGGCGTCGAGATCACCCTGGCCGCCACCCCGGGCCCTCTGCGCATCGACACCGGCGACCACACCCAGCTGACCTGCACCCGCACCGACCGCCTTGTCGGCGACTTCCACAACCAGCCCTCGCCCTCGTGCGGACACGCCTATCAGACCCCGGGCCGCTACACCCTCACTGCCACCAGGACATGGCAGGTCCAGTGGGCTGCCCTGGAGCACACCGGCACCCTGGCCCTCACCGGCCCCGCGAGCCACCATGACCTCGACATCATCGAACTGCATTCCGTCCTCGTGCCAAACCGCTAGCAGGCTCCCCTTCCAGCCGGTCAGTACGCGGGCTGGGCGAGGAGCGCCTGCCGCCAGGGGAACATCTCGGTCCAGGCAGCGTCGCAGGCGTGCTTTTTCTACCCAAAGTTGCCCCTACCCGGGCCCTGGTCGCCCGCGGGGACCAACGTGCGTCAGGAATAGCACGCCAGTCACCATCAGTGCGCCCAGTTGCGCACCCCAGTCCAAGCCCCGCGGGCACTGAACCTTCCCTGCAGACCCTTGTGGGGAGCGACGCGAGTTCTCCGGTCCGACACCGGGGGTCGAGCAGTTCTTCGCCTGGGGAAGCGGATTGCTGGCTCTTCATAGATGAGGGTGTAGGGCATGTCGCGCGGTCGGGTGGCGCGTCGGTGTGGGGGGAGGGGTCGAGGTCTTCCGAGGATGGAG
>NZ_FOGZ01000047.1 GCF_900111365.1 Propionibacterium cyclohexanicum
ACGCCACACCCGCCGAGTTCGAGCACGCCCACTACGCAGCCCTCAACCGAGAGCCGCAACCCGCATAGGAGCGGCCGAAAACCTGGGGCGCTTCAATGCGGACGCGGCGCATCCGTCGAGCTGGCCCTATCAGGAGCGGATCATGGGCTGGATGGGGTCTTCGATCATCCGCTACAGCTATGTGGCCTACGATCCGCCGACCTATCACGGCGGGCAGTCCTGGCTGCAGATCGCCCCGTTCGCGACTTTCTGTTCCGCAGGCAACGATTGCACGCCGGCGACTGGGTGCACGTTGGGGGACTCGGAGTGCTGGTGGCACCAGCCGGTGTCGTGGATCGCTGATTGCGCCTCGACCTGTGCGACGTCGAACTACGAGACGAACGCGTCCACGCCGATGCCGACCTACATAGCCCGGTATTCGCCGACGTGCACGGCGAATACCTCGATCCTGCCGTCGAGCACGGTGATCGTATCGGTGTTGTCGAACATCGCAGACAACGACGAGGGCTGTACAGGACAGAACTGGTCGAATGGGGGAAATTTCACATACAGCCCGGGAACCGATAGCTCAGGGAACCCGATCGGGGACGTGGACACTCACCAGCTCGGTAGCGGTTTCGATGGGTACATCCTGTTCACCCATACTGAGCCTGCATCTGCAACAACACTTGTCAACACAGGTACTTGGACGCCAAAACTGCCGAGCCTGCAATACTACAAAGTGATGGTGCACATTCCCGCGTCGGGGGCAGCGGCGACTGATATTGTCTACACAATTAACCCCGGCGGCAATGCCTCGCCCTGGAAAATCCGCGTCAACCAGGACTTCGGCAGCGAAGAGTGGGTGCCGATCGCCACCGTGGCCATGCAGAACGGCGGCTCCGTGTCGTTGTCGAACGTGAGTTCCATGTCGGCGGGCCATTACGACGTGGCATTCGACTCGGTCGCCTTCGTGCCGCAGGGCGGCACACCCGGAAGCCCGATCGGCGGCCCACCCACCGTGCAGGACGAGCCTGCCGGATCGAACCCGGCGATGATCCAGTGCGGCTGCGCGGCATCCCTCGCCGGTGATCCGGTTGACACCGCCACCGGAGCGTTCACCCAGACGACGACCGATCTGTCGACTCCGGGAATCGGGGAGGCATTGAATCTCTCCCGCACGTACACCTCGTCACTCGCCAACCCCGCGAGCAGCTACCACGTGAATGGCGCGTTCGGACCGGGCTGGACGTACAACTACGGCCTGTCCGCTGCGACGAACGCCACGAACGGGAGCGTGACCGTCACGCAGGAGGACGGTTCCCAGGTGGTGTTCACCGACGCGTCGGGCACCTACACGCCCCCGGCGCGCGACGACGTGACGCTGACGAAATCCGGAGCGGACTACTACTACACCCGCCACGGAGGTGTGCAGTACGTGTTCGACTCCTCCACCGGGCATCTGGTAGAGGAGTCTGACCAAGCCGGGCGGGCGGCCAGCTCCGCCTACCGGACGAGCCTGGCGTACAACACATCGGGGCAGCTGTCGACGATCACCGACCCGGTGGGCAGGACGTTCACGGTTACCTGGGCGGGCAGCCATATCTCCAAGGTGGTCGACGCGGCAGCCAGGGAGGTGGACTACGCCTACAACAGCGCCGGGGATCTGACGGATGTCTATGGCGTGGGGACCTCCCGCACTGGCGGTGTGAACGGCAACCAGGACCACACGGTCTATGGCTACACGACGGCACACCTGTTGACGAGCATGACCACCCCCGCGAACGAGGCGAAATCGGGCGCTCCCCATATGTCGATGGTCTACGACACCTCGGGGCGGGTCACCTCGCAGACCGATCCAGTCGGGGCAACCACGACTTTCTTGTACGGCCCGTCCAGCTCACCTGCTCTGACGAACGGCCAGACCCTGGTCACCGACGCCGCTGGGCACAAGGTCTTGGACAGCTACACCAACGGGCTGTTGACCTCGAAAACCGCGGGCTACGGCGCTGCTGGGGCATCGACGTGGTCTTATGTGTACGACCCCATCTCGCTGGGCGTGGCGATGCAGGCCAATCCGGATGGCACGACCCAGACGTTCAGCTATGACGCAGCAGGTCACCAGATCGCGGTCAGCGACGCAACGGGGCAGACGACCAGCTACCAGTACAACCAGGCAGGCCAGGTGACCGCGAGCACGGACCCGACCGGCCTGCAGACGTTCACCACCTACAGCGCTGCGGGCGCCCCGACCCAGGTGCTCGTCTCCTCGGACGGACAGTCCGCAGAGTCCGCGAATGACACCTTGAACCCGTCGTACCAGCGGCAGACCACAAGCGCCTACGCAAACGCGGCGCTACCTGGTCTGGCAACCTCGATCACTGATCCGGACGGCAACACGACGACCTTCAGTTACGACAGTCATGGCCAACCGAACTCGACCACTGACGCGTCCGGCAATGTGACCAAGTACGGCTACTACACCCCACGTGGGTTGAAGACGAGCATGGTGTCAGCGAAAGGTGTTGCCGCAGGCATCGCCGTCGGATGCAAGCCGCCTGCGACAGGCTGCACGAGTTTCGGCTATGACAGCCACGACAACCTGGCGTCAACAACGGACGCGCTGGGAAACGTCACATCCGCCTCGTTCGATGCGGATGGGCACGAGACGTCGTCCACCGACGCCAATGGGCACACAACGGCGACCGGTTTCGATGGGGACGGCAGGGCAACCAGTGTGACACAGGCGTCGGGGGCGGTGTCGTCGACTGCCTACAACGGGGACGGGACTGTGGCGAAGACCATCGACGCCAACGGCGAGGCCACCGGCTATACCTACAATGCGCAGGGTCAGGAACTCACCTCGACCGATCCGGATGGGCACACGACGACGATCACTCGTGATCTCATGGGTCGGGTGCACACGTCGGCGGCTCCGGGTGGGCAAGTGACGACGGATGAATATGACGGGGATGGGCGCCTGTCGAGGGTGTCGTATTCGGACAGCACGCATGACGCCCGCTACAGCTATGACGCGAACGGGCGGTTGACCTCAATGGTCGACGGCACAGGGACGTCTAGTGATGTCTATGACGTGTTCGGAGAGTTGATTTCCCAGACCAACGGGGCCGGTGCCACGGTCGGGTATGCCTATGACGGCGATGGGAACACGACGGCGGTCAGCTATCCGGGTGGGGTGGGGACGGTCACGCGCGGGTTCACCAAACTCGGCCAGCTCGCAACGGTCACGAACCCGGGGGCGTCCTCGGCGACCGTGAGTTTCGGTTATGACCCGGATGGTGATCTCACGACGACGACCGCGGGGAATGGCACGACCGTGACGCAGGCCTATGACGGGGCCGATCGGGCCACGGCGAGCACCTTGGCGAGGGGCGCCACGACGTTGGGGTCGATCGCGAATACTCGCGACAAGGATGGGGATTTGACTGGCACGGCGCCGTCGTCGGGGGCTCCCGGGGCTGCGACGAGTTACACGTACACCGCCGACCAGAGGCTCGCGTCGTCGACTGTGTCGGGTGGCACGACGGCCAACGGCTATGACAAGGCGGGTGATCCCACGACGCTAGGGGGATCGACGCAGGTGTTTGATGCGGCGGGGCGGTTGTGTTGGTCGGTGGCTTCCGTGGTGGGCAGCCCTGTGTGTGGTTCCCCGGTGGCGGGTGCCACCACGTATGCGTATGACGCGAATGGGCGCCGGACGGGGTCGACTCCGGCGTCGGGGTCGGTGACTGGCTACCAGTACAATGCGGCTGGCGAGTTGACGGGCGTGTCGGGCGGGGTGTCGGCGTCGTACACCTATGACGGGGCGGGGTTGCGGGCCACGAAGACCGTGGGCGCGGTGACGGCCGTGTTCGTGTGGGACACGGCCGGATCCACGCCGCAGCTCTTGTCGGACGGGACCACGGATTTCGTGTATGGCCCTGCGGGGACGCCGGTGGAGCAGTTCGCGGCGTCGGGGGCGGGGAACCAGCAGTTCTATTTTTCGGATCCGCATGGTTCCACTGTCGCGTTGACTTCCAGCGCAGGGGTGGTGGATGGGACGTGGGCGTACAGCCCGTGGGGTGCCGTCACCGCCCACACGGGTACCGCGTCGACGTCGTTCCTGTTCGCTGGGGCGTATAGGGATGCGGAGACCGGGCTGCTCTACCTTCAGGCCCGCTACTACGATCCGGCCACGGCGGTGTTCCTCACTGTCGATCCTCTCGTGGCGCTGACCGGGCAGGCCTATGTGTACACCGGCGATGACCCCCTCAATAAGACAGACCCCACCGGACGTTCCTGGCAGGCTTTCGTGGCGGGCGCAGCGAGTGCGGTTTTTGGTGCTGTCGGGTTGGGTGTGGACAGCACCGGGATCGGCATACCGATTGGGCTTGCTCTGGAAGGGGCTTCACTGGCCGCCGGAGCGCTGGCGACCGGGATGGACTGTGGTGGCTGGTTCGGTGTCGAGAAGGACTCGGGGGCCTGCGGGCTTGACGTGATGGCCGAGAGCACGGCAGGTCTTGGCGCAGCATTCGATATTGTGAACGATGGGCTTCGGGCAGTCAGTGTCGCTGGGCGTGCGCGTGAGGTGGCGCGGATTCTGGGTGCGTTTGGTGCCAGTGATGAGGAGATTTCTGAGGCAGGCAGTGCCACGCGGAGTGCTTTGTGGGACTCCGGTGAGGGGAGCAGCTCGTTCTTGGAGGGGCAGGCGAAACTGTGGGGAACAGCTTCTCTCTCTCCGGCTTCTGTGGGGATAGGATCAAGTATCTGGAACGAACTCAGCCCCGAACAACAAAAACATTGCGGCGGTCGATGATGGAGCTATGGTGAAATCGAACACAGATCAGCGGAAACCGGCTCATCCCAATCGAGGGTGTAGTTGGGGTCTGAATCCGCCTGTCTCGAGCAGGCTTCTGGCGATGTAGTTGGTGAGGTTGCGGAAGCCCAGGG
>NZ_FOGZ01000021.1 GCF_900111365.1 Propionibacterium cyclohexanicum
CCCTGGGCTTCCGCAACCTCACCAACTACATCGCCAGAAGCCTGCTCGAGACAGGCGGATTCAGACCCCAACTACACCCTCGATTGGGATGAGCCACTTCAAGTAGCCGCGAGCCACTGGGAAACCCAGCAGGAATGCGAGCAACGTACCCATGCCGGCTCCGGCCGCCGTGTAGAGAACGCTGTTGAGCAGGTAATGCCCGAATCCGCCCTGCTGCCACGCATGGAAGAAATTCCCCCACATCGGGTGATGCACCAGCGAACCGGGACTCGAGAAGAATTCGGCATTGGACTTGATCGCCGTATTGAGCAGATAGAGCAGCGGGAGGAGGAACACGACCAACAGGACAACAGCACAGATGATCGAGCCCACGGGAACGCGCCTGCGACGATGCCTTCGGACCATGGTCGATATGGCAGTGCTCATAGGATGTTCTCCCTCCGGCGCAGGAACACCAACGTGAGACTCGTGACGACAGCGACAATGACGAACTGGACCATCGAGATGGCAGCCGCGTAACCCTGGGATTGAGACACCGTGGTTCCGGAGTTGCCGCCGAACCCTTGAACGAAGACCAGCAGGGACAGGACCTGAGTGGCCTTGTTGGTTGCGCCGGTGAGGACATAGGTCAACTGGTAGCTCTGCAGCGCGTTGACGATCCCCAACAGCACGTTCGCGGTGACCGAGGGGGCCAGCAGGGGCACGGTGACATTCCGGAACTGCTGCCATGATGAGGCACCGTCAATGCTTGCTACCTCGTACAGATCTGCCGGGATCGCCTGGAGCCCGGCCAAAAAAATGATGACTGAGATTCCGATCTGCATCCACACCTGGACCGCGATCACAAGCCACAGAGCGACCCGGGGGTCTCCGAAGAAAGCCGAATTGGCCCCGAACCACGACAGCACCGACGCCGCGGGGCCTCCAGATACATTGAAGATGAGTGAGAAGACCAATCCCGTGACGGTGACGCCCAGGACTGTCGGCATGAACACAATTGCTCGTAGGAAGTTCCGGCCCCGCATCGGGCGGTTGAGGAACACCGCAATGCCCAGGGCAATCAAGATCTGGGCGACCGTGCTGACCAGCGCGAAGATAGCGGTGTTCTTCAACGCATTGATGTTGTCTGCGGCCTTTGTCGAGGAGAAGAACGATCGATAGTTGTCCAGGCCCACCCAGTGAACAGGCAGGTAGGGCAGCCCGCGCAGGTCGGTGAAGGACACGACGACCACTGCAATGGCGGGGACCAAGCCGAACACGGTAAGCACAAGCAAGGCAAGGCCAAAGGACAGGCGCATGGTCCCGCGCCGAGGAAACGGATATCGGTAGGTGGTCACAGACTGCCTCCAGGACGTCGTGGGGGTGGTGGCGGGGCCTGGGCGCAGCGCCGCCACCACCAGATAGTGCTGGCGCTAGTTGGTGGACCACGCAGCGGCCGCATCGCTGGCGGCCTGCTGGGCGGTCTTGGAACCAAGGGGCGAGAGCGCTGGGTAGTTGAACGGGTACAGGGCATCCTGGCCCGCGTTCTTGCTGGCTATCCACAACTGGTCCCACGCGGGCTGAAATGTGCTCGTCATCTGCTCGATGGACTTGAGGAAATCCGTAGCTGCGATATCCGGCTGCGCCGAGGAGAAGCCGCTGGTGGCGAGGAATCCCTTGTAGCTGTCGGCTTGCGAGAAGAACTCGAGCCACGCCAATGCCGCAGCCTGGTTCTTGCTGGAGGTTGGGATGCCGAGTTGCAGCTCAATCTTGCCGTTGAGCAGAGCGTTGTCCGCCGCGGTGTCACTGATGGGCAGTGGGAAGAAGCCGATCTCGAAGGCCCCATTCACTGCGGACGCAATCGTCGGCTCGTTCCAGGTGCCGTCGATGGTCATCGCATACTTTCCGGCGGCGAAACCCGAGGGGATGTCGTCATAACCCGCACCGGCGAAGTTCTGCTGACCGTTCTGGAAGATCGTCTGGGTGCGCTCGAGGATCATGAGGGGTCCCTCATCGGTCAGCTTGACGCTGCCATCCCAGATCGCCTTGGCGAGATTCTCCTTCTTGGTGGCGTCCGGATAGAGCGCAGCGACCGAACCCAGCATGGCCAGCCCCGCTGGCCAGGTGTCCTTCCCGCCGATCCCGAAGGGCGTGACACCCTTGGCGGTGAGCGTACTCATCACTTCCTGTAGCTGGGTCCATGTGGTCGGTACCGACAGCCCTTGCTCGGAAAAGATCTTCTTGTTGTAGAACACGCCGGTGGAGTAGCTGAGGCCCGTAGGGACCCCGTACTGCTTGCCGCCGATGGCTTGTGCGCTCAGCACACTGGGCGTGTATCGGTTCATGAAGTCCTTGCCGGTGAGCTCGACAAGTCCCCCGTTCTCCGCGAGGAGTACATCGTCGGAAGCAGAGTTCTTGGCGTAATCGGGCACTTGGAAGAAGGTCTTGAGAACCATGAGGTCCACCGTGCCTGCCGTCATCCGGGAGGACTTGGTCGATGCATAGGAATCGTTCGGCACGCTGGTGAACTTCACGGTCACATCCGGATACTTCGTCTGAAATGCGGCGTTGACCTTCTTGAAGGCCGCATCGGAGGCGTCGGCGCTCGAGGTCAGGATCTCGAGCGTGCCGCTGATTGTCCCGCTGCTGGATGCGCTGGTCCTCGAGGAACCGCACGCGGACAGGGCCGCGGCTGACAGTCCGGCAATGCCGAGCCCGAGCCCGCCTCGCAGGAGAGTACGGCGGGATAGTCCGACCTGCTCAGTAGCCCGGAGCGCGGTGTTGCAGTGTGCGGAGTGCGAAGAGGGTGTGTTCATGAGACTCCCTTGTCTAGTTGAAGCGAAACGTTTCGGTTCTCACAAGTGAACGAACACTGTCCAACAACCTTGTCAGAGCACCAAGTGACGATCCACCACCGTGGAGAGATCGAAGTCAGAGTGACAACCAAAACGCTTCGGTAATGAAGGTAGCATGCTTCGCTTGCGGCTGCCACATGGTGGCCTCAGATCGTCGACGCCGGCCCGGCGGAAGAACGCACCACGAGCCGGGCTTCTGGCACGCTCGCCTGGGCGTCCATCGGGAGGGAACCCTCTATAAGGTCGAGCAGAAGACGAGCGGACTGTCGCCCCAGTGCCCGGGGGGAGGTCTTGATCGTCGTAAGAGTGGGACGCGTGTAGCCGCCCATGGCAATCCCGTCATATCCGATGACCGACAGATCTGCCGGCACCTTCATGCCCAGATCGAGCGCCCGGTTCATGACGCCAACGGCCGTCAGATCGTTCGCACAGAACACGGCCGTGGGTCTGGGACTCACCGCAAGAAGCCGGTCGGCCGCCTCGTATCCGCCCTGGTACGTGAAGTCACCCTCGGTGACGAGCGAGGGGTCAAGCCCCAGGTCGAGCAGCACCGATCTGAAAGCTTCGAGCCGTTCCACCGCGTGGACGTAGCGCAGGGGGCCTGCGACATGGGCGATCGTGCGGTGCCCGATCCGTGCCAGCCATCGCAGGGCCTCCACTATCGCCTTCGTCCCGTCCTGCCGGACGGTCGGGAAGACAAACTCGCCAGGACCCGGATTGATACCGACCGCGGGCATCCCCCACCGCAGCATGGATTCCGGCCTGGGATCGTCCACGAGCAACTCGTTCAGGAACACGCCGTCCACGCGACGATTGCCAGCCAGTTCCCTGTACCCCGTCGCAGCCGCTCGCGCGTCGCGGCTCACCCGGACGGCCAGCGCGTAGCCGCGCGGACCCAGCGACTCCTCGATCCCTCCGACAAAAGCACCGAAGAAAGGGTCATCGCCCATGACGTCCGGGTCACGCTCCACGACCAAACCGACAGTAAAGGCTCGCTTGGCGGACAAGCTACGTCCCCGCCATGACGGCACATAGCCCAGATCCTTGGCAACCGACAAGATCCGCGCTCTCGTTTCGTCCGAGACGCCCGGTTTGTCATTCAATGCCGCCGAGGCCGAGCTGATCGCCACGCCTGCGCGCCCCGCCACATCCCTGATGCTGGGCGGGCGCTGCGCCTCGGGAGTCACCCCCTGAGCCTACTGCGAGCACAGCACCCAGTCCTGTCAGACCCAGCGGACTGCCCGGCCGCGAGGAGCACGAGAGACTGGACATCTCTGTTCGCGATCATGCGCAGGCCTGCTCATGACAGGAAGCGGCTCACTGTGGCAGCGATGATCGGCACGACCCCCACGAGAATGAAAGCCGGCAGAAAGCAGACCATCATCGGCCCCACAGCCTGGACACCGACCGCTCTGGCCCGGGCAGTGAGGTGGTTGTGGCGACGCTGCCTGGCCCGCTGTGCTCGCGATCGAAGGATCTTTGCCACCGGTTCACCTGTCTCGGCGCTGCGTGCGAGATCCCGAGCAACATCGCCCCAGACGGATTCCTCGCCCAGGCTCCGCCAGGCCTGGGCTTCGCTGAAACCGACCCGCAGGTGCGCATCGACCTCCTGGAGGAGCTGCGCCGAAGGCTGCGGCGCAATCCGGGCGATGTTGGCAGTGGCGGTACGCAGCGCGGCGCCTGCGTCCAGTGAAGCTGTGAGCAGGTCGAGAACCTCGGGTTGTTGCAGCAGGAGCTGTTCCTTGCGTCGACGGACAGCCCGGGGCTCGATCCTGCCCAGAACAAGGTGGGCGACAAGCCCGGCGACCAGGCCGAGCGGAATCGACCACGGGGCGGGTAAAGCCACCAGTACAGCCAGTGCACCGGCACAGGCTCCCAGCAGCCGTACCCGACTGCTGAGCGTGGCGGACCGGGACTCGGGTGCGCGAGCTGGAGGGCCCCAGCTGTGCAATGTACCGCCAGACCCGGACCCCGTCACGCCGAGCCGGTTCGCGTCGGCGCCGGGCCACAGGCACAGCATCGCCGCGAGGAACGCGAGGGCCGCCGCGAACTGCCAGCCATTCATGATTCGCGTCCGGCCCGAAAGGCGATGGCCTCTGTCCACACCAGACCTGCGCAGGCGCACAGGACCGCAGCCACCAGGCAGCCCTTGCCCACAGCAGTCGAGGTGAGGAAGGCCACCGGATCACCCCCGGCCATGAATCCCATCGCGAGACCCACCACGGGCAACATCGCGAGAAGCTTGCCGGTGGCCCGCGGCACCGCCAGCTCCGCGGCGATCTCCGATTGGAGTTGGGTCTCGGCGGCCACCGCCTCGGATACTCCCTGGGCCGCCGGGGACAGCCGGCTTCCGGTACGCTCACACAACCGCCAGGTACGCGCCAGGCTGGCCAGGCCCTGCGCGCCTGGTTGCCGAGAGGCGGCGGTGAGCGCATCGGCCACATCGGCGCCGACACGCTGGGCCGAGACGCATCCGGCGAGCAACTCGCAGTCCTGAGCGGCAGTGGCCAGGGCTTGCGAAGGAGTTCGCCCGATCTGCAGCTGGGCGGCCAGCACCTCACAGGCGCGGGCCACCAGATCGGCATTCCTGCGGGCCCTGCCCTCCTGACGATGCCGCATCCCCGACCAGGCCAGGGTGCTCACGACAGCGCCGCAGGCCACCGCCCAGGCAAGCAGATCCGGTGCGACGAGCGCGAGCACAGCGAGTGCCGCGCTGACCAGGACGAGGACCGAGAGCACCCTGCGCTGCCCGGGGCGGCGTGCCCCGCCTGGAGTCGGCGCACTGTGCCGAAGCCCTCCGGACGGGGGAACCAGAGCAAGGATGGACAAACTGGCAAGAGCGGCCGCGAGGAGCACGATCATGGTTCCACTCCTGTCAGCCGAGCCAGTGCCGTCCAGCCGGAGCAGGGCGCCGACCGGCCACGGTCGTCGACAGCGAGCGCCTCCTCGATGAAGACCTCACCCTGCGGTCGCACCCGGACCACGCCCACCTGTCCCACTCCTCGCATGCCATCGCGGCGCCGGCGCAGATGCACCACCGCATGCAGTGCCGCCGCCATCTGAGCGTGGCATGCGGAGCGGGAGAGCCCGCCCAGTGCCGCGAGTGCCTCCAGCCGAGCTGGCACATCGCCCACCGAGTTCGCGTGGACGGTGCCGCATCCGCCCTCATGTCCGGTGTTGAGTGCGGTGAGCAGATCGCACAGCTCCGGGCCGCGCACCTCCCCCACCACCAGTCGGTCCGGACGCATCCGCAGCGCTTGGCGCACCAGCTGCGTCATACTCACCGAACCCGCCCCCTCCGCGTTGGCCGGACGCCCCTCCAACCGGATGACGTGGCGGTGGACAGGGTTGAGTTCACGGGAATCCTCGACAATGACGATCCGCTCGCTGGCCTCGACCAGGCCCAGGAGCACACCCAGCAAGGTGGTCTTGCCCGATCCGGTCCCGCCGGTGACGAGGAAGGCGGCCCTGCTCGCGACCAGCCCCTCGAGCACCTCTGCGGTTCGCATGTCGAGGCTGCCCTGACGCAGCAGTTCGGGCAAAGTGATCTGCTGACGAGCCGGGACTCGCAGCGAAATGCAGGTACCGGGCTCGGCAAGACACGACAACACGGCATGCAAGCGCGTTCCGTCGGGCAGCCTGGCATCCACCCAGGGCGAGGCGTCGTCGAGTCGCCGCCCCGCGCTGGCGGCAAGTCTGGCGGCAAGGCCCCTGACCTCGTCGTCGTCGCGAAAATGCACGTCGGCGCGCTCCAGGCCTTGCCCGCGGTCGATGAACACCCCCTCGTGCCCGTTGACCAGTACATCGCTGACCCCGGGCATGGCCAGCAGCGGCTCCAGGGGTCCGGCCCCAACGCTGGTGCGCCGCAGCATCTCGCCTGCCTCCAGCACCGCTGCATCGGAGACGACGAAACCCAGGCGATCCAGCCCTTCGGCGATCTCCCGGAGGCCATGGCCCCTCCCCTGCTGGGCAAGCCAACCGCGCAGCTGCTCCAGGTCCTCCTCACGCATCGCCGCACACCTGCTCGAGCAGGGTATCGAGGAAGCGGAAACGCCGTCCAGGTCTGCCGCGGCGCAGCGGGACACCAGTGGCGACGGCTTCGGGAAAGCGGAGGTCGGTGGGTATCGAACCGGCCAGCCTCAGGCCGAGACTCTCCGCCACCGTAGCGGGCGCGATCCTGCAGCCGGGACCACGGCGCACCACCACGCAGGCGTCCTGCCAGCCGAAACCTTCGACATGCGCCCTCGCTGCCATGATCGCACGCACCTCAGCGGCCACCACCACCACCCGCTGTACCCGGCCTGGGGCCCGCCACTGACAGGCCCCAGGGTTGTCCATGACCACCACATCGTGGCTACGGGCCACAGCGTCGAGGACCGCGCGGAACGCCGGCTGGGCCACCGGAGGCTTCGCCGCGCCCGCTTGGGTACCGACAGCGCCTCGTCCGACGGACAGGAGATCGACGCCCGCCACCCGGGGCAGCCGCCCGGAGAGATCACCCACCGTGCCTGTTGCCGACGACAGGTCGGGCCACCGCCAACCTGGTTCATGCTCGGCCCCGAGCAGCAGATCGAGCCCTCCCCCGACCGGGTCGCAGTCGACCAGCGCCACTGTCCGCGAGGACGCCGCGCACCGCTGGGCCAGTGCCGCCGCAAGCGTGCTGGCTCCTACTCCGCCGCTGCCCCCGGCGATGTCGAGAACCACGGTTCCACTCGCTCCATCGGCCCGTGACTGACTGAGCACAGCAGGCAGGAAGCCGGCGTGCTCGGGGAGCTCGATGACCGAAGCCGACAACGGCACCGACCATGCTGCGGCACTGGCCGCATCTGCACCCAGCACATACACCCCGGCGCGTTCGGGCAGCGCCAGCCCCGCCACGAGTGCGGCGGACTCCTCGCCGACGAGCACGGCGGACGCCTGTGCCCAATGCTGACGGATGTCGCGGGGTTGGCCCACGACCATGGGCTCGGCACCGGCACTCGCCGCGGCAGCCGCGATCAAATCGAGCAGCCGCGGCTCATGACAGACCACCATCGGGCCGGTACACCCCGCAGCCTGCCGCCCGGTGCCACCCGCGGCCTGCCACGTGCTCCCCTTCGCAGCCTCCCCCACGATGTCGTGCGATGCGGCGGCGAGGATGTCCGGACCAGGAACACCGAGACCGAGCAAACCGGAGCGCCGGTGCTCCCTGGCATGCGAGGTGGCGTGGGAGGAGAGATTCTCCGGCACCGCCCTGCGCGATGGCGGGGCCGGGCTCGGCTGATCTGGCATGACCACACTGTGGTGCTTTCCCACCGGATTCCCCACGACGGACCCGCCTGTGGAAAACCTGGCTCCGGCCCGCGTGCCGATTCGTGGGTTTCGCAGCCGCTCACAGTCCCCCAACTACGATGTGACCATGCCCAACAGTGCTCCTCACTTCCCCGATGCAGCGCTGGAATGGCTCGTGGGCGACGACGGCAACAACGAAGTGCTGACGTTGTCACCAGCTGCTGGCCTGCCACGCAAACTCGCTCGGCGGGGCCATCATGTCTGGTGCATCGACAAAGACCCCGCCAGGCTCCAGCAGATGGGCGCGGCGCCGGGGCTCGCGACTGTGGCTGCGCGGGCCGAGGCCCTGCCCTTCGCGCCATGCCAGTTCGACCTCGTGCTGGCCCATCAGATCATTCACGAGCTGGCCCCAGGCATCGCCTTCGGCGAACTCGCCCGAGTGCTTCGGCCCAATGGGTGGGTCGGTGTCTCGTACCTCACCCGCGATGATTCAGTCCCGTGGGTGCGTCGGCTGATGGCGCTCATGCGCAGCATCGATCCCGAGGCGATGAGCGCGGACCTGGGGACCGGTGTCACCAAGCAGCTCGTCGCGAGCAAGTACTTTCCCCACCACGAGCAGCGCGACTTCCGGATCTGGATACCGGTCACAAGGGAACGGCTGGTGACGATGACCTCCCGCCACAGGGCGCTCGCGAGTCTCCCGGATCGCGAGCGCGAGCAGGTGCTGAGGGCGGTCGGTGCCATCTACGACGGCGCTGCGGCAGGCTCGGAGCTTCGGCTGCCCTATCAGCTGTCCTGCTGGCGTGCCTATGTCGACCACAGCGAGATGACCACACCCATCGTCATCGGCGACGACGCCTTGGTCATTCCGCTGTGAACCAGCTGGCTCACATACACCGGCCGCACCTGCGCCCGTCAAAACGATTAGGCTCGACACAGCGAAAAGCCCTTACCGGCACCAATGGAGGAAAGATCATGGCAGAGCGCCCCCACCCCAGCGAGTACCTCGCGAACATCAAGGCCTCCGCGCCTCAGATCGTCTCCGACATCAAGGAGCTGGCGAGCGCCGAGATCGTCCCGTCCGCCAAGCACGCCGGAATCGGCGGTGGCCTGTTCAGCGCCGCCGGTGTCTTCGCGTTGTTCGCGCTCAACTGCGTGCTGTGGGCTGCGGTCTTCGGGGTGTCGAATTTCTATCACTATGTCGCCGGCCGCGACTGGTTCACCTCCCTGGCGCTGGCCTTCATCACTCTCGCGGTGTTGCTGCTCATCCTCGCAGCGCTCGTCGCGATCATCGGCTATCGCCAGCTGAAGCAGGTCAAGGCCCCCAGCGCGACCATTGCGGAGGCCAAGGCCAGCATCTCAGCGCTGAGTTCGTCGCTGTCGGCCGGCGCCCGCGATGCCAAGGAGGACATCACGCCCTCGGTGACGAGCCGCTGATCCACCTGCTGGTCCGGACACGGATGAGGGGGACGCGCATTCGAGCGCGTCCCCCTCATCCATCTCTGCGGAGTCGGGTTCACTCCTTGTCGAGGTCCTTCTCGATGAGATCCGCAATCGCGTCCACTGCCTCGGCATTGTCGGACTCGATCGTGACCACTGCGCCCTTGCCGGCGCCCAGCGTCATGATCATGAGCGGCGAGGCCGCGTCGACCGGCTCGTCATCGCTGTCAGGGATCGACAACAGGATCTCGTCGTCGTAGTCGCCGGCCTTTTCGGCGATCAGCGCGGCGGGACGTGCGTGCAGGCCGACCGACGACCCGACAACTGCTTGCTTGCTTGCCATGGGTTTCTCCTTCTCGGTGCTGTGAGCTCATTCTGCCGCACCGGGGCCATCATCACACGTGCCGGGCCCCTTGTGCGCCATGGGGCGTTCTCTTGGAGGAAAGCAGAGCCACCGATAGCAGCTCCTACCAGCTGCGTGAGAGACTGGCCGGGCACGCAAGCGGTTCTGGAAGGACTTCACATATGGCTGTCGCTGACTCATTCATCATCTCTGGCGCCGGGGTGGTTGCCGGAGCCGCCTATGCCCCGGTTCTGCGGGTGCAGCCCCGCCCCCAGCTGCCCTCGGGAGGTTCGGTCACCGACGACGAGAAGGAGGGCGAGATCAAGAACTTCACCGACGCAGTCGCGACGGTGCAGGACATCCTCCTCAACAAGGCCGAGAAGTCAAAGGGCCATGCCAAGGAGGTGCTCACCGCGACCGCCCAGCTCACCGCCGATCGCGGGCTCACCCGCGCAGTGAAGAAGCTCATCCAGCATGGCGACGCCGCCGACTGGGCGATCGTCCAGGCCACCGACAACCTCGTGACCCAGTTCGAGCGCCTGGGCGGCCTGTATGCCGAGCGAACCACCGATCTGAGGGACATTCGCGACCGCCTCATCGCGGAGCTCCACGGCGAGCCGGCTCCCGGGGTACCCGAGCCCACCGAGCCCATCGTGCTGCTCGCCGAGGACCTGGCCCCCGCCGACACCGCCGGCCTGGACCCCGAGCTGACTGTGGCGCTGGTCACCGAACTGGGTGGCAAGACGAGCCACACCGCCATCATCGCCCGTCAGCTGGGCATTCCCTGTATCGTCAGCGTGGGCAAGGCCCTGCGCCAGATCAAGAACGGCACTCCTGTGCTCGTGGACGGCGCCGCTGGCACCATCCAGGCGAACCCCGACCCCGGCAAGGCGAAGGCAGCTGTCGCCAATTCACGCGAGTACCTCAACCGGGTGCGCCAGTGGCGTGGCCCCGGCCGCACCGCCGATGGCTATTCCGAGCAGTTACTGGCCAATGTCGGCAATGGCTCGGCCGCCGAGGCCGCCGCGAAGGGCGAGTCGGAAGGCATCGGGCTGTTCCGCACCGAGCTGTGCTTCCTCAACGCCCCCGAAGAGCCCACCGTCGCCGAGCAGGCCGAGATCTATCGCTCGGTGCTCGCCCCCTATGCCGGCCGTGGCGGACATACGCATGTCGTGATCCGGACCCTCGACGCCGGTTCCGACAAGCCGCTGGCCTTCGCCAACTTCGAGGCCGAGGAGAACCCCGCCCTGGGCGTGCGGGGCCTGCGCCTCGCGAAGGACAACCCGAATCTGCTAAGCCACCAGCTGGACGCCATCGCCGAGGCCAAGAACGGGCTCGATGTGGACGTGTGGGTGATGGCCCCCATGGTGGCCACAGTTTCCGAGGCCCGGTCCTTCGCGGCCGAGTGCCGCAAGCGCGATCTGTGGCCGGGTGTCATGGTGGAGGTGCCCGCCGTAGCCCTCAAGGCAGACCAGGTGCTCTCTGAGGTGGAGTTCTTCAGCATCGGCACCAACGACCTGACCCAATATGCGATGGCCTCCGACCGGCTCTCGCCCCATCTGACCGAGCTCAACGATCCCTGGCAGCCGGCCGTGCTCAGCCTCATCCAGATGGCGGCCCAGGCAGGGTTGAAGGCCAACAAGCCAGTGGGGGTCTGCGGTGAGGCCGCCGCGGATCCGGTACTGGCGTGCGTACTCACCGGACTCGGTATCACGTCCTTGTCGATGGCCGCTCCCGCCTTGCCGGCAGTGGGTCTGCAGCTCGGTGAGGTGACGATCGCGCAGTGCCGCCAGGCTGCCGCGGCAGCAGTGAGTGCCCCCGACGCGGTAACCGCCCGGACCAAGGCCGCCACGATCCTGGGCGCGTGAACCACCGCTGACCCCGCATCCGGCGGGGTCAGCGTCCGCGCAGCCGATCCGTCTCGCGGCGCTGCTTCTTCGTGGGGCGCCCGGTGCCCGGAGCGCGCCTGGCTACGGGCATCGACAACCACGCTGGGCGCTGCGGCGACAGATCTCGATAGGCCGTGACGGCGACCTTGGCTCCCACGCGCTTGTCGAGGAGCTGGAGTACTTCGAAACTGCGGTCCCAGCCGGGCTGCCGAAGGGTCACCACGTCACCCACCTTGACCTGCTGTGACGGCTTCGCGGGCTCGTCATTGTGGCGCACATGACCACCCTTGACGGCTTGGGTCGCCATGCTTCGGGTCTTGAAGATCCGCACCGACCAGAGCCAGACGTCGATTCGTGTCACCAGTTCACTGTCCTCGCGCGCTCCGCATGCGTCAACCGTCGGCAGACGATCTCGGTGCCGCCGCTGCATGCAGCACCCCCCATCCACCGGGGCTCAGGCCGGTGATTGGTCCTGGCGCTCGGGCGATCGAAAGCGAGGTGGCACGTCGACCACGCGGTCCTCGTCCCAGGGGCTCTCCCAGCCGCCCAGACGCAGCAGGGTCTGTGTGAGGAACGCCGTGAAGCCCCAGATGAACAGTTCGTCGAGCTGCCATGCCGGACCCAGCGTGCGTCCCGGATGGCGGGCCCTGACCCGGTTGCGCGGATCCGCGAGAGCGCTCACCGGCCAGATGCGCACGCTGGCCACTTCCCGAGGATCGACGGGCTCCAGCTCACGGTCCGGGTGCCACCAGCCCACGACCGGGATCACGTCGAACTGGCTGACTGCCAGCGTGGACATCGGAAGAGTCGCGATGAGATGTACCGCGCGGGGATCGAGCCCCACTTCCTCTCGTGCCTCCCGGGTCGCCGTCGAAAGCGCGTCGGGATCGCCGGGCTCCGCGCGTCCACCCGGGAAGGAGACCTGGCCCCCGTGGTGACGCAGCGTGCGCGCCCGCTCGGTGAAGACCACCGTCGGGTCCTGCGCGTCGGACAGCAGCACGAGCACCGCCGACCGGGAGCCGCCGAAGGTCGGGGACCGGTTCGCAAGCCCTCCGCGCACCGCCGGGTCGCTCAGTGCGGACGCAAGCCGGGCCAGCGCCGGGGGCACGCTCATGAGCCCTTCACCAAGCCGGCGGCCATCTCGGGGTCGGTCGGCCCCAGGCCGAAACTGGGGCACAGTCCGGCCACCGGACAGGCGCCGCAGGCCGGCCGTTTGGCATGGCAGCGCCGCCGTCCGTGGAAGATGAGGGTGTCCGACAGGGATGTCCACACCGACGGGTCGAACAGCTCCGAGAGCTGCTCCTCCGCCGTTCGCGGTGTCGTGGAGTCGGTGAGACCCAACCTCTTGCCCACCCGGATGACATGGGTGTCGGTGGTGATCGCTGGCAGGCCGAAGGCGTGCCCGCGCACCACATGAGCGGTCTTGCGTCCGACACCGGGAAGGCTCGTGAGAGCGTCGAGTTCCCGGGGTACCTGCGAGCCGAAACGTTCCACCAGGGCTTCGCCGATGCCGATGATGGCCACCGCCTTGTTGTGGAAGAAGCCGGTGGGCCGGATGATCCGCTCCACGTCGGCGAGTGGTGCGCCGGCCAATGCGGCCGGGTCCGGATAGTGGGCGAACAACTGCGGGGTGACCTTGTTGACGCCCTTGTCGGTGGTTTGCGCCGAGAGCACGGTGGCCACCAGCAGCTCGAAGGGGCTGGCGAAGTCCAGCTCGCACCGGGCATCCGGATAGCACGCGCGCAGCAACTCGTAGATCTGACGCGCCTGCTTCGGGTCGCTCACAGCTGGGCGATGAGTTCGACCTCGACGCATGCGTTCTTGGGCAGCAGGGCCACCCCGACCGCACTGCGGACATGCCTGCCCGCATCGCCGAAGACCTCGGTAAGCAGATCCGATGCGCCATTGGCCACTGCGGCCTGCTCGGTGAATCCGTCTGCGCTGGCGACAAAGACCGCGACGCGGACGATGCCCTTGATGGCGTCCACCCCGCCGGCCACCTGCGCAGCAGCAGCAAGGGCATTCGCGCAGGCCGTCCGGGCGGCCCGGGCGGCTGACTCAAGGCTCACCGGGCCACCCACCAGGCCGGTGACGAGCTTCTCGCCGTTCAGGGGCAGCTGCCCGGAGACGAATACCAGGTCACCAACCCGCCGGGCGGGAAGATAGGAGCCGACCGGGCGGGCCACATCGGGAAGGACGATGTTCAGTTCGGCCATGCGCTCGCTGGGGATGCTCATGCGGCGACCGGACGCTTGAAATAGCCGACCACGGTGTTCGCATCCGTGCCGGGAACGACCTGGACGAGTTCCCAGCCGTCGGCTCCGAAGTTGTTGAGGATCTGCTGGCTCACATGGCTGAGGATCGGTGCAGTGAAGTACTCCCACCTGCGCACCGCATCCGTCCGTTGCGCACCAGCCACCGGATTGTCACTGCTCATGAGCGTCCCCCATTGTTGCGTTTGTCGACGGGGTCCAGCTTGCGCGTGAACAACTGCTCTGGCAACCGGCCATCGCCGGAACCGGCCGAGGCGGCGCCGAGCACCGCCGCCCAGGACTTGACCTCGGGACGCTGGCGCAGCAGCTGGCGGCGCTCCCGCTCCGTCATACCACCCCACACGCCCCACTCGATGCCGTTGTCAAGGGCCTCGGCGAGGCACTGGGGACGCACCGGGCAGCCCATGCACACGGCCTTGGCGCGCTTCTGGTCCTTGCCTTCGGGAAAGAGGGCATCGTTCATTCCACGACACTTGGCCCGCAGAGGCCAATCCTCCAGCGGCCACTCGGCAGCATCAGCCACGACTCTTCCCTCCCATAGAGGACCTAGTGTCAAACTACACCGGCAGGTCTACTAGGAGAATTGCCACAAAGAGGCCAGCTCAAACCGCATGGCTGCACACCGGCCAGCTGCCTGTCGTCCGTGCCGCGAAACCGACCAAGGGTCTGGGGACGCGCGCCAGCACGGTCCTGACAGTCCTGGCAGTTAGTCTGGACGCCATGAGTTCACGCGGGGGCGGTTCCAAGGTCTACTCGCTTGCGATGTTCATCGTCGTGAGTGTCGTATGCGGGCTGTTCGTCGCCGGCATGGGTATTCCCTTCGCAGCTCTCACCACCGGCACGCTGAAGACAGCCTCGGACAATCTGCAGAACATCCCCACCGACCTCACCGTGCCCCAGCAGCCCCAAGCGTCCAAGATCCTGCTGTCCGACGGTTCGGTGCTGGCCACCTTCTTCGACCAGAACCGCCAGTACGTGGACCTCGACCAGATCTCCCCCCTCATGCAGAAGGCTCAGCTGGCCATCGAGGATCATCGCTTCTTCATCAATGGCGCCATCGACTTCCAGGGCATTCTGCGCGCCGCTCTCGGCAATGTCGCCACCGGCGGAGTGAGCGCCGGAGGGTCCACGCTGACCCAGCAGTACATCAAGCAGGTGCGCATCCAGATCGCCGAGGACAACAACGACAAGGAGGCGATCGCCGAGGCCCAGTCCCAGACGATCGGGCGCAAGATCCTCGAGATGCGCTACGCGGTGGCCCTCGAGAAGACCCTCACCGCGAAGCTCGGCAGCACACAGGCCGCCAAGAATGCCATTCTCGAGCGCTATCTGAACATCGCCTACTACGGCGACGGCGCCTACGGCGTCCAGGCAGCCGCCCGCCACTACTTCAGCGTGGACGCGAAGGATCTCAACCTTGCCCAGTCCGCCATGCTTGCCGGACTCGTGCAGAGCCCCAGCGAGACCGACCCGGTCAACCACCCGGATGCCGCGGTGGCCCGCCGCAATGTGGTGCTCGACACCATGCTCAAGTGGGACAACGAGGGCGTCTGGTTCCATGGCGCCCCTCAGCTGACCCAACAGGAGGTCGACGCCGCCAAGGCCACCGGCTTCGACGCGTCGAAGGTATCCACCAATAATCCCGGCTGTACCGCGTCGAAGTATCCCTTCATCTGCCAGTACGCCGAGAACGTCCTGCTCAGCGATCAGATGAGCTCGCTGGGAAGCGACCAGGACGCTCGCAAACGGGCCCTCAACCGTGGCGGCCTGATCATCCGTACCGACATCGACCCGCTCACCCAGGACGCGGCCCAGAACGCGATCGCCAGCATCATCGCCCCCACGGACCCCGTCGTGAGCGTTGCCGTGATGACCGACCCGAAGACCGGGCTGATCAAGGCCATGGCGCAGAGCAAGCCGGTGATGGGCTCCAATGCTGCAGCCGGCGAGACCTATTACAACTATGCGGTGGGCACCGATATGGGCGGCGCTGCCGGTTTCCAGGCCGGATCGACATTCAAGGCCTTCGTTGCTGCTGCGGCCATTGACCAGGGCTTCATCCCCGACCGGACCATCTACAACGCCGCAGCCACGAGGAACTGGGACGGCCAAGTCTTCAAGGACTGCACCGGCTCCTTCCAGCTGGACACGAATGGCCAGGGCTGGACTGTCTCCAACAGCTGGAAGTATGGGCAGATGAACATGCTCGTGGCGATGGCCCAGTCGGTCAACAACTACTGGGTGCAGCTCGAGCAGGACGTGGGCATCTGCTCGGCGATCAAGATGGCCGAGGCGGCTGGTATGAGACTGGGCTCAGGAGGCTCGCTCGAGGACTATCAGCGCATCCCCTCATTCACACTCGGCGCCCTCGATGTCACGCCCCTGTCGATGGCCGAGGCCTACGCCACCTTCGCCAACCGCGGCGTACGCTGCGATCCCATCATCCTTGCCTCGGTGACCAATCCCGATGGCACCACGCTCGCCGTGCCGCAGGCCAACTGCCAGCAGGTCATCGATCCGGTGACTGCCGACGGCGTGAACTACACCCTCCAGCAGGTGCTGAAACCCGGTGGCACCGGCTATGCGAGCCGGGTACAGGGCAGTTACGACCAGGCAGGCAAGACCGGCACCGCAGGCAGCACGGAGACCGAATCGGCCGTCTGGTTCAATGCCTACACCCCAGATCTCGAGGGCGTCGCAATGATCTCGGTCGACACCGGCAACAACTACTGGAACGGACGGCCCCAGACATTGACCGGGCTGACGGTGGCCAGCGGAAGAACTCTGCACGGCAACTCGACCACCGAGTCCGGCGGCATATGGAACTCGATGATGTCGGCGGAACTGCCCCGAATTCCCAACTCGGGCAATTCCAGGTTCACTGCCTATGCACCGAAGAATTCCACGATGCCGAGCAACTACTCCGGGCTGCGCACGTCACCGGGTTCCGGCTCCGCCCCATCCTCGGGTAACACCGTGGCCCCGGCGAGCTCCTCGACGGCGAGCGCTCGGGCGGCAGTCCGGCCGGACGATCGGGCGACAGCCGGCACAGCGGTCGCTGCCATCGATGCTCAGCCGGCAACGACTCCCAGCGCCGGCTCGGCGTCGACTTCCCGGCCCGGGCGCGACGCGGCGATCGGAGGCTGAGCCCGTGACACGTCATCCAGTCCTGAGCGCCCTGGGTCACATCGGCCTGGGCAGTGTCGGCGTGGGAGCCCTCATCGGAGCAGGTGCGCTGGTCGAGGCCCAGGCCTTCGTCCTGCGCAGGATTGAGGCAGCGGTGCTGCCCAGTGGCTCGGCTCCGCTGAAGGTGCTGCACATCTCCGATATCCATCTGACCCCCCGTCAGCACGAGAAGCTTGCCTTCCTGCGCGGTGTCGCGGCGCTGGAACCCGATCTCGTGGTGAGCACGGGGGATCACCTGTCCAGCGCGCTCGCCATGCCCCAGCTGTTCGATGTGCTGGCGCCGCTTCTCGCGCGTCCGGGGGCGTTCGTCTTCGGTTCCAATGACTTCGAGGGACCGCACTTTCGAATGCCAACCGCCTATCTGTGGGCCAACTCCACCCCGCGAGCCCCTACAGCCGACAAGGCAATCCCCGCCGACAAGGTACGGGATCATTTCGTGACGGCGGGCTGGGTCGATCTGGACGACGCCCGAGCACGCCTCGAGATCGCCGGGCACATCATCGAATTGCGCGGTACCGGCGACGCGCATGTGAACCAGGACCACTACGGACAGGTGGCCGGTCCCGCCGATCCACAGGCGGATTTGAGCCTGGGAGTCACCCATGCGCCCTATCGCCGCGTACTCGATGCAATGGCCGACGACGGTGTGGCGCTGATCCTTGCCGGGCACACCCACGGCGGCCAGGTGTGCCTGCCCGGTGGGCGCCCGATTGTCACGAACGCTGACATCGGTCCCGAGTACGCCAAAGGCCTGAGCACATGGACCCATGAGGGCCACAGCAGCGTGCTGCATGTCTCGGCCGGGCTGGGCTCCTCGCCCTACGCCCCCTATCGGCTGTTCTGCAGGCCGGAGGCCACGCTGCTCACCCTGGTCTCGGCGCCACCAAAACGCGCAGCGTAACAGGTGGCAAGGATCCCCAGGGTGAGGGATGTTCGACGCTGGTTTCCCAGCGCGGCCCGCAGTGGGCTAGACTCATCGACGGCTCTCAGGCCACGGGGTGTGGCGCAGCTTGGTAGCGCGCTTCGTTCGGGACGAAGAGGTCGCAGGTTCAAATCCTGTCACCCCGACCGTAGTCAGACCGGAAATGGACTTCCAAACACTCCCCCAACGGGGGGAATTGACCGCCATGTGACCACCATCGGGACGGTGACGGTCGTCTCGCATCTCCGTCGCGCCAGGCTGGGGTGCCTGCGCAGCTCAGCGGCATACGCAGCCTGAATGGACTTGGCCTATTGCTGCTGGACGGCAGCTGCGGGGATGGCCCACGTGGTGCCGACGCGGACGCCGCGGGGGATGGCTCCCGCTACGACTTTTGCGAACTTCCTGTTCATATTCCGAACTGCCCTTGCCGCGCGGCTAGTAAAACACGTCATTCGGCGACTCCGACAGGCCATACAGGACGAATTTCAGTCAGGTTGGGATGTTCAGCTTGCCGATTTGGATGATGCTTCCCATGTGGATAAAGGTGCCGAGAGGCAATTCAGGAGACCGATTACCGACCAGCCAGGGGCCGAGCGTGTCGCAGCAGGTCTTACAGCGGCAATGCAGATGACGAACAATGCACTCGCACGTGAGGCCGGGATTCTCACCCGGTCGCCACCCGCTACCCATCTTGGGAACGTGAACTTCCCGTGGAGCGGATCTTGATGAGCAGCGCCGTGCGGCAGGCCCTTCTGCTTCCATCGCTTTGGCGTGGCCACGTGGCAGCCGGGAGGCCCCGGGTTCTGCCCATTCGACCCGCGAGAAGGAGCCGCCGAGTTGACTCGCCTCCAGTCGGGACGTAAGACTGGGGGTATCGAAGTAAAAACGTCGCACCGTTTCTGGCCAGGTGCGACGAGCACAGGCGGGACTAGGCGAACCGTTACTTCTTCATCACTGAAGGAGAACGGATGTCCATTTCGCAGCCCGCACGCTCGCAATCCCTCAAGCCTCACTGGCTGGCCTTGAGCGGCCTTTCCGCGGTGTTCTTGTACGGGATGCTCGATAACTCGATCCTCACCATCGCCCTGCCGACGATCGGTCGACAGCTGCATGCATCGGCAACGGGACTCCAGTGGATCACCAGCGCCTATGCACTCACTTTCGGCGGCCTCATGCTCTCCATCGGAGCGGTCTCGGATCGATTCGGTCGCCGTCGCATCATGTGCATCGGACTCATCGTATTGGCGCTCGTGAGTCTGCTGGTCGCCTTCGTACGGACTCCCGGTGAGCTCATCGCGGTGCGTGCTCTCACCGGCATGGCGGCCGCGATGACGACCCCCGGCACGATGGCCCTGGCCTTCCGGCTCTTCGACGACGACAGGCTGCGCATCCGCGCCATCTCCGTCATCACAGCCGTGGGGCTGGTGGGCCTCGCCGCCGGCCCGGTCGCGGGCGGCCTGCTGCTGGCGGTGCTGCCATGGCAGGGGCTGCTGTTGATCAATGTGCCGATCGCGATCCTCGCCTTCCTCGGCATCCGAGCGGGGATCGCACCCGACCGCGCTGAGGATCTCCACCGTGTCCCGATCGACGTCGCCGGCGCATCCCTCGGCACCCTGACCATCGTGCTTGCGCTCGTCACGCCCACACTGCTCGTGCACTCCGGTGTCGCCTCGCCCTGGCCCTGGACAGCCGCCGCAGCAGCAGCCGTCTCAGCCGGGACCCTCGTACTGCGCGAACGCCGCACCGCGCACCCGCTCCTGGACGCAAGGCTCCTCTCGCAGCCACTCGTGTCCGGAGGGCTCGCGTACAAGGCGGCCACCGGGCTCGCCATCGCCGGGCTCGGCTACGTCATCACCGTGCAATTGCAGCTCGACTGGGGATGGTCACCGGCCCTGGCATCGCTGGGGATGCTGCCACAGGTGGCCACCCTTCTGCTGGTTGGTCTCGTCGTGGAGAGGTTCGTCGATCGGGTCGGCATCCACGCAGCCGCATGGTTGGGATCGCTCAGCGTGGTGGCAGGAATGGTGGTCTACGTGACCCTCGGCCTGCACGCCTATCTCTGGGTCGCACTCACACTCGTCCTCGTCTCGGGCGGGCTGCGTGTGGTCGGCCTCGTTGCTGGCCTCAATGTCATGAAGGGTGCCCCGGGGAACCGCACGTCCATTGCTGCAGCGATGGTGGACACCACCGACGAGATCACCTCTGCCGTCAGCACGGCGATAGTCGGCACCGTCATCGCGGCACTGTTCGTCGGGGACTTCGCCGACGGCCACTGGACTTCGAGCCAGGCGGCGCAGTTCGAGACCGGCGCGACGCGAAGCGTCTCCATCCTCGCCCTCGTCGCTGTGCTCCTCATCACCTGGGCGTTCCGGCGGACTCACCGCGCATCACCGGGCACGACGTAGCGCGCTGGGCGGCGATGAAGTGTCACCCCGCAGGGCTGAAGGCCGCCGCCAAACGCGAGGCCAGCGCGGAGCCGTTCGCATGCCACGAGCCGAGCGTCACCGTGCTGGGCACTGCGCCCCCCGTTGCGCTGTCCACTGCGTGATTCGGGCACGCGCGCTGTTCGATGAGACCAGCTGTTCGATGAGACCAGCCCCATCGGGCGGAGGGAGGTGGCTTTCGCACGAGGGTCAGGCCGCACCGGGCTCCATGGGCCCCACCATGATCAGCTTCACTGACTCGTCGGCGCAGGCGGTGAACTCGTCACTCGGCGCATAGAGCGCGGCTGTCTGCTCCGGTGGATAGACGCGCAGGCCGTCGGCGGCAACCGGGGAACAGGTGTCCGCCGGGAAATTCTCGGCCCGGGCGATCCGCAGCTTGGAGTGGGAGGACTGCCCCGGACTCAGGGTCACCGTCTGCAGCGAGGCAAGGTCGACCCGCAGGCCGGCCGCCCCCAGCTGAGTGCCGTTCCCGTAGCCCACGAACGAGACCCCTGGGTATCCGCGCACAGTGCAGGTGGCCGAGCTGCTGTTGGTGAGCACCAGATAGGGGAACAGACTGCCGGCACCCGCGCCCTCGCCTGGGGTCAGCGAGACGTCCAGATCGTGGGTGGAACAGGCCACCGCCTCGGCCTGGCCGCTCGAAGATCCTCCTGTCGGCGCCGAGCTCGCCGGCGGGCTGGGCTGGGAGGGCGACGCGGCGCCGGGCGCCGTCTGGCCGCCGGCGGGAACAGAGACCGTGGACGCCGGACTCTGCGCCGAACCGGACGACGCCGGACTCTGCGCCGAACCGGACGACACCGGGCTCTGCGCCGAACCGGACGACACCGGGCTCCCCACGGCCGCCGGTGGTGTGGCGGAGCTTTTCTCGCTGCCCCCGCAGCCCGAGAGCGTCAGGCCGAGGGCCCCAGCGAGAGCCATGGCCACCAGCGGACGAGCGTTGTGCATTCGCGCCTTCATATCGCAAGGCTATGACTACGCGGGCCATCTGGTCGGGCTTGGAAACGCTGGATTGGTGCCGAGCCGCAGCACCCGCGCCGGCGCACCGGGTGATCGGAGCCTCTTGATCCTCACCGGCCGGTCTGTCGGCGCACCTGCCTAGGATGAGTTCCACTTCGGGTGGGGGGAATGACATGCGTTTCGTGGCAAGCGCCGACTGGCAACTGGGCATGACGGCGCATTATCTCGACGACGACGCGAGACCCCGCTTCCAACGCGCGCGATTGGACGCGGTCCGCCGGCTGGGGGAGCTGGCGACCGAACGTGATGCCGAGTTCGTCGTGGTCTGCGGCGATGTCTTCGAGTCCAACCAGCTCGACCGCGCCATTGTGGCGCAGACCTTCGAGGTGCTGCGGGGCTTCTCGGTTCCCGTCGTTCTGTTGCCCGGAAACCACGATGCGCTCGACGCCGCATCGATCTACGACTCACCGGCCTTCGCCACATCACCCAGGCAGGTGCATGTGCTGCGGGACTCCCATGTCTTCGAGGTGGTGCCCGGCGCGCAGCTCGTCGGCGCACCGTGGTTCTCCAAGAGCCCGCAGACCGATCTCGTGGCACAGGCCTGCGCGCCCCTGGGCCCCACTCCCCCGGGTATCGTGCGGGTGCTCGTCGGCCACGGGGCGGTGAGCACTCTGAACCCGGATCGCGAGGCGCCTGACACCATCGATGTGGCCGGGCTGCGGGCAGCGCTCGACGCCGGGCGGGCAGATGTCGTGGTGCTCGGCGATCGTCACTCCACCATCGAGGTCGACGAACGCGTCTGGTATTGCGGCACTCCGGAAGTGACGGCCCGACGCGAGGTCGACCCCGGCAATGCCCTGGTGATCGATGTCGACCCCGACACCCGCGCGCTCTCGGTCGAGAAGGTGCACATCGGGAGATGGGCCTTCCTCACTGTCGAGGAGACGCTCGCCAGCCGCGCCGACGTGGATGAGCTGGCCGCACGACTCGACCGGATTGCCTCGAAGGACACCACCGCCGTATGGCTGGCGCTGTCGGGCACGCTGGACACTGCCGCGAAGGCACATCTCGATGATCTCGTCGACCGGGCCGGTGACCTGTTCGCCAAGCTCGACTACTGGCGCCGCGAGATGCATCTGGCCGTCCTGCCGGACGAGAACGACTTTGCCGATCTGGAGCTGAGCGGCTTCGCACGCGAGGCCCTCGACGAGCTCGTCAGCACCGCGACATCGCCGGGACCGCAAGCCGGGCACGCCCAGGATGCGCTGGGCCTGCTCTATCGCTTCGCCGGAGGTGAGGCATGAGGCTGAGAAGAATCGTCTTGCGCAACTTCCGCGGCGTCGCGCAATCGCAGGTGGAGTTCGGGGACACCGTCACAGTCGTCCAGGGCCCCAACGAGGTGGGGAAATCATCGATCGCCGAAGCGCTGCGCCTCATCAGGTCCGAGAAGGACAGCTCTCAGAAGGGATGCGTGCGATCGGCTCAGCCGGTCGGCACCGATGTCGGGCCCGAGGTCGAGATCGAGCTTCGCAGCGGCGGCTTCGACATGACCTACCGCAAGCGCTGGTTGCGTTCCCGGCTCACGGAACTGCGGATCCGGGCACCGAAACCCGAGCAGCTGACCGGGGAGCAGGCCCACGCCCGCTTCCGCGAGATCCTCGAGCACACCGTCGATCTGCAGTTGCTCGAAGCCCTCGACATCGTCCAGGGCAGCTCGCTCGATCAGCCCAAGCTCGCTGCCGTGAACGCACTGCACCGGGCTCTCGACGATTCCGAGCCGGATGGCGGCAGTCAGGACGCCCTCATGGCGCGCATCGAAGCCGAGTACGCCAAGTACTTCACCAGAACCGGGAAGAAAACGGGCCGGCTCAAGGAACTCGATGCCGAGGTGGCGACGCTGGAAGCGCGAGTCGCAGAACTGGAATCCCAAAGCACCGAGATGGATGAGTTCACGGCCGAGTTCGCCGACAGGCAGTCCGAACGCAGGCGCCTGGAGCAGGAGCTGACCGCCGCGACAGATGAGTGGAGGGCCGCACGTCAGGCCGCTGAGCAGGTGAACGCGCTGCGCGAACGCGGCGAGGCCGCACGTCAAGAACGCAACGCCGCGCAGGAGCGGCTGACACTGGTGCGGCAAGCCGACGACAACCGCACCGGGCAGATCAATGAGCTGTCGAAGCGGACCCGGGATGCCGAGACGGGCAAGACCCGATCCGAGCAGTGCAGGGGCGCCCTGGAGCAGGCCGAGACGCGGCTCAAGGGGGCACAGGAGACCGCAACGGCACTGGATGCCACACGCCGGCAGGCCCATCTGGCTGCCGTCGACGCCCAGTCGGCCCTCGATGTGCGCATCGCCCGCACCGAACGCGACCGGCTCGCCGCTCAGCTGGAACACGCCCGGACAGCCGAGCGTCGCCGCCTCGAGGCAGCGGCTCAACTGAAGAACCTCACGATCGACGACGAACAGGTCAGCGAACTCGCCGCGCTGGAGACAGCGCTCGTGGTGGCGCGCCGCTCGCGCGATGCGGCGGCCGCCCATGTGAGCGTCCGTTCGCTCGGCGAGCACCCGATCACCGTGGACGGCGCGGTGCTGCCAGCCGGTGCCGAGCACCGCTGTGCGGTGCTCTCACAGGTGCATATCGAGGTGCCCGATGTGGTGAGCATCGATGTGAGCCCGGGAACCCCGCCGGCCGAGCTCGACCGAGAACTGGCTGAGGCCAGCGCCGCTGTGGACACCGCACTGGCTGCGCTCGAGGTGACATCGGTCGGGCAGGCGCGCGAGCTCGCCGGGCGCCGCCGCACGGCGAAGGCCACGCTCGACCAGGCGCAGGCCAGCTTGGCTGCCCTGCTGGGCAGCCGCGGACTGGGCGAGGTCGAGGAACAGCTCGCCGAGGTGACCGCCCGGATCGAGCAATCCGCCGCAGCCCCTGGGGACGATGCCCCGGTGAATTCGCTGCGCGAGGCTGCCGAACAGGCGCGCAACGCGGAAGAGGACCTCGGCGCTCAGTGGGATCTGGCTACCACGCAGGTAGCCAGATACCGCCAAGAGGCCGAACATGCCCGGGAGGTGTTCGTCCATGCCAGCGCCGAGTTCGACGCGGCGGTGCGTGAACTCGACGTGTCACGTCAGCTGCTCGCACAGGCCCGCGAGACGGCGAGCGACGGCTCGCTCCGCGAGGCCGTGGAGCAGGCCGAGATCGCCCTTCGCGCGGCCGAGCAGGCGCTCCGGGACGCCGATTCCGAGCTCATCCAGGCCGATCCGGACCAGGTGGCGATGACGCTGGCCAACTGCGAGGAGCTCGTCGCGAGCAGGAAGGACAGGCTCAGCGCTACTGCCACCAGGCTCACCGAGCTGCAGGCACTCATCGATGACCGGGCGAAAGCCGGAATCTACGACGAGCTATCCCGGGCGAAGGCCGCCCAGGAGGCCGCCGCCGCGAGCCAGAATCGTCTGCAGCGGGCGGCCGACGCGGTGGCGCTGCTGCGCGACACGATGGTGAGACATCGAGTGGCCGTGCAGCGCAGATATGTCGCGCCTTTCCGCGACCATCTGGAAAGGCTGGGCAAGGTCGTGTTCGGCGCGGACTTCCAGGTGGAGATCTCGCCCGAACTCACCGTGCAATCACGCACTCTTCACGGGGCGACGGTGCCCTTTGGCTCGCTGTCGGCCGGAGCGCGGGAACAGATAGCGCTGCTGGGGCGCCTGGCCAGCGCACAGCTCGTCGACTCCGGCGAAGGCGCCCCGGTGATCCTCGACGACAGCCTCGGTTACGCCGACCCGGTTCGGCTGCGCCGGCTCAACATCGTGCTCAACGATGTCGGGCACTCGGCGCAAGTGATCATCCTCACCTGCCAGCCCGACCGCTTCGGTTCGATCGGCGGAGCGAAGGTCGTCCAGCTCGACCCAGCATCGGGCGGCGCGCCGGGCCGGGCCTTGGTCCAGGGCCGAGACGGAGCCCTGGACCAAGGCGGCGCGGATCAGTGAGTCCGCTGTCGGGGCATCACCGGCAGCTCGCCGTCGCTGAGAATGCGGCGGACCTCGGACGGGCTCGTGGCGGTGAGCAACTGGTCCAGATTCATCGGATCGGCGAGGACGCCGGCAAGCGCGGAGACGATGACGAGGTCGGCATGCTCATCGGTGGCCGCCACCCCTATGACCAGTCGCACCGGGTCGTAGCGGTAGTGGCCGAAACGGACCGGCTCGGCGAGCCGGACAAGGCTCAGACCGGTGTCGTGAACGGCCGCGCAGGGCAGGGCATGCGCCAGCGCGATGCCCGGTGCGACAACGATGTACGGCCCATGCTTCTCGACCTCCTGGATCATCGCGCGCGTGTAGGCGCGATCTGCCACGCCGCTGGCCTCGAGACCGCGGCCAGCGAGCTGGATCGCCTCGTGCCAGTCATCGGCATAGACGTCCAGGGCAATAGCTGAATCAGGCATGACCATTGAAAGGAACATCGGATTACCCCCACTTCATCGTGGAACATCGTCGGACGCCATATCGTCCGGCCGATCGTCTGTGAAACCAGGTACAGGATATTCCGCACCGAACGATCTCGGCAAGTTCCATGACGCCAGCCATGAATGCCTGGCGACATGCTCCAGAGGTGGAAGGCGCCGTTCGAGATCCCTGAACCCCAGGAGTCTCCCCTTGTGGAAGCCGCATTCGATGCCTCTGGACGTGAGTCGCGCCAATTTAGGAGAAACTCCCCTTTCGAAAAGATCAGGCGCTCTCAAGAGTTCTTACAGAAAATCCTCAACCGGCCGATCGATTCTCCGGCGGATCGCCGCAGTCATTCCATGATCAGTGTGCGCCGACCACGCCCAGAACTCCCTGCCGGTGGCCGCGGCCCGGGCCAGTGGCCTCCTCGGTCACGATCGCTGCTGTCGTGGCAGGATCGGCAGGTGCCCTGCACAGCTGCAGGAGTCGATGAGCCGAAGGAGGACAGCAGATGAGCGGCGCGTTCACACCGATGCACGGCCCTACCAGGGTCGACCCCGAGGACCGGCGGCAGCTCGACGAGTCGCCCGTGAGACTGCGCGCCGTCCTCGCCCTGTTCTCAGGGCACCGGCTGCGGATGGGCGCGGTGGCAGCCATCATCGTCGTGGCCTCCCTGGTCTCACTGGCGCAGCCCTTCCTGCTGCGCGAGGTCATCGACCAGGCCCTGCCCCACCACAACACCGCGCTGCTGGTGAAACTGGTGGCGGGCATGATCCTCATCGCTGTCGTCTCGGGAGTGCTGGGCGTCTGGCAGACCTGGCTGGCGGCTGTGACGGGCGAGCACGTCACTCATGAGCTGCGCACCCGGGTATTCGCGCACCTGCAACGCCAGTCGATCGCCTTCTACAAGAAGACCCGGGGCGGCGAGATCCAGTCGCGGCTGCTGCAGGACGTTGCCGGCCTGCAGGCGGTGATCACCACGACAGCGACGTCGATCGCCTCGAACCTCACTGCCACAGTGGCCACCGCCGTAGCGATGATCGCCCTCAACTGGCGCCTGTCGCTCATCTCGCTCGTCGTTCTCCCGCCCGCCTCGCTGCTCACCCGGCAGGTGGCGCTGGTGCGCCGTGAGGTGATGGAGCGCAGGCAGCGCACGCTGGCCGACCTGCACACTCAGGTGGACGATGCCCTGAGCATCAATGGCGCCCTGCTCGCCAAGACCCTGGGCAGCGAAGCCCAGACGCTCGAACAGTTCACTCGGACATCGAGCACCCTCATCGACCTCGACGTGCGGGCCCAGCTCGCCGGGCGCTGGCGGATGGCCGTCATGAGCATCATCTTCGCCGCGATTCCCGCGCTGCTCTACCTCACCGCGGGTTTCCCGGGCTTGTGGGGCGACATCAGCATCGGTACTCTCATCGCCTTCGCGAGCCTTCAGACCTCGATCTTCCGGCCCATCCAGGGACTCCTCAACACCGGCGCCCAGTGGGTCTCGTCGATGGCCCTGCTCAGCCGGATCTTCGGCTACCTGGACCTGCCCGTCGAGGTGGCCGAACCGGTCCATCCGGTTCCGGTGGATCCGCGCGAGGTGAAGGGCCTCGTGCGCCTGGACCACGTTTCCTACCGCTTTGCGGACGGAACCCAGGATGCCCTGCGCGACATCGACCTGACCATCGAGCCCGGGCACTGGCTGGCGGTGGTAGGAGAGACCGGCTCGGGCAAGTCCACGCTGGCCTCGCTGCTGGTACGGCTGGCCGACCCGACCCGCGGCACGGTGAGCATCGACGGAGTCGATCTGCGCCGGATCACGAGCCGGGACCGTTCCCGGATCGTCGGGATGGTCACCCAGGAGACCTATCTTGCGCACGCCAGCATCGAGGAGAATCTTCGCCGGGCAGCGCCCGGGGCCAGCCGGGCGGACCTGCTGCGGGTGCTGGAGATCGCCCAGCTCGATGCGCTGATCGCGGCCCTGCCCCAGGGCTTGCAGACCACCGTCGGGGCCCGCGGCCACCGCTTCAGCGGCGGGGAACGCCAGCGGCTGGCGATTGCCCGGACGCTGCTCGTCAATCCGCCGGTGCTCATCCTGGACGAGGCAACCTCCGCTCTGGACACCGAGACCGAGCGTGAACTGCAAACGGCCCTGAACCGGCTCATGGTGGGGCGCACGACGCTCACCATTGCCCACCGGCTCAGCACGATCCGCGATGCCGACGAGATCGTCGTGCTCGACCACGGCCGGATCGTCGAGCGGGGCCGCCACAGCGAACTGCTGGCTGCCGGCGGACGCTACGCCCAGATGGCCCGGTGAGCCGGGCCGGCCCAGATGGCCCGGTGAGCCGGGCCGGCCCAGATGGCCCGGTGAGCCGGGCCGGCACGTGGACACCGGGGCACATCTGCCAGGGCGCAGCCCCGGGCGCACAGCGGATCTGAGGGCCCGGAGCTGTGCGGGGCAACTCATCGCGAGCACCTGTGCCGCGCACAGGCGCGCCACAATGACGATTTCTAGCCTGCAGAGAGCTCGAGACGAACGCACTGGGCACCACCGTGGTGCCGGCCCCCTGTCAAGACGTCCCGCAGCCGAAAGGGACGAGACAACGATGCGAGATCATGCGCAGCGCGGGCAGGTGCGTTCGGCCCATCTCCTGGGCGAGGTCTTGATGCTGTGTGCCACGGTCTGCTGCGCCAGCTTCGCGCCCAATTCGGCGTCGCCGGCGTCGGCCACGACGAATCTGAGCTCGGCGGTGAATGCGAGCATCGACTCGGCAGCGCGCCAAGGAATCACCCAGTACGTTTCCATCGTCGACCGCAGCACCGGCAAGGTCGTGTTCGCCACCCCCAACGCATCCACCCAGGTGGCCAGCGAGTCAATCGTCAAGCTCTACATCGCGGTCTGGTGGTTGCACCAGACCGGCGGGGATGCTAGCGCCGTCTCGTGCGGCGACATCGGATACATGATTCGCGAGTCCGATGACGACATCGCCACGGCATGCTGGCGTCCTGACATCTTGTCCGACGTGTCCAGCTGGTATGGGCTGAGTGCCTCCAACAACGATCCGGTGACGTGGACCTACTGGGGCGCGGCGCACATCAGCGCGTCCGATGTGGCGAGATTGCTGAACAGCGCCGCGAACGATCCCCTGGTCGGCAGCTGGCTCATCAACCAGATGGCGCAGACCACCTCGCTGGGCGCCGATGGCTACGACCAGGACTTCGGCTTCAGGGCAGTGAGCGGCGCTGCGAGCAAGCAGGGTTGGGACAATGACGGCTACTGGCTGCCCCAGACCGGCATGATCCACTCGGCCGGCTATGTGGGCAATTTTGCGGCGGTGATCCTGCAGATGGGCGATCTGTCGAGCCAGGAAGATGCGATGCACGCCACTGCCACGAACACCGCCCAGGCCATCGCTGCCAATGCGCATCCCACCCAGGGGGCGATCGGCGCCGCCTACCAGCAGTTCGGCGGGCTGACCAGCGAGCTCGGCTATCCCACCTCGGACCAGGCCGCGAGTACGGGCGGTGGGACCACCCAGAGCTTCCAGCACGGGGCCATGTACTGGACCGCGGCGACCGGCGCCCATGCCCTGCTCGACCCGATTCGCAGCTACTGGATGAAGGCCGGTGGCCCGAGCGCTGCGCTCGGCTATCCGAACAGTCCGCAGACCTGTGACCTGCCTGCGGGTGGCTGCTGGCAGAGCTTCGTCGGCGGGATTCTCGTCGTGACGGGCCAGAATGTCGTCGAGATAGCTGGTCCGCTCGCCAGCCAGTGGACCGGCCAGCGCGAGGTGTTGGGCGCGCCGGTCGGTGCGGCAGTGAGCGGGGCTGTCGAGGATGGTCATCGCACCATCAGCCAGGACTTCGCGGGCGGTGTCCTGCATGCCTCGGTTCTCGCACCGGCCCCCGCACCGGCCCATCTCGGTTTCTGGGCCAGCGTGCGCAAGGGTATCGGAAAGGTCCTCGACGGCATCCGGGCCAGGCTGTGAAGGCTCGGCGCGGCTGAGCTTCCCCACGAGCCACCTGCAACCGGCCTCGTACGCGCCGCCGAGCACCGGTGTCGGCAGCGACCCGCGCCGCCCGAGGAGCTATCCGGCGGTTCCCACGATGCGCTGCCCGTTCGGCTCCGCCACGGGGGCAAGGCGGTGGAGCAGCAGGGTGAGCAGGACCACGCGCTCGGCCAGCGAGGCGATCTCGACGTGCTCGCCGGGAGCATGGGCCCCGCCGCCACGCGGGCCCATGCCGTCCAGGGTGGGCACCCCCATCGCCCCGGTGGTGTTCGTGTCACCGGCACCTGCGGCGGGGCGTCCGGTGATCCGCAGGCCCGCCTGGCGGGCCGCATCCTCGGCCACGGCGAGCAGGGCCCGGTCCCCGTCGTGAGGCTGCCAGGCCGGGCGCGCGCTGAGCACCTCGACGTCCAGGGTGGCGCCGGATCGGAAGGGGCGCAGCGCATCCAGCAGCGCCATGGCCTGGGCCTGGACCTCGGCACCCCCGAACCGCAGACCGATGAGCGCGTGCGCCCTCCCGGGAATGACATTGCTGCGCCCACCACCGCCCAGCGCACCGACATTGCTGAGCACCTGGCCGGGATACTTCCCGGCGATCTGCTCCATCCCGCGTCGAAACGCCACAAGCTGGTCGACCAGTTCATCGATGGCCGAGATGCCGCCGGCGGGGTCGAGGGCCGCATGGGATTCACGCCCGACGACGCCGAGGCGAACCCGGGTAGAGCCCAGCCGGCCCACCTTGAGGGCACCGTCGGGATGGGGCGATTCGAAGCCGATCACCGCGCGCGCCCGCTCGCAGACGCGGCGGACGAGCTGGGTGGACGAGGCCGAGCCCACCTCCTCGTCAGCGGTGATGAGCACCCGCAGCGGGGGATGAGCCAGGCTGAGACGACGAAGCACCCGGACCGCGTCGTGCATGACCACCAGGCCCGACTTCATGTCGTAGGCTCCAGGGCCCTGGAGCTGCCCCCCTGCCACCACCAGCGGTAGCTCGGCATCGATGGTGCCGTGCGGCCAGACCGTATCGCTATGGCCCAGCAGCACGATCGGCGCGCCACCGGGGTGGCCGGATTCCGCGATGTCGACCAGAAGGTGGCTACCGCCCTCGTTGACCTCCACCCGCGTCGAGCCGTAAGGCCGCCATGCGGACGCCAGCTCGTCGGCGATCGTGGCACTGGCCGCGCGGTCCTGGCTCGGCGTCTCCGAGCGGACAAGATCGGTCAGCTCGCAGACCAATTGCGAGGGGTCAACCATCTCCCGGACACGCCGGGCAAGATCGCTCGTCATATTCCACCTCCCTGCCTCTTACGTATCGTATCCCTCGTGTTACGAACGTGTATCTCACATGGACAGTCATCAGTGGCTGGGGATACGACTCGTATAGTCCGATTCATGAATGCGACGCAGACGCTGCGGGTGGCCGAGGTGACAAGCGCCTCGAGCCTTGCAGGAGCATCGGAGCTGTACCGGAGGGTCTTCGGCTATACGAAGCCGGAAGCGACGCTGAATCCCCGCCTGCTCCTGGCGATGGCGGCAAATGGCGGCTGCATGGTGGGGGCCTGGGACGATGACGAGACCATGGTCGGCTTCGGCTACGGCTTCACCGGCTGTTCGCAAGACCAGACCTATTTCTACTCCCAGGCCGTTGTCGTGAGCGACGGATTGCAGGGCACCGGAGTGGGGCGACGACTCAAGTACGAGCAGCGCCGACTCGCGCTCGCGAAGGGCCTGCACCACATGCGCTGGGCCTACAACCCGATCCTGGCCCGCAATGCGCATTTCAATCTGGCTGTGATCGGTGCGGTGGGCCGCTGGTTCGCGCCCAACTGCTATGGCGATGGCGAGTCGCGCCTCATCGTCGACTGGGACCTCGATGCCCCCTCGCCGGCGCACCCGGTGCAGGGCTGGCAGCGGTGCTATCCGGCCGACGAGTGGGGCTGGGCCGACCGTCGCGGCGATATCGCCCAGGTGCCCCTGCCCGCCGAACGCAGCCTCGCCGACGATGTCACGGTTCGGCGACTCGACGAATCCCTCGCCAGCCTCATGAGTGACGGTATGGTGGCGCGAAACTGCCGCCGCCAGGATGAGCGGACGGCCGTCTATGTCTTCGAGAGGTGTCCGCGGTGACCGTCACGAGCCCATCACGTCACGCAGCCAATCGGGCGCTGAGAACTCCCGGTGCCCGCTATCGAGCGCGCATCGAGACCACCTCGGCAGCAACCCTGCAGTCGCGGTTGATCGCCTCGGAGGTGAGCAATCTCACCGAGGCCTTCGACCGGCTCGCTGCAGATGGCAGCGTCTGCCGGGCCGCGGCGCTCACCGTGAAGGCCCGCCGCCGTTTCGTCATCGGCTCGGGCAAGAGCCACGCCTACGCCACCCTGCTCGCTGCCGATCTGTCCACTGCAGTTGCTCAGGTGAACCTCGTGGACGACTCCAGCACGAGCCTGCTCGACCTGCTCAGCGATGTGCGCGAATCCGATGTCCTGGTCGCCTTCTCCTTCCGCCGCTACCGCCGGTCCACAGTTGCTGCCGCGCGGGAGTTCACCGCCGCCGGTGGCACCGTCGTGGCGGTCACCGACGACGAAGCCGCTCCGCTCGCCGAGCATGCCCGCGAGCTGGTCGTCGTGGCGACCGATTCCGCGTCCTATGCCGATTCGCCCACCGCGGTGGCGGCAACCAGCCATGTGCTCGCCACCTTGACCACAGCCAGCGCCAAGGGCGCCCGCCGGCGGTTCGCCGACCGGGACCGTATCAGCGAGGACCTCGGCCTCTACCTCGACGACGCCGGGCCCTCACCGGTACAGGATCAGTCATGAGGGTCGTGCAAGCCACCCTGCACGTGGTCCGCCTGCCCCTGGTGCACCGGTTCCAGACCAGCTCTCATGCGAAGAATCATCTGGATCACATCCTCGTGGAGATTCGTGACGAGTCGGGTGCCACCGGCTGGGGCGAGATCGCCTCGGCCACACAGCCCTACTACGGGCCCGAGACCGTCGGGACAGCCCAGCTCATCGCCCAGCATTTCCTCCTCCCGGCGCTGCTCGGGGCACGCTGGGAACACCCTCGCCAGGCCGACGCGCTGTGGGCGAAGGTGCGCGGAAACAACTTCGCCAAGTCCGGCATCGATATGGCCTGCTGGGCGTTGTACGCCACCATGACTGGCCAGCCGCTCGCCCAGGCGCTGGGAGGAACCCGCACGAGAGCGGCCAGCGGCGTCTCGCTGGGCATCGAGGCGAGCATCGACCAGCTGGTCGACCAGGTCGGAGCCCAGATTGCCGCCGGCTACCATCGCGTCAAGCTGAAGATCGCTCCCGGCTGGGATGTGGAGCCCGTGAAGGCAGTGCGGGCGGCGTTCCCGCACGAAGATCTCCACGTGGACGCCAACGGCGCCTACCGGCCCGACGAGACCTCGTTCGCCGTCATGCACGCGCTGGACGCACACCATCTCACGATGATCGAGCAGCCCTTCGCCCCCCGCGACTTCGTCTCTCATGCCCGCCTGCAGGCCCAGCTCGAGACCCCGGTGTGTCTCGACGAGACTGTCGCCGAGCTGGCCGATCTCGACACGATGATCGCGCTTCAGGCGGGGCGGATACTCAACATCAAGCTGTCGCGGATGGGTGGCCTCACCACCGCCCTGGCAGCTCACGACCGCGCCGCCAAGGCGGGTATCCCCGTATGGTGCGGCGGGATGCACGAATTCGGCATCGGCCGCGCCGCCAATGTGGCGCTGTCGTCCTTGCCGGGTTTCACATTGCCCTCGGATGTCTCGGGCTCGGACAAGTACTATGCGCGAGATGTCGTCGTACCGCCGGTGCGCACCACTGACGGATTCGTCACCATTCCCACCACTCCCGGCCTTGGGTTCGATGTCGACACCGACTGGATCGCCCGAAATACCCTGGCCACCTTCACGACGAAAGAATGAGCATGCCGATCTGCATCATCGTCTCCCCCGTTCAGGAATCCGCCGACGAAGCCATCGAGGGCCGGCTTCACCTCGTGGATTCGCACGATCCCCAGGTACCGGTCACCGACCTGGGAGTCACCCGCGGCGACGGCATCTTCGAGGTGATCGGTGTCGTCCACGGACGCCCGCTGGCGCTCGATGCCCACCTTAGGCGGCTGGCCAATTCGGCGGCGATGCTCGACCTGCCCGCCCTTGAGCTGGAGGCGATTCGTGCCGCGGTGCTCAAGACCATCGATCTGGACGAGCACCGCGAGGAGTTGTCGGTGAAGATCGTCGTGACCCGGGGGGTGGAGGGCACCGGCGTGCCGATCTGCTGGGTGCTGTCCTTCCAGACCGACGACCACCGCGCGGAGCGGGCCGAGGGAATCAAGGTGGTCTTGCTGAGCAGGGGATATCCCCACGACATCGCCGCCCGGGCCCCCTGGCTCCTCACCGGCGCCAAGACGCTCTCCTATGCGATCAACAAGGCGGCATTGCGTGAGGCCGCCCGCCGCGGCGCCGATGACGTGATCTTCACGAGCACGGACGGCTATGTGCTCGAGGGTCCCAGTGCCAGTCTCATCATGAAGTTCGGCCAGCGCATCTGGACGCCGTCCACCGCCCAGGGCATTCTGCGCGGGACCACCCAGGGCGCCGCCTTCGAGGTGTTCGGGCGACTCGGATTCGCCACCGCGGAGGTACTCGTGGGAGTGGATCAGCTGGCGGCCGCAGACGCAATGTGGCTGGCATCGTCGACTCGCCTGCTCGCCCCGGTGCGGCTTCTCGACGAGCACGATGTGCCGGTCGACCACGATCTCACGGATACCGTGAACGCGGCACTGCTCGACACCGCACGCTGACCCGGGCGTCCGATCCGCCCTGCCCGTCGCTTTGTGGGGTGCCCTTCGGCCAGCGCGACAGCGGGCACGCCCACCGTCCCATGACGGGCAGTTGCGTTGTCCGGCGCGCGGACACTACCGTGTAGGCATCGTTGCCGCACAGTGCAGCTGTGCCACCCGAATCCGGGTGGCCGAAGGGAAACCGGACATGAGCACGCTCAACGCTCGCCACAACATTCCAGCAGTCGGCGCTCGCGCCTCGCTGTGTTGTCGCGCCTGTCTCCCCGCGTGTTGTTGATTTCTTTCCTGTCGCGTTGATCCGTTCGCTCTCGGCGACGAATTCCCCGGTCGCTGATCAGGGACCCTTCCCTCGATCCGACTTGGATCCTTACCCCGCCATGCCCTTCGTGGCTCCGTGCCGGTCACTTTGACGAGCGCCACCATCGCTCCCGGTGATTGCGCGGCGTCGCGGGGCCCGGCATGCGGTGCGCTCTCATCCACCTGCTCACGCTCAGCCATCTTCTCAGGAGAACCGATGTCCACCAGTTCCGGAACACCCCCCACCCCCAAGACCGGAGACTTGCTGCCCTCCGGCGCAGTTGTCCAAGCAACCTCAACCGGGCAGGAGACCCGGGCGAACCGCTCACTGAGCCGGCGCGGCTTCCTCACTGGCCTCGGGCTGGCCGCAGCCGGTGGCCTCATTGTCGGCGGCACAGCAGGAGGACTCATCGGCCATGGCCTCGGCGCCAAGCAGGCCTCGGCCGCCGGCGCGAAGAATCGCACGCTCAGTCTCATCTACGGCGGTGATGTCTGCGATGCGCCGGCCATCGTGGCAAAGGAGAAGGGCTTCTTCGAGCAGGCCGGGCTGAATGTCACACTGCACAAGTCGGTGGGCGACGAGGACATCAAGGCCGCTGTCGGCTCAGGCACCTACGACGCATCGAGCGGCATCTTCTACTCATGGCTCAAGCCGGTGGAACAGGGCCAGAACGTGAAGTTCGTTGCCGGCCTGCACAGCGGGTGCCTGAGGCTGGTCGTGCCGAACAATGGCTCGATCACCCAGCTCAGCCAGCTGAAGAATCGCAAGATCGGCATCCCAAGCCTGCAGAGCTCCGCCACCATGTTCTTCTCCATGGATCTGCTCGACGCAGGAATCAACCCCCTGCCCGATGCAGGTCAGGTCAGCTGGAAGGTGCTCGACAGCTCGCTGCTCGCCGATGCCCTGAAGAACGGTCAGGTGGATGCCATCGCCACCTCCGACCCGATCGCCTACGAGCCCTTGCTCAAGGGCTATGGCAAGGAGTTGGCGAGCAACATGACCGGCACGAACGCCCAGCAGTTCTGCTGCTGCACAGCGCTCAACGGCGATCTGGTGAGCAAGGAGCCCGATCTGGCCCGCAAACTCATCACCGCATGGGCCGACGGCTCACGCTACGTAGCGGGTCACGAGGAAGAGGTTGCCCACCTCGAAGTGGACAAGAAGTATGTCGCCGGTGACGTCGAGACCGTCACCACGCTGCTGAAGAGCTATGCCTGGAAGCCCTCCGTGGTGAATCTCAAGTCGTCGCTGCTGCCCGGCATCAAGAAGTTCCAGCAGACCGGCTATCTCGACCCCGGCGCCAATCCCGACGAGTTGGCCGACAAGGCCTTCACAACCCTTGGCCTGACATGGTGATCTCATGACTGCACAAACACAGCTTCAGCCCGCGCGCCCGCGGCTGCTCGAGCACGATGGATCCGCCGATCCGGCAGCCATCACCGATGCCAGGGACAAGGTGCTGAGGGACGATCCGCAGGTGCTTTCCGAGCTGGCGCGGCGCTACCGGCCCCGCACGGTGAACCACTGGCTGGCCGCCGCGGCAGCGGGGCTGTGGGCCTTCGACGTGTTCGTCGTGCTGGCGGTGCCCGACACCAGCAGCTTCGTCGTCAAGGGGCAGACGCCGGTGGCCATTGTCGCGACGCTCATCACCGCGGTGCTGGGCGTGATCTGGGCGGCGAGTGCGAGCCCCGCCAGCGCCCTGGGCGCCCGGGCCTCGCACTGGCTGGGGACCTGGGCCCCATGGTGGGTGGCGCTGGCGCTGTTCTTCCTGAACTGGGAACTGGCCACCGCCAAGGCGGGCGCACTGCGCCCGCCCTACTTCCCGCCGCCCGGGCAGTTGCTCACCGAGGCCTGGAATGATCGCGTGCTGCTGCTCCAGTCGATCGGGAACTCGATCATCCTGCTGGTCATCGGCTTCACCGTTGGAGCGATCACCGGCCTTGCCACCGGATTGTGGATGGGCTGGTCGAAGAGGGCCGGCTATTGGCTCAACCCCATTGTGAAATACATCGGCCCGGTACCCACGCTGGCATGGATCCCGATCGTCTTCATCGCCTTCAAGAACTCGTCGGCGGCCGCCATCTTCCTGGTGGCACTGACCGTCTGGTTTCCGATCACTGTGCTCACGAACGCCGGAATCCGCTCGGTGCCGAAAAGCTACTTCGATGTCTGCCAGACGCTGGGCGCCTCCGGCCGTTTCCTCATCTTCAAGGTCTCTCTCCCGGCTGCCCTGCCGAGCATCTTCACCGGCCTGTTCATGGCCCTGCCGACGGCATTCGTCACCCTGACGATCGCCGAGACGCTGGGCGTGAACTCCGGGCTCGGCTGGTACATCAACTGGAAGAAGGGTTGGAGTGCCTATCCGGCGATGTACGCCGCCATCGCCGTCATGGTGGTGCTGTGCGGCAGCCTGCTCTCGCTGTTGCTCTCGATCCGCACGCATGTGCTGGCCTGGCAGAAGGACCTCACGAGATGGTGACGACAACCACCACACAAGCCACCCGTCGAGTCGCCTCGGCAGGTGGGGCAATCGATACGGTGGGCGTCACGCAGGCCTTCTGGGCGCACCACACGCCGCTGCCGGTCCTCGACGAGGTGACGCTGTCGGTCCCAGCCGGGCAGTTCGTCAGCCTCGTCGGTCCCTCGGGATGCGGCAAGTCGACGTTGCTGAGGCTGATCGCCGGCCTGGACCGCCCTGTCGCCGGCCACGTCTACGCCGATGGCCACGAGGTGACAGGGCCTGATCCCTCCCGCGGAATCGTCTTCCAGGATCCCACCCTGTTGCCATGGCTGAGCGTCGAGAAGAACATCGGCCTGGGTCCGCAGGTGCAGGGGCGGCGCGACGATCCCTTCGTGGTCGAGCGCGTGAACGCGATGATCGACCTTGTCGGACTCGGGAGCTTTCGCGACGCACTGCCCGCCCAGCTGTCGGGCGGCATGGCCCAGCGTGCCGCACTCGCCCGCGCACTGGTCAACCGCCCGCAGATCCTGCTGTTCGACGAACCGCTGGGCAAGCTCGACGCCCTGACTCGCGCGACCCTGCAGACCGAGATCGTCCGGCTGTGGCGCGACCAAGGATTCACCGGGGTCATGGTCACCCACGATGTCGAGGAGGCTCTGCTCCTGTCGGACCGAGTGATTGTCTTCTCTGCACGCCCGGCGCGCGTCCTGGCAGATATCTGCGTGGACCTGGAACGCCCGCGAGCCCAGGACGCGGCGGGCTTCCGCGAGCTGCGGCGCGAGATCCTGGCGCTGCTGCGGCAATAGCCGACGGCCAGGGCACTGCACGCCAGCTGACCCCGGCCCTGGGCCCGGCCGCTGTCCGTCACGCCGAGCTCGCACATTGCCTTGTGTGACCGAGTTCCCGACAATTCCCTTGTCTGGGCGCGGCGCACATGCCTACCATGGCCAGGACAGATGGAGGTGGCCATGAATACGAATACCCGAGTCCTCTCGATTATTCGACAGGTATGTTGTCCTGGAGGCTATCTCCAGATGTCCTGGCGCTGACAGCGCGCCGAACTCTTTGCCCCGATATGGCGACCCGAATCGTGTGTTCCCATGTCGTGCATGGATTTCGATGCATTCTATGACGCGTTGGCCTCTATGACGTGTTGGCATCTATGACGCGCTGGCCTCTATGACGTGTTGGCATCGTTTCCCGTGCCCTTTCTCCTAGTTGTGAGGCCGTTCGGGCTGCCGATGACCGTGGATGCGATGGCGTCCACGCTGGCATCGACCACCGGCCTGGCGCAGAACTCGCTGGCGCAGACTCACGACCTCACCCGACCTCGGCAGGGCTGTCTCACTGCCGGACTCCCAGAAGACAAGTTGCCCATGCACTCCACCACCCTTGAACACCCCGGCGGGGCACGTCGACGTCCCGTGCCGCCGCCCGGCCCTCAGCCCCACCTGGTGCGCTACTTCGGGCACGCACCCCGGTTGCTCGCTGTCGAGCCCCATCGCTATCTGATGGCCGGGGATCTGGCGCAGGCGCCGGCCCGCCGGCTCTCGATCCTCATGCGGCTGCTGGGCCTCGACGAACCAGTGCCCTACCTGGCGCTGAAGCCCGCCGGACCCGATGACTGGAGCATCGAGGACCCCCGGCGGTTGTTGCCCGGACCGCTGCCCAAGCGGCTGCTCAGTGAGCACTATGGCGGGCAGCCTGCGGTGCGTCCGCACTCGCCCGCTCTGCTGGACGCCCGCACTGGCGGCGTGCTGTGCGACGAGCCCGATGTCCTGATGACCGAGTTCGAGACCTCCTGGCGCCCTCTGCACGACGAGGACGCGCCGGATCTGTATCCCGCCGCCCTGCGGATCGATGTCGACACCGCCATCCGGCGGATCCGCGAGCTCACCCGGATCAGCACGCGCGTCTGCGCCTCGGTGCCCCGGAATGCCTCGCGGCGACTCGCCACCACGCTCGAATCGCAGCTGGACGCACTGGACCGATTGCTCGCGCGGCGCCGCTTCCTGTTCGGGGAGCACTTGACCACGGCCGACATCTGGCTGTTCGTCTATCTGTGCGACTATGAGCGGCTCCATCGCCCGGCTCTCACATCTGTTCTCGGTGAACGGCGCATCAGGCACCTGGATGAGTTCGGGCAGCTGTGGGCCTATGCACGGGATCTGTTTGCGCTGGGCTTCATGGACCAACGCGAGGCCTACCATGTGGCGCTCGTGCCCGATTCTGCCGGCATGTACGTCGAGGGAGGCTTTCGCGGCCGGCCAGGCCAACGCCACGACACCCTGGCCGCATGGCGGGAACCCGCTGGCAGGGCCGCACTCACCGCTGCGTCACCGTGGACAGCCGGATCACCGCGAGGCACAGCCCGCGACTCAGTACGCGAAGGACCACAGCCGGTCGGTACCGGCACCACCAGGGCCGGCCGTGACGGGTGAGCCACCCAGCCCTTCCCTGCCCGCCGGTTCCTGCCAGGCGGCAAGGCGGTCGGGCTCCTCGGACGCCAGGACCGGATCACCGAAGCCGCCCAGATAGCTGCCGTCGGCGCGCGGCGTGATGCCCACCGCCTCGGTGTCACGCTCGTCGGCGAAACCGGGCGTCTGGAAGAGCTCGCGCAGATAGGCCCACAGGTTCGGCAGCTGCCTCACGCGCAAGGCCTTGTCGCGCAGCTTCGCCGGATATCCCGTCAGATAGGTCTGGTCGAAGCTCACCAGGGTCGAGAACAGCCTGATGTCGGAATCTGTGAGCCGCTCGCCGAACAGATGACGCCGGGTGCCCAGCCGATGATCGTAGTCGCGCAGGCGCGCCTCGAAGACCTGTCGGGCTGTCTCGGCCGCTTCGGGCCGGGTGGCGAACAGCACCTTGTAGGGGCCGTTGTTCACGTCATCGAAGAGCTGCTGATTGAGCAGGTCGATCTGCGGGCGCAGATCTGGCGGGTAGAGATCGGGTGCCGTGTCGGCCTGGAAGGGCCGCCAGGCCGTCTCCAGCTCGAGGCTGAGTACGTGGTAGTCGTTGGTGACGACTTTGCCCGAGTCGATGTCGACAAGGGCGGGGACGGTTCCGCGCCCGGTGTAGTCGGGGTCTGCGGCGCGGTACGCCTCGTTGAGGCCGTGGATCCCGAGTACGGCGTCCACTGCGCCGGGCTGGTCGGCGAACACCCATCCGCCGTCCTCGCCGCGTCCGGAGACATAGGCGATCGAGATGGCATCCTGCAGGCCGAGCAGGCGGCGCACGATGATCTGACGGCGCGACCAGCCGCACTCGGCGGAGACGACCAGCCGGTAGCGCCCAGCCTCGACAGGGAGCTCGCCGGTGGTGAAGCGGGCGGTGAAGTGGTTCTCCTGGCGCTTGAAGGAACCGTCGTCGGTCTGCTCGGTACCGAAGATCGACTCCCCCACCTCACCGCGCGGCCGGGTGTTCACATTGGCGGAGTCCGGCAGATCAGTCATGGGTTCCCCCTGGGATGTCATAGATGTAGAAGCGCAGACGCTGACCGCCATCGACGACCACTGTCTCGCGTTCGCGGTGACGGCGGAAGCCGAGATGCTCGTACATGGCGTGGGCGGTGGTCATCTGGGGTCCCGAGTGGATCCCGATCCGGCTGATGCCGCGTTCCCGGGCGATCTGGACGGCCTTGTCGACGAGTGCCTTTGCGACTCCCCTGCCTCGCGCTGCCGGCTCGACCGCGAGCTTGTTGAATTCGAGCTCGTCGGTGGGAGGACGGTAGACGGTGCCGTTCTCGTCGGTCCACGGCTCGGGCGCCAGGCCAGGAGCGGGAGTGAGCACGGCCCCGACCAGCCGGCCATCGTCGAGAGCGACCCAGATCTGCTGACGGGGGACGACCTCGCCGACATGGCGAAGCGAGTCCAGATACTCCTCGCTGTTCTCATAGGAACTCGTGTAGGCGCGCACCAGCAGATCGGCGACCTCGTCATACTCGCCCGCCTGCGCCTCGCGTACCACTAGATCTGTCATCGTCCCCTCGTTACACACGGTTCTCTCGTCACAGTGGATTCCGGGCGAATGGCGCGGACTGTGGCGCACGTCACGAGTCGAGCCCGAAGGGCCACAGCCCCCGCCAGCCACCGGCGGCCACCGAGTACCTCACTGGTGCCGAGTGTGGCTCTGGAGCCGAGTGTAGGCAGCGGTGCTGAGGCAGCCTGCAAGCATGGCCCAGCTGGGTGCTGCTCACCACGGCGGCGGATCCGTGGACGCACGGGCTGCGGGAGCAGCTCCCAGCTCCGGGCAACCCCAATTCCGCTCACAGTCGCCAATCGAGTTCGGGACCCACCGGCACGATACCGGCGGGATTGATGTGCAGTTGGGTGCCGTAGTAGTGCCGTTTGATGTGGTCGAAGTCGGTGGTCTGGGCAAACGCCGGGATGCTGTACAGCCGGCGCGCATATTCCCACAGCTTCGGGAAATCCACGAGCCGCCGCCGGTTCACCTTGAAATGTCCGTAGTAGACCGAGTCGAAGCGCACCAGGGTGACCCACAGCCGCACATCGGCCTCGGTGAGCCGGTTCCCGAACAGATAGGGGCCGTCGCGATCAAGTCGCGACTCCAGCCAGTCCAGTGACTCGAAGACCTCCTGGCAACCCGCCTCGTACGCCGACTGGTTGTCCGCGAAACCTGCGTGGTACACGCCCGCATTGACGTGCTCGCCGACACAGTCGTTCAACTCGTCGATGTCGGCGCGCAGATCTTCGGGATAGAGATCGAGCTGGGGATTGCCTGCCCACTCGTCGAACTGGGTTTCCAGATCGATCGTGATTGTCGGGAAGTAATTCGCAACGATCGTTCCGGTGAGCTTGTCCCACAGCACCGGCACGGACACCCGCCCTGTGTAGTGCCCGCCGGGCACCGATGCCTGGTAGGCCTGGGACAGGAAACGGAAACCGTTGCCTGCCGTGTCGAGGGTCTGACCGGCGCCCTCGCGGAACGCCCAGCCGCGCCCGTCGCGGATGGGATCGAGCAGCGAGACGCTGATGGCACCCTCAAGCCCCTTGAGCTTGCGCACGATCAGCGTGCGATGGGCATAGGGGCAGGCGAGTGACGCGTAGAGGTGATAGCGCCCGGTGTCCGGTTCGAAGGGCCCGCCGCGTGCCACCCGACCCCGCAGCGGATAGGCGTCCTCGCCGGCCGGGGCAGCCACCAGCGCGTCACCACGCGGGTGATAGATGGTGCCGTAGCGCTCGAAGTCGACGGGCTCGGCGGCCTGCTCGGGGATGGGCTGGGTGCTCACGGTGTCTCCTCGGGCGTGTGCATGCGGGCCCGAAAGGCAGGACCGTGCCGCAGACCCCGGTGCGCCGTCCAGCGCGCATTCCGGCTGGCCTGGACCCGCCCGGGGGTGTCGGGCCCCTGGCCTGGGATGCTGCCTTTCGGGTCGAAGGGCACCACCTGGTCCGGCACGAATGGTCGGCCACCGATCACGACCCTGGACAGCGCATCGAGCGCGTCCAGGCTCTCCAAAGGATCGCCGTCCACGACGATGAGGTCGGCGCTGCGTCCCGCCACCAGCTCCCCCGTGACTTCCGACAGGCCCAGGGCGGCGGCGGCCCGGGTGGTGGCCGCAGTGAGTACCTCGGCTCTCGGGATGCCCGAGGCCTCCAGCTGCTTGAGCCCGAAGGTGTAGCCGCTGGGCGGCAGCACAGCACCGATGTCATGCCCCGCGACCAGCCCCACACCGTGCTCATAGAGCTGTTTGGCGCGCGGCGTGAAGGTCTCGCCGGGCACCGGCGGCCAGGAAGGCGGCGCGCAGGTGTCGACGAAGATCCCCCGCTCGGCGATGGCGTCGGCCAGCGCCCCGTCGAATCGGGTGACGCCGTCGGGATCAACGAAGCTGGCATGGGCCAGGTAGTCGATCCCGGCGTCGACGGCCCGGCGGATGCCTTCGGTACCGTGGGCATGAGCCGCCGTGCGCTTCCCGAGCCGGTGCGCCTCCTGCACAAGGGCTCGGAGTTCCTCCGCGCTGAACTGGGCAGCCCAGGGGCCTGTCCCAGGTGTCATGAACCCGCCCGTCGCCATCACCTTGATGACGTCCACGCCCGCCTTGTGGTGGCGGCGCACGGTCCGCCGGATGTCGTCGATCGAGTCGACCTCGGCGCCATTGGTCCAGGAATGGCCTCCTGTGGTGGTCAGCTGCGCGCCGGAGGCAAGGATTCTCGGGCCGGCCAGCACGCCCGCGGCGATGGCCTCGCGCAGCGCGACATCCGCGTAATGCCTCGCACCCAGGGACTGGACTGTCGTCACACCGACCGAGGCGAGCTGGCGGGCAGTGGCAAGGGCGGACAGGATGTGCAGGGACTGCGCGAGCAGCGCTGGGTCGCTCACGTGCTGGGACACGTGGGGTGTGTACGACCCCAGATGGGCGTGGGTTTCAATGAGCCCGGGCATGATCGTCGATGCAGGATGGTCCTCGACGGGCAGGCGCCGATCCTCTGCAGGCAGTTGCCCGGCCGGCCCGGCCCAGGTGATCGTGCTGTGACGCACGACCACCGCACCGTCGGGCACGGCACGACGGTCTGGCCGCTGGACGAGCTGCCCGGCCCTGATCACCCACCCGGGTGGGTCTGCCTGCGTGTCCCGGGCCCGTCCAGCGGGGGCTGTCTCAGTCATGAAACCTCCTGGTCGCCAGCCTGCTGCCGTTCACTGTGCGAGCCAGACTCTTGATGCACCGAACGGCTGGCCGGGAGCCGGGTCGATGGTGATCCCGCCGACCCTCGAGACGGATGCCAGGTTGTCCTGAGTCTGGTAGAGCGGCAGGACGTAGAAGTTGTCGGTCACCAGCTTCTGCAGGTCCTTATAGGTCTCCTTGCGCGCTGCGAGGTCGTTGGTGAACCGGCCCTTGTCCAGCAGCGCGTCGAGATCGGGATTGTGATACTTGCCCCTCGCGATGAAGCCACGCGTGGGATCCGAGGAGTACAACAGGTCGAGGCCGACGCCGGGATCTGCGCCGCCATAGGAGTTGTCGAAGATCTCATAGTCATTGGCCTTGGCCCGGACAGACTCGGTTCCCGAATCCACGATCTGGAACTGGTAGTCGATGCCGACATTCTGCTTGAGGGCCGCAGCGATGGCGATATTGAGCTGATCGCGGCTCTCCCGGACGAAGTCCGAGCTGGAAACCGCCCTCACGGTGAGCACCTTCCCGTCCTTGCTCCGCAGGCCGTCTGCATTGCGCTGGGTCCAGCCGGCTTCGTCGAGCAGCTTGTTCGCCGCATCGATGTCCACCGCATACCCGCTGAGCGACGAGGGATCGGCGAAAGGGCCCTTGGTACTGATCGGGGCCTTCGCCTGGTCGAATGCCCCGGCGTAGATACTCTGGATGATCGGTGCGAGATCGAAGCCCTTGATGAATGCCTTGCGGACCCGCACGTCGTCGAAGGGTGCCTTCGAGACGTTCAGATAGAGGCTGTAGGGCAGCCCGCCGACATATTCGCGCTCGTAGGCAAACCCTGATCCCTTCGAGAAGCTGGCCACATCGAGCGGCTGGATGTCCGACGCGACCTGCACCTGGTCCTGCTGGAGGGCGCCGGTGCGGGTGCTGCCTTCGACGAAGGTGCGATAGATGACCTTGTCGAGATAGGCGGCCTTCTCGCCGCCGGCCAGCGCCTGGGGCGCCCAGGCGTAATCGGGGCGGCGGGCCAGGTCGAGTTCCGATTTCGGGGTGAACGCCGTGATGACGAACGGGCCGATGCCCGCCACCTCAGGGCCGCCGCTCTCCAGAACTGTCTGGGCCTTGGTCAGCGAGGCCGGGGACAGCGGGGTGGACGCCGGCGTGGAGAGATACAGCAGGAACAGGGTGTCGGGTTTCGACAGCGTGAACTGGACCTTGTCGTCGGCGAGCTTGGCGAAGGAGGTGAGGAACTGCAGTCCGCTGGGGATGGATGAGAGATAGCCCTTGCTCGTGAGCTTGGTGAAGTTGGCGATGACGGCGTCGGCGTTGAACGGCTGACCGTCACTGAACGTGACTGCGCTGCGCAGGGTCAGCGTCACGGTGGTGCCGTCGCTGCTCACGTCATAGCTGCTGGCGAGCCAGGGGGCGTACTCACCGGACTCCTGCCGGTACAGATAGGAGTCGAAGACATTGCGGAGAATCGGTGTGGCCTTGTCCTGACCGTTCAGGTGGGGGTTCACGGTCGGCAGGGCCGTCTCGACACCCCAGTACAGGGTGCCTCCCTGGACCGGTGATGCGGAGCCGGCGGCCTGCGCCCCTGCGGCGCCGCCGTTCGAGGAGCAGGAGGCCAGAGCCATTCCTGCCCCGCCGGCGAGGACCATCGCCACGAGACCACGGCGGGTGATGCTCAGGGTTGTGGGGGCTGCGGTGTTCGTCATTGGTTCGTACTCCTGGTGTGTGGGAAAGTCGGCGTGCGCCGGTGCGGCGGCATTCCGGACCGCAGGGGATCTGTGCGGCAGCAGACAACGAGAGGTTCACGGCCTACATCGGCGGTCATGCGCAGGCTCGCCCATTACGCGGCCCTGAGGTCATGGGCCGGCTTCGGGGCGGCCGCGATGAGCCTGCGGGTGTAGGCGTGCTGGGGATCGGCGAACACCTGGGTCACGGGCCCGGACTCCACCACGCGTCCCGCCTCCATGACGACGACGTCGTCCACCAGGTGATGGACCACCGAAAGGTCATGGGAGATGAAGACCAGCGAGGTACCGGTCCGATGGTTGAGGTCATCGAGCAGGTCGAGGATCTGGGCCTGGATGGACACATCGAGCGCGGAAACCGGCTCATCGCAGATGAGGACCGAGGGACGCAGGGCCAGCGCCCTGGCGATGCTGACCCGCTGGCGTTGACCGCCGGAGAGCTTGCGCGGCAGGGCAGCGAGCAGATCGGGGCTCAGACGGGTCAGCGCCAGCACCTCGCGCACCCGCTCGGCCCGCAGCTGGGCAGAACTGACCGATCTCAGCGGTTCGGAGATGACCTCTTCGACGGTGTAGCGCGGATCGAAGGAACCGAGCGGGTCCTGGGACACGAACTGCACAGCGCGGCGGATCTCGTGCCTGTGCTCACGCCCGGCGGTGCCCCAGTCGGTTCCCAGTACTTGGACGGCGCCAGTGTCGGGGGCCTGCAGACCAAGCAGGATCCGAGCCAGAGTGCTCTTGCCCGAACCGGACTCCCCCACCACGCCGAGCTTCTGGCCTGCCTTGACGCTGACGCTGACGCCGTCGACGGCGACCAGCCGGCGATGACCGGGCAGCTCGAAGCTCTTGTGAACGGCCTGTGCGCACAGCACCACCGAACCGCGATCCCGCGCCACCGGAAGGCCGTGATCCCGCGCCACCGGCGTGGCTTCGGCCTCGGGCGCTGCGTCGGCACTGAGCCGGTGTCCGCGGGTCGATGCCGAGGGGATGGCTCGCAGCAGGCGTGTGGTGTAGTCGTGCTGCGGGTCCTCCAGCACCTGGGTTGTCGTGCCCGATTCCACGACGACGCCGTCCTTCATGACGAGCACCCGATCCGCGATGCTGGAGACCACGGCGAGGTCGTGGGAGATGAGCAACAGCGCCGTGCCGGCTTCGCACTTGCTGCGCAGCAGTTCGAGGATCTGGGCTTGGATGGTGACGTCGAGTGCGGTGGTGGGTTCGTCGGCCACGATGAGCTTCGGCCCGCCAGCCAGTGCAGCGGCGATGAGTGCCCGCTGCCGCAGACCGCCGGACAGTTGGTGTGGGTATTGCCCGCCGCGCACCTGCGGGTCGGGGAAGCCGACGTCGCTGAGGGCCTGGTCCACCGTCCGCGCCAGCTGGCGCCTGGGCACCAGCTGGTGCCTGATGAGCACCTCGCCCACTTCGCGGCGAACCGGACGCAGCGGATCCAGCGAGTTCTGGGCATCCTGGAGCACCAGGCCGATGCTGCGGCCGCGGATCTTGCGCCAGGCCCGCTCCGACAGGCGGCGCGCATCGACATCGCCGATCTGGAACCGCTTCGCGCTCACCACCGCGCCGGGGCCCGCGAGCCCAACCAGGGTTCGTGCGGTCACCGACTTGCCCGAGCCCGATTCGCCGACGATCGCGACACACTGGCCTGCGGAGATATCGAGGTCGAGCCCGCGAACTGCATGAACGTCCCGTCGTCCGCCGAACCGCACATCAAGCCCGCGCACACTGAGCAGCACCTCCGGGCGGCCCTGGTCCTGCGCCACGACAACCTCACGGATCGTCTGCGTCATGGCAGCCTCCTCTCATAGCGCTCCTGGAGATGGCGGCCGAGCACCGTGGCAGCCATCACGACGGCAGTGAGGGCGACTCCGGGGAAGACCCCGGTCCACCAGGTCTGACGCAGATAATTGCGGCTCTCGGCGAGCATGAGACCCCATTCCGCTGCAGGAGGCTGGGGGCCCAGCCCCAGGAAACTCAGACCCGACGAGCTGATGATCGCTCCCCCGAATCCGATCGTCACCATCACCGGCAGCGGCCCCAGCGCGTTGGGGAGCACGTGGCGGACCAGGCGCTGCCAGCGCGAGGCACCGAAGGTGGTCGCCTGCTCGACGTAGCCGGCGCAGCGGGTCTGCTGGACGGTGGCGCGGATCGTCCGGGCGTATTTCGGGAGCCCGGCGACCCCCAGGGCGAGCGCCAGGTTGATCGCGCCCCGGCCGCTGAGGGCAATCATGAGCAGGGCCAGCAGCACCTCGGGGAACGCGGCGACGACATCGACGAGCCTGGTGACCAGCTGATCGGCCCACCGCGGGCCGACGCCGGCCACGATACCGAGGATCGCCCCGAGGCCGAGCGCCACGAGGGTGGCACCGAGCCCGATGAGCAGGGAGAACCTGGCGCCGTAGACAATCCTGGTGAGCACATCGCGCCCCTGGATGTCCGTGCCGGCCAGGTGCGCGAGGCTCGGTGGCTGACGTGCCGCGAGCGGGTCGGCGTGCAGGGGGTCGGTGTGCGTCCACAGGCCCGGCGCGATCGCCGCACTCGCCGCCACGGCCAGCACGAGCAGGCTCAGCACGAGCGTTGGGCGTATCCCCCGGATCCAGCGCGGCAGATGGGCGGCGAACAGGCCGCCGGAGGGAATGGAAACAGCGGTCATCGCAGATTCCCCTTCGTTCTCGGGTCGATGAGGGTGCCCAGGATGTCGACAACGGTCGAGGCGGCGACGAAGACGGCGGTCGTGACGAGCGTGACTCCCAGGATGAGCGGCATGTCCTTGACCTTCACGGCATCGACAAGCAGCTGGCCCAAGCCGACCCGGCCGAAGACCTGCTCGACGATCACCGCGCCGCCGAGCAACGAACCCACGATGAGACCGAGCATGTGCAGGGCCGGTAGCGCAGCATGGCGCAGCGCGTGCTGGATCCGGGCGGCGAGCAGGGAGCTTCCTCGGGCCCGAGTCGTGATGATGAACGGCTGTTCCATCGCGCGGTCGATTCCACTCACCAGCAGCTGGCTGAGATAGGCACCGATCGGGAGCGCCAGGGAGGCCGCCGGCAGCACCAAGGCCTGCCAGCTGCCCTGCTTGACAATGGAGAACCAGCCGAGTTCGAAGGAGAACAGCCACAGCAGGACGATGGCGAGCCAGAACGACGGCGCGGACACCATGATGAGCTCATATCCGCTGACCAGTGGCCTCAGCCAATGCACCGGCGAGGTGACGATCAAGGCCCCCAGGATGGCGATGACGATTGCTCCTGCTGCCGCCACTGCCGCCAGGGTGAAGGTCGGGCCGGCATTGATCGCGATGAGATGGGCCACCGGCTGACGCAGTGTGTACGAGATGCCCAGATCGCCGGACGGAATCCTGCGCAGGTAGGTGAGGTACTGCACCCACAGGGGCTGGTTGAGCCCCCAGCGCTCGATCGTCTGGGCCCGCAGTACCGGGTCGTCGCGATTCTCGCCGAGCAGCAGGGAGACAGTGTCACCGGGTGCGAGCTGAATGGCGAGGAAGGTGGCGGTGATGGCGGCCCACAGCACCAGGACGCCGGCCAGCACCCTGCGCGCCACGAGGAATGCCAGTGCACCATGTCCCGACCGGCGCTCGCCAGCGAGCGGTACGGCTAAAGGGCTCACCGCCGTCTCGACAGTCGTCGTCATACCCCGAACCGCCACAGCTCGGACGAGCCACCGGCGCCAGGTCCAGAGCTCAGCACAGAGCCCTCCAGATGCTCACGGCCCGCAGGTTCACGCCACTGTGCCAGCGCTGCCACCGGGTCGGGCCTTTCGGAGCCGTCGGCGAAGAATCCCCCGCCGATGTACTCGCCCGAGGGGCCGGGCAGGAGATCGAGGAAGTACAGTTCCCGGTCGTCCACGAACCCCTGGGCGAAAAGATCCCGGGCATATCCCCAAAGATTCGGGTAATCCTGCAGGTGAGCCGTATTCTCCTCGCCAAAGATGGCGGCAATCGCGGGGCGATAACCCCGCTCGTAGGATGACAGCGTGACGAACAGCCGCACATCGGAGTCGGTGAGCTTCGGCCCGAAGAGATAGCGCCTGGAAGCCAGTCGGAAATCGTAGTCGGCCAATCTCGCCTCGAATATCCTCTTCGCGGCGCGGGCTGCGCCGGGATTGGTGGCGAAGATCACCTTGTAGGTGCCGTTGTTCACGTCGTCGAAGATCTGCTGATTGAGCAGGTCGATCTCGGCTCGCAGTTCGGCTGGATACAGGTCGGGGGCCTGTGGGTCCTGGAAGGGCTTCCAGGCTGTTTCCCACTCAAGGCTCAGCGGATGGTAGTTGTTCGTGACCACCGTGCCGGTCTGGGCATCCAGGACGGTGGGCGAGGTGCCGCGGCCCTGGAACGAGGGATCGGTGCGGCGGTAGAAGTCATTGAGCAGATTCGTCCCGAACCGCTCCTGCAGGTCGTTGCCATGGCTGGCGATCCGCCAGCCCTGCTCGTCTCGGGCAGTGAGCAGGACGAATGGCACCGCCTCGGTGAGGCCAAGCAGACGCAGCGTGATGAGCTGGCGACGAGCCCACCCGCACCCCACGCTGCCGAGCAGCAGATAGCGCCCTGGCTCCGGGGCAACGAACCCGGGCCCCGCCCCGAAGCGCTTGGTGAACCAATTGCGCTGCCTGCGGAAGGCCCCGTCGGGCGTCTGCTCCGCATTGGTCTCCGGCATGGCGGAACGTGCAGGACGCTCGGGCGTGTTGCGCAGATCGGACTCGAGTTCAGCGGTGAGCGTACTCATGGCATACCTTCCTGGATCAGGGATGATCGGAGCCCGATTGGTCTCCGCAATGTCGGTGCAGTGGATTGTCACCGCGCCGGGCAAGGAATCGGAACGAACGATGATGGTGGGTTACTGCAGGCCCGGCGCAGTCACAAAGTCAATACCGCTGGCCGGTATCCGATGACGCATGCGCCCGCTATGGCGCCAACAGCGCCACGCCCGTGAGGAATCCCCTGGGGAACTACCGTGCCGTCGATGGACTGCAACAGTCCAGCTGACATCTCGTGGAGCGCACGGCAGGCATCACCGACACAGCTTCGCGAGAGATATTCATGACAAACCCTTCGGGAGATAACACCCAGATCGTAGGCACCGGCCAACGCGATCTGCAATGAAAGCGGCTCTTCACAGATGAGGGTGTAGGTGGGGTCTGAAGCCGCCGGTCTCGAGCAGGCTGCGGGCGATGTAGTTGGTGAGGTTGCGGAAGCCGAGG
>NZ_FOGZ01000020.1 GCF_900111365.1 Propionibacterium cyclohexanicum
CCTCGGAAGGCCTCGGCCACTATCCGGGCACCGACGCGCCGCGCCCTCCCACCACGGCTGCTGCGTCGCCTACACCCTCATCTGGGAAGAGCCCGGAAACCCAATGGACTCCTTCGGGGCCCTACTGCTTACACGCTTTTTGCGTGGGCCTTCTTGCTGTGGGCCGCTTTTATGGTTGATTTGATGGTCACGGCGATACTCACGTTTCTTTTATGGGGTAAATTTGATGTTCTCTCGAACGTACTCGAAGTAGTTTCCTTAGCGCTGATCGCTTCCTTCATCGGTGCCGCCCTTGCTGGATTCGCAAAAATGAAGAAAGAGATCTATGCTGGGTACACAACACTTCCCTGGTCTACAGAGAGTATCTCGATCCGTGATCCCAAGACGGGTAATCTGCTGAGGCTCAGTGGCGAGGCTCTTCCCAAAGGGGGGCGTTATCTGACGTTCAGGCTTTTGCGGGCCGAAGAGCACGATCCGCACCCCCGGGTCCCTGTAGGGGGCGGCACGGGCTTCCAGTCGGGTGGGGGCCCGGCACAAAGGCATTCCCGCCGTGTCATGCGGGTGATCCGGTGGGTGCTCATCGGCTGTTTTGTGGCGATCGCGATGGCACGGGTGTTGTTGGCATTGCATACCGGTTCGCTCTAGGCATGGTTACGGTGAGTGTTGCCTCCCACCCCTCGTGGCGCTGACCGGGCAGGCGTATGTGTACACCGGCGATGATCCCCTCAACCGGACAGACCCCACCGGGTTGTTCGACTGGGGACTTGCACTGGGAATCACAGCAGGAGTTGTGGGAATCGCAGCATTAACAATCTCCACAGCAGGAGTTGGTGATTTGACCTTCTTGGGCGCGGGAATTGGTATAGAAGCAGATATCGGCGCCGCGGGACTAGGGGCTGTATCAACTGGAGTTGATTGCTCACATGACTGGAAGAGCCTCCAGTGTGGCTTAGATACGTTATCATTGGGATTTGGTGGTGCGGGAATAGTTGGCGATTTTTCCCACTTGGGAAGAGCTTTTTCGATGGCAATGGGCGGTCTTTCTGATGTCTATACGTGGGAGAGCGTCGGAGTCACTATCTATGATGATACTCGCGACGACGATGAGGACGCCAGTTCCCGCTCTTCAGCCGATGGATCCACCTCGGGTGATTCCAGTTCATTTGGTGAAGATCCTGGGAACCGGTCCTCAGGGGTACACTCAAGCTGGGGTTCGAGTTCCTATCCAGATTATACAAGGACAGGATACGGCTACCCATGCTGAGATGGTGGGCAGAACTTTATCAGTGAACGCCGGATTGGAAGATGACCCCTTCTCTCGAACCGAATCGCGGAGAGGAGATAATATATCTTCAGGATATTATATCATATATCATGGTTTTTGAGTGAGATGGATGAATATTGTCTGAACTTACTGAATATGCACAGCAGCGAGAATCCCGCCGTTCTCAAAACGCTTTCGTAATGGGAGGATTCACGGGATGCATGATTGCCTCTCTGGCCGCATCAGCACTTCTTGGCGGTCGAACTTTGTGGTGGCTGATTGCCCTACTGCTCTTGTTGACTGTGTTCATGGCATATCTCTCTGTATCAATGATGGTTCCTGTACACCCGGATCATCTCGTTCCATTGCGAGAGCAGCCGGCAGGCGCTTGGCCAGCGATGGTTCGGGCGAAGTCCTTCGAACGGGTAATTGAACGGCGACCGAGGATAGAAGACTTCGCAGAACTTCCGGGGCGTATCACCTTCGAATCCGACAGGACCATCGTGTGGGTCATGGGTAAGAGCAACCGAATGGTCTTTGGGCCTCTAGAACGACGTTGGCAGCCACCATATACCTTGTCGGCTCGCAGGCTTAAAGGGATAGGAGGTCAGGTACACTTGATAATTCGGACCGGTCCTGACCCCGCACAAGACGTTGATGACATATGGCTCCATCTGGCCAAAGATTTCCCGATCTAGAGGTCCGCTGCCCAAAGTCAGGGTTGACCTCGCGACCACTGGCACGACCGGGAACCCCCACCCGGTACGGCTGCGACGAGGCGATGTGTTCGTGGCGGCTGAAGGCGGAAGCGAAGACACTGTGAATCAACTCGCTGGGACAGCGTGCACAGCAGGTGCCGGTGGTTCAGCAGCAATCGGAATCTCAGTGACGGGGGCGGGAGAGTGTGGGGAATCTCCTACTTCTGCCGAGATCGATTTCAGCGGTGGGGGAGACTTCGGTTGGGATGTCAATGTGGGACTTTCCAAGACGTGTGTGTGGGCGCCGTTCGGGAGCTATGCAGGATGTTCAAATGAAAATCAGGATTCGTCGTCAAGCGATCAGTCACCAAGGGGATCGTCCTCATCGGGAAGTTCAAGGGGAAGTTCTCCGCAGAGTGCGGCGCCTGAATATGGAAGTACTGTGCACCAGTACTATGCCACTTCCGCAGATTGCCCGGGATGAAGATAGAATAGATAGAGGGATGATCGTCGCGCGGAGATATATGATGTGAAGCACATAGTCACCGCTTAGTCGGAGTTTGTACCTATTCTGGAGTGGGCTTATGATGAGCGAAAACGAATGCGGCGAACTTATCGCCACGATTACTCCCTATGCTGTCGGGATCAGGATCGGTCGAGGAGGGGGCTTCAATGCGAGTTGGCCCTTCTTTCGGGAATTTCTAATCTATCAGCGCGGGCTATATGTGGGAAATTTCATGTCGAACTCTTGGGTGCCACGTAGTTCTATCACGTCGATCCGAGTGGGCTTGTTCAGTCTGAGAATAAAGTGGACATTGGGGGGGAGAAGAATCATCGGCCATGATTACCAGTTTCCGTCACGCACGGAACATCTCAGCTGCTCTTGAACGAGCCGGATATCAAGTGCATTCTTGACACAAATGAGCCACGATAGGGAAGAACTCCTGGGGTCTAGGGGTCCCAGATACCGTTCTGGTTGTTGGATGGGATAATGCTCTCCAAGTGTTCTGGTTCTCGGTGGTGTGTCGCGATCCGGGGATGGGCTGCGAGAGGAGATAGGATCAGGCGAGGGATCGCTTCGAGAGATGGGCGTGGGGAGACCAGATCTGCGGGAACGGGATCTCACAGTGGAGGGAATTCTGGTTATGGCTACTCTGAGTCTTCTTTTGATGGCGGATCTCCATGCTGACTCCACGGCTTCTCGATGTGGCACTTGGTCAGTCACAGAATGATCAGAAGTATCGCCTCGTGCAGCTGCGGGAGGCGAATTATCCTGCAAATCGCATTGAACAAGGGCTATTATGGACCAATTGACTGAGTATGCCAAAGAGCGTGAGTCGCGTCGGCTGATGGGGGTGTGGCCAAGGGTGGGTACGTTCACCTTCATTCTTGTGGTGGCCTTCATGCACGGTGGAGGACCGTGGGTTACTGGGTTGCTTGTTGTGCTCGGCGTCGCAGCCGCATATCTCACGTTGAGTGTGGTGATCCCGGTGCAACCGGATCATCTCGTGAGACCTCACGAGACCCCCGTAGGGGTTTGGTCGGCATCAATGCGTGCGCGGTCCTTTGAGGAGGTGGTCAGCCGACGTCCGAATACCGAGGAATTCATGACACTTGGTGGGAAGATCACATTCCACGCGGATGGAACGGTGGTGTGGCGCGTCGGATCGTTTTCTGAACGACGTTTCGGGCCCTTGGAGCGACGCTGGACACCTCCATATGACCTGACTGCTCGCCGGCTCAAGGGGCCACGCCACCAGTTGCATGTTGCTATCCAGACCGGTCCTGACCCAGAACTAGATGTTGATGATGTGTGGCTATGGGCAACAAAGAATTTCCCGATTTAGGGGTCTGCCGTCCAGAGCGAAGGATGGTACGAGCCAGGCGTTTGATGCGGCGGGGCGGTTGTGTTGGTTGGCCTCGTTGGCGGTGACTGGGGTGTGGTGCTCTTGTGTCGGGTGCGGCGACCTATTCGTCTATCGGCACCGGACAGGGCACCGCCATGACCCCGGCGTCGGGGGCGGGGAACCAGCAGTTCTATTTTTCGGATCCGCATGGTTCCACTGTCGCCCTGACCAACAGCACCGGAACCGTGGATGCCACGTGGGCGTACAGTCCGTGGGGTGTTGTGACGGCGCATAGTGGTGCCGCGTCGACGTCGATTCTGTTTGCGGGGGCGTATAGGGATGCGGAGACTGGGCTGCTCTACCTGCAGGCCCGCTACTACGATCCGGCCACGGCGGTGTTCCTCACTGTCGATCCTCTCGTGGCGCTGACCGGGCAGGCCTATGTTGTACACCGGCGATGACACCCTCAACCGAATAGACCCCACCGGACGTTCCTGGCAGGCTTTCGTGGCGGGCGCAGCGAGCGCGGTCTTTGGTAATGGTCAAGTCCCGTGGCGTGGTGTCACTCCTGTTGTTCCCTGTGATGGGTGAGGGGCAGGCGGTGAGGTAGAGCTCGCAGCGGGCTGTTCGAGGTGGCCGTTCACACCTGGATAGGTCCTGCAGATGCAGACCAATTCAGGTTTCCAAGCGTCTTCCCGGTACGCTGAAATGGTGGCCGGAGAGATATGGAAACCGGCCTACCGGAGAGTCCGCAGCCATTCCCGAAGCGCCAAGGTGGCGCGGGTGTCGTCCTCGTTGTATTCGAGCACCCGGCGCCGCAGAGCTGCCTTCTCCACAGCGTCGGCGGAGCCGACCGCTCTGGCGAACCAGCGTTGGGAGTTCAACCCGCCGGGTTCCTCGTCTCGCCACCGGAACCCCGCCCCAGACTGAGCCAGCGCCTTGAGGCCAAGCCCATGAGCTCCGAAGAAGTTGCTCCGGACGACCGGGAAGAGATCGAAGAAGGCAGTGCGGGTGAGTCGATTGGCGGCCCGTACGGTCTGGGGCAGGCCACCGGAGGCCGCGATCCGTCTGATGTGGACCACCTCGAAATCCGAGTAGTGGTAGACGCGTCCCTCCGGATGCGCCTCCAGCTGTGCAACGAGCCATGTCATCGCCTCTTCGGCCAGTGCCCGTTCGGCTGCCTCATCGAGCACGGCGAAGCGCGAGAAGTGCACATAGTGCGAACCGGCGGAGTCCTGAGGATCGCTCACAAGAAAACCCCACAGGTAGACCCGATCGCGTACCGAGGTCTCGATGTCCAAGTCGATCGACCACCCGTCGGGCGGCAACTCGATCGCTCCCGGGCGGGTGCGTTCCAGCGTCTCCCCTCGGGCGAGCAGCCGAGCCCGGCGTGCCGCGACCCGCAGCCGCTTTTCCCCACCCGCCCTGTGCGCGACCTGCGGAAGATAGTCCGGCAGCAGCGCCTCGATGTCGGCGCTGGCCAGCTGCTGGATCGTCTGGATGCCCATGGCCCGCAGCAGACTGACCTCCCGAGCATCGAGGCGGGCCTTGTCGATGTGCAGGCTCAGGTCGTTCTCGTCGAAGCGCGGCCGACAGACCGGCCACCACGGGCACCCCTCGCACTCGTCCACGACCACCGGACGCACGGCAGGCTCGGGGCCAGTGCCGCCGCCATGACGACCCAATGCCACCCGCGCCACGTGCAGCCGGAACTCGAACTCGTGGTCATAGCGCTCCAGCGCGCTGAAGCGCCGCCAGCCACTGCGGGCGGTGCGGGCGAAGACACGCAGCACCGGGGCATCGAGCGCGCACCATGTGATGAGGGCCCGGCCACCGCTCGCAAAGCCCTCGGGTGAACCGGACACCGGGGTCCAGGCAGCGGCGCCGCCCACCCCCGCAGGCCGCTCCTGGCCGCCACTCGCCGGGGCGGGCACCACCCGGTCCGTACCGATGAGACCACCGCTGGGTCGTCCGCCCGCCTGCCAGCCCAGCGACTCCAGCATCCGCCAATGATGGGCAAGCCTCAGCAGGTCCCTCTCGCGGCTCATGCGCACCACGGCCCCCACGACGGCGATGTGTGCCGCGCCTTCTCCCACAAGCTGGGCGTCGGGCCCATCCCCGTGCTCGGACTTTTGAAGGACCCGGTGGCGCACGAGGAGCACGGGACGATATCCCGAGGCATGCCCTCCAGGCCCACCGGCCAGGACAAGCGCATCCGGACTCCCGCTGCGATGGCCGGCCATGTCATGTGGCAGCCGAGGCCAGACGATCACCGGGGCCATCCGGTCGACCGCCGCCACCGTCGCGGCCACCTGGGCTGCTTCCTCATCCCCCGCCAGGCCCCGCAGATCGACGGCCCCCGGCCATTGGCCAAGCCGCTCGAGCAGATCCTCGGGCCCGGGCGTCGTGGCCGGCGCCTCAGCAAGAGGGCTTGCTTCAGCGGCGCCCGCACTGCCGTCGCGCGCCGGGCGCGACACCGCCGGGTCGAACCAGTTGTGCGTCGCAACTGGGCATCTCCAGGCCGCATCGGCATCGAGCAGGAGTGCGGACGCCGACGCGCCCGATAGCGGATCGCCGCCCATGCCTCATTCCGCCCACGCCCGGTGCAGGGCCACGATGCCCCCGGAGAGATTGCGCCAGGCGATGCGTGACCAACCAGCTGCAGCCAGCATCTCGGCCAGCGGCTGCTGCGCCGGCCAGGCCAGGATCGACTCCGTGAGATAGGAATAGGAATCCGGGTTCGAGCCGAGCCTGGCAAACAGAGGCATCACGGTGGCCAGGTAAAAGTCCTTGTAGACCATCCGTAGGGGGGTGGAGGTCGGCGTGGAGAACTCACAGATCACCAGCCGCCCGCCCGGTCGTGTCACCCGGCGCAACTCCCGTAGCGCCGCCGCAGTGTCCTCGACATTGCGCAGTCCGAAGCTGATCGTCACGGCATCGAAGGCCCCGTCACGATAGGGCAGCGCCGTCGCATCGCCGCGCACGAAGGAAAGCCCGGGCTGGCGTCGTTTGCCGGTGACCAGCATGCCCATGGACAGGTCGGTGGGGAAGACATGCGCACCAGCAGCCGCGAAGGGCGCCGACGAGGTACCCGTCCCGGCAGCCAGGTCCAAGACATTCTCACCAGCCCGGGCGTTCACGGCACGGACGACCTGCCTGCGCCATGCCCGGTCCTGGCCCAGGCTCATGAGATCGTTGAGCAGGTCATAGCGGGGCGCCACCTGGTCGAACATTCCGGCCACTTGGTCGCGCTTCTTCTCCAGCGTCGCACGGGTCACCACGAGCCTATTCTGGCAGACCGGGGGGACCCGGCCCCGGCTTCCTCTGGCAGGCCTGCGGCACGCAGGGCGGGTGTGCGCCGGGGGCTCGACTGGGACGGATCGCCGCCGTGCACCACAATGGGGGCCATGGCGAGGCGCGCGACGGTCCTGAAGATCAGCAATCTGGTGAAGAAATACGGGGAGCACACGGTGCTCAGCGGGTTCAGTCTGGAGGCACACGAATCCGAGGCGATAGCCCTGACCGGACGCAATGGTTCGGGCAAGTCGACTGTGCTGCGATGCATCGTCGGCTCCGACAAGCCGACGGAGGGCACCATCGAGGTACTGGGCGTCAAGGCGAAGGACACCGATCCCGAATTCCGCCGCAATGTGGCCACCGTCATCGACGACCTGGACTTCTTCCCCGATCTGTCGGTCGTGGAGCACCTCGACCTGCTCGCCCGGGCCCACGGTCTCGAGGACACCGACGAACTCGTCGATTCCATCCTCGATGAGGTCCAGCTGGTGCCCCAATCCGGGCAGCTGCCAGGCACGCTGTCAAGCGGGCAGCGCCGGCGCCTGGCTCTGGCCACGGCCTTCGTGCGGCCCAAGAAGCTGCTCATCCTCGACGAGCCGGAGCAGCGCCTCGACCAGGAGGGTATCGCCTGGCTCGGTCAACGGCTGCGCCACGAGAAGGACGACAACGGGCTGTGCATCGTCATGGCCAGTCATGAGCCCAGTCTCGTGGCCGCTGTCGGGGCGCGGGTCGTGCGCCTGGGTGCGCCGGAGAGCTCCGCGCAGTCCCTGGCGGAGCCGGAGCAGCTGATATGAGCCGCCGGCGCAACCGCCACAGGAACGCACCCAAGGCGTCGCACCCGACCCAGCAGGACATGGCGGTCGCCGAGACACCGCAGGCTGAACCGCAAGCCCCTCAGATCGACTATGACTTCGTCGACATCAACCCCGAGGCCCAGGGCGTTGTCGACGAGCGCCAGCTCATGCTGCTCGTCAAGGACTGGCGCAAGGGGCGCGCCACCCGCACCCTGTGGGACGTGCTCACCGACGGCTATGTGGCCGTGTTCACGCTCGTCGTCGTGGCCGCCATGGTGATCAGCGCCATCCGGGCAGCCCAGCACCAGGCCTCCGGATGTACGACAGGGGGCTGCTCCACCGCCCGTGAGCTACTGCCCTGGCTCGTGATGACCGGGCTGTGGGTGGCCCTCTTGGCGATCAGCCGGATCTTCGGGCCCGTCGTCGCATCGGCTGCGGAGGGCTTCTGGCTGCTCGATGCGCCGCTGCGCCGCTCCCAGCTGCTGGCCCGAAGGCTGTGGCTCATGGTTGCCGGCGCCGGCCTGCTCGGCGCGGTACTGGCTGCGCTGGTCACTGCACTGACCGGGCTGGACACCCACACGGTCATCGCCTGGACGATCGCCACCGGCATCACCGGCGCAGGATGGATCGCCTTCGCCGCGGCTCAGCAGGGCGCCGGACGCACCGCTCTGGTACGTCTCGCCCAGGCCATCGTGGCTGCCCTGGCAGTACTTGTGCTGCTGGCCGTCATCGCCACCGCCAGCGGCTGGGTGAGCCTGGCAGTGGGCTCGGGACTCTCGGCTCCACTGGCCATCGTCGTTGGCGCGGTGGGTCTGGTGCTGTGTGTCATCGCGGCCGTGCTGGCACGGCGCCGCCTCGACCACGTGGGCCGCAGTCAGCTTGTGAATGGCGGCGAGCTCGTCTCGGGCATGCAGGGTGCCGCCTTCGCCCTCGACTTCGCCCTGATGCGCGACATCCTGGTGGAGCGGCGCAATCAGATCCGCGGGCAGGTCAAGCCGCAACGCGGGCGCGGGCTGGGCACGAAAGCCATCGTGTGGCGCGACGTCCAGCGGCTGTGGCGCAACCCGGCGCCGCTCATCGGGCTGGCCGTGAGTGTCGTGGTTCCCTATGCGCTAAACTCGCTGGGACTGAGCGTCATGTCAGCGAGCTTGTCGGCTCTGGTCCTGGTGGCCGTCATGGTTCCCTTCATGGATTCCATGCGCGTGCTCAGCCGCACCAAGGGCCTGGCCAGGCTGTTCCCGATGAGCAACGCTCAACTGCGCGATGCGGTGACCATCGTGCCGGTGATGCTCACCCTGGTGTGGGCGCTGCTCACCACACCGGCCTTCATCCTGCCGCTCGGCGGTCAACCGGCCACCCCCGCGCACCTGTGGTACGGAGTCGTGGCGGGCGTCGCGGGCCTGCTCGGGGCAATCCGCTGGGTGAGCGCGAAATCGGCCAATTACAACGCCCCGATGGTCTCCACCGGTGCGGGCGCGGTGCCCCCGGGACTCATGTTCAACATGGTGCGAGGCCTGGACATCGTCGTTGTCGTCACCTTCCCGCTCATCATGAGCTGGTCCCCCATCGTCTCGGTGATCATCGCTGTCATCGCGTGGTCGGTGCTGCGCAGCGGAGGAATCAACCAGCAGGAGATGCTCGAGGCCTCCGAGGAGTCGCGCAAGGAACTCGCCAAGATGCGCGAGGAGCGCAAGAGCGGGGTCACCCAGACCGGTCCCGCCCGGCCCAAGCAGGTCGTCACCCGCTCGGGGACGGTCCCGGTGCGCAAGCGCCCGCCGCTGCGCACCAAATAGCCGCTCTGCAGCCCGCCGGCTGCAATAGCCGTTCTATAAGCCCGCCGGCTGCCCGGTCACTGGCCTCGCAGGATCTCCCGCATCTGGGAGAACTTCATCTCGGTGGAGACCAGCTTGTTGTGCGGAAGTGTGCTCGCCGAGATCGTGGAGGAGGCATACATCGTCAGCTCGGTGCGGTTCGGCATCCGGTGCACGGTGCGCTGGGCGACGTACCACTCGCCGTCGCCCTGGGCGTCGATCCACCCCACCGGCGCGGTGAAGTGCCGGCGCTCCAGCTTCTCGTCCTCGGCGATGATCTGGCGGGCGTTGCCGCGCGGTGAGCCGACCACCGAGGCCACCGGGTGCAGTGCCGCGGCCAACTCGAGCGAGGAGTTGTCCGGGGCTGCGACACCCGAGATGTCGGTGGCCAGGTAGAGCATGTCGGGGAAGGTGGCCACGAAGGGCGCCTCGGGGATGTGCATGCCGGTGAAGAAAGGGCTCAGCGATTCCTTCGAGGCCTCGATGGCCAATTTGTGCTGATGCATCCGCTCGCCGGAGGAGAGCAGGGTCGCCATCCTGGTGGCATTGTCGATGCTGCCGAGCCGCTCGATCCCGCCTGCCAGGACGCGCGAAGTGACCAGCCCGTTCTCGCGGTGGAGCATGACATCGGGAGTGGCGCCGACCACGCCGTCCACGAGATAGCAGGTGCACGAGTTGTAGTTGATGAGCCACTGGCGCAGCACCCAGGCCATCGAGATCGGACTCGTGGCGATGGCTCGCAGATCGCGCGCCAGCACCACCCGCTCCGCATCGCCGCGCTGCATCCGCTCGCTCACATGGGCGATGAGCTTGAGCCATCTCGCGCCGGTGACCTCGCCGTCCTGGAAGTACAGCCCCATCGGCGGCTGGGGCGCCGGCTGGACGGGGGGATGCACCGGGCTCACCCGGTCATAGCCGACCTGGGTCAGCCAGGCGACTCCGTCGCGGCGCCCGATGATCACCTCGGGGACGACGAAGACCGGTTTCGTATGTCCGCGCTCCGGGTCGAAGACGAAGGCTCCGTACGCCAGCGGGCCGGTGCCGAACCGTCCGGGCATCTCGGTCTCGTTCTCCACCGTGGCGGCGAACTCGGACCACCAGCTATTGGCCTCGGCCATCGTCGGACCGTCCAGCCGGGCGATCTCGCCGAGCGCCACGAACCCGTCATTGCCGCGCAGGAAGGCAGCGCCCGAGCCGTCGGTGTAGCGGGTGAGCGGTCCGGGGTCGGGAATGGCGATGGTTGAAGCGTGCAGTCGCGACGATCCCGGGTTGATGATCACGCCATGAGATTAATCGACCAGGGCCGCAGTGCCGAGCTCGTTCGTCAGATGGGGCGTGCACCCAGGCAGCTTCGCGCCGGGCCGGTCGAGCCAGGGCGCTGGGCGGATCGGGTGAGCTGGTGCGCCAGCTCCAGCCCCGCGACTAGGAACTCTGTTGCCCGGATTGCTGACACCATGCCCCATGCCTTCTAGACTGGCCGCGCGAGGAAGCCCGGTTTTCCGGCGAGCCCATTCCAGTGTCGGAGGAGAGCCATGGAACACGAGGTGGGGCACAAGGCAGTGCCCGAGAGCCCCGGCGTCGAACTCGCCTCGGTCCTCACGGCCCGGCGCGGTGAGCTGTCGGACAGCGCTTTTCCCACTGAGGCAGATGTCATCGTCGTCGGGGCCGGGCCGGCCGGGTCGTCCACAGCGGCCTTCCTGGCCCAGCGCGGCCTCGATGTCGTGCTGCTGGAGAAGTCACACTTCCCCCGTGAGAAGGTCTGTGGCGATGGTCTCACGCCGCGGGCGGTGCGGATGCTCACCAGACTCGGGATCAACACCTCGCAGCAGGCCGGCTGGCAGCACAACAAGGGACTTCGCGTCTATGGTTCCGGGGCACAAGGATTCGAGCTGCCCTGGCCACAGCTCGCCGACTATCCCGACTATGGGCTCACCTGTACCCGGGCACGTCTCGACGACCTGCTGGCCGGGCGTGCCATGGCCCTGGGCGCCCACCTCGTGACAGGTGCCACGGTGAGCGCACCGCTGCTGGTGGGCGAGCGGATCGTCGGGGTGCGGACCGCCGACGGCCACTCGGTGCGCGCGCCGATCGTTGTCGCCGCCGACGGCAATTCGGCGCGGCTGGCCATCTCGATGGGCCGTCAGCGGCGCGAGGACCGTCCGCTCGGCGTGGCAGTGCGCAGCTACTACACCAGCCCTCGCCACGACGACGAGTGGATGGAGAGCTGGCTGGAGCTGTGGGACGGTGAGCCTGGGCGCTCGCATCAGCTTCCCGGCTATGGCTGGGTCTTCCCGATGGGCGACGGCACCTGCAACGTCGGCCTCGGCATGCTGAACTCGTCACCCGCCTTCGGCCATACCGACTACCGCGGCCTCATGCGCAGATGGCTCGCCACGACGCCGGGGGAGTGGCAGTTCGACGAGGACCACCGCACTGCGCCGATCACGGGGGCGGCCCTGCCGATGGCCTTCAATCGTCAGCCCGCCTACGCCGATGGCCTGCTGCTGGTGGGCGACTCGGGCGGTGCGATCAACCCCTTCAACGGCGAGGGCATCAGCTATGCCATGGAATGCGGAGAACTGGCTGCCGACGCAATTGCCGAGGCTCATGCCCGCGGGATCACGACCCGCGCGTCCGAGCGGGCGCTGGCGGGCTATCCCACGGCGCTGGCAGCACGCTTCGGCGGCTACTACAGGCTTGGCACGATATTCGTCAAGCTCATCGGCAATCCCCGCATCATGCACCTGTGCACCACCTATGGGCTGCCGCACCGCACCTTGATGGTTTTCGTGAACAAGCTGCTCGCCAACTTGACCGATCGCCATCGAGGGGATGCTATGGACCATGTCATCAACGGTTTGAGCAGAGTTGTTCCGTCCGTGTGATGGGTACTGGGCAGGACGAGCGAGGAGGTTCGTCCCAGCCGGCAGTGTTCCACTCCTGAGTGTGTCGACGAGGATCTCGCGGGAAAGGACAGGATGGCGATGAGTCCGTACATTCCGATTGTCGGGTTGGTGGCCCTTGCCGTCGTGTTCGTCTGGGTGGGTGCCATCTGGCTGTCCCCGAAGATCGGCCCGCACCGCTACAACCGCACCAAATACGACTCCTTCGAGTGCGGCATCCAGCCCACCCCGCAGACCGCCACCGGAGGCGGCAGGTTCTCGGTCAAGTACTACATCACCGCCATGTTGTTCATCATCTTCGACATAGAGATCGTCTTTCTCTATCCCTGGGCGGTGGCCTTCGATCAGCTGGGAGCCTTCGCCGTGGCCGAAATGCTGGCATTCATCATCGTCGTCTTCGCGGCCTACACCTACGTGCTGCGTCGCGGCGGACTCGACTGGGACTGAAAGGACACGATCGTGGGCATCGAGAACAAGATCCCCAGCGGCATCCTGCTCACCACGCTCGAGGCCGCCCAGGGCTGGACCCGCCAGACCTCGTTCTGGCCCTTGACCATGGGCCTGGCGTGCTGCGCCATCGAGATGATCAGCTACGGCGGCCCTCGAGCCGACTCCGGACGCTGGGGCCAAGAGGTCTTCCGGGCCTCTCCCCGGCAGGCCGATCTCATGATCGTCTCGGGGAGGGTCAGTCAGAAGATGGCTCCGGTGGTGCGCCAGCTGTGGGACCAGATGCCCAATCCCAAGTGGTGCATCTCGATGGGAGTATGTGCCAGTAGCGGCGGCATGTTCAACAACTACGCCATCGTGCAGGGCGTCGATCACATCGTCCCGGTGGACATGTACATCCCCGGCTGCCCGCCTCGTCCCGACATGCTCATCGACGCCGTCTTCAAGCTGAAGAAGAACGAGGTCATGAAGCACCCGGTGGGTGCGGACATGGACCGGGCGATCGCCGAGACCGAGCAGGCCGCCCTCGAGGCGCCTGCCACGATCGAGCAGAAGGGCCTCATGCGATGAGTGACGAGAACACCCCAGCCGAGGCCAACGCCAAGCGGGCGAACGACATCGATCCGCACCCCCAGGCCGGGCCCGGCGCCGAGGAGGGCGATCGCGCGGCGAGGGCCGGCGAAATCGAGCTCACCCACCCCCATCTGGCCGCGCTGTACACGGCGGCGCCCGCCGAACCCGAGGTGATAGCCACCCGCCGAGGCATGTGGGGACCGGGCACCGAGCCCGGTGACACGTCCGGATTCGGCGGGCTGCACAAGACCTATGTGCTGCCGGGCGTCACCGAGCCGCCGTTCGGCGGCTGGTTCGACGATGTGGCCGACAAGATGGCCGAGCTGGTTCCCGGATTTGCCACGAGAGTGAGCGTGCACCGCGGGGAGATCACCTTCTTCGTTGCCCGCGAGAAGCTGCTCGCATTGGCGCGGGTGCTGCGCGACGACGCTGCCCTGCGCTTCGAGGTCTGCGTCTCGGTCAGTGGGGTGCACTACCCCGAGCAGGTGCACCAGGAGCTCCACGCGGTGTACGAGCTGCTGTCCATCACCCACAATCGCCGGATTCGCCTCGAGGTCGAGCTCGATGACGCCGATCCCCATGTGGACAGTGTCGTGCCCGTCTATCCCATGGCCAATTTCCACGAGCGCGAGACCTGGGACATGTTCGGCATCGTCTTCGACGGGCACCCGGGCCTCACGAGGATCCTCATGCCCGACGACTGGGTGGGCCATCCCCAGCGCAAGGACTACCCCTTGGGCGGTATCCCGGTGGAATTCAAGGGGGCGGCAGTGCCGCCGCCCGAGGAGCGCAGGAGGTACGACCAATGAGCCAGCAGACCCAGCACGATCCCCACGACGTCTTCGCGGGCCCGGACGAGACGGTCAGTGGCCCGGCCTATCTGGCCAACGGCGCCGACTGGGACCAGGTCGTCGAGTCCCAGCGTGACCGTTCCGACGAGACGATCGTCGTCAACGTCGGGCCGGCACATCCCTCGACGCACGGCGTGATGCGGCTGGTCATGGAGATGGACGGTGAGACCGTCGTCTCGCTGCGCCCCAGCATCGGCTTCTTGCACACCGGGATCGAGAAGAACGCCGAGTACCGCAACTGGACCCAGGGCTCGACCTTCGTGACGCGTGCCAACTACGTGGCCGGGATCTCCAACGAGGCGGCCTATTCGCTGGCCGTGGACAAGCTGCTGGGCATTACCGACGCCCTGCCGCGGCGCACCAGCCAGCTTCGGGTGCTCATGCTCGAGGTCAACCGGATTGCCTCGCACCTGACCGGTGTCGGCGCCGGAGGCCTGGAGCTCGGTGCCACCAGCGTTCAGGAGGTCTGCCTGCGAGAACGCGAACGCTGCCTGGACTTCACCGAGGCCGTCACGGGGCTGCGCATGAACAACGCCTACATCCGCCCCGGCGGAGTGCAGAACGACCTGCCCGAGGACGGCCTCGACCTGCTCGACGAGCTGATCCGCCAGCTGCGCAAGAACCTTCCCGAGATCGCCGAGTTCACCATGGACAACCCGATCTTCAAGGGCCGGATGCAGAACGTCGCCTATCTCGACCTCCCGGCGGCAATGATGCTCGGCTGCTCGGGGCCGGTGCTGCGCGCCACCGGTTATCCCTGGGATCTGCGCAAGTCCCAGCCCTACTGCGGATACGAGAACTACGACTTCGAGGTGTGCACGGCCGACTCCTGCGACGCCTACGGGCGCTTCGTCATCCGGCTGCGCGAGATGGACCAGTCGGTGAACATCCTCGAGCAGGTGCGCGACGCGCTCGCCGCCAGCAAGGCAGAGCCCTATCGCATCGAGGATCCGGACTTGCGCTGGCCCGGCGAGCTCACCGTCGCCTCGGATGGCCAGGGCAACTCCAATGAGCACATCCGGCACATCATGGGCGAATCCATGGAGGGCCTCATCCACCACTTCAAGATCGTCACCCAGGGATTCCACGTCCCAGCCGGCGAGGTCTACCAGGCGATCGAGGCACCCGGCGGGGAACTCGGCTGCCATCTGGTCTCCGACGGCGGCACCCGGCCCTATCGGGTGCATCTTCGCGACCCCGGTTTCAACCACGTCCAGGCGCTCCCGTTGATGTGCGAGGGCTCCATGCTCTCGGACACCATCATGGCGGTCGCCTCGATCGATCCCGTGATGGGCGGGGTCGACCGATGACCCGCCCCAACGCACAGCCGGCCGATCGCACCATCGGCCTTGCCGGCAAGGAGATGCACACCATGAGCGGGCATGAATTCGTCTCGTCCTACGACGATGCCAGCGGCATCGACACGAGCACCGAGCAGACCAGGATCGGCGAGCACACCATCGAGGAGATGCGAGGTCTCGCTGCCCGGTATCCCGACCGCCGCTCGGCCCTGCTGCCGATGCTGCATCTGGTGCAATCGGTGGACGGCTACCTCAGCAATGCCGGCATCAAGATCTGTGCCGAGGTACTCGGTCTCACCACGGCCCAGGTCAATGGGGTCGCCACCTTCTACAGCATGTACAAGCGCCGGCCCCCCGGCCGGCACCACATCGGTGTGTGCACCACCTCGGTGTGCGCAGTGCTGGGCGGCGACATCCTGCTGGAGCACATGGAGCAGCGGCTGGGCATTCACGAGGGCGAGACGAGCCCTGACGGGCAGTTCAGCCTCGAACGGATCGAGTGCAATGCGGCCTGCGATTTCGCCCCGATCATGATGGTCAACTGGGAGTTCATGGACAACATGACCCCCGAGAAGGCCGATGAACTGATCGACCGGCTCGCCGCCGGAAAGCCGGTGCAGTCCACCCGCGGCGCAACCGTGGTGGACTGGAAGCAGGCCGAGCGAGTGCTGGCCGGCTTCGACGACGGACGGGCCGACGAGGGCCCGAGTGCCGGCGACGCCTCACTGCGGGGCCTCGAGATCGCCCGGCGCAATGACTGGCACGCTCCTGACGATCCCGGTTCGGGCTCCCTCGGGGAGGAGCAGAAATGACCGACGTCCTCACACCCGTCCTCACCGAGAACTGGGGAACACCCGGCTCCTGGCAGCTCGAGAACTATCGCTCGCGCGGCGGCTACGCTGCGGCTCGCAAGGCACTCACCGAGATGACGGCTGCGCAGGTCATCTCGGAGGTCAAGGATGCCGGTTTGCGCGGCCGCGGCGGCGCCGGATTCCCGACCGGGGCGAAGTGGTCGTTCATCCCCCGCGACAGTCCCAAGCCCACCTATCTGGTGGTCAACTGCGACGAGTCCGAGCCGGGCACCTGCAAGGACATGCCGCTGCTCATGGCCAGTCCGCACACCCTGCTCGAGGGCGTCATCATCGCGTCCTATGCGGTGAACGCTCACCAGGCCTTCATCTACGTCCGCGGTGAGGTGCTGCACATCGTCCGCCGGGTCCGCAAGGCCGTCGAGGACGCCCGGGCGGCCGGTTTCCTGGGCACCGATATCTTTGGCAGCGGATATGACCTGGAGGTCGTCGTGCACGCCGGCGCCGGGGCCTATATCTGCGGCGAGGAGACCGCGCTGCTCGACTCCTTGGAGGGACGCCGTGGCCAGCCCCGGCTGCGCCCGCCGTTCCCGGCGGTGGCCGGGCTCTATGCCAGCCCCACGGTGGTGAACAACGCCGAATCGATCAGCGCCGTGCCGGCGATCATCCGGCACGGGGCAGCCTGGTATCAGTCGATGGGCACCGAGCGCAGCAAAGGTACGACCATTTACTCGCTGTCCGGGCATGTGAGGAATCCTGGGCAGTTCGAGGCTCCGTTGGGCATCACGCTGCGCCAGATCCTCGAGCTCTCCGGCGGCATGAGACAGGGCCATCACCTCAAGTTCTTCACTCCCGGCGGTTCGTCCACGCCGATGCTGACCCCCGACTATCTCGACGTACCACTCGACTACGAGTCCGTCGCGAAGTCCGGGTCCATCCTCGGCACGAAGGCCCTGCAGTGCTTCGACGAGACGACCTCCGTAGTGCGGACCACCTTGCGCTGGACCGAGTTCTACAAGCACGAGTCCTGCGGAAAATGCACGCCCTGCCGCGAGGGCAGCTGGTGGCTGGTGCAGACCCTGCGCAACATCGAGGCCGGCAGGGGCCAGGAGGGAGACATCGAGAAAATGCTGGACGTGTGCGACAACACATCGATGAAGAGCTTCTGCACGCTGGCCGACGGTTTCGTCGCCGCGATCACCAGCGCCATCAAGCACTTCCGTCCCGAGTTCGAGGCCGGCTATCACACCCCGGCCTGGGAACTGTTCCCCTACGAGAAGAGCGCGCTGTTCGCCCGTCCCCGCCAGGTCGAGGAGGTGGCCTCATGAGCGTGGACACCGGGTCCTCCCGCGCCGCTGCGAAGCCGGAGCTCGTCGAGTTCACCATCGACGGCCAGCAGCTGAGCGTGCCGAAGGGCACCCTCGTGATCCGCGCCGCCGAGATGATCGGCATCGGCATTCCGCGGTTCTGCGATCACCCGCTGCTCGATCCCGTCGCGGCCTGCCGCCAGTGCCTGGTGGAGGTGCCCGACGCCGGCAACGGACGTCCGATGAAGCCGCAGCCGGCCTGCGCCCTTGTGGCGATGCCCGGCATGCAGGTGGAGACGGCCGCCAGCAACGCCACCGTGGCCAAGCACCAGGAGGGCATGCTGGAATTCCTCCTCATCAACCATCCGCTCGACTGCCCCATCTGCGACAAGGGCGGGGAGTGCCCCCTGCAGAACCAGGCGATGAGCCACGGGCCCGGGGAGAGCCGCTACGAGGGCGTCAAGCGCACCTTCCCCAAGCCGGTGCACATCAGCGCCGAGATCCTGTTGGACCGCGAGCGTTGCGTCCTGTGCCAGCGCTGCACCCGGTTCAGCACCCAGATCAGCGGGGACGAGTTCATCGAGCTCGCCGAACGTGGCGCGCTGTCGCAGATCAAGAACTATGAGGACACGCCCTACCAATCCTATTTCGCAGGCAACATCGTGCAGATCTGCCCGGTCGGTGCCCTGACCAGTGCCGACTACCGCTTCCAGTCGCGCCCCTTCGACCTGGTGAGCACCACGAGCAGCTGTGAGCACTGCGCAGACGGCTGCGAGCTGCGCATCGACCACCGGGCCGGAACCGTGCGCCGGCGGATGGCAGGCGACGATCCGCAGGTCAACGAGGAATGGAACTGCGACCGGGGGCGCTTCGGTTTCCGCTCCACGATGCTCGCCGACCGATTGACCTCGCCACTCGTGCGCCGCGAGGGCGTCCTGGAACCGGCCAGCTGGCCCGAGGCCATCGACGCCGCCGCCCGCGGGCTGGCCCGTGCCGGCCACGACGTCGGGGTGTTGCCCGGCGGGCGCCTCACCGTCGAGAACGCCTATGCCTACTCCCGATTCACTCGGGCCGTCCTCGGGAGCAATGACATCGACTTCCGATCCCGCCCGGCCAGCGCCGAGGAGAGCGCCTTCCTCGCCAGCTACATCGCCGGAAGGCGTTTCGAGCAGGCGGTGCACTACGCCGACCTGGAGGCGGCCGCGCGGGTCGTGCTGGTCAGCCTGGAACCCGAGGACGAGTCGCCCATCGTCTTCCTGCGACTGCGCAAGGCCTGGCGGGCACATGGCCTGCAGATCGTCAACGTGGCACCCTTCAACTCCGCAGGTGCCACCAAGCTGGGCGCCCGCCTGCATGCCACGGCGCCCGGTGGCGAGGCCGACGCGTTGAGGACGCTCGCCGCGGACGGCCTGCTCGATGAGCAGACGATCGTGCTCATCGGTGAGCGCGCCGCTCTGAGCCCCGGTGCCCTCGCCACGGCAGCGGAGCTGACAAAGCGGCGTGGCGCCCGGCTCGCCTGGATTCCCCGCCGCGCCGGGGAGGTCGGGGCCATCGAGGCCGGTGCCCTGCCTGCCCTGCTGCCCGCTGGACGCCAGGTGGCCGACCCCGGGGCCCGCGTCGACCTGGCAGCGGCGTGGGGGGTGGCCTCATTGCCGGCCACCACCGGGCGCGAGGTCAACGCCATCATCGAGGCTGCCGGGAACCGGCAGCTGCAGGCCCTCGTCACCGCTGGTATCCAGGCCGAGGACTTTCTCGACCCCCGTGCCCTGCTCGACGCACTGGAGTCCGTGGACTTCGTCGTCAGCCTGGAGCAGCGCCGCACCGAGGTCACCGAACGCGCCGATGTGGTGTTCCCGGTGGCGCCGATCACCGAGCAGGTGGGTCACTTCATCAACTGGGAGCACCGCATCCGGCCGGTGCAACTGGTCATCGACGAGAATCCCTCGCCGATGACCGATGTGCGGGTGCTGGCCGCACTCGCCGACGCCATGGGAGCCGATCTGGGGATGCGCTCACCGGCCCAGGCGCGCGCCGAATTCGCTCAGATCGCCGACTGGTCCGGCGAACGGGCGCACGGGCCCATCGATTCGGGCGGCGGGCGCCCGGTCACGAGCCAGCCGCCCGCGCCCGACAGCCTCGTGCTCGCGGGCTGGCGGCTGCTCATCGACGACGCCGCCGGGCTGGACGGGGCAACCGAGCTGCTTGCCACAGCGCCGGCCCGGGTGGCCCGACTCGCTCCCGCGGATGCCGCCCGGCTCGGCCTGGTGAGCGGCGACCCGGTGGAGATCAGCGGCCCGGCGGGTCGGCTCGTCGCGCCGGTGGAATTGGTGGGAGAGATGTCGCCCGGGGTCGTCTGGCTGCCGTTGAACACCGGTTCCTCGCTGTTCGCCACGCTGGGCGCCCATCCGGGTGACCGCGTCCACGTCACTGCTCCGGGTAGCCGCCCGGACGGGCCCAACCAGTCCGATGGAGGTGCGCAATGATCGCGCAACAGGTGGTCTTCGGGACCGACCCCTGGTGGCTTGTGGTCATCAAGGTGGTGGTGGTCTTCGCGATGCTGCTCGCCTGGACCATCTTCAACGTCTGGTTCGAGCGCCGCGTGCTCGGAAAGATGCAGAACCGCAAGGGACCGATCATGAACGGGCCCCTCGGCCTGGGCCAGGCCCTCGGTGACGGCATGAAGCTGCTGTTCAAGGAGGACTTCCGCCCGGCACGCACCGACAGGATCGTCTTCAGTCTCGCCCCGGTGCTCATTGCCGTCGCTGCCTTCGCCTCCTGGGCCGTCATACCGCTGGGCGGCGAGGTGAGGATGTTCGGGCACACCACCCGCTTGCAGATCAGTGATCTGCCGGTCTCGGTGCTGCTCATCCTCGCCATCGCCTCGGTAGGTGTCTACGGGGTGGTACTGGCCGGCTGGGCCAGCAACGGCACCTACTCGCTGCTGGGCTCGATGCGCGCCACCGCCCAGCTCATCAGCTATGAGGTGGCAATGGGCCTGGCGCTCGTGGCGGTGTTCATGTACGCCGGTTCGATGAGCACGAGCGAGATCGTCGAGGCGCAGATCGCCCCGCTCAACTTCTTCGGCATCCACACGGTCTTCCCCTCGCACTACTGGCTGTTGCTCGCACCGAGCTTTGCGATCTACGTGGTGAGCATCTTCGGTGAGACGAACCGCTTGCCCTTCGACCTGGCCGAGTGCGAATCCGAGCTGGTCTCGGGTCACATCACCGACTACTCCGGCTTCCGCTACGCGATGTTCTTCCTTGCCGAGTACATCAATGTCGCCACCGTCTCGGCGATCTGCACGACGCTGTTCCTCGGCGGATACGGCGCGCCCTGGCCGTTGAGCATGATCGCCGGGCTCAATACCGGCTGGTGGGGCCTGCTGTGGTTCTTCCTCAAGGTGCAGCTGGTCATCTTCTTCTTCTGCTGGGTACGGGCCGCGCTGCCGCGCTTCCGATACGACCAGTTCATGGATCTGGGGTGGAAGTGGCTCATCCCGATCAGCCTGGTGTGGATCATGGTGCTGGCCGTGATGCGCGGCGGTATCGCCAACGGCTGGTTCGCCTCCACGGCAGCGCGCATCATCATTGGACTGCTCATCGTGGCCCTGCTGGCCTGGGTGTTGTGGCCCAGACGCACGTCGGCCAGCATCGAGGCCGAGCCGGCCGGGGGGCTGGCCGCCGAGGACTTCGATGCCTTCGCCGGCGGATATCCGGTGCCCCCGATGCCTGGGCAGCGTCCACTGGCACTGGCCGGGGCGCTGACCCGAGCCGGCTCCATGACCCAGCCCGCACGAGCCGCGCGGGGCGAGGACGAGCCGGGCGAGGAGGTGCACGACTGATGGGCGCCTGGTCAGGTTTCGGCATCACCTTCCGCACGATGTTCCGCAAGTCGTTCACGCAGGGCTATCCCGAGCCGGGCAAGGAGCGCGTCGTCGCACCCCGCTTCCATGGACGCCACCAGCTCAACCGCTGGCCCGACGGCCTCGAGAAGTGCGTGGGCTGCGAGCTGTGCGCCTGGGCGTGCCCGGCCGACGCGATCTACGTGGAGGGCGCCGACAACACCGAACAGGAGCGCTACAGCCCCGGCGAGCGCTACGGGCGGGTCTACCAGATCAACTACCTGCGCTGCATCCTGTGCGGTCTGTGCATCGAGGCGTGCCCGACGAGGGCACTGACGATGACCAACGAATTCAAGCTGGCCGATCGCAGCCGTGAAAGCCTCATCTATGACAAGGATCGGTTGCTGGCACCCCTGCTGCCAGGGATGGAGCAGCCACCACATGAGCGGCGGCTGGGTGCCACCGAGAAGGAGTACTTCCTCGGTCTCCCGCCCACCGGCGTGCCCGACGAGCGCGGCACGGGAGGGGCCCCCAGCGGGGCGGCATCGGGAGAGGAAGCAGGGCAATGATTCCACTGGTCACCGGGCAGGCGATCGCCTTCTGGATCCTCGGCCCGCTGAGCATCGCGGCGGGCGCCGGCATGGTGTTCAGCCGCAAGCCGGTCCACTGTGCGCTGTGCCTGGCCGGGCTGATGTGCTGCCTGGCCGGTCTGTACGCGAGCCTCGATGCGCCCTTCCTGTTCGTTGCCCAGATCATCGTCTACACCGGCGCGGTGATGATGCTGTTCGTCTTCACGATGATGATGATCGGTGTCGATTCCGTCGACGAGATGGTCGAGACGATCAAAGGCCAGCGGGCAGCCACTGCGATTGCCGTCCTTGGCCTCGCGGTACTGCTCGTCTCGGCAGTGGGCCACGGCATCCTCACCGGTTCCCAGGGCCTTGCACAGGCCAATGGGCAGGCCGGTAATGTCCGTTCCCTGGCCTTCCTCGTCTTCGGCCGCTATGTCTTCGCCTTCGAGGCCACTGCAGCCTTGCTCATCACCGCTGCGCTCGCCGCGATGGTGCTCAGCCACGGGGAGCCCCTGGTGGGCAAGGAACGCCAGCGTGCCCGGCTCGAGCGGCGCACGAAGGAGTTCGCCGCCACCGGGGCCGACCCCGGCCCCCTGCCCAGCCCCGGCATCTACGCCCGGCACAACTCCGTCGACCATCCCGCCTTGCTGCCCGACGGGGCGATCGCCGACGGCTCGGTGATCGCCACCCTCGCCGCCCGCGGCGCAGTCATCGTGGACAAGGGCCGGCTGGTGGCGCCCACTGTCCGAGCAGACCAGGCGCTCGCGGACGTGCACGACGAGCAGCACGGAATCCTGCCCGGCGAGGCTGAACTGTCCGCCGCGCCCGGCGAGGCTGAACTGTCCGCCGTGCCCGGCGGGCCGGCCAAGGAGATCACCCCATGAACCCCAATGCCTACATCGTGCTGTCCTCGATCCTGTTCTGCCTGGGGCTGCTCGGCTTCCTCGTGCGGCGCAATGCGCTGGTCGCCTTCATGTCCATCGAGCTCATGCTCAATGCCGCGAACCTGTCCTTCGTGACCTTCGCCAATGTGCACGGCAATCTCGACGGCCAGGTGGCCGCGTTCTTCGTCATGGTCGTGGCGGCGGCCGAGGTGGTCGTCGGCTTGGCGATCATCATGATGATCTTCCGCACCCGCCGCTCGGCCTCGGTCGACGACGAGAACCTGCTGAGGCATTGAGGGGGAATCGGTGAATCCTTTGGAAGTCGTGAATCCGGTCGCTGCGACCGGGTTGTTCAGCTATGCCTGGCTGATGATCGCGATCCCGCTGGTCGTCGCGGGCCTGCTGCTGATCGTCGGACGTGCCGGCGACGCCTGGGGGCATCTGCTCGGCGCGGCCGCACCGATGGCCTCGTTCGTCATCGCCCTGCTCCTGTTCATCTCGATGCTCGGCTCCGGCGACGGCGCGCGGGCCGTGTCGGTGGGCACCTATCGGTGGATCTCGGCTGGGTCGTGGACCGTCTCCGCCGGTCTGCTGGTCGACCAGCTGTCGATTCTCTTCGCGCTGCTCGTGACAGGTGTCGGCTCGCTCATCTTCGTCTACTCGATCGGCTACATGCGCGAGGATCCCGCACGGCGTCGCTTCTTTGCCTTCCTCAACCTCTTCGTCGCCGCGATGATGATCTTGGTCCTGGCTGACAACTATCTCGTGCTGTTCGTCGGATGGGAGGGCGTGGGGCTGGCGTCCTACCTGCTCATCGGCTTCTGGCAGGAGCGCAACTCCGCTGCGCTGGCCGCGAAGAAGGCGTTCATCACCAACAAGGTCGGTGACCTGGGGCTGCTCACCGCGATGTTCGCGATGTTCGCACTGTTCGGCTCGGTGGACTTCAGCACCGTCAACGCCCAGGCCCCGGCGATGCCCAGCGGGTGGGCGACCGCGCTGGGCCTGCTCCTGCTGCTGGCGGCCTGCGGCAAGTCGGCCCAGGTTCCGCTGCAGGTGTGGCTGCTGGACGCGATGGAGGGTCCGACACCGGTCTCTGCGCTCATTCATGCCGCGACGATGGTCACCGCCGGCGTCTATCTGGTCGTCCGCTCTCACGCGATCTTCGCCCTGAGTGAGCCCGCGAGCCTGGCGGTGAGCATCGTTGGACTGGCCTCGGTCTTCGCAGGGGCGTGGATCGGCTGCGCCAAGGACGACATCAAGAAGGTGCTGGCAGGCTCGACGATGAGCCAAATCGGCTACATGATGCTTGCGGCCGGTATCGGCCCGGCCGGCGCGGCCTTCGCGATCTTCCACCTGCTCACCCACGGCGCCTTCAAGGCCAATCTCTTCCTCGGCGCCGGGGCCATCATGCACGGCATGGACGATGACGTCGACATGCGCCACTACGGCGCCCTCGCGAGGGCGATGCCATGGGTCTTCGCCACCTTCGCCTGCGGCTATCTGGCCATCATCGGCTTCCCCTTCTTCGCCGGCTACTACTCCAAGGACCACATCATCTCGGCGGCGTTCGGCAAGAGCCCGGTTTTCGGCTGGCTCGCGCTCGCAGGTGCCGGCATCACCGCCTTCTACATGACGAGACTGGTCATGATGACCTTCTTCGGCCCGGCGCGGCACCTGCCGGGGGTGCATCCGCACCGGCCCGGACCAGTGATGGTCGTCCCGCTGGTCGTCTTGGCAGCCGCCTCAGTATTCAGTGGCCTGGCGCTCAACGGCTGGATCCAGGGCTGGCTGGCGCCCGCCGTCGGGGCCGAGGTCGAGCCCAGCCATCTGCTCGAACTGAGCTGGATGGGTGCGGTGACCCTGCTGGTCGTCGGTCTGGGGGTGGCGCTCGGCGTTGTCCTCTATCGCCGCCCCATCGCCCAGCAGCAGCCGGTGAGCCACAACTTCTTCGTCAACGCCGGGCGCAACGAGCTGTACGCGAATGCCCTCAACGAGGCGGTTCTCATGCGGCCCGGCCAGGCATTGTGCGAGGGCCTGGATTTCGCCGACAAGGAACTGGTCGACGGCGCCGCCCGCAGCAGCGCCGAACTGGCCAAAGCCGGAGGCGGGGTGCTGCGTCTGGCGGAGAACGGGTATGTGCGCAGCTATGGTGCGACGATGGCCCTCGGCATCGTGGCCGTCGGTCTGGTCATGATCCTCGGCCGGCTGGCCTGAGGGGGGAGAGATGATGGCAATTCCCTGGCTCACCCTTCTGGGACTCGTGCCGCTGGTCGGCTCCGGCGTCGTCTTCGCCAGCCGCGGGCGCGGCGGGCGGATCGTCGCCTTGTCGTTCTCGCTGCTCACAGCCGCGCTGGGCGTGGCGGTCTTCTTCATGACCGGCCTGGGCGAGCAAGTGCGCTGGATCCCCACGATCGGCGCATGGTATGCGCTCGATGCGGATGGCATGGCGAAGCTGCTCATCCTGCTCACCGTCATTCTCGTGCCCTTGGTACTCGTCGCCGAGTGGAGCCCGGGGGACCCGAACTCCGCCGCGACACCCCTCTCGCGGTGGAGCGGGGAGTCGTTCGCGGCGCTCGCCCTCATGCTCGAGTCCTTCACGCTGTTCGTCTTCATGGCCAGCGATCTGCTGTTGTTCTACATCGCTTTCGAGGCCACCCTCATCCCGATGTACTTCCTCATCGCCGGCTGGGGCGGGCCGCGCCGCGCCGGTGCGGCGCTGAAGTTCCTGCTGTTCAGCCTGGCCGGTGGGCTCGTGCTGTTGGTGGGCGTCATCGGCATGTACGTCGTCTCCGCCCGCGACCGGACGCCGAGTCTGCTCACCGCGGAGCTGACCGGCCTGCCGATCGGGCAGTGGACGGGACGCTGGCTGTTCATCGCCTTCTTCGTGGCCTTCGCCGTCAAGGCCCCCATGTTCCCGGTGCACAGCTGGCTGCCGGACGCCGCCGAGCAGGCTCGCCCGGGGGCATCGGCACTTCTGGTCGCCACCTTGGACAAGATCGGCACCTTCGGCATGATTCGTTTCTGCCTGGCCTTCTTCCCCGAGGCCAGCCGGTGGGCAACCCCCTTCGTGCTGGCCCTCGCGGTCATCTCGATCCTCTATGGGGCGCTCATGGCGGTGGGATCGAAGAATCTCCTGCGTCTGGTCTCCTACACCTCGATCTCGCACTTCGGGTTCATGGTCCTGGGCATCTTTGCCCTGACGACGGCATCGCTGTCCGGCTCCATCTTCTACATGCTGGCCCACGGGCTGAGTTCGGCAGCGATGTTCCTTGTGGTCGGCTTCCTTGTCGAGCGGCGCGGCTCGGCCCTCATCGCCGACTACGGCGGAGCCCAGAAGCTGGTCCCCGTGCTGGCCGGGGTCTTCCTCACCGCCGGACTCGCCACCCTGGCACTGCCCGGCACCGCCAATTTCGTCGGCGAGTTCCTCATCATGGCCGGTGCCTGGCGCCATCACCTGGTATGGGTGGCGCTGGCGGTGCTGGGTACTGTGCTCGCGGCCCTCTACGTGCTCCTCGCGTATCAGCGGGTCTTCACCGGCCCGGTCTCCCCGCAAAGCGCCGAGCGTCTGCACCATGATCTCGACGCCCGCGAAAAGCTCGTCATCGCGCCGCTCATCGTGCTCATCCTGTTCTTCGGTTTCGTGCCGAGGCCCACTCTCCAGGTGGCGCAGTCCACGGCCGCCCATGCGATGGCACAGATCGGCGCAACCGATCCTCAACCCAGTGTTCCAACAGGGAGCAGATGAGCCATGACCCCACCAACGATCGAATACGGACTCATCGCCCCGCTTGTCGTCCTCATCCTCGCCGTCGTGGCGGCGGTGATCGTGGAGGCTTTCGTGCCGCGGCACACCCGCCATCGGGTGCAGCTGGGTATTGCGGTGATCAGCCAGCTGCTCGCGCTGGCCTTCGTCACCGTCGGCTGGAATGACCGTCCCGGTCAGGCGGTCATGGGGGCGCTGTCGATCGACGGGCCCACCCGGATGATCTGGGCGCTGCTGCTGGTCTTCGGGCTGCTGGCGGTGCTGCTGTACGGGGAGAAGCGGATCGGCGGCGGGTCCACTGCCTTCGCTCCCCAGGCCAACGCCGTGCCCGGCAGCCTCGCCGAACGCGAGGCCATCGCCGCCCGGCAGGAGAACACCGAGGTCTTCCCGCTGTTCTCCATGGCGCTGCTGGGGATGCTCGTCCTGCCGGCCGCCAACGACCTGCTCACCATGTTCGTCGGCCTGGAGATCCTCTCGCTGCCGCTGTACGTGATGTGCGGGCTGGCGCGTCGCCGGCGGCTGCTGTCCCAGGAGGCGGCACTGAAGTACTTCATGCTCGGTGCGCTGTCCAGCGCCTTCTTCCTGTTCGGGACGGCGCTGCTGTACGGCTATTCCGGCTCGTTCACCCTCGCCGATGTCGACGCCTCGATCACCCGATCCACCCAGGCCCTGCCGCTGCTCTTGGCCGGGGCCGGGCTGGTGAGCGTCGCCATGCTGTTCAAGGTGGGGGCAGTGCCCTTCCACTCGTGGGTCCCCGATGTCTATACCGGCGCTCCGACCCCGGTCACCGCGTTCATGGCGATCTGTACGAAGATCGCCGCCTTCGGGGCCTTTCTCAGGGTGTTGTTCGTCGCGCTGGGCGGCATCCGGTGGGACTGGCAGTTGCTCCTTGCGGCGGTGGCAGTGGTCACCATGGTGCTCGGCTCGCTGGCCGGTCTGGTGCAAGACGACGTGAAAAGGATGCTGGCCTATTCCTCCATTGCGAACGCAGGCTTCATCCTTGTCGCCGTTGTCGGCGCGATGGCCACCGGAACCGGTCTGGACGCAGGGCGCTCCGGCTCCGTCTCGGGCACCCTGATCTATCTGACTACCTATGGCCTGGCCAATACGGGTGCCTTCGCCATCCTCACCACAGTGCGCCAGGCCGGCGGCGAGGCCACCTCCATCGACGCCTGGCTGGGTCTGGCCCGGCGTCGTCCCGCCCTGGGGGCCGTCATGACACTCTTCCTGCTGTCGCTGGCCGGCATTCCGCTCACCGGTGGGTTCATCGGCAAGCTGGTGGCCTTCACCGCTGCCTGGCAGGGCGGGTACGGCTGGCTCGTGCTGTTCGCCATGGCATTCGCGCTGGTGACCGCCGCCTACTATCTGCGGGTCGTCTACGTGATGTACTTCGCCGAGCCGAATACCGAGACCGACATCGTCCACCCGGGATGGCCCACCGGGATTGTGATCACCGTGTGCGCTCTCGGTACGCTGGTACTCGGTCTGGTGCCAGGTTTTGCGCTTGACCTGTTTGCGAATGCTGCAAACTTCCTGCGCTGATAGGAGATCACGTGACGCTGGCCGAGGACGAGGCATTCCGAGCCCGCGTCGAGCAGCAGCTGGAGGGTGTGGAGCGTCGGCTGGGCCAGGTGGCGCTGGGTGCTGACAATCCCTTCATCGCCGAGGCCTCCCGGCACGTCATCAACGCGGGGGGCAAGCGTTTCCGGCCCCTGCTGGTGGCGCTGACCAGTCACCTCGGCCCACAACCCAGCGACGAGCGGATGGAACTGGCCTCAGCCGTCGTCGAGCTCACCCATGTCGCCTCGCTGTACCACGACGACGTGATGGACGAGGCCTCGATGCGGCGCGGCGTCACGAGCGCCAATGTGGCCTATGGCAACTCGATCGCCATCATGGTGGGCGACTGGCTGTTCTCCAGGGCCTCCTCACTGGTCACTCAGCTGGGCACCGAGTTCGTGCGATTGCAGGCCGACACCTTCTCCGAGCTGGTCGCGGGCCAGATCGGCGAGATGCGCGGCAGCGATGCGGGGGAGGATCCGCTGTCGCACTATCTCGACGTGATCGCCGGCAAGACCGGTGCGCTCATCAGGACTTCGGTGCTGTTCGGCGCGATGACCAGCCACGCCGAGCCGCGGGTGCTCGAGGCGCTCGGGCGCTTCGGGATGCAGATCGGCATGGTCTTCCAGCTGTCCGATGATCTCATCGACATCACCTCGACGACCACGGGCAAGACGCCCGGGACTGATCTTCGCGAGCACGTCGCGACCCTGCCGATCCTGCTGCTCGACGCGAGCGAGGACCCCGAGGACGAGCCCCTCAAGCAGCTGCTGGCCGACGATCTGGCCGACGACCGCGAACTGGCGCGGGCGCTGAGCATGCTGCGCGCCTCACATGTCATCGAGGAGGCCCGCGACGAGATCATGGCGCGCGCCGAGGCGGCACGGGCCGAACTCGCCATCCTTCCCCAGGGCCCGGCACGCCGGGCCCTGGACAGGGTGTGCGACGAGGTGGTGTCCCGCTCGCACTGAACGGGAACAGCTCACCAGATGCGCACCCGTGCGGCGGGGTCGAGCCACATGCCGTCTGTGGGCTTGGTCGCGAAGGCTTCGTGGAAGGCCGGGATGTTGCGCGCCACTTGATTGCAGCGGATCTCGTCGGGCGCATGCGGATCGACCGCCAGGCTCTGGCGCATCTGCTCGGGGCGGGTGAGATCCTGCCAGACCTGCGCCCAGCCGAGGAACAGCCGCTGCAGGCCGGAGTAACCGTCAATGGGTTGCGGTGCACTGCCCTGGGTGGCGATCCGCCAGGCCCGCACGGCAATGGTCAGGCCCCCGAGATCGCCGATGTTCTCCCCGATCGTCAAGTCGCCGTTGACATGCACATCGGGGCAGACCGAGGGCGCGAGCTCGCTGTATTGGGCAATGAGGGCATGGGTGCGCTCCTCGAAGGCGGCCCGATCGGCGTCGGTCCACCAATTGCGCAGCCTGCCATCGCCGTCGCAAGTGGAGCCCTGGTCGTCGAAGCCGTGCCCGATCTCATGGCCGATCACCGCACCGATACCGCCGTAGTTCACCGCGTCGTCGGCGTCCACATTGAAGAAGGGCGGCTGGAGGATCGCGGCGGGGAAGACGATCTCGTTGCGAAGCGGGTGGTAATAGGCGTTGACCGTCTGGGGGTACATGAACCACTCGTCGCGATCGACCGGCCCGGACAGCTGCTCGATGGTGTGGTCGAAGTCGAAGGAGTCCGAGCGCAGCACGTTGCCGACCAGATCGTGCGGGTCGATGTGCAGCGCGGAGTAGTCACGCCAGGTGTCGGGATAGCCGATCTTCGCGCGGAACTTGGACAGCTTGTCCAGGGCCTGTTCCTTGGTCTGATCGGTCATCCAGTCGAGTTCGCCGATCGACTGGCGGTAGGCGGCCAGCAGATTGGCTACCAGCTGGTCGGCGGCGTCCTTGGTGGCGGGCGGGAAGTGCTTGGCGACGTACAGCTTGCCGATTGCCTCCCCCAGGACACCCTCGGTCAGCGAGACGCCGCGCTTCCAGCGGGGACGCTGCTGGGGGACGCCCCGCAGTGTCTTGGAGTAGAAGTCGAAACTGGCGGTGCTCAGCGCCTTGTTCAGATAGGGCGACAGTGAGTTGACCACCTGCCAGCGGGCCCAGCTGCGCCAGTCCGGAAGCCGGGACGGCACGACGAGCCCGGCAGCGTCGGCGAAGAAGGTGCGCTGGCAGTTGACCACCTCGGCGACCGCCTCGGCCGGCAACTGGGCCCCGGCCAGGAAGGCGTCCCATTCGAGCTGGGGGGTTGCGGCGGTGAAATCCGCCCAGCTCTGGGGGTAGTACATTTCGACCATATCGCGGGTGCGTACCTTGTCCCAGTGGCAGGCCGCGATCTGGGTCTCCAGCTCGAAGGCCGCCGTGGCCTGCGCGGGAGCATCGGCGATACCGGCCAATTCGAAGCTGCGGGTGATGTGCGCCAGGTACTGCTCGCGGATCGTCTGGTACTCGGGCAGGCGGTAGTACTCCTCGTCGGGCAGGCCGATGCCCGACTGGCCGACGAACATGAGATAGCGCTGCGGATTGCCCGGATCCGAGTCATTGTCGAAGTCGCCCAGCGCATTGATGCCGTGGCGGGTGCACCATCCCCAGAATCCGGCCAGCTCCGCCACTGACTCGATGGCGTCGATGCGGCTGAACAGGGGAGCCAGCGGCTCGGTGCCCAACTCCTCGATGGCGTCTTCGTCCATGAAGGAGCCGTAGAGGTTGGCGATCTTCGCGGCCTCGGAATCGGGATCGGAGCTGTCCTCGCTGGTGCGCAGCGACTCGATGATCTCGTGCACGGCGCTCTCGGAGTCCTCGCGCAGCTTGTCGAATGCACCCCAGCTGCCCCGGTCTTCGGGGATCGTGGCTGTCTTCAGCCATTTCCCGTTGACGTGGCGGAAGAGATCATCGGTGGGGGGGACTGTGGTGTCGAAGTCCTCGAAGTGAAATGCAAGTGTGCTCACCACTGTGAGACTACTCAGCACATGAGCGCATTCAGCAGCGAAGCGCCCGGCAGGTGAACCGGCGCCGATTCGTCCGAGCGGGGCCCAGGCGGCTCAGACGGTGGGCCTGCGCGTGGCTCTCGGATAGACGACCTGCCAGGTGTCGGGCCCGAGCAGCAGCTTCTCCAGGGGGGCGTCGTCGCCGCGGCCTTGGCCCTGCTCGGCGAGATTCACCTGGGCACGGACCTGGTCGTCGTAGCTGGGACGTTCGACATCGCGGAAGATCCCCACCGGGGCGCGGCGGATCACTCCCTGATCGGTGAGCCGGCTCAGGGCGAAGGCGCGGCTCGGATCGGCGGTGTGCGGATCGTGCACGAGCACTGCATCCGAACCGACCTCGCTGACCTCGGCCACCCGCACTCCGCCACCGGGATCGGACACCACGCCGAGGTGGTTGTCGGTACCGAACACGATGGGCTTGCCCTCCTCCAGCCGGATGAGGGACTCGGCGGATCCAGGGCCCTTGAGCTCCTCGAAGGCCGCGTCATTGAAGACCGAGCAATTCTGGTAGATCTCCACGAGACTTGCACCCCGATGCTTCGCGGCCGCGCTCAGCGTCGCCTCCAGACCTGCCTTGTCGGAATCCAGCGCGCGGGCCACGAAGGTGGCTTCCGCGCCCAGTGCCAGGCTGACGGGGTTGAGCGGCTGGTCGACCGAGCCCATCGGGCTGGACTTGGTGACCTGGCCCACTTCCGAGGTGGGGGAGTACTGGCCCTTCGTCAGCCCGTAGATGCGGTTGTTGAACAGCAGGACGGTGATGTTCATGTTACGGCGCAGGGCGTGGACCAGATGGTTGGCGCCGATCGAGAGGGCATCCCCGTCGCCGGTCACGACGAAGACCGCCAGATCGGGGCGGGTCATGGCCAGGCCGGTGGCGAGTGTCAGGGCCCGCCCGTGGATCGAATGGATGCCATAGGTGTTCATGTAATACGGAAGTCGCGAGGAGCAGCCGATGCCGGAGACGACCACGGTGTTCTCGCGACGGATGCCCAGGCTCGGCAGGATCTGCTGGAAGGCGGCCAGGATCGAGTAGTCGCCGCAGCCGGGGCACCAGCGCACCTCCTGATCGGAGATGAAGTCCTTGCGCTTGAGTGGCTCGGGCGCCGTCGGGACGCCGGCGAGACCATCTGACGAGGTGAGGGTGCTCACAGCTGCTTCCTCCTGTTCGGGATCGTGCTGCTGGTCTGCACGGCGCCCAGCGGGTTCGGCTCGCCGCCGCGCGAATTCGCCTGATCGAGCTCGTCGATGACTCCCTCGAGATGCTCGGTCAGCTCATCCATCGCCAGCGGCAGGCCACGAACGTGATGGTAGCTGCGGGCATCAACCAGATAGTGGGCCCGCAGCACCAGGCAGAACTGCCCGAGATTGACCTCCGGAACGACGACCCGGCGGTACCGGTGCAGCACATCGCCCAGATTGGCTGGCAGCGGGTTGAGATTGCGGACATGGGCCTGCGCGATCGCTCGTCCTCGCTGGCGCAATCGGCGCACGGCGGCGGTGATGGGCCCCCAGGTGGAGCCCCAGCCGATCACCAGAACCTCCGCCTGCTCGCCGGGATCGTCCACCTGGACCTCGGGAACCGGGATGCCGGCAATCCGGTCGGCGCGCAGCTGGACCATCTTCTCGTGATTGTCCGGGTCATAGCTGACGGATCCGGCCTCCACCGACTTCTCCAGTCCGCCGAGGCGATGCTCGGTCCCCGCGGTACCCGGTATCGCCCAGTCCCGGGCCAGCGTCACCGGGTCGCGTCGGTAGGGCAGATAGCTGGCGCTGCCCTTGCCGTCCACGCCGTTGGGGCCGCTGACCAGCCGCGGCTCGATTGGCGGGATGGTCGACAGCTCGGGGATCTTCCACGGTTCGGCGCCATTGGCCAGGAAGGCGTCGGTGAGCAGGACGACGGGGGTGCGGTATTCCACGGCAATTCGACACGCCTCGATGGCCATCTCGAAGCAGTCCGAGGGCGAGGACGGCGCCAGCACCGGAACGGGCGACTCGCCATTGCGCCCCCACATGGCCTGCAACAGCTCGCCCTGTTCGGTCTTGGTGGGCATGCCGGTCGACGGGCCTGAGCGCTGCACGTCCACGACGACCAAGGGCAGCTCGGTCATCACGGCCAGATTGATCATCTCCTGCTTGAGGGAGAAGCCGGGGCCGGAGGTCGTGGTGACGCCCAGCGAGCCACCGAAGCTCGCGCCCAGGGCGGCGCCGACGCCGGCGATCTCGTCCTCGGCCTGGAAGGTGATGACACCATGGGATTTGCGGCGTGACAACTCGTGCAGCAGGTCGGATGCCGGTGTGATCGGATAGGAACCCACGAACAGCGTCAGCCCGGCACGATGAGCTCCGGTCATCAGCCCGTACGCGGTGGCCATGTTCCCGGTGATCCTGCGGTAGCGCCCGGCCGGCATCGGCGCGGCCGGTACCTCGTAGCGCACGGTGAACAGTTCCGCGGTCTCCCCGTAGTGCTCACCCGCCTTCACAGCGGCGATGTTGGCGTCGCGGATGGTGGGCTTGGCGGCGAACTTCGTGCCCAGCCAGTTCACCGTCTCGTCGATCGGGCGGCCGTACAGCCAGCTGACCAGGCCCAGCGCGAACATATTGCGGGTTCGCCCGGTGTCCTTGCGGCCCAGCCCGAAACTGCCGACGGCGCCAGCCGAGAGCTTGGTGATGTCCAGGCTCACGAGCTGGTACTCACCCAGCGAGTCATCCTCGAGAGGGTTGGAGTTCAGTCCGAGCTTCTTCAGCGCACGCGGGGTGAATTCGTGCTCGTCGGCAATGATGAGCCCGCCTGCCACAAGATCGCCGAGGTTGGCGAGGAGCGCTGCCGGATTCATCGCCACGAGCACATCGGCGCGATCTCCCGGGGTCACGATGTCACGACCGGCGAAGTGCACCTGGAAGCTGCTGACCCCGGCGATCGTTCCCTGGGGCGCGCGGATCTCGGCGGGGAAGCTCGGCAGGGTCGCGATGTCATTGCCGAAGCTGGCCGACTCGGAACTGAAACGATCACCGGTCAGCTGCATGCCGTCGCCGGAATCACCGGCGAATCGGATCACCACTTTCTCCAGACGGCGCCGTTGCGTCTGCTGTGGGCGATCACTCATGGAGTTCTCCTCGGAATTGGTGAGGCATCGCGTTGCGCGCATCGGCCCGTCCGGAGCGGCCCGGCGCATAGACGCTTGCCAACTGGCACGCGATCCGCGGACGGCGAAAGCGCAGCTGTCCGGCCCAGCGTGTCCGGTCCAGGCTAGCCGGTTCACAGGGGGCTGACTGCGTCCCCCGATACGCTGTGAGCATGACGCCTGGCAGCTCTCGAATGCGCGATTGGTCGAGCGCCCGGTGGTCGGATCTGGGTCATGCGCTGCGGATCGCCGCGGTTCGCCGTGGGCTGATCGGTACCATGCTCATCGCGCTGGGCACCATCAGCCCGGCCTATCTGCCCCGCAATTCGCCGTGGTGGACGCTGCTGTCCTCATGGCGCATCGAGGGTGCCCCCGCCAAGATCGCCGGCACGGTCGTCACGATGGGAGGGCTCCTGCTGCTCATGGACGCCTGGTTCAGGCTGCGTCCACGACACATGCGGCCCGACTCCGCCCCGGGGTTGCAGGTCTACAGCGATGTGAAGCACTGGGCGGTCCTCGCCCTGTGGAGCCTTCCGTTCCTGCTCGCCCCGCCCATCTTCAGTGGTGACGCGTATTCGTACGCCGCGCAGGGCTGGCTGGTGCACAACGGCATCAACCCCTATTACTACGGTCCCGGCGTTCTGCCGGGAGCCTTCGCCGACCAGGTCTCCTGGGTGTGGCGCAATACCCCCAGTCCCTATGGCCCGTTGTCCATGCAGATCTCCAATCTGCTCCTGCACGTCTTCGGCTTCGACCCCTATCTCTCGGCGGTCGCCCAGCGAATCCCCGCTGTCGTAGGTGTCGTGCTCATCGCTGTCTTCCTGCCGCGCATCGCCGTCCGGCTCGACATCGATCCTGCCTTCACGGCCTGGTTCGGCACGCTGAATCCGCTGCTCATCATCGACTTCGTGGGCGGTGCCCACAATGACTCGCTCATGATGGGACTCGTCGTGCTCGGGCTGTGGGTGGCGACCACCCCGGTGCGCGGCGGGCCGGTGACGACCGGAGGACGGTGGTCGGCCGGCGGGTGGTGGTGGCTTGCGGCGGCCGCAGTGATCGGGTTGGCAGCCACCATCAAGCAGCCCGCGCTGCTCGCGGCCTATGTCGTGCCCTTGATCTCGCGCCGCTGGTCGTCGCTTCGCGTCCGCGAGACCGTCATCACGGTCACCCGCGTGCTCGTGAGCTTTGTCGTCGCAGGAGGGGTCTTCGCACTGGTGAGCATGGCCACCGGGCTGGATTTCGGCTGGTACAACGCGGTTTCCGTGCCGGGCAGTGTCGTCACCCCGGCGCCCGCCTCGCTCTTCGGGCAGCTCGTCCAGGCGGTCCTCGGTTTCTTCGAGCTCGATCCCACCGGGCGAGCGGGAGTGGCTTTCGCCCACACCCTGTTCCTGGTGATCGGCGGCGTCGTCCTGACCATCGGGGCGGTGACGATCGCCAGGCGCAGGCCGATGGCGTTCATCTCCTGGGGTTACCTCGTCGTGGTGCTCGCCAGCCCGGCGTTGCACAGCTGGTACATGCTGTGGGGCGGCCTGGCGCTTCCACTGGCCCGCCCGAGCGCGCGCACCGTGACGATCGCCATCTGGGTCAACGTATCCCTGCTGGGCTACGATGCCATCGACATGGCTTGGCGCAACAATGGCGCTGCGATCGCCGTGGCGGCCGTGGCGGCCTCGATATTCATGACCTACCACCACCAGAGCGTCATCAAGATGCCGCCCCGCGAGCCCGGCTCGGCGGCTCACCTCGTGCTGGCCGCCCGGCAGGATCAATAGTCGTAGTCGACGACCACCGGCGCGTGATCGCTGATGCGCTCGGGTGCCTCGGGCTGGCGATCCACGAAACCGGTGGATGCCGTGCGGGCCAGTGCCGGGCTGGCCAGCTGGTAGTCGATCCGCCAGCCGGTGTCGCGCGCGAAGGCCTGACCCATCCAGCTCCACCACGAGTAGGGGCCGTCCTGGTCGGGATGGAGGCGGCGGATCACGTCGACGAGGGTGCGCGGGTTCAGCTGGGCGTCCAGCCAGGCGCGCTCCTCGGGGAGGAAACCCGAGGCTGTGCGGGCCGCCCGCCAGTTCTTCACATCGTGCGGCGTGTGGGCGATGTTGAAATCGCCGACCACCACGAACTGGCGGCCCGCAGCCAGCGCAGCACGCCTCGAGCGGCTGAGCTGCCGGGCGAAGCCGGCGAGGAAGCTCATCTTGCGGTCGTAACGGCGCTGCACGGCGGCGATCCGCTCGGCTGTCAATGGCTCGCCGGTGCGAGTCTGTGGGTTCAGTGGCGAGTCGCCCTTGGGCAGATAGAGGCAGGCCACTGTGAGGGCGTGGTCGGCCAGGTCGATCTCCAGATAACGCCCCTCGTCGACGAAGGGGCGCAGTTCCCGGGCCAGGGCTGTTGGCGCGCCAGGCATTGCGGGAGCGAGTGGCTGCGCGTGCCCAGTCGGATCGAACGACCAGATCGACCCGCCCCAGCCGCGCACCGCCGCCGGCGGGATACGGGTGAGAACGGCCACGCCATTGCGCCCGGCCAGGTTTCCCGGTGTGTAGTGCACATGGAAGCCCGCGAAGGCCTCGACCGGGAGCGCCTCGAGGGGACAGCGGACCTCCTGCAGGGCTACTACATCGGGAACGCATTGTTGGATCCAGGGGGAGAAGCCGCGGCGTTGCGCCGCCCGGATCCCGTTGACGTTGAAGGTGGCGAGCCGCAGCATGACGACCACCCTAGCGATGGTCGCAGGCATCGTTGTCCAGGAGTTGCTGGCAGAGTCGTGCCGGCGGATTCCGGGCAGGACCGTCGGCCCAGCATGGCACTGCCAGACTAGGGACATGACGAGTTCGCATGGCGAGGCACGGCGCGAGGTGCGCAGGGACAGGTCCTTGGTCCGGCGTGTGCTCACCGGGAGCGGAGGCTTCCCCAGGAGATCCGGGCTAGCGGTAGCCGGCGTGGTTCTCGGGCTGGTGGCTCTCGGCGTGCTCTTCGCGGGGCTGTTCAGCGGTGTGGGTGCCGTGCCCTTCGCACTCGCGGTGTGCCTGCCGGCGGCAGGCAGCGCGGTCTGTGCGCTGCTGGCCCTGTTCCGCGACTGGGGACGCGCTCGGGTAGGTGTGGCCCTCGTCCTGAGCGCGGACGTCCTGGCAGGTCTGCTGGTCGTCGCGATGATCCTGCAGGTCGAGCCGGCCGCGCCGGCGGCCTCCGGTGCACTCGTCGTGATCGTCATAACGGCATTGCTCGGCGCCGTTCTCGTCATGAGCGCACCGCGCCGTGGCACATCCACGACTCCGCGGGCGGTTGAGCCTGCCTGGGCAGGCGCCGCGCAGCCGCCCGGGACTCCTCATGGGCCGGGTGCCTGAGCACCGCCCGCACTCGAGGGCGCACAGCGCCGGCAGCACTCGAGGGCGCACAGCGCCCGCCGCGATACTGGGGTCATGTCTGCCTCGCGCACTGTCCACCGCGTCGACGGTCCGGTACGCCGCACCTGGGCATCGATCGGGTGCGTGATCGCCGCCCTGGCCATCGTCGCCCTGTTGTGCATCGGCCAGCCCGTGGCGCGAGCCGCCCTGGGGAATTCTCCCGGCGCGCTGAACAGCTGGCTGGCGAGGTTTCTCCTCGCCAGCGCGGGCCTTGGCCTGGTTTCCGGCGCGCTTGCCCTCGTCGCGGTGGTACGTGATCGGGGCACGCCGAGGGTGGGGGCGGCGTTGATCCTGGGTTGCGCCGCGATGCAGCTGGGATTCGCCGTCTGGGGCACGTCCAGCGCAGTCCTGGAGGGCAAGGAGGTGGTGCTGTTCAACTGGGTCTGGGCGCTCGCAAGCCTTGCGCTCATCGCAGTCGCCACGGTCCTCGTCTTCATCCCGCCCCGGCCGGTGACGATGCGCCGGGACTGACGCCTCGCCCGGCACTGCGGGCGGTGTGCCGAGGGGGTTTCGTGAGATTCGCCAGTCCCTGCTAGAGTCTGTCCTCGCACGGCAGGTTGCCCGAGCGGCCAATGGGAGCGGTCTGTAAAACCGTCGGCGATGCCTACGAAGGTTCGAATCCTTCACCTGCCACGTCCTGGGCCTCGGCCCGGTGACCTCGGGGCTCCGCACCGGATGGGTGCGGAGCCCCTTCTCATGTTGTTCTCATGAAAACCCGGTGGCGCTCCATCGTCGTTCCGGGCACAAGCCGTGTTACATGGTGGAATCCGTCCGCCTCCGGAATAACTCAGGACCCTTTCAAGCTGGGAAGACAGTACATCCGAACCCAGGAGGCAACCGTGTCACTCGTAGGCACCAAGATTCTTCCCTTCACCTCGACCGCCTTCCACCAGGGCGAGTTCGTCGACATCACCGAGGCCGACCTCGCCGGCAAGTGGGCCGTCTTCTTCTTCTACCCGGCCGACTTCTCCTTCGTCTGCCCCACCGAGCTGGGCGATCTCGCCGATCACTATGCCGAGTTCACCGAACTCGGCGTGGAGATCTACTCCGTGTCGGCCGACACGCACTTCGTCCATGCTGCCTGGCACCGCGAGTCCGACCAGGTGGGCAAGGTGCAGTACTACATGCTCGGTGACCCCAGCGGTCAGCTGGCCACGAACTTCCAGGTATTGCGCGAGGGCCAGGGACTCGACGACCGGGGCACCTTCCTCATCGATCCCGACGGGATCATCCAGCTGCTCGAGGTGAGCGCGGACGGCGTGGGCCGCGACGCCGGGGAACTGCTGCGCAAGATCCGCGCCGCCCAGTACATCCGCCAGCATCCCGACCAGGTGTGCCCCGCGCACTGGGATGAGACCGGCGACACGCTGGCTCCCGGGCTGGATCTGGTCGGCAAGATCTGAAACCGCCCGATACCCAGGCCTCCAGATTCAGTGAACCTTGGTCTGTGAGGTCGCTGGATTGCGCCGCAACCGATTCACGCTCCCCGAAAGGATGACATGCCTGTTCTCGAACCGTCTCTCAAAGCCCAACTCAACTCGCTGATGGACCGGGTGACGCAGCCGGTCGAGCTGGTCGTCAGCCTTGACGGCCGTGAGCAGTCCACCAGGATGAAGAGCCTGTTGGACGAGGTCGCGGCGCTATCCAGCCAGATCACCGTCCGCCGCGACGATGCAGCTCACCAGCGCACACCCGCCTTCTCGATCGCTGCACCGGGCTCGGCGGGCGCCATCACCTTCGCGGCGCTGCCACTGGGCCATGAGTTCAGCTCCTTCGTGCTGGCCCTGCTGCAGGTCGGTGGCAATCCCGTCAAGCTCGACGAGCGGGTCGCGGCGGCGGTCAAGGGGCTGGACCGGCCACTGCATTTCCTCACCTACATCTCGCTGAGCTGCCAGAACTGCCCGACGGTGGTCCAGGCGCTCAACGCGATGAGCGTCCTCAACCCGCTCATCACCAGCGAAGTCGTCGACGGCTCGTTGTTCCGCGAGGAGGTCGAGGCCAAGAAGGTGCTCGCCACGCCCACCATCTACCTCAATGGCGAGCCGTTCGGCCAGGGCCGGATGGAAGCCGCGCAGATCCTTGCGAGGATCGACGAGAGTGCCGCGAGCTCGCTCGCCGCCGGGCTCGCCGAACGGGCGCCGTACCAGGTGCTCGTGGTGGGGCAGGGGCCGGCGGGGGTCTCCGCCGCCATCTACCTTGCCCGCAAGGGAATCCGTACCGGCCTGGTGGGGGAGCGCTTCGGCGGGCAGGTCAACGACACGCTCGCCATCGAGAACTTGATCTCGGTGCCGCACACCGATGGCCCCAAGCTCGCCGCAGATCTGCGCGCGCACGCCAGCGCCTACGAGATCGACATCATCGACGGGGTGAAGGCCACCGAGCTGGTGCCCGGGGAGCAGGTTGAGGTGAAGGTCGGCGACGAGGCATCCCTGCGCGCCGACGCGGTGGTGCTGGCCACTGGGGCGAGGTGGCGCCATATGAACGTGCCGGGCGAGGACGAGTACCGCAACAAGGGCGTCACCTACTGCCCGCACTGCGACGGGCCGCTCTTCAAGGGCAAGGACGTTGCCGTCATCGGCGGCGGGAACTCGGGTGCCGAGGCGGCACTCGACCTCGCCGGCGTGGCGCGTCATGTCACGGTGCTCGAATTCGCGCCGACCTGCAAGGCCGACCAGATCCTGCTCGACCGGCTCGATGCCTCGCCCAATGTGGACATCCTCACGAATGCGGCGGCGAGCGAGGTGGTGGGCGACGGCTCGCAGGTCACGGCCTTGCGCTACACCGATCGCGCGAGCGGGCAGCCCCACGAGCTGGCGCTCGACGGCATCTTCGTCCAGATCGGGCTGGTGCCCAATACCGAATGGCTCAAGGGCGTGGTGGGCCTGGACAATCGCGGCCAGATCGTCGTGGACGCCAAGGGTGCCACCGATGTGCCGCGGGTCTTCGCTGCCGGTGACTGCACCGACGTCCCCTACAAGCAGATCGTCGTTGCCACAGGCGCCGGCGCCACGGCCGGACTGTCCTCCTGGGAGTCGCTCATCCGCACCGCGGTGCCGCAGTCGCCGGTTCAGGCCAGCAGGCCCGCCACCGCAATCGACAGGGCTGTCGCATAGCCCGTCTCGCGTTCCTGCGGTGTCATCGCCGGGTCCTGCGAGGTGCGCAGATGGTCGCTTACCGTGCACACGGCGAGCGCCTGTCTGCGCGCTTGCAGGGCGCACGCGTACAAACCGGCTGCTTCCATCTCGACGGCCAGGGCGCCGATCCGGACCAGTCCATCGGTGATGTCGGGGCGATCGAGATAGAAGTAGTCCGAGCTGTAGAGCGCCCCTATGTGCACCCGGCCGGCGGTGTTCTTCGCGGACGGATGGCGGGTGGCGGCCATGGCAGCCGCGAGCATCTCGGGATCGGCGAACAGCGAGCAGCTGAGGTCGGGGACGAGCATCGAGGCGATCCGCGAATCGGTGTGGGCGGCGGCCCCGATCACCACATCGCGGATTGCCACCTGGGGCGAGATACCGCCTGCGGTACCCACCCGGCAGATTCGGCGCACACCGTAGTCGGCGAACAGTTCGTGGGCGTAGATCGTCAGCGACGGGATGCCCATGCCCGAGGCCACCACGCTCATGGGCACACCGTCCAGCGTGCCGGTCCAGGCGCCGATACCGCGCACCTCGCTCACGCAGTGGGCATCGGTGAGCAGCTCTCGCGCGATCCGCTCGGCCCGGCGCGGGTCGCCGGGCATGAGGACCAGCGGGGCGATCTCGCCGTACTCGGCGCTGATATGGGGTGTGGACATGGCATCCTCTCGGTGCGGCGGACGAGCCGGTGGGGCGCGCGCTTCAGGCCAGCGAGCTTGCCGGCGTGGTCTGGAGCCCCGGGCTGCATTCTCGCACCCTGGGGCGGAGCCCATGACTGGGCCGAGTTGAGATGTGTGCCGATCATCCGGTAGTGTTCCTCGTCGGCTGGCCCCTATAGCTCAGTCGGTAGAGCGTCTCCATGGTAAGGAGAAGGTCTGCGGTTCGATTCCGCATGGGGGCTCCGTTGCGTCTGGATCACTTACCGCGTGATATCCGCAGGGACGCAGCGCGCTGCGTCCCTGCGGGGTCGCGGAGGCGGGATAGCTCAGGCGGTAGAGCAAGCGGCTCATAATCGCTGTGTCGCGGGTTCGAGTCCCGCTCCCGCTACCAGGGCGAGATGCTGGGCCCTTGCGCCCGGGCCTACATTTGAACAGACGTCCGTGCTCCACCGAGCACCGGCAAGACCTCAGAGGATCGATCATGGCCAAGAAGGCAGGGGACGTTCGCCCCAAGATCACGCTTGCCTGCACTGAGTGCAAGGAGCGCAACTACATCACGAAGAAGAACCGCCGCAACACACCGGATCGGCTGGAACTGTCCAAGTTCTGCCCCAGGTGCGGCAAGCACACGGCGCACCGCGAGACCCGCTGAGTCCGCACCACCCATTCATTGTGCCGAGGCCGCCGGGATATCCCGGCGGCCTCGCCGTGTCATGGGCTGGCCTGGCGGCCTCGCCGTGCCCTGGGCTGGCCTCACTGCGGGTGGGATTCCTGGTCTGCCAGCGGGAAGGGGTCCCCTGGCTCGTCGGGCACATACTCCAGCAGATCACCGGGCTGACAGCCGAGCACGCGGCAGATGGCTTCGAGGGTGGTGAACCGAATGGCGCGGGCGTGGCCGTTCTTGAGAACTGCCACATTGGCGGGGGTGAGGCCGATCTGTTCGGCAAACTCACCGACCGCCAGCTTGCGCCGGGCGAGTTCCACGTCGAGTCGAACGATGATCGCCATCAGATCACCGTCGCCAACTCGGTGTTGAGCCCGGTGGCCCGGCGCAGCAGTTCGCGCATGACGACCACCACGAGAACGACGACCGCGCCGACCAGCAGCGCGGTGACGAGCAGGAATGCCGGACCGGGGTCATCGGCCCCCTGCAGCGCCCACAGCGATCCCGCGGCGGCCAGAATCCACCCGGTACACAGCGCGGCGATGATGGCGTCGACCCAGCGCAGGGCGGCCTGGGTGAAGATGCGGTCATTGCCGATCAGTCCGAGCAGTCGCCAGGTGCATACCAGCACGACCTCGACGCACACGATGAGTATCCCTGTGAAGAGCGTGAGCGGCCATCGCAGCCACGCCCGGTCGGGATGCTGGCGCGCCTGGTAGGCGAACTGTCCCGGGAAGGACATGGTCTGGAGAACCAGCAGCAGGACGAAGAGCACGACGAGGCTCGCCCGCAGAAGGGGGAGAATACGACGCAAGGTGAACATGTCATGATTCTCGATGTGTATCTATCGATAGTCAATAGATATCTCTCGTTGTTGCGTCCACAAGTACCGCTCCGCGTCGTGAGGCCGTGATGCTGTGAGCGAGTGGGGCGGGCCACAGTGCCCGGCGGTGACCTCGGCTGGGTAGCGTGGAGCCGTGCCCATTGGTCCAGAACACGAAGGGCGGGTCTACCCGCCGACCCGTCCCTACCGCGTGAGCCGCGCCAAGATCGCCGAGTTCGCCGCTGCGCTGGGCGACACCAATCCCAGGTACTGCGAGGACGCCGAGCCGGTCGTGGCACCACCCACCTTCGCAGCGGTCATCGCCGCGCGCGCCTGGCAGGCTCTGTTCGACGATCCTGAGCTCGGTCTGGAGTTGCAGCGCATTGTGCACGCCGAACAGCGCCTCGATATTGTCCGGCCACTGCGGGAAGGCGATGACGTGCTCGCCACGCTGACCATCTCGAAGGTGCGCAGCCGGAGCACCACCGACATGGTGACCATCGCCGTGCGGCTCGACGCCGTGGCGGGCGATGTACTGGGCACTGCCACATCGCTGCTCATCCACACCCACCCGGAGGCCCTGGCATGAGCCATTTCGAACCCGATACCGTGCGTGCCGGCGACCAGCTGCCAGCTCTTGAGCTGACAGTCACGCGCGCCGACCTGATCCGCTATGCGGGCGCTTCGACCGACTTCAACCCCATCCACTGGAGCGATCGGCATGCTCGCGCCCTCGGCCTGCCTGGCGTCGTCGCTCACGGCATGTGGACGATGGGCGCCGCGCTGCGCATCGTCACCGACTGGTGCGAGGACCCCGCCCGGCTGGCCGACTACTCGGTGCGCTTCGTGCGTCCTGTCCCGGTGCCCGATGACGAGGAAGGGGCACGCCTGGAAGTACACGCGCAGGTGACGGCCGTCGAGGACGGCCTCGCGACGCTTGCGCTGGAGGTTCGGATACCCGGTGACAAGCCTGTCAAGGTGCTTGGCATGGCCACCGCGCACGTCAGCGTGGAGGCCTGATGAGCATGGAGCGGCCAGTCCCGCAGCAGCTGTCGCGGCCGATGGTCAGTGACCTGGAGGAGTTCGGCGCGGCGGTCTGCGAGGTGCTGCACGAGCCGGGTTCGCTGCCCACCGCTGCGCTGAGCGAGTCGACCAGGCTCGCCGATCAAACGACTTTCCACATCGGTGGCCCGGCGAGGCGACTCGTGGTGGCCCACACCGAGCAGGAGCTCATCGACGAGGTCTCGCGCGCCGACAACGACGGCGAGCCGCTGCTCGTGCTCTCCGGCGGCTCCAATGTGCTCATCGGCGACGACGGCTTTCCCGGGACGGTCGTTCGGGTGGCCACCACCGGGTTGTCCGCCGAGGTCTCCGGATGTGGCGGGGCAGTGGTCGCGGTACAGGCGGGTGTGCAGTGGGACGCCCTGGTGACCCACGCCATCGATGAGGAGTGGTCGGGAGTGGAGGCGCTCTCAGGGATTCCCGGTCTGGTGGGCGCCGCCCCGATCCAGAACATCGGCGCTTACGGCTGCGATGTCTCCGGCTATGTCTATCGGGTGCGCACCTGGGATCGTCAGACCAAGGGCTACCGGACCTTCGCCAATGCGGACTGCCAGTTCGGCTACCGCGACTCGGTCTTCAAGCGCGCCACGATGCCCGGCTCGCCGACCGGGCGATTCGTCGTGCTCGAGGTGAGCCTGCAGTTCCTGCTCGGTACGCTGTCCCAGCCGATTCGCTATACCGAGCTGGCGCACCGCCTGGGCGTCGAACCTGGTGAGCGCACCGACGCGCGCCGGGTACGCGAAGAGGTGCTGCGGCTGCGTCACGAGAAGGGCATGGTCATCGATCCTGTCGACCACGACAGCTGGTCGGCTGGCTCCTTCTTCGTCAATCCGATCGTCGACGCCACCGCCGCGGCGTCACTTCCGCTCCAGGCGCCGCGGTTCGCCCAACCGGACGGCCGGGTCAAGACCTCGGCCGCCTGGCTCATCGACCACGCCGGCTTCCACAAGGGCTTCGGTGATGGCGCCGCAAGGATCTCAGGAAAGCACACATTGGCCATCACCAACACTGGCACCGCCAGCGCAGCGGACGTTCTGGCACTGGCCCGCCGGATACGCGAGGGTGTCCGGGAACGATTCGGTATCACCCTCGTCCCCGAGCCGAATCTCGTCGGTTGCGCGCTGTGAGCTGAACTCCGGAGGCCGTCAACCGCTCGTGAGGCACTAGGGTGCAGGCGTGGCCCCACGCAGCAGCAACGATCCGCTGGGCTGGCTCGCCACACTCGTCCCGACGGTGGCCTTCGGTGTCCTGTGGCTGCCAAGCCGGGCCCTGGCGCCCATGCTGCACACCGAGGCCGATAACCTCCTCCACGCTCAGCTGGCCAGCGGTGCCCTGCTGGAAGGCAGCGGCGTCACCGGCCGTGCCCCCCTCGCGTACTGGCTGCTCGCCGGACCAATGGCAGACCGATCCGATGCCCTGACGATGCTGCGATGGGTCTCGTTGATCGCCGGAATCATCGTCGTCTTCGCCGCCGCGAGAACGGCCGCGGTGTGCTGGGGAGCCGCGTCGGCACTGGTCTGCGGGGGCCTCCTGGTGGTGCAGCCGCTCCTGGTCCCGCTCGCGACCACGGCAGGTCCACCAATTCCCGCGCTGGCGGCATTCGCCCTGGCGAGCCTGCTCACCGCTACCCGGCTGAGGGACTACGAGGAGCTCGGGTCCGGCACCGCGATCCTCCACGCTCTCCTGCTGGTCCTCGCGGTGGGGCTCGATGTTTCCCTGGCGCCGGCCGTGATCGCCCAGATCGCCTTCGCCGCCGCCAAGAGGCCGTCCGCACGCGGCTGGGCGCAGCTGGCCGCAGGCTGGCTGCTCGCCGCGGCCGCCGCCGCTTGGTTGTGGTCCGGTGGGGGCCCGCGGACCGGTCCGCAGACCATGGCGGCGGTGTGGCGCGAACTCGGCCAGGCCCTCGCAGGTCCGTCCTCGCTGTTCTGGCTCGTGCCGGCGGCGGCGCTGCTCGTCATCCTCGTCTCGGCACTGGACAGCGGTGGAGCGGCATTGCGCGACCCCGGGTTGGCGCTGGCTGCTGGCCTTGTCGTGCTCACGCCCCTCGCCGTGGTCCTGGGCGGCGGGCGATGGCCCGGCGCCATGGGCGCCGAGACGATGACCTCGGTGGTGCTGGGCGTTGCCTTGCTCGCCGGATGTGCGGCAGCCCAGTGGAGTGGCCGGACCCGACATCGGATCGTCGTCGTGGCGCTCGTCGTTGCCCTCGCCCTTGTCGGCTGGCGCGGCCACGCCCTCGTCGCCCCGAGCTGGCACAATGCCGACGGCAATCCGCCGCTGTCGCGCGACCTGGCCATGCGTGCCCAGCCGGGGCAGGTCGTCGTCGTGGACGACCTCGCGGTGACGGGCCTGGGTGCGGCGGTCGCTGCGCAACTGGGAGACGCCCGGTTGTGGCAGCAGAGCCGGGCCGATCTTCCCGCCCAGCATCGCACCATCTTCTCCGTCGTCTCGTCCTCCCCATGGGCCACCCGCCCCGCCGGCCTGGAGGGTGTGCACGGCCGCCTGGTCTGGATCACCGCCGAGGATTCCCCGAGGTCTGCGCCGCCCGCGTGCACGCCCACCCGCACCGACCACTACGGCGCCATGGAGATGACTGAGTTCGCCTGCCCATGACCGCTCGCATGGACCGATGAGAGCCCCACGCGCGCTCCGATCGCGGCGTCGAGGCTCCGGGCAGGCTAGATTGACCCTGAGTGCGCGGTTCACGGCTGGGTGCCCGGGAGCCGAGCCGACGAGCCTGAGGCATGGAGGGAACTGACGTGAGCAATGACCATGGGCCCAGACGGGCCGCGAGCGAGGAGATGGCCGACTCCCTGGGACTTGGCAGCTCCGAACACCGGCATGCGCGGGGCACCCGCCGCGCGCTGCTCGTGCTGCTCGCCCTAGTTGCGGCGCTCGTGCTCATGGTGGGCGCAGTCGCCGCCTACTATCTCGGCACCGTGAACTCCGCCCTCGACAAAATGCACCGCGACGCCAATCTCATGCCCAGCAGCGCCAGCAGCGCCAGCAGCCCCACCAGCACCGCCGATCACGAGCCCCTCACCTTCGTCATCATGGGCTCCGATTCGCGCACCGCGTCGGCGAGCCAAGGCCGCAGCGATGTCCTCATGGTGGCCTATCTCACCGGCGATCGGAAGCATCTGTACCTGATCAGCTTTCCTCGCGACATGTGGGTGGACATCCCCGGTCACGGCACGGCCAAGATCAATGCCGCCTATGCCTATGGCGGCCCCGCGCTCACCGTCTCGACCCTTGAGTCCCTCACCGGCGTGAAGATGGACCACGTCGTCGTCATGGACTTCCAGGGCTTCGTCGATCTCACCAATTCCCTCGGCGGTGTCACTGTCGACAACGAGCACGCCGGCTCATGGATGGGCTACACCTTCGCGCAGGGCCCGATCACCGTGCAGGGTGAGCAGGCCCTGGCCTTCGTCCGCGAGCGCTATGACCTGCCCAACGGGGACCTGGATCGCGCCAAGCGCCAGCGCGAGGTGATCACGGCGATCATGTCCAAGGTCGCGAGCAAGGACACCCTCACCGATCCGCAGAAGTTCGCGTCCGTGACTGGCCAACTCGGCGGCTATATGACCGTCGACAGTTCCCTGACATCGGGCGAGCTGTGGAAGATCGCCACCGGAATGAGATTCACCGGAAGCGATGGCGTGAGGCAGTTGCAGGCACCTCTGGCAGGCTTCGGGACGAGCGCCGACGGCCAGTCCTACGACATCGTTGACCGGGCTGGACTGGCGGAGCTGAGCAAGGCGATGGCGTCCGATCAGCTCGACGCCTACTGGCAGAACCATCGGGCCTGAGTGGTTCGCGCGATGCCTGCCCGCCATCCGAGGCCGGTCAGCGCCCAGACCACCGGCTCACAGGTGCACAGATGAGCGGTCCGCCCTGGCGCTCGGCCAGCGCAACCCGCGGCTTTCGGCCCCTGGCGGTGGAATTCGTCGGCACCGCAGACGTGAGCCGCACCGCCTTCTGCAAGCTGCTTGCCATCTCGATGGCAGATCCCCAGCTTGCGGTCTTTGGCAGCTCGGGCCTGTTGGCTCGCGTGGGCGATGAGGTCGATCCGGCCATGGCGGTTGCGCTGGGCCGTATCGGGCTGGCCTGTGAGCAGGTGCGCAGTCGCCCCTTGGACGAGACAATCCTCAGTGGCTCAGATCTCGTCCTCACGATGGATTCGCGCCAGCGCGAATTCGTGGCGAACTGCTGGCCGAACCATGCGGCGAAGGTCTTCGTGCTGGGCCGCTTCGTCACTCAGCTGGGCGAGTTCGGGATGAGGTCCAGCGTGCAGCTGTCTCGGGCGCTCAGCGCCATCGACCCGGATGCAGCGGACCCGGAATCGGATGTGCCCGATCCTCGCGGCTGGGGGGACGAGGCAACCAGGTCGGTGGCGAGGAGGCTGGGGGCCATGACAGCTGCGATGCTGCGGGCTCTGGGGGTGCTGGCGGCGCCCGGTGCCGACTCGCCGGAGCCTCGCCGCGGGACTCCTGGCTGAGCCGGGGACCGGCCCCGGACAGCTGAGCTGGACGCGTGGTCAGTAGGCTCCATCGCGGCTCAGCACGGCGCGCAGGGTTCGCAGCAGGATCGTCACATCGCTCGTGAAGGACCAGTTGTCCACGTAGTACAGATCGAGGCGTACGGCATCCTCCCAGGAGAGATCGGAGCGTCCGGAGACCTGCCACAGCCCGGTGAGCCCGGGCGGGACGGCGAGCCGTCGATTCACGTGCTCCTCATAGCGGCTCACCTCGGATTCGAGAGCGGGGCGGGGGCCGACCAGGCTCATCTCACCGCGCAGGACGTTGACGAGCTGGGGTAGCTCGTCGATCGAGTACCGCCGGATGATGCGCCCGACCGGAGTGATCCGGGGGTCGTGGTGGATCTTGAACAGTGCGCCGCTGGCCTCGTTGGATGCCGTCAGGTTCACGCGCAGGGCGTCCGCGTCGACGACCATGGAGCGGAACTTCAAGAACTCGAAGGTCGTGCCTCCCATGCCGACCCGGCGCTGCTGGTAGATGACCGGCCCGCCGTCGCCCATCCGGATGGCGAGTGCCGTCGCCGCCATGATCGGCGACGCGAGGAGCAAGAGCATGCTCGCGCCGACAATGTCGAAGCCGCGTTTGAGCCAGGCGCGGGCCTCTCGGGCCCGTGGCCTCTCGATGAACACCAGCGGCACCCCGGCCAGGCTCTGGACTGTCATCCGCTGTGCCGAGATGTCGGTCAGGGCGGGAACCACGACGAGCTGGGCGCTCTCGTGCTCGAGCTGGCGGGCCAGCAGGCTGAACTGGGAGGCGCGCTCGAAGGAGCCCTCGGCGAAGATCACCAGCGAGGCCCTGGTGGCCCGCACTGCAGCGAGGCACTCCGCGGGGCTTCCGAACCGGGGGAGTTCGACGAACTCGGGGCGGGTGAGCGTGCCCGAGGGCAGGGTCCCCACCACATCGAGGCCGAGCCAGCTCTCCCGGGACAAGACGGTATGCAGATCGAGCATGTGAGCCTCGTCGCCGCCCAGCAGGACGCGGCGGCGGAACAGGCCGCGGCGGCGCAGCGCCTTGAGCAGTTCGCGCAGGGCGATCCGCTCCAGAATCAGGGCAGGGATGCCGATGGCGAAGAGCACCACGAAGAATCCACGCGGCAGGGGATAGCGGAACAGATAGGCGGTGATTCCCAGGGTGCCCGCGGTGAGCATCGAGGCCTGGGCGACGCGGACGAACTCCTGGGCCCCCGATCCCATCTGCCCGGTGTCGTAGGCGCCGCGCCACCACAGTGCGGCAAGCCAGGCCGCGAGGATGATGAGCCCGAAGGGCGCGACGACCTCGGCGATCTGGGTAGGAGGATCGAAGAAGGGCAGCAGGAGGCGCAACTCGACGGCGACGATGGTGCAGGCAATGAGGCAGATGGTGTCGACGAGCGACACCGCGGCGGCATAGCGGCGGGTGACGTCGCAGTAGCCTGGCGCGGGTCCACCTCGGGGCGCGGCGGATCGTCGCCGGCGCCGCCGCATCGTCATGGCATGGATACCCTGGGGCGGGTCCCAGACCCGGCTGCGCTGCTGTGTGCCGCCGACTGCAGGGTTCTTCCCCCGAGGTGCAGGGATGAACAAGGGGGCTCCTCTCGCAGGAGGGGGTGCGCACGGCCATGTGCTCACCGCACCATTGTGTCAAGTCGCTTGATGGCGCACAGAATTCTACGAAGGTTGATGCGACTAATCCGCGAGCGAGCCGCCCGGCGGGAACTGCCCGGCGCGGGCCGCGTGCCGCGCAGGCGAGTTGGCGGGCCTCGCTGGTTCGCGCTCCTTGGAGCGAGCCGCTACACTTTCGTACTTGGTGGCGTCCTGCGCCCGGCTGAAGGGCCGGAAGCCGGGCTGACCATCGAAGGGCACTAGCTCAATTGGCAGAGCAGCGGTCTCCAAAACCGCAGGTTGGGGGTTCAAGTCCCTCGTGCCCTGCGAGGGGTGCAGCCCACCGGCTGTACACCGCACAGGGCGCGTCGCTCCCGCGCCGAGTGGCAGGGCGGTCGGCGACCAGCCGATGATCCTGGCGCCGGCCCGTGTGGACGTGCCCTTGACGCATGAGGGGTTCAGGTACGCACCTGGCCGTCAACTTCGATGAGGGGCATTTCGTGGCAGACCAGCCAGAGCGTTCTGAGGGGCGCGATTCGTCGCCCGACGCTGCCCGGACGAAGCGGCACCACAGTTCCGGACATCCGGCTCCGGCCGCGGACCTGCCCGGTTCGCAGCTGGCCGGCGCCAGGGATGAGCCACCGGCCTCTCATGTCGACGATCCCGAGGCCGAGGAATTGGCCGGCGTCGACGAGCAGGAACTCGACGACACCCCGGACTCCGGCGACGCCGAAGACATGATCGTCGATGACGCAGAACGGTTGAGCGAAGCGCAGCGCCGTGCTGCCCAGGCCAGCACCGAGGACCCGGAACCGATCGTGCGCAAGCACTCCACGAGCCCGGTGCGCAGGGTCCGTCCACGCCAGCGCGGCAAGGACGAGGACACCGCCCACAGGCGCGCCAACCCGGTGTTGTTCACGAAGCAATCGGTCGCCGAATTGAAGCGCGTCGTCTGGCCCACCGGCGATCAGCTCGGCCAGTCCTTCGTCGTCGTCCTCGTCTTCGTCCTATTGATCATGGCCATCGTTGCCGGACTCGATTTCGGCTTCGGCAAATTGCTCCTCGAGCTGTTGGGCTGAGGGGCCGGAGGAGATAGACGTGACCCAGACCCCCGATGACGGCTTCACCAAGCCGAATGACGAGATCGAGATCGATCTCGGACCCGATGAGGAGGCCCCCAAGGAAGAATTGGGAGTCAACCTCGATTTCGCGGACTTCTCCACCCCGGAGCCGCAGAGCGGGGGCGTCGAGATCGACCTCGACGCGATCGGTGCCGAGGAGGCCGGCACGGACGCCGCCGGGGCCCCGTCCGAGGACGAGGCCGAGGAGGACGAGGTTCTGACCGCGGCCTTGGAGGAGTTGCACGACGAGCTCGTCGTCAAGCCGGGCGAGTGGTATGTCGTGCACACCTATTCGGGCATGGAGAACCGAGTCAAGCAGAACATCGACAATCGCGTGAAGTCGCTGAGCATGGAGGACTTCATCTACGAGACGATCGTCCCCACCGAGGACGCCGTGGAAATGCGTAACGGCCAGAAGAAGAATGTCACGCGCACCTTCCTGCCCGGCTATGTCCTGGTGCGCATGGAGCTGACCGACGAGTCCTGGTCGACGGTGCGTCACACGCCCTCGGTGACCGGTTTCGTGGGCCAGTCCACCTCGCCCACGCCGCTCGATCTCGACGAGGTCGAACGCATGCTCACCCCATCGGTCATCGCCAAGGTCAATGCCTCGGGCACGGCTCGGCCCGGTCGCGGCCAGGAGAAGGTCGAGGTGGTCGACTACTCCGTGGGCGATCAGGTCATGGTCATCGACGGACCGTTCTCGGGAGTGCATGCCACGATCACCGAGATCAACACCCACAACCAGCGGCTGCGGGCCAATGTCGAAATCCTCGGGCGCGAGACGCCGGTAGACTTGACCTTCCCGCAGATCCAGAAGGTTGTCGACTGACCTTCGGTGCGAGCCCCGCCAGGGGCATGGCGTCAGGGCGCCCCATCTGACCATCACGCGTCGTCCCTGCAGCGCGCGTGGACAACACCAGCACAAGAAGGACCCGAAATGCCTCCCAAGAAGAAGAAGGTAGCGGCGATCGTCAAGATCGCCATTCCTGCTGGTTCCGCGACACCAGCGCCCCCCGTCGGCACCGCCCTTGGCCCGCACGGAGTCAACATCATGGAGTTCGTCAAGGCCTACAACGCCAAGACGGAGGCCCAGCGCGGAACCATTGTCCCGGCCGAGATCACGATCTTCGAAGACCGGACCTTCACGTTCATCACCAAGACCCCGCCGGCCGCCGAGCTCATCAAGAAGGCAGCGGGCGTGGCCAAGGGTTCGGGCACCCCCGACAAGGAGAAGGTGGGCTCCATCACCACCGACCAGGTGCGTGAAATCGCCGAGACCAAGCTGCCCGATCTCAACGCCAACGACATCGAGGCGGCCAAGAAGATCGTCGCCGGTACCGCTCGTTCGATGGGCATCGTCGTCAAGTGAACACAGCCACCGGTGTTGCCGGTGGTCAGGAATCTGGTGGGGTCGTGCACCCGGACCAGGAACTGGTGGATCAGCTCGCGAGGCTGACGGAAAGGAACCAGAAATGAAGCACTCCAAGCGCTATTCGGAAGCGGCGCACTTGCGCGACGCGGCGCAGCTCTACACCACCGATGAGGCCCTGAGCATCATCAAGCAGTACAAGCCTGCCGGGTTCGACGAGGCAGTCGAGGTGTCCATGCGCCTGGGCGTCGACCCCCGCAAGGCGGACCAGATGGTGCGCGGCACGGTCAATCTGCCCCACGGTACCGGCAAGACGGCCCGGGTCCTCGTCTTCGCCCAGGGCGCCAAGGCGGACGAGGCCGTTGCGGCCGGCGCCGATGAGGTCGGCGCCGATGAGCTCATCGCGCGGGTCACCGAGGGTTACCTCGACTTCGACGCGGTGGTCGCCACTCCCGACATGATGGGCAAGGTGGGCCGTCTGGGCCGGGTGCTCGGTCCGCGCGGACTCATGCCCAACCCGAAGACCGGTACCGTGACCATGGACGTCACCAAGGCGGTGTCTGACATCAAGGGCGGCAAGATCGAGTTCCGGGTTGACCGGCACGCGAACCTGCAGTTCATCATCGGCCGCCTCAGCTTCGGCAAGGACGCACTCGCGGAGAACTATCGGGCCGCCGCGGCCGAGATCTATCGCCTGCGTCCCAGCACCTCCAAGGGCCGCTATGTGAAGAAGATCACGTTGTCCACCACGATGGGCCCGGGGGTGCAGGTCGACCCATTGGCCGCCCGTCCCGCCGAATTCGCGAACTGATCGAGGCAGACTGAGGGCGTGAGGGTGATCATCGGTCACCCACCGCGCGCCCGCTACGCGTCATGACTGGGCCGATCTCCTGGGATCGGCCCAGTCATGCATTCTCAGGCGATTGCCCTGCGCGCCCTTGCCGATCGGTCATCGTGCCGAAAGGGTGCCGCCCGGTGATTAGCATGGTCGCGTGACCACGCCAGCGCCGGACGCCACCACCTCGTCACTCCCATCCCTGCCCGCGAGTGGCCGGGCAGCAGTGCCCCGGACCGCGACGCGCCAGCCGCACACGCCCCAGTCCACCCCGGGCCAGATGCCGGCGGGATGGGTGTACCACCCCGCCGGACTGGACCAGGAAAGGGGCTCTTCACAGATGAGGGTGTAGGTGGGGTCTGAAGCCGCCGGTCTCGAGCAGGCTGCGGGCGATGTAGTTGGTGAGGTTGCGGAAGCCGAGGG
>NZ_FOGZ01000032.1 GCF_900111365.1 Propionibacterium cyclohexanicum
ATCCTCGGAAGGCCTCGGCCACTATCCGGGCACCGACGCGCCGCGCCCTCCCACCACGGCTGCTGCGTCGCCTACACCCTCATCTGGGAAGAGCCGTGATACGAGCACCGAGCAGTTTCTCGCGGAGGAACTCTCACACCGGATAGATGCTCACCGAGGCCGCCTTGACCGAATAGATCACAGTGCGGCCCGGATAGAGGTCGAGTTCGGCAACCGAGCGCATCGTCACATCCGCGGAGAGGTGGTGCCCGTGGTGGTCATCGGCGCGCACGCGCACCATCTGGCCGGTAGGCTCCAGCTCGGCGATCGTCACGGCAATCCTGTTTCGGGCGCTGCTGTGGACGTCCTCGACGGCAATCGTCACCGCAGAAGGCGAGAAGACCGCCGCCGCAGGGGCCGACTCCACCAGCTCGGCGGCGGCCTGGTGGTTCCCCTCGATCCACAGATCTGCCGAGTGCACCACGCAGCCGGATCGGTAGCTTCCCCGCACCAGGTTGAGCCCGGCAATCCTGGCCGTGAACCGGGTCTTCGGATGCTGCAGCACCTGCTCGGTCGGCCCCGACTCGGCCACCCGGCCGTCCTGCAGGACGATGATCCGCTGGGCGAGCAGTACGGCGTCGAGCAGGTCGTGGGTGACGATGATGGCCGAACGATTCTCCAGCACCCGGCGCAGCACCCGGCGCAGGATGGGGGCCACGGACACGTCGAGCGCAGCCATCGGCTCGTCGAGGAGGAGAAGTTTCGGCTCTGCCGCCAGCGCGCGAGCCAGCGCCACGCGCTGGGCCTGACCGCCGGACAGCTCATGGGGACGCCGATCCGCGAACTCGGCGACACCCACTTCGTCGAGCCAGCGCTGGGCCCGCTGCGCTGCCTGCCTCGACGAGGCGCCACCGACCCGCGGGCCGAATGCGACATTGTCCCGGACGCTCAGATGCGGGAACAGCAGCGCGTCCTGGGCCAGCAGGGCGATCCCGCGCTCGTGGGGTGGACGCCACCGGCGGCGACCGGCATCGAGGTCGAAGAGCAGTTCATCGTTGAGGACAGCCCGCCCCGAATCGGGGCGCAGCGTGCCGGCAAGGATGCTGAGCAGCGTCGACTTGCCGGCGCCGTTGTGGCCGAGCACTGCCACCCGCTCCCCCTCGTCCATGTCGAGCGCGGCCTCGAAATGGCGCTGGGCCACGACGGCGTGCACAGACAGGCTCATCGCTGGCCCCGCTCGGAGATCGTGGCGGTGACGACCGTGACGATGACTGCCAGCGCCACCAGGACGAGCGAGAGCCCAATCGCTGCATCAGGATCACCGCTGGTGTTCTGCAGGTTGATCTCCAGCGGCATCGTTCGGGTGACTCCCTGCAAGCTGCCAGCGAAGGTGAGCGTGGCGCCGAACTCGCCGAGCGCGCGAGCGAAGGACAGTACCGCCGCCGAGGCGAGCCCGGGCATCACGAGAGGCAGGGTCACGGTGCGCAGCACAGTGGAGGGCCTGGCACCCAGCGTTGCGGCCACCACCTCGTAGCGCTGGCCGACGGTTCGCAGCGTGCCCTCCAGCGACACCACCAGGAAGGGCATTGCGACGAAGCTCTGCGAGAGCACGACGGCAGCCGTGGAGAAGGCGATATTGAGACCGAAGAGGTTCATGACAGGTGCCAGCAGGCCGTGACGTCCGAAGGTGTAGAGCAGGGCGATGCCGCCGACTACCGGCGGCAGCACGAGTGGCAGCAGAACCAGCGAGCGGATCACCTCCTGACCCCAGAAGTGCTCACGGGCAAGCACCATGGCCATGGGCACTCCGAGAACGACGCAAACGATCATCGCCGCGCACGAGGTCTTCAGGCTCAGTACCAGCGCATCCAGCGAGGAGGTGGAGGTGATCACCTCGCCGATGCGCGACCAGTCCATCCGGATTGCCATCGCCACGATCGGCAGGACGATGAACACGGCTCCGAAGAAGGCGGGCACATAGAGCCACCGGGGCAGACCGGAGAACGGACGGGGGCTGTGGGACCTGCGGGCATCGAGTGCCGACTCGACCACCGGCTCGGCAACCCTGGGCTGCACAGAAGTCATCGTCACCTCATCTGTCCTGGGTCCTGGCCCGCGCCAGGGCGCCAGCTGGTCAAGGGTCGCGCCAGGGCGCCAGCTGGTCAAGGGTCGCGCCAAGGCGCCAGCTGGTCAAGGGTCGCGCCAAGGCGCCAGCCGGAACCTTTCCGCTCAGCTGCTCTTCGACGCGGAAGCTGCGGCCGAGGCCGTGGCCGGCTGGCCGAAGCCTGCCTTCTTCAACACCTGCTGGCCGGCATCACCGAGCACCAGATCGACGAATTCTCCGGCCAACTCGCCCTGTGGCGCGTCCTTGAGTGCCACGATGTAGTTCGTGTTGACGGCCTTCGAGCTCTCCGGGAAGGGCACACCCTGCACTTGGTCGCCGGCAGAGATCACGTCGGTCTTGTAAACCAGACCGGCGTCGGCCTGTCCGCTGCGCACCTTGGTGAGCACATCGGTGACCGCCTGCTCCTCGCTGACCGGCTTGAGCGTCACCCCGGTGGCCTTCTCGACATTCTGGGTGGCCGCACCGCATGGCACGCTCGCAGCGCAGATGACGAGCTTGAGGTCGGGCTTGGCGAGATCCTGGAAGGACGCGATGCCCGCGGGATTGCCCTTGGGTACGACGATCTCGAGGACATTGGTGGCGTAGACCTTTGCCGGGCCGCTCGCCAGGTTCGCATCGGTCACGGTCTTCATATTCGTCTGGTTCGCCGAGGCGAAGACATCCGCCTGGGCGCCATTGGTGATCTGCTGCGCCAGCGCCTGTGAGCCGGCGAAGTTGAAGGTGACGCTCACGCCCGGATTCTGCTGTTCGAAGGTCTTGCCGAGCTCCTTGAAGGTGCTCGTCATGGACGCTGCCGCGAAGACCGTGAGGGTGCGTGGCGGGGCGGACGAGGCGGCCGAACCGGAGCCGGTGCTTGAGCTGCAGCCGGCCAGCGCGAGGGCAAGGGCGGCGGCGACGGCTGCGGTGCGTCTGGGGAGCGCAGTGCGCATAGGAGGTCCTTTCCATCATGGGCACGTGGGGAGATGGGGAAAATGGGGAGCCGGCTCAGCTGTTCAGCCGGCCCTGTGTGGGGTCTCGACGATGACTGTGGTTGCCTTGACGACGGCGACAGCGAGCGATCCGGGCTCCAGGCCCAGCTCGCGGACCGCCTCGGTGCTCATGAGGGAGACCACGCGGTAGGGCCCGCACTGCATCTCCACCTGGGACATCACCTTGTCCGATTCGACCCGGGTCACCAGACCGACGAACCGATTGCGCGCCGAACGCTCGATGTCGGAGGGATCGGGCACCGGATTGGCCAGCTCCTGCGCGAAATGAGCGAGCTCGACGCCGTCGATCACCTTGCGGCCCCGATCGTCCAGCTCGAAGTGCAATGTGTCGTTGTCGATCCATCGCCGGACCGTGTCGTCGCTCACGCCGAGGAAGACGGCCGCATCCTTGATCCGCAGTTTCGCCATGGCCAGAGGATACCGAGCGCGGATGAGGTCGCCAGGCCGGTGTCCCATCCGTAACAGAGACGAAACGTGGAGCCCGGTGCCCGGACCGCTGGAGGTACTGAAACATCGTCGAAACATGAGACTCAGCCAGCCGAGGCCCTACGCCGCAGATGAGTCAGACCCACGGGAATTCATCCGCAATCACGGAACAACTTCCCCAGAATTCTGGTGAGTCAATCCATACAGTGCCCGGTTCGGAATTACCTCGGATGGGCTGAGCGGCCACCGCCGGCTCGCCTCCAGCGATTGTTGAATGTTCGCCAGTTCCCCGGGAACGATCGTGCCCAGAATAGGATTCGCGATGCGAACATGGCACTGACAAGGCACTTCACTCATAGAAATGAAATCACAACAACAATGTGTTCTTATTCCCCTGATTGACCCTTGGCGCAAAGTGTTACAGAATCCAGCACTTCAATTAACGCTGTTGAAACACCCGGCTGCTGAACTGAATGTCATCACGGCAAGGAAGCCTCGGTGGATGATCAGCTCTTCGCTGAATCCCCGCTCCTGCCGGCCGGCCGGGGCGGAACCGCTGGGGCCTCGCACTCTCTGCCTTGCTGTAACACGATCGTCTCAATCCGCTTCGGAAGGTTGCTCATCATGCGCAAGGTAGCTATTTACGGCAAGGGTGGCATCGGCAAGTCGACCACCACACAGAACACTGTGGCAGCTCTCACCGAGATGGGCCGCAAGGTGATGGTCGTCGGCTGCGACCCCAAGGCCGACTCGACCCGTCTGCTGCTGGGCGGCCTGGCCCAGCGCTCGGTGCTGGACACGCTGCGCACCGAGGGCGAGGACGTCGAGCTGGAGGATGTGCGCGCACCCGGTTTCCGCGACTCGATGTGCGTGGAGTCCGGCGGCCCGGAACCCGGCGTCGGCTGCGCCGGCCGTGGCATCATCACCTCGATCAACCTGCTGGAGCGCCTGGGCGCCTATGACGCCGATCTGGACTACGTGTTCTACGACGTGCTCGGCGACGTGGTGTGCGGCGGCTTCGCGATGCCGATCCGCGAGGGCAAGGCCGAGGAGATCTACATCGTCGCGTCCGGCGAGATGATGGCCATGTACGCCGCGAACAACATCTGCAAGGGCATCAAGAAGTTCGCCATGACCGGCACCGTCCGGCTGGGCGGGATCATCTGCAACAGCCGCAATGTCGACAACGAGCGAGAGCTCATCGAGCACTTCGCCGAAGAGCTCGGCACCCGGATGATCCATCTGGTGCCCCGCGACAACGACGTCCAGCGCGCCGAGATCAAGAAGAAGACGGTCATCGACTGGGACCCCACCTGCCACCAGGCCGACGAGTACCGCACGCTCGCCCATGCGATCGAAGAGAACGACAAGTTCGTCATCCCCAAGCCCATGACGCAGGAGACCCTCGAAGGCCTGCTCCTCGAGCACGGTCTGCTCGACGCCGCCTGATAACCGATCCATCCGAGGGAGAGCCGCTATGAAGAAGCCACAGACCCTGCCGGCCCCACCGGCCGAGGCACTCGCCACCGTCGATCTTGCCGCCGTGGCAGCACTCGACCTGGTCACACCCGAGACCGCAGTGCCCCTGCCCCAGCAGGCACCCGTCGCCACGGACCTCGTGGAAGACCTCGTGAAGCCCTACCCGGTGAAGGTGAAGCGCAAGCGGGCCAAGCACATCACGGTCAACGATCCGGACGAGATCCCCCCGATCGAGGCCAATGTGCGCTCGACCCCGGGAATCATCACTACGCGCGGCTGCTGCTATGCAGGCTGCAAGGGCGTGGTGCTCGGCCCCATCACCGATGTCATCCACATCGTGCACGGGCCAATCGGATGCTCCTATTACGCCTGGATGACCCGCCGCAACCAGGCCGACGTGCCCGAGAGCGAGCAGGACTTCCTCAAGTACTGCTTCAGCACCGACATGACCACCAACGAGATCGTCTTCGGAGGTGAGAAGAAGCTCGCTCAGGCGGTTCGCGAGGCCTACGAGATCTTCCACCCCAAGGCGATCGACATCTTCTCCACCTGCCCGGTCGGGCTCATCGGCGACGACGTCCACGCCGTGGCAAGAGAGGCCCGCAAGGAGCTCAAGATCCCGGTCTTCGCCTTCTCCTGCGAGGGCTACAAGGGCGTCAGCCAGTCGGCCGGCCACCACATCGCCAACAACGGCCTGTTCAAGAATGTCGTGGGCACCGAAGAGCTGCCCGCCGAGGCCAAGACCAACCCCTTCCGCGTGAACATGCTGGGCGAGTACAACATCGGCGGTGACGCGTTCGAGATCGAACGTCTCCTCAACGCCTGCGGTATCCAGCTGGTGGCCACCTTCTCCGGCAACGCCCAGCTCGCCGAGCTCGCGCACTCCCAGGATGCCAACCTCAACCTCATCCAGTGCCATCGCTCCATCAACTACATGGCCACCATGATGGAGACCAAGTACGGCATTCCCTGGCTCAAGGTGAATTTCATCGGGGCCGAGGCCACCGCGAAGACGCTGCGGAAGATCGCCCGCTACTTCGGCGACGACGAGCTCACCGCGCGCGTGGAGATCGTCATCGCCGAGGAGCTGGCCAAGGTCGAGCCGGTGCGCCAGGCGGTGCGCGCCAGGGTCGAGGGGCGCCCCGTCATGCTGTTCGTCGGCGGCTCGCGATCCCACCACTACCAGTCGCTCTTCCGTGACATGGGCATGCCGGTGGTGACCGCCGGATATGAGTTCGCCCACCGCGACGACTACGAGGGCTACCAGGTGGCGAGCACCATCAAGGTCGACGCCGACTCGCGCAACATCGAGGAGCTGACCGTCGAGGCCGATCCCGAGCACTACCGGGCACGCAAGAGCCCCGAGGAGCTCGAGAGGCTCAAGGCCTCGGTGGACATAGCCGACTACAAGGGCATGATGCCCGAGATGGCGAAGGGCGCGATGGTGGTCGACGACATCTCCCACCACGAACTCGAACAGCTCATCGAGACCTACCATCCCGCCCTGGTCTGCTCGGGCATCAAGGACAAGTACGTCGTAGAGAAGATGGGCATCCCCTGCAAGCAGCTCCACAACTACGACTACGGCGGCCCCTATGCAGGCTTTCGCGGCGCGGTCAATTTCTACCAGGAGATCGATCGCATGGTGAACAGCCCGGTGTGGGGGTTCATCCCGACACCCTGGGAAAAGCAGAGCGCCTGAGGGCCCGGATCGAGGAGACAGACATGCTTTCGCAAACACCCACCAAGGTCTCGCAGCGCAGCGCCCTGCGGATCAACCCCGCAAAGACCTGCCAGCCGATCGGCGCCATGTACGCGGCAAGCGGCATCCACAACTGCCTGCCCTACAGCCACGGCTCACAGGGCTGCTGTTCCTATCACCGCAGCCACCTCACGCGGCATTTCAAGGAACCGTTCATGGCCGCGACGAGCTCGTTCACCGAGGGGGCGTCCGTCTTCGGCGGGCAGCCCAATCTCTTGCAGGGTCTGCGCACTGCCTTCGCCGCCTACGACCCCGATGTCATCGCGGTGAACACCACCTGCCTGTCGGAGACCATCGGCGACGACATCCCCCAGATCATCGGCGAGGCGGAGAGCTCGGGGATCATCCCCGAGGGGAAGTTCGTCATCCATGCGAACACCCCCAGCTATGACGGCTCGCATGTGACCGGCTTCTCCAATATGTGCGTGTCGATGGTGAAGTACTTCGCCACGCGCATCGAGGACAGCTCCGAGGCCAGCGCGCCCCAGCTGAACATCGTGCCCGGTTTCGTGGATCCGGCCGACATGCGCGAGATCCGCCGGCTGGCCGAGTCGGTGGGCTTCACGGTGACGATGTTCCCCGACACCGCCGGAGTCCTGGACGCTCCCCAGACCGGCAGCTTCCAGATGTATCCGGACGGCGGAGTGACGGTCGATGAACTGCGCAATCTCGGACGCGGCGTCAAGACGCTCGCCCTCGGCCCGTTCGCCTCGGCCGAGGCAGCCCTGCAGCTCGACAAGATCGCCGGCGTACCGCACGAAGTCCTCGACCTGCCGGTCGGGATCGCCGCCACGGATCGCTTCATCGGCGCCCTCAACGCGCTCGGCGCGGCCATCCCCGACGAGATCACCACGCAGCGCGGTCAGCTCGTCGACCTGATGTGCGATGTGCAACAGCACTTCTACAACAAGAAGGTCGCCATCTTCGGCGATCCGGACCATGTGCTCAGCCTCACCGAATTCTGCCGGGACCTGGGCATGATCCCGGTGCACATCCTCACCGGGACGCCGGGCAAGGCATTCGGCCGCAAGGCCACCGAGATCCTTGGCGACAAGGCAGATCAGACGAACATCGAGGGCGAACAAGATCTCTTCCTGCTGCACCAGCTCATCAAGAACCAGCCAGTGGACCTCCTCGTCGGTACGAGCTATGGCAAATACATCGCCCGCGCGGAGGACATCCCCTTCGTGCGCTTCGGCTGGCCGATCCTCGACCGTTTCGGTCATGCCCTGATCCCGAGCCTCGGCTACGCAGGCGCGATCCAGCTCATCTCGAAGATGTCCGACGCCCTGCTGGATCGTCGGGACCGCGATTCCACCGAGTGGCAGTTCGAGCTGGTGTTGTGAGATGACCGAGGTACTCGCCGGCCGGGCACGACAGGTCACCCGCAGCGGATCCGCGACACCGGACATCGACTGCGACAGGCAGTCGGTGGCCGGTTCGGTGAGCCAGCGGGCATGCACCTTCTGCGGCTCCCGGGTGGTGCTCTATCCGATCGCCGACGCGGTGCACCTGGTGCACGGTCCCATCGGATGCGCCGTCTACACCTGGGACGTGAGAGGGGCGTTGTCCAGTGGCCCCGAGCTGCACAGACTGAGCTTCTCGACCGACCTCAGAGAACGCCATGTCGTGTTCGGCGGTGAGCGCCAGCTCGAGGACTCCCTCATGGAGCTCATCGGCAAGCATCATCCGAAGGCGGCGTTCGTCTACGGAACCTGCATCGTCGGCGTGATCGGAGACGATGTGCCGGCGATCTGCAAGAAGGTCTCCGCGAAGACCGGCATCCCGTGCATCCCCGTCCAGTCCGAAGGCTTCCAGGGCTCCAAGCGCCAGGGTTATGACGCGGCGTGCGAGGCGCTCATGGCGCTCATCGGCACCGGCGACACGGCAGGCATCCCCCAGCACTCGGTGAACATCCTCGGCGACTTCAACCTCGCCGGGGAGATCTGGATCATCCGCGACTATCTCAAGCGGATGGGCGTCGAGGTGGTTGCCCAGCTCACCGGTGACGGACGCGTGGACGACATCCGCCGCGCCCACGGCGCCGGCCTCAACCTCGTCCAGTGTTCGGGGTCGACGACCAAGCTCGCCATGCAGATGCAGGAGAAGTACGGCATCCCCTTCAAGCGGGTCTCCTTCTTCGGCCTGGACGACATGGCGGGCGCGCTGTACGCCATCGCCGAGCACTTCAAGGATCCCCAGATCCTGGCCCGCACCCGCGAGCTGGTGGCCGAGGAGATCGCCAAGACCCTGCCGGTCGTCTCACAGTGCCGCCAGGACCTGGAGGGCAAGCGCGCCGCGATCTACGTCGGGGGCTCCTTCAAGGCGATCTCGCTGGTGAAGGCCCTGCGTCTCATCGGCATGAAGACAGTGCTCGTGGGCAGCCAGACGGGCACCAAGGAGGACTACGCCTACCTGTCCGATCTGTGCGATCCGGGCACGATCATCGTCGACGACTCGAATCCTGCCGAGCTGTCGTCCTTCCTCTCGGAGGGCAAGGCAGATCTGTTCATCGGCGGTGTCAAGGAACGCCCCCTCGCCTACAAGCTCGGGGTGGCCTTCTGCGATCACAACCACGAGCGGAAGCTGCCGCTCGAGGGATTCGTCGGCATGGCGAACTTCGCCCGGGAGGTGCACGGTTCGGTGTGCAGCCCGGTCTGGCAGTTCGCACCGCGTCACGCCATCAGCAAGCTCTCCGAGGAGGTCTGAGATGTCGACCGACCAGGCACGTGCCCCGCTCGCCGACCAGGACAAGACGCCCGCCCGGCAGCGGGCGAAGGTGGCCACCACCAACGCCTGCCGGATGTGCATGCCGCTGGGGGCCTGCTTGGCCTATACGGGATTCGAGGGCGTGGTGCCCTTCCTGCACGGCTCCCAGGGATGCTCCACCTATATCCGCCGCTATCTCATCAGCCACTTCGCCGAGCCGATGGACATCGCGTCCTCCAGCGTCGGGGAGTCGGCTACGATCTTCGGCGGCGAGTCGAATCTGCGCACCGGGGTGGCCAACGTCACCCGCGTCTACAAGCCCTTCATGATCGGGATCGCCTCCACCTGCCTCACCGAGACGATCGGCGAGGACGTCGCGGCGATGATCACCCGGCTCAAGGACCCCGTGGAAGGCATGACGGCGAAGACCGGCGTGGACACTCCCGAGCTCGTCTTCGCCCACACGCCCTCCTACTCGGGCACCCATGCCGACGGCTATCACGCGGCTGTCCGGGAGGTCGTCCGGTCGCTGGCCGAGCCCGGCGAGACCGGCTCGGACGTCAACCTCTTCCCTGGCATCTGCTCGGCAGCCGACCTGCGCCATCTCAAGGAGCTCGTGTCCGCCTATGGGCTCGGCTGCAATCTCATGCCCGACTACTCCGAGCGTCTCGACGGGGTGACGGTTGCCCGCTACGAGAAGCTGCCGGCCGGCGGAACGACAGCTGACCAGGTGCGGGCTGCTGGCCACGCGAAGGCCTCGATCACCCTCGGCGGCCTGGTCACCCCGGGCGTCCAGCTGGCCGGCGAGCTGCTGCACGAGACCTTTCAGGTGCCCCACCACATGCTTGCGATGCCGATCGGGATCCGGCTCACCGACATGTTCACCGAGTTGCTGGGCCAGCTGTCGGGCAGGCCGATGCCCGAGTGGCTGGTCAAGGAACGCGGACGCCTCGTCGACGCCTACATCGACGGCCACAAGTATGCGATGGACCGCAAGGCCATCGTCTTCGGCGACGAGGACCTCGTCACCGGGCTGGCCAGCTTCTGCGCAGAGATCGGCATCACCCCGGTGCTCATCGCCACCGGTGGACGCTCCGGACATCTCGCCCGGGAGATCGGCAGGCTCAACCCCGAACTCGACGGGAAGGTCGAGGTGCTGGACGACGGCGACTTCGAGGAGATCACTGCCCGCGCCAACGAGCTGCGCCCCGACATCATGATCGGCCACTCCAAGGGCTACACCACGGCACGCGATCTCGGTATCCCGCTGGTACGCGTCGGGCTGCCCATCCACGACCGGGTGGGCGGCCAGCGCGTCAAGCATCTGGGCTACCGCGGCACCCAGGAGCTCTTCGACCGGGTGATCAACGCCCTCATCGCCGCTCGCCAAGACGAATCCCCCATCGGCTACGCATATATGTGAGGAACCGACCATGACTGATGTTGCTACGGACCTTGCTCCTGTGACTCCCACGAGGAAGCTCTTCTCAGATCACCCCTGTTTCGACGAAGCCGCCCGGATGCGAACCTCGCGAGTGCATCTTCCGGTCGCCCCGCGGTGCAATGTGCAGTGCAACTACTGCAACCGCAAGTTCGACTGCTTCTCGGAATCGCGCCCTGGGGTGTCCTCGGTCGTCCTCACTCCCGAACAGGCGGCGGACTACGTGGACACCGTCCGGGCCGACTATCCGAACCTTGCGGTCGTGGGCATCGCAGGTCCCGGCGATCCCTTCGCGAACGCCGACAAGACCCTGCGGACCTTCGAACTGGTCAGGCAGCGGCATCCCGATCTCCTGCTGTGCACCTCGAGCAATGGCCTGGAGCTGGCCCACCACCTCGACGAAGTGGCGCAGCTGGACATCAGCCACATCACGGTGACGATGTCGACCGTCGATCCCGATGTCGCCGCCAAGATCTACCGCTGGGTGCGCGACGGGCGCCAAGTCTACCGGGGACGTGAGGCAGGCGAATTGCTCCTCTCACGCCAGATCGAGTCGATCAAGGGGCTGAAGGCCCGCGGTGTCACCGTCAAGATCAACACCATCCTCGTGCCCGGCGTGACCCTCGACGGCATAGCCGAGGTGGCGAAGCTCGCCAGGGAACTCGGCGTGGACATCATGAACAATCTGCCGCTCTACCCGGTGGACGGCACGCCCTTCGGTGAACTGCTCGCACCGAGTCCCGAGCAGATCGCCCGGGCACGACGCGATGCCGAGCAGTATCTTCCCCAGATGACCCACTGCCAGCGCTGCCGGGCCGATGCGGTGGGCTTGCTGGACGACGAGAACGACCAGACCGCCATGGATCGGTTGCTGGCTGCCCGGAAGCCCCCATCGCCGCGCCCGCACATTGCGGTGTGCACCCAGGAGGGCTTCTTGGTGAACCAGCACCTGGGCGGAGCCGATTTCGTGGACATCTACGAGAATGCCAATATCGGGGGACGGGTCACCCCACGCTTCGTGGAACGGCGCACGACTCCTCCAGCGGGCGGCGGGGGCAGGCGCTGGGCACTGCTCGCCGGCTTGCTGAAGGATTGCCGGGCACTGGTCTGCTACCAGCTCGGGGAGTCGCCCCGGATGGTGCTGCGCGCCTCGGGGGTCGACGTCTACGAATCGGACGGGCTGATCAGCGAGGCCCTCACCGATATCTACGCCGGCAGGGTGCCGCGCCGGGCACTGCCTCCGCGCGACTGCGCCACCTCCTGCTCCGGGCCAGGGACCGGCTGCGGCTGATCGGGTGGCCCACCACCCTGCTGCTGCCCCACTACTCGCACACCAAGGAGGCCGGCAATGCATGCCCGACTCATCGACAGCACTCTGCGCGAGGGCTCGCAGGCCGTCGTTCCCTATCTCTCCTGTGACCAGAAGGCAGCCGTCATCGCGGGCCTGGGGCGCATCGGGGTCGAGGAGATCGAGCTTGGCCACGCGGTGACCGAACTCGCCTATGGCAGCGAGCCGCTCGCAGAGCTCATGGCCATCGCCGCGCGCACCGCCCCAGGGGCTCGCCGGGCCATCTGGTGCCGGGCCAGGGCCCAGGACATCCGGACTGCAGCAGCGCTCGGCCCCGAGGTCGTCTCCTTTGCCCTGCCGATCTCCGACCGGCATCTCGCCACCCGTCTGCACAAGGATCGCAGCTGGGCGCTGGACCAGATCGGCAGGCTGGTGGGTGTCGCGCGCGAGGCGGGGGTGGGCTACGTCTCCATCGGCCTGGAGGACGCCACCCGCGCCGACCCCGGCTTCCTCGCCGAGGTTTCCGCATGCGCGCAGGTCGCCGGTGCTGACCGGCTGCGCATCCCCGACACCGTGGGAATCTGCTCGCCCGCCCAGCTGGCCCAGCTGGTGCGCAGTGTGAAAGCGCACTTCGGCGCACAGCTCGGCGTCCATGTGCACAACGATTTCGGGATGGCGACTGCCGGTGCGGTCGCTGCACTCGAAGCCGGAGCGGACTGGGCGGACGTCAGCGTGCTCGGGCTGGGCGAGCGTGCCGGGATCTCGCGTCTGGAGGAGGTGGCGGCCTGGCTCAGTCTGCGTGCCGGCTGCCACTATGACCTGCTGGCTGCCCGCCAGACGGCCGAGATGCTCTCCGGCTGGGTGTCCCGCCCGATCGGCGCGCAGGACCCGGTGATCGGTTCGGGGATCTTCACTGCGGAGTCGGGCCTCCACGTGGCTGGTCTGGCAGCAGACCCGGCGAACTACGAGCCCTATCCACCCGAGCTGGTCGGCGCGAAACGCTCCTTGCGGATCGGGCGCAACAGCGGACGTGCCGCCGTGGCCGCGATCGTGCCCGAAGCCGGTGACGAGCTCCTCACCATGACCGCCCGGGTCCGGGCCGAGGCGGCGCGGCGTGACCGGGCCCTGAGCCCCGAGGAGCTGCAGGCCCTGCGCGAGGATTGCGCACGCCGGCCCGCCTGACCCGCCGGGCCCGCAGCGGGTAGCCGCCGGGCTCGGTCGGCTGCTCACTGGGCAATGTCCGCATCGGTGGTGAGCTCGATGTTGGCCCACAGCTCGTAGCGGTCGTCGCGGAACTGCTCGATGATGGCACGGCGCACCTCGTCCTCGCCGTCGATGTCCCAGATGCCGTGGCCGACCACGAAGACGACATCGAGATAGACGCGCCCTCCGGTCTTCGTGGCGCGCACGGTGGGCTCGGGCAGATCGAAGCGCTGGCGCGCAGCGCGGATCGTCTCGTCGATGGTCGCTCTCAGCGCAGCGGGCGGGGCACCTTCCAGGATCTCGCGCAAGGCATTGCGCACCATGACGAGCGGCACTTTCACGAGGAGCACGACGATGAGCAGCACGAGGACGGGATCGACATAGCGCGCCGCGGTGTGCACACCCCACCAGGTCAAGAGCAGCGCCGCAGCCGAGCCCGCGACGATCGCGGCGGACAGCACGGTGGACGCCCGCCACTGCTGGGCCTCGGCACCCACCAGATCAGAGATTGCGGCGCTGCGCGACAGCCACCAGGTGACAGCCATCGCACCGAGGAGCGTCACCACGCCGTACAGGCCGATACCCAGGGCGCTCACCTCGGAGCCCCCATCGACCAGCGTGGAGACCGCATCCGTGGCGGCGTAGACCAGAGCACCCAGGAGCCCGGCGCCCTGGATGAGGACGGCAATTGGCACCATGACCGCCAGGCCGTAGGGGAAATCCTTCGTCGGTGCGCGCCCGGCGGCATGCCCGGCGAGGATCGACACGCCCGTCAGCGTGGTACCGAACAGCGAGTACACACCGTCGAAGAGGATGACACTCGAACTGGCAGCGATTCCCCAGACGACACCCAGCGCGCCGAAGACAATCGAGGCAGCCAGCGAACCGGATAGCATCACCAGTTCGCGGCGGCGGAGTTTCTCGTCAGGCATGGGCGACGAACCTCGCGCCGGGCAGTGGGACAGCCATGGCCCAAGGCTACGGCTGTCGCACCGCCTGCCGCACCCGCCGCTGGGCCAGGTCCGTGCGGCGATCGGCCATGCCGCAGCGCAAATACCGACGTCTCGCGAATGGCGGTGTTAGCGTTGGTGCAGGCCAGGCACGTGTCCACCTTCCCCGGACATGTCGACGGCAGCTGTTGCGCACCCGCAACTGCCGGTATGTCGTAGGGGGAAGGAAACACCATGATCGAGCGGGCAACTGGCGACGGACATCTGAGCCGCCGGCTCCACCAGATCGCGGACCACAGCTCCCATCCGCTCACCCATCGGCTTATCAGGCTGTGGCGCCCGGCCGTCATGACGATGGTCGCCATCACCACCGGCGCCATGTGGCAGCGCACCGAAGGCGGGGCTGGCCAAGCCGTGCTCGTCACCACTGCTGTCGTGGCCATCCTCGTCCTGTGCACCGGCCGCCCGCTCGACGCCGAGGGCCGCGCCCCTAATCGGGCACACGAGATCATGGCGACCCGCCAGCCCGCCGCTTCCTCGGCGGGCGACCGGATGGGCGATGCGCACGCCCTTCACGAGATCAAGCGCCGCCCCGCCCACCAGATCATCTGGGTGAGCCTGTCGAAGACGACGGCGACGCGGCACTGAGCGGACCAGCCTCTCGCCGACAGGCGGTGGGTAGTAAGCTCGCGCCGGTCGGCGGGCGGATGGTAGGTTGGCCGGGTGGGTGTCCCCGGAGGTGCCGCAGAAACCCTCGCGCACAGCGATTACCCGTCCATCTGCGCATTTCTGGAGGAGCACTCTGGGCTGCCCGGGCCTCGCGCCAATCTGGAACTGCTGACTGTTGCCGCGCAGCAGCTCGACACCGGGATGGCGCGCCGGCTGCGCGGTGAGGAATCGGAATACCTGCGTTGCTGCGGGGTCGCGCATCTCGCCAAGGAATTCCTCGAAGCCGGATCGGCATCGGTGCAGGTGAAGGCCCAGCTCGACCTCACCCATTTCGCCGCCGATGGGTCGTGGCGGGTGCGTGAGGCCGTCGCAATGGCCGGCCAATGGATCGGCGATGCCGAACCCGCCGCGCTACCCGAGATGCTGCGCGCCTGGTGGCACCATCCCAACCCCTTGGTGGTGCGTGCGGCGGTGGCCACCATCTGCGAACCACGCTTGCTGGGCACCGAGCCGATGGCCCGGCTCGCCGTGCACTGTTGCCGCGAGGCCACCGAAGCCCTGCTCGACATCGATCCGGCCCAGCGCAAGAGCCCCGAAGCCAGGGTGCTGCGCAAGGCCCTGGGCTACGCCTGGAGCGTCGCGCTGGTCGCCGACCCGAGCCAGCTGGACGACTTCCTGGCCATGGGGGGCGACCCGGACCTCGACTGGATCGTCAAGGAGAATCGCAGCAAGGCCCGGCTCAGGAAGCTCGTCGAGCGCTGAGTGCCGGCCCACCGGGCGCACTGGCGTCCGTGCGCCGAGCACCCCCGCCCAGGCCGCGGCCATGGTGGCTTGGCCACCACAGCACCCCCGCCAACTCGTAGGACAGCGCCGGCACGAGCAGGGTGCGTACGACGATCGTGTCGAGCAGCACCCCGAAGGCAACGATGAAGGCGAGCTGGGCGAGGAAGAGGATCGGCAGGATGGCCAGTGCCGCGAAGGTCGCGGCAAGCACGATGCCCGCCGAGGTGATCACCGCTCCCGTGCTCGCGAGGCCGGCGAGGATGCCCTCGCGGGTGCCGCTCTGGCCGGACTCCTCACGCACCCGGCTCATGAGGAAGATGTTGTAGTCCACGCCAAGGGCGACGAGGAAGACGAAGCCGTACAGCGGCACGGTCGGATCGGACCCGGGGAAGTGCAGGACGTGGTTGAAGACCAGTGCCGAGACTCCCATAGTGGCGAAGAAGGACAGCACCGTGGTGGACAGCAGCAGGACGGCCGCCACGATCGATCGCAGCAGGGCCATGAGGATGAGCGTCACGACGACGAGGATGAGCGGAATGATGAGATTGCGGTCGTGGATCGCCGCGTCATTCGTGTCGATGTCTGTCGCGGTGACCCCACCGACCAGGGCCTTCGAGCCCAGCGCGGTACGCAGCTGACGCACGGTCTGTTCGGCAGCAGCCGAGTCGGCCGGCTGGTCGAGGGTGGCCTGGATGAGCACTGAGCCGTCCGAGATCGTCGGCTCAGGTGCCGGGCTACCGGGGATGGCCGACTCGACCCCTTGGGCAGTGAGTTTCGCCGAACCCGTGGGTGCCTCGGCGGCGGTGACCGTCACCGCCGCGACGCCCGGGTGCTCGCGCACGATGGTGCCGACCTCGACCATCGTCGCGGCGGGCGTGATGATGAAGGCAGGACTGCCGTCGCCACCCTCGAAGTGCTCGCTGAGCACCTGCTGCCCGGCGCGTGCGTCGGAGGAGCCGAGCACGAGGGCGCTCTGCGGAACGCCGCTGGCCCGGAACTGGGTGGCGCAGGCGGCAGCGGCGACGAGAACGATGACAACGCCGATCCAGATCGGGCGAGCCCGGCGCGCAACGAGTTGTCCGACCCGGCCGTAGAGTCCCGCGGAGCTGCCCTGTGGCGCGTCCAGGTGGCGAGGCCAGAAGGCAGCAGGCCCGGCGATGAGCAGCAGGCTCGGCAGCAGTGTGAGTGCCGCGAGGAAGGCGAAGACGATGCCGATGGCGGCCACCGGCCCCAGCGAGCTGTTCGAGTTCAGGTCGCTGGCGAGCAGGCAGAGCAGGCCGGCGATCACCGTGCCAGCTGCGGCAGCGATCGGTTCGAGTGATTGGCGCAGGGCGACGGTGGTCGCCCGCCAGCGGCTGGCGGTGCGAGCCAGCTCCTCGCGGTAACGGGCGGTATAGAGCAGCGAGTAGTCGGTGGCGGCTCCGATGACGAGGATGAACAAGATCCCCTGGGTCTGCCCGGTGAGCAGGAGGACTCCGGCCTTGGCGAGCCACCACACGCTCAGCAGCGCCACGCACAGCGCGAAGACGCTCGTCACGAGGACCAATGCGGGCAGTAGCACGGATCGGTAGACGAGCACCAGGATGACGAGTACGGCGCCGAGCGCCGCAATGAGCAGGATGCCATCGATCCCGGAGAAGGCCTCCAGCAGATCGGCGGTGAATCCGGCCGGGCCGGTCACGTGCACGGTCAGCTCCCCGGAGAGGTCATTGCGCAACTGGGAGCGCAGGGCGTCCACTGCCGCACCGATGTCGTCGCCCTGGGGGATCTCCAGGAAGGCCTCGGCGGCCTTGCCGTCCTGGGAGGCAACGAGCGGTGACGCACTTGCCTCGCCGGGGATCTGCCCCACTGCCTGCTCCAGCGCGCTGCCGGCCCTGGCCAGCAGCCCCTTGTCGAGCACCGTGCCGTCCGCGCGAGTCACGACGACGACGGCCGGGACCGTGTCCGAGTCAGTGAAACCGCCGAGCCGCTTTTGCACCTGAGTGGACTCAGCGCTGGCCGGCAGGTAGCTGGTCTGGTCATTGCTGGACACCTCGTCCACCTTGCCGAAGTAGGGCCCGCCGATGCCGGCGGCGACGAACCACGCCACGACGATGAGGATCGGCACGAAGGTGGTCAGCCACCGCGACGGACGATGGCCCGGGGTATTGGGCCGGGCCTGCTTCTCGGAATGAGGATGTGACGCCATCTCGACCTCCAGGAGTGGGGGAACCGGTGCTGCCCGAGCCGACATATCTAGCTTAGCTAGCTACTAGCGGGAGGCTACTACACTCGGCACTGGCTGTCCCACGTACCTGCTGCACAGTCACCATGCCCGCAGCGAACGGAGGTCCATGAGCGACTACCAGGACCGGCATGAGTTCTCCGTGCGCGCCAACGACCCGCAGGCAGAGCTCATCGCCCATGACGCCCTTGACCCCGAGGAAATGGCCCAGGTCGATGCCATCATGGCGGCCAGCGCAGCCTTGCAGCAGACCGAGCGGCGCATCGCGGCGGCGTCCCAGCGCTATATGGCCCTGGGTCGCACCGATATGCACGCCATCCACTTCCTGCTCGTCCAGGAGAATCTGGGGCTCGAGGTGTCCCCGAGTTCGCTGGCCCACCACTTGGGCATCACCACCGCCTCGACGACCAAGCTCCTCGACCGGCTCGTGAAGGCCGGCCACATCGAGCGCGTGCCCAACCCGACTGACAGGCGCTCCTGGCGGATCAAGGTGCTGCCCGAGACCCGTCTCGCCGCATTGCGCACCGTAGGGCAGATCCAGGCGGCCCGAGTCGGACCGCTCCGGCGGCTGAGCGAGGGCGAACGCGGCACGGTGCTGCGCTATCTGCGCCAGACCCGCCAAGCGCTCGAGCAGGCGCTCGAGGAGATCCTCGGCCCCGGCGCCTGAGAACGCTGCACCCGCCCGCCGCCACAGCGCGGGTATCGCAGCCTCGCTCGGCGGCACCGGCCCCAGCGCCGGCAGAAGCCGCCACCGCGCTCCCCGAGGCCGGTTAGCATGCTCACGTGCGCCACATCCGCCTGCCACACCCCACTCCCGCCATCCGGACCGGAAGCGCCGTGGCAGTGGCAGTGGGCATCTATGGCATCTCGGTCGGCGCGCTGGGAGTGGCCGCCGGGCTCAGCGTGTGGCAGAGCTGCGCGCTGAGCCTCCTCATGTTCACCGGCGGCTCGCAGTTCGCCTTCATCGGTGTGGTCGCCGCAGGCGGCAGCGGCGCGGCAGCCTGGGCGGCGGCCACCTTGCTGGGTCTGCGAAATCTCGTCTATGGCGCGCAGCTGAAGGCACTCATCCGCCCGCGATCTGCCCTCGTGGTGCCGATGGCCCACCTCACGATCGACGAAAGCACGGCCGTGGCGATGAGCCAGGATGAGCACGACGAGCAGGTGCGCGGCTTCTGGACCACGGGTATCGGCGTGTTCGTGCTGTGGAATCTGTTCACCCTCGCCGGGGCACTGGCCGGCAATGCGATGGGGGATCCGCGCCGATGGGGGCTTGACGGGGCGGCCGTCGCCGCGTTCCTGGGCCTTCTGTGGCCACGCCTGACGGGCCGAGACCCCATCGCCATCGCCGTCGTGGCGGCGCTCGTCACGACTGTCGCCGTTCCGCTGCTGCCGGCGGGCATCCCGGTCCTGGTGGCAGCGCTGGCGACGACCCTCGTGTGGTGTCTTCGCGGACGACGAGGCGCGGTGGCCTCATGAGCCTCACCGCGTGGTTGCTGCTCGCCGCGGCCAGTGCTGCTGCGCTGAAGCTGGGTGGCTATCTCCTGCCGCAGTCATTGCTCGACCGCCCGCCGGTGCTGGCGCTCGCCCGCGCCATGACGATCGGCCTGCTGGCCTCCCTCACCGTGCTCAATACGCTCAGCACGGGCACCACCCTCCATCTCGATGCCCGGCTTTGCGCGCTGGTGGCTGCGGCCCTCGCCCTGGCTCTGCGGGCCCCCTACATTCTCGTCGTGTTCGTCGGTGCGCTGGCAGCCGCGGTGGCTCGGGCGCTCGGCATGTCCTGAGCCAGATCGTCCTGAGCCAGATCGCTGGTCAGCCCAGCGCAACCGGACGCGCCGGGTCGCCGGACCAATCGCTCCAGGAGCCCGGGTAGAGCCGCACGCCGTCGATGCCGGCGATGTGCAGGGCCAGCAGGGTCTGCGCGGCGGTGATGCCCGAGCCGCAGTAGACGATGTCACCGGGGCGCACCTGCGCGAGGTTGCGCTGCAGCTCCTCAACCGACTTGAAGCGCCCGTCGCGACGATGATTGTCCTGCTCGGGCAGATTGCGAGCACCTGGGATATGACCAGCTCTCGGATCGATCGGCTCCCTGTCTCCGCGGAACCGTTCGGGTGCCCGCACGTCCCAGATGTTGCGACTGGCCCTGGCAACCTCGTCGGCGTCAGCGGTGGGCAGGCTGGGCGGCCCCACGACGACGTCACCTGGTGCCACCGGCTCGGCGGGGCCGGCCTGCACCGGCAGCCCGGCCGCCTGCCAGGCCGCGAAGCCGCCATCAAGGACGTGCACATCGGTCAATCCGGCGTCGGTCAGCATCCACCACAGCCGGCCCGCTGCCTGGGAGTCGCGGGCGTCGAGGACGACGACCGGCCGGTCACGGCGCACACCGTGCTCCCGCAGGACGGTCTGGAAGGACTCGCGGCTCGGCAGCGGATGGCGCCCGCCGGGCTTGGAGCGATCCGAGAGCTCGTCGTCGGCGCTGATCCACTGCGAACCGGGCACGTGGCCGGCCTCGAAGTCCTCGCGCCCCCCACCGGGCGCCGCCGGCCCGCTCCATCGCACGTCGAGCACAGCAGGTGGAGTGGCGGAGGCAAGCATTCCCGCCAGCTCCACGGGGGTGATGAGAGTCATGTCGTCTCCCAGACGATCCGGCATGCCCCACGCGAGACCATGCGGATCTTGTCGTCAGTGTGCCCTCAGCGTAGTCGGCGCGCCCCAGGCGGGCATCGCCTCGCCGGACTCGGGAGAGGGTGCCCGGCAGACAGGCGATGATGTGGGCAGCCGGATCGGGCACCGCGGGGTGCCTCATCCGGCAGGTGCACGGGCATCCCAGCGACGAGTTGTTGAAGTGCCCGTGCGAGGGCTGCACCCGGATTCAGGCGGCAGCGCAGCCGGTGATGAGGGCGCTGGGCTGGGAAACCCAGAGGTCATCGTTGTCGTTGCTTGGCGTGTTGAACTGGAGCATGCGGGGCGGCAGCGAGAAGGCGTACGTCACCGTGACCGTCCCGGCGCTCGTTGCTGTGAACCCGCCGGAGAACTCCGCGCTTCCTTCGTTGCCAAGGAGCGTGTATCCGGCCGCCTTCAGCGTGGAATCGGACGCCGAGGAGAGGTCGTTGGGATCGCTGCCGTTGGCCCACCAGGAGCCGGCTCTGCCCCCGACCGTGTACTTGTGCGCGAGATCGGCACCGGCACCGTTGGCCGTGATGATGAGGGTCTGGCGTGCCGATTGGTCGCCAGACCCGCCGAAGGCACCCTTCACCGTGGCAGAGAGGTCGTAGACGCCGCCCTTCTGAGCCGTGAACCGATAAGTGACCGTGACCGTGGTGTTGGGGTCCGAAAGGTTCTGGGTGCTCGTGTCACCCTCGGAGAGGAAGCCGGGCTGAGCAAGGCCCCAGGAATGGAATTCCTGCGTTGCGGCAGGGCCAGGGGCGCTGGGAGTGTTCGTCCAGCCTGTGAGATCGCGTTCCTCGGGAAGAATTCCCGGGCCGGCGATCACATAGCCGATCGGGCTCACGGTGGGCTGCTTCGTCGGATCGCAGGTCTGCGGCTCGGATGCTGCGGCCAGGGGAGCCGCCACCGCAAAGCTGATGACGGGGATCGACCAGGCAGCCCCTTTGACGATCGTCCGTCGCCGGGGTCTGGAGGGGTGATCGGCTTTCAGGTCGATTTCAGTGGGATCAATGGACATATTGAATCCAATCGTTGGAAAAGGCCCACCTCTAGGACATGACTGCGCACTGCTCGCCCCAATAAGGGGCTCTTCCCAGATGAGGGTGTAGGCGACGCAGCAGCCGTGGTGGGAGGGCGCGGCGCGTCGGTGCCCGGATAGTGGCCGAGGCCTTCCGAGGA
>NZ_FOGZ01000019.1 GCF_900111365.1 Propionibacterium cyclohexanicum
CCTCGGCTTCCGCAACCTCACCAACTACATCGCCCGCAGCCTGCTCGAGACCGGCGGCTTCAGACCCCACCTACACCCTCATCTGTGAAGAGCCGTCAACGGCGTCGAGAGCGACCTGTCCCCGTCGCCGGCCGCGACCGTGCGCAGCAGGTACTTGTACCCGTCGCCCGCGCTCATCACGCGCATCGAAACCGTCAACCGACCCACCGCCTCCGCTCACCGGGCAGGTGAGCGGAGGCGGTCTGTCGCATCCGACGCGAGACAACGAATCTCGCGGTGCCCTCGATCTGCAAGACGCGTGGTGGCTCTGAGGCAAGGCCGGAACGACGGCTCGGGAGGGGCCGGGTCGGTTGGTGCGAGGCCGGGTGCGGAGGCGGGCGAGCACCTGGCAGGTGACCAGCCCGGTCAGGAGGCGTAGCGGTACCGGCCGGGGATCGAGAGCCTGCCGGAGTCCTCATGCGCGAACCGAACGACGAGAACGACGATCGCCCGCTGCGGGTCGGGTCACTGTTCTCCGGCTACGGCGGACTCGACCTCGCCGTCGAGGAAGTCTTTAGCGCCCGCACGATCTGGTTCTCGGAGATCAACGAGCCCGTCGCCCGCGTCTTCGCCCACCACTGGCCCGCCGCCCCCAACCTCGGAGACATCACCGCCATCGACTGGAACACCGTCGAACCTGTCGACGTGATCTGCGGCGGCTTCCCGTGCCAGGACGTCTCCACGGTCGGGAAGATGGCCGGCCTGAAACACGGCACCCGCTCCGGCCTCTGGGCGCACATGGCGACCGCCGTCGAGGCGCTGCAACCCGAGTGGGTCGTCATCGAGAACGTCCGGGGGCTGCTTTCGGCAACCGCGATCCGCGCGACGACGGAAGGAGACGACGATGAGCAACGCAACCCCGAGACCGCACCCCCCGAGGACGCAACCCTTCGCGGTTTGGAACCCGACCCGTGGGGTCTGGGAGACCAGCCAGCCCGACCTCTACGGGCACTTGGCGCCGTACTCGGAGACCTGGCCGACCTCCGGTACGACGCACGATGGGTCGGCCTACCCGCTTCCGCCATCGGCGCACCGCATCCCCGATTCCGCATTTTCATCCTCGCGCGACGCGCTGTTCCGCACTCCACTTGCCTCGGACTCCGCCAGGGGTGGCGAGACGTTGGTACAGGTGAAGGCCCGTCGCGGCACGATCGCGCTCAGCCATCAGGTGATCGACCTCGTGACCCGGCGCGGACGCCAGCCCCCACCGGAGGCGACGTTCGCGTTGATCGAGGAGTTCTTCGACGCTGGGGACGCTACGCCGCCGCCATCGCCCGATGGGAACACATCACCGGACGACCCGCCCCGGAACCAGCCATCCTGACCGAGAAGCTCGGCCCGCGCCCCGCCCCTGCCTTTGTCGAGTGGCTCATGGGACTGGATGAGGGATGGGTTACAGAGTCCGGTCTCGGGCTTACGTCGACTCAGCAGCTTGCCGCGCTCGGCAACGGTGTTCTTCCTCGCCAGGCAGTAGCGGCGATCCGATCCATCGGTTGGTAGCTTCCGTGCGGGATCTGACAACGGCCTCATGGACATCCACATACCCGGCCTCGACGGCCTCGAAGCGACCCGGCGGCTCCTGGACGCAGACGCCCCCGATGCCGACGGCGACGTGCCACGCATCGTCATCCTCACCACTTTCGACCTGGACAGATACGTGTACGCGGCCCTCCAGGCCGGAGCCAGCGGCTTCCTCCTCAAGGACGTCTCGGCCGACCACCTCATCGCCGCGGTTCGCACGGTGCAGGCCGGAGACGCGCTCCTGGCACCCACGATCACCCGGCGCCTGGTCGAGCGGTTCGCGCGACCTCGGGCGACCGCAACCCCGACGCTGCGGCCCTCGGCCTTCTCGCTTCCCGGGGAGAACGAGGTCCTCGGCCACGTGGCGCGCGGAATGAGCAACGCCGAAATCGCCGAAGCCCTCATCGTCGGCGAGACGACGGTCAAGTCCCACGTCGCCAACCTGCTCGGCAAACTCGGGTTGCGGAACCGGGCCCAGACCGTGGTGCTCGCCTGTGAGACCGGGCTCGTCCGGGCAGGTGATCCACCGACCCTCTGACTCACATGCCTTGTCCTCGCCTCGTCGCCGTGTCGATAGGCGATGCTGCGAGCGAAGCCCAATGCCGACATCTTCGGCCGCGCCTTCGTCATCGCGGACCCGGACGGGAACCTCATCCGCGTCTCGCCGTTTGACTCACAGGCGAGCGGGCGACCGCGACCCCCGCCAGTGGCTCTCGATCAGGTCGCGCGGCCCGATCTGATGCCGGTCAGGAGCAGGTCGAGCCCCGTCGCGAACTGCTCACGGTCGTCGTGCTCGCGCAGGTCGGGCGCCGCCGTGCGGAGGAACGGGTAGGCATCCGGATCGAGCTGCGCCCAACGTTGCGACTGCTCGGTGAGCCACTCGTCCTGTGTCTTGCCCTGAGCGGCGATCTGCGCGTTGCGGGACATCTGAGCCGCCACGCCGAGCACGTACGTGAAGATCGCGGTCGCGACGTAGAACTGCCGGTCGGCAGGGACACCGAACGAGCGCAGCAGACCGCCGATGCGGTCGAGCGCCCGGAGCCTGCTGGACAGGCCGGGGCTGTGGGGCAGGTGCGCACCGATCCACGGATGCCGATCCAGAGTGTCGAACAGGGACAGCGCAAGGTCGCGGATGGCGTCGAGCTCATCGCCGGCCCCGGCCGGGATGTCGGACTCGGCGAGGACCGCATCGCAGGCCAGGTCGAGGAGCTCCTGGCGGTTCGCCACGTGCCAGTGGATCGCGCCCGAGCCACTGTGCAGGCGCTCGGCGAGCGTTCGGAAGGTGAGTCCCGGCGAGCCCGCCTCGTCCAGGATCGCGATCGCGGCCGCCACGACGGCATCTCGGGTCAGCGAGTTGTCCTTGGGGCGGCGGCCGGCGGTGCGCGGCGAGGTCATGCATCCATCTTGACACGAATGGAACAGTAATCCAATATGAGGTTATGGAACAGCAATCCAATCCTTCCCACGCCCCCGCCACAGGTGCCAGCGGCTCTGGCCGTCCGCAGTCGCTCCGTGCCGCGTGGCCGGCGCTCACGGGCTTGGCCGCTGTGTTCCTCATCGAGATGCTGGACACCTCCGTGCTGAACGTCGCCCTACCGACGATCGCCAAGGACCTGTCCGCCTCGGCGTCCGAGCTGCAGTGGGCCAGCGGCGCCTACGCGCTCGTGTTCGGCGGGCTGATGCTCGCCTTCGGCACGATCGCCGACCGGTTCGGCCGCCGCCGGATGATGCTCGTCGGGCTCGCCCTGTTCGGGTTGGCGAGCCTTTCGATTCTGCTGGTCACCCATCCGCTCGGCTTGGTCGCCGTTCGGGTCGCGATCGGGGTCGCGGCGGCGATGACCGCACCGGGGTCGATGGCGCTGTCGTTCCGGCTGTTCGACGACGACGCGCTGCGGGTGCGGGCCACCGCCCTCATCTCCACTGTGGGGCTTGTCGGCCTCGCGATCGGGCCGACAGTCGGTGGCCTGCTCCTCGCCGTCGCCCCCTGGCAGGTGCTGCTGCTGCTCAACGTTCCCATCGCGATCCTCGCGTTCGGCGGAGTCCGCTTCGGCATCCGCGCCGACCGGCCCGATGAGCTGCACCGGGTTCCCGTCGACATCGTGGGCGCGCTGCTGGGCACCGCGACGATCGTGCTCGCCCTGCTCGCCCCGACGCTGTTCATCGACCTCGGCGGGCACAACCCGTGGCCCTGGGTCGCCGCCGGTGCCGCCGTGGCCGGACTCATAGGCTTCGTCCTTCGCCAGCGGCTGGCTGCACATCCGCTCATCGACCTCGCCCTGTTCCGCCGCCCCTCGGTCGCCACTGGACTGACCTACCAGGCCGCCCTCGGCCTCGCGACGGCTGGCCTCGGCTACACCGTCACCCTCCAACTCCAGCTCGCCTGGGGCTGGCCGCCCGCGCTCGCCGCGCTCGGCACTCTCCCGCAGGTGCTGACCATGATCGCCATCGCCCCCCTCGTCGAGCGGATCGTCAAGAAGGTCGGCATGGACAAGGCCGGCCTCTATGGCTCCTCCGCCGTCGTGGCCGGCCTCCTTGTCTACGCACTGCTCGGCCGCTACTCCTACGCACTCATCGCGCTCGCGCTCGTGCTCGTCGCCGCCGGCATGCGGATCACCATGATCACCGCGACCATCAACGTGATGCGTGGCCTTCCGCCCGAGCGCACGTCGATCGGCGCGGCCCTCAACGACACCGCGCAGGAGGTCGCGGCCGGCATCGGCATCGCGGTAGTCGGGCTCGTCATCGCCGCATCCATCGCCGGCGCCCTCACCGGTGCGGCCTGGACCCCGACCGAGACCGCCGCATTCGAGAACTCCGTCACCCTCGGCGTCCTCATCCTCACCGCCGTCGCTGTCGCCCTCCTCGCTACCGCCCTCATCCGCACCGCCCGCACGCGCACCCCGAACCCCGCGCCGTCGAAGTGAGCAAAGGGGATGCTGAGCACGACCGAGGTCCGCGACTGCCTGCGAGCGCACGGCTCGCCGGCAGCTGGCCGGGTCCAACTGGCCAACTTCGGCGGCAATCGAGCGGATGCAGCAGACCTCGGCAACTGCCCGATCGGGGTGCAGGCTCGCTCCACGGGCCGATGAGGTGGCTAGGCGATGTCGGCGCCCGCCGCTCAGGCTGCGAAACAGTCGAGGGACGCCGGGGCCACCTTCGTGCCGGTCATGGCGCGCACGTGCGTTCATCACGAACCAACCGCACCGGTAGCCCACGACTGCGTGAAGCTGATCTTTGTCCGCTCGGGTTCCGGGATCGTGTTCAGTGAGTTCGGGCAGCGATCCGTAGCTCTTGGCGATGTGGTGATCCTCGGCGCCAGCACCTTGTGCGGTCACGAGCCGCACGAGCATCTCACCGTCACGACGATCTACCTTGACCCGGACTACATGATCGACCAGGTGTTCTGGCAACACTCGGCCGTCCTGTCCGACCGTTTCCACGCGCAGCAGTTCGCGGAGACCGTCTACAGCGAGCCGGCCCAGGTGGCGAGCCTAGGAAAGGAACGAGCAGGCATGCTTATGCCCTGGCTGGATGAGATGGTCTCGCTCACCCTTGACGGCCCCGCACCGGAACGGTTCTACCGGATGCAGGCTCTCCTTTGCGCCGTTCTCGATGTCCTCATCCCGTACATCAAGACGACACCCGCACGGATGTCAGCGAGCCAACGTGCCCGGATCATCCCCGCCGCGCCACGGCTACGGCAGTTCCTGCCGCTTCGCGCGGAAGCCGCCCAGGCTCGCACGCTCCTGCATGAGTCTCCTGAGCAGCTGTGGACACTCGCAGCGCTGGCCGCGGAGGTCCATCTCTCACCCAAGCAGCTTTCACGGGTGTTCGTCGAGGCATATGGAAAGACACCGCTGGCGTATCTGACCATGATCCGCGTCGAACGCATGGCGCACTTGCTGCGTGACAGCGACCTGAACGTCACCGCGGCAGGCAGAGCGGTCGGCTGGGCCAGCCGCAGTCGCGCAGCCGAAGCCTTTCGTCAATGCGTCGGGGTCACCCCGCAGGAGTACCGAACCAGCACCCGCGTGGCCAGGTGACCGGGATCGGGACATCCCTGTAAGCGATAACGACACCATCGCCACCTCCCCTCCCCATGGCTGGATCGGGCTGGTAATCCGGTAGGGACTCGTCGGGTTCATCGGAGCCTGACGGTCGCCACTCTCCGTTCCGTCCGTCCTGGTTTCCTGATCCTCCCGGCGTACCTCATGGTCGCAAGGGCCACCGGCGCACGCCTCCGGCCCTCTCCGGGAGGAGGTCATCATGGCGACGGACGAAGAAGCCCGCGCGGCGCGGGACGCGAAGCTCGACGCCCTGCACGAGAAGCTGGCCGGTGCGGTCGAGCAGGTCGTCTCCGGTGAGGACTGGATGCGTGCGCTCGAATTCGCGGCGCGGTTCCGGGCGCGGTCGTTCGGGAACACGCTGCTGATCTGGGCTCAGCACGAGGAGGCCTATGAAGCCGGCCGTGTGTCTGAGCCGGAGCCGTCCTATGTCGCCGGGTACAGGCAATGGCAGTCCCTCGGCCGGCAGGTCGAGAAGGGTCAGCCGGGCTACATGATCTTCGCTCCGGTGACGGGGCGGTTCGCGTCGAGCAACCCGTCCGATTCGGAGTCGTGGCGGCGTCTGGATCGTTTCGAGAAGCCGAAGCCGGGCGAGGTGGTGCGCTCCCGGATGGTCGGGGCGAAGCCGGCCTACGTGTGGGATGTCTCGCAGACCAGCGGCGGCCCGGTACCGGAACGTCCGCGCCCAATTCTGCTGGACGGCGAGGCGCCGGAGGGCCTGTGGGCGGGTCTCGTCGGGCTCGTGGAGGCCGAGGGCTACTCGGTGCTGCGGGTCGAGCATGAGGGCCTGATCCGCGGCGCGAACGGCCTGACCGACTACCAGGCGCGCACCGTCGCGGTGCGGGCGAACATGGACCCGGCCGCGCAGGCCAAGACCCTCGCGCACGAGCTCGCACATGTGAAGCTGCACGGCCCCGGCAACGAGGACGGTGTGCGGCATCGCGGGATCGCGGAGGTCGAGGCCGAGTCGGTGGCGCTGATGATCGGCGCCGCGCACGGCATGGACACCAGCTCGTACACGATCCCCTACGTTTCGGGCTGGGCCGGCACGGTCAAGGACAAGTCCCCGGCCGAGGTCGTGCAGGCCACCGGGGAGCGGGTGCGGCGCGCGGCCGGCGCGATCCTCGACGCGCTGCCGACCGTCCAGCTCGGCGGCGGCGATCCTCCGGGACTCGACCGCGAGGCCCAGGCGACCGAGAGCGGCCGACGCCACGAGGCGCCTGCGCCGGAGCAGTCGCGCCCGGCGCGGACGGCCGAGCTGGCGAGGAGCCTGTGATGGACCCGGCCGCGTTGTTCGCCTCGGTCACCGGGATGGCCCTGCCTCGGGCGGCCGGGGTGCTGGCCGCATCCGGGCTGCCGGTGTTCCCGTGCGTGCCCGGCGGCAAGCGCCCGCTCACCTCGCATGGCTTCCAGGAGGCCAGCAACGATCTGTCGCGGGTCGCGGCGTGGTGGCGGCGCTGGCCGGGCGCGAACATCGGGGTGCCGACCGGGCGGGCCTCGGGGCTGGAGGTCGTCGACGTCGACCGGAAGGCGTCGGGCAGCGGGTTCCCAGCGTTGCACCGCGCGCGCGGCGCGGGCCTGATCGCGGGATGGCAGGCGGTGGTGCGCACGCCGTCTGGCGGCGCGCACCTCTACTTCCCCGCCGACCCATCCCGGCCGCAGCCGTCCTGGCAGGCCGCCGGTCCGCACATCGACTTCCGCGGCGAGAGCGGCTACGTCATCGTGCCGCCCTCGCACGTCGGTACCGGCGAGTCCCGAGCGGGCTACGTCGTGGCCGGTGGCCCCGACCGGGGCATCGCCGCAGTGGACGCGGCACGGCTGCGGGACTTCCTCGACCCGCGCCCCGAACCCTCGATGACGCGGGCTCGGGGCGTGATCCGCGACGGGGACGCCGAGCGATTGGCCGCGTGGGTGGCGCTGCGCGGGGAGGGCGAGCGCAACCGCGGCCTGTTCTGGGCCGCATGCCGTCTCGCGGAGGCCGGCGTCGACCCCACGGTGACGATGGATGCGCTGGGTCCGGCGGCCGAGCACGCGGGCCTGCCGCCGCGGGAGGTCGCCGTGACGATCCGCTCCGCTTACCGCGCCGCGCTCGCTACACCGCGCGCGGGCGCCGCGTACGGGCAGGGCGAGGCGCCGCGGCGCGGGCGGCGGGTCGAGAGCCAGGTGCTCTCGTGATCCCCGGCACGCCGGCGAGCGGGCGGCTCGCGATGGTCACCGCCGTCGCCGGGACGGTGCTGATCGCCGCCGGCGCGTTCTGGCTGTCCTTCACCGCGCTCGCGGACCTCGCCCGGCGGTCCGGGGTGAACGCCGGGCAGGCATGGGCGTGGCCGGTGATCGTGGATGGGCTGATCGTGGTCGCCACGGTCGCCGTCGTCGCCCTGGCCGGCCAGCGAACGGCCTGGTATCCGTGGGGGCTGCTCGCCGGCGGGGCGCTCATCTCGGTCACCGCGAACGCGCTGCACGCGGTCGTCGCCGCTGATGCCGACATGCCCGGCGTGCTCGCCGCGTGCGTGGCCGCGGTTCCACCTCTCGTGCTGCTCGCCTCGACGCACCTGACGGTCGTGCTCGTCCGCTCTCAGCACAGCACGCCGGTCGCAGAGCTCGCACTGGAGCCCGCCGATTCGGCGGTGTCGGATGCGGCTGAGGCACGGGACCCGATGGGACGGCGCGGGGTCGCGGCGCGCCTTCGGGTGGAGGGTTGGTCGAACAAGCAGATCGCCCGGCACCTCGGCGTTGCCCCGTCCACTGTGGGCCGGTGGTTCGCCCATCCGGCCCTCGCTGCGGGAGCACCTGCCTTGCAGGAGACCGCAGAGGAGCTGAGCGAATGAACGACACCGAGCACACCGTCCCGCGCGGGCACGACGACGAGCCAGCCCGCACCCGCACACGTGAGGCGGAGCCGGGCGAGGCATCGGACCTGGCCCGACACCGCGACCCGTCCCTGACGAAGCAGGCAGCGACGACGACCGAAGTCGCGGCGAAGAAAAAGGCGCGTCCCGGCGTCGAGTGGGTGCGCCCCTCAGAGTTGCTGGTCTCTCGCGGTGGACGGATCGCGGGCCGGGGCATCAACTTCCAGGCCGAGCTCGCCCGCCGTGCCCGCCGGCTGCCCGGCCAGACCTACCGGGCGACCCGCTCCGGGGTGCAGTCGATGAGCGAGCGGGCGCGGAAGCTGCCGCCGGCATCGGCGTTCGGCCGCGGCGCCGGGGAGCGGTTCTCGTGGGTGTCGCGCTCCGGGGTCGGGCTGGGCTGAGGTAGCCATGAGCACCCCCGGCACCACGACGACAACGGTTGCTGGGGGCCGTGTGCGCACCTGCCGTTCAGGAGGTGCCGTGATGCCGACACGACTGGACGGCCGCGAGTCTCGGGCGAGGTTCGAGGACCCGGAGGGGCTGCGCGCCCTGCTCGACCGTCTGCACGCGGCCGGGCGTGGTTCGTGGCGGGATGACCCGGAGGCCGCGGCGCTGATGCGGCATGCGGCCGAGAAGTACGCGGCACTTGCCCGCCGGCACGGGCTGGACCCGTGGGAGGCGGCCGCTGCGGCGTTCGACGCGATGCGCTCCGCCTCGGTGCGCCGGGCCGAGGACCCGTGGGCGATGGTGACCCGCGCGGTGCAGGTGACCTGCATCGCCGAGGAGCGAGCCAACGGCCTGCTGTGCTCGGTGCATCAGGCCCGCAGGCCCCGCTACTCGGTGTTCCATGACGCGGAGCGGTTCAGCGACCGGGAGAACCTGCTGACCGACTACCACCCCGCCTTCCGCGTCGAGGACCCCGAGCCCGACGACGAGGGCGAGCCGGGTGCCGGGCCGGAGCCGTCGACCAGCGCGGCGACGGCGGTGGAGGACGCGATCGCGTTGCTGGCCCTGCTCGGCTGGGAGCCTGGCATCGCGCGCGCCGGGGTGGAGTTCGTCGCCTCCCGGCTGGCCGAAGCCGCATCTCGATCCTCAGCGTTCGAGGTGCTGCGCCGCGACCGGCACGCCCGCGCCCTGCTCGATCTCCCCGGTGCGTCGTGGACGACGCTGCTGCGGACCCTCCTCGGCTCGCCGGACACCGCGCTCGCGCACACCAACGCCGGGCGCGGGGTGCTGCTGCGCCTGTTGATCGGCGAGCCGCTGCGTGCCCTCCTGCTCGATGACGAGCTGGTGCGGGCGGTGAGTCTCGCCGCCCCGCGCCGACCCCGCGGGGGTGAGCAGGGATGAGCGCGCCTGCCGGGTACATCGAGTTGGAGCGGACCGTCGACTCGATCACGGTCGGGCGACGCCACCGTGAGGACCTGGGCGACCTTGACCCGCTGGTCGCCTCGATCCGCCGCGACGGCCTGCTCCAGCCGATCACGATCACCCCGGACGGGCACCTGATCTGCGGTGCCCGGCGTCTGGCGGCGATCAAGCGGCTGGGCTGGAAGACGGTGAACGTGTGGGTGCGGTCGGGCATCTCCGACCGGCTCGGGCAGCTCCTGGCGGAGCAGGACGACAACCTGCTTCACAAGCCGCTCACCCAGTTGGAGGCCGCCGCCCTCTACCGGGAGCTGAAGGAATTGCTCGCGGAGGACGCCGCACGCCGGCAGGAGGCGACCCGGTTCCGGGCCGTCGGCGAGGGCGGAGAGGACGGTGGTGCCAACTTGGCACCACCGCAGAACCCGGCGGGCAAGACCCGCGCGCAGGCGGCGCAGATGGTCACCGGCCGTAACTCCTACACGACCCTGGAACGCATCGGCCGGCTCCAGGACCTCGCCGCCGATCAGACTCAGTCCGAGCGGGTGCGTCAGCGCGCCGCCGAGGAGCTGGCGCTGATCCAGGCCGGCGGCGGCGTGTTCGCCTCGCACCAGCGGATCAACGCCGAGCTGTCGCTGGCCGAGCTCGACCAGCTTGCCGCCGACGCCGCTCAGCCCGCCGGCGTGCGCGAGCAGGCATGGGCGGAGGCTGCCGCGATCCGCGACGCCGCGCAGGCGGGGAAGGCCGCGGAGCTGGAGCGCCTGGCGGATGCGGCCCTCGCCCGCGTCAAGGCGAGCAAGGGCCGGGGCAAGGCGAAGCGGCCGGCGCTCACGGCGGTTGTGCCGGGCGAGCCGGTGCCGTTCCCGCTGCGGGTGTTCGTCCTGACTTGGGACGAGCTCGACGGGTGGTGGTCGCACTACGACCCGGCTGAGGTCGGCCCGGCGCTGACGGCCGAGCAGTGGGCACGGTTCGAGGCGACCGTGACCGGCACCGTCGCCTTCGCGGACGCGGCACGCATCGCACGCAAGGACGAGACCGAACGCACCGCCTGATCGGACCTCCGGGCGGCGGGGCGCACCTGCCTTGCGACAACGCTTCGTCCGCACTCCCGGAGGCACCAATGGATCAGCCCGCCGAGCCCCGCCGTCACCGCCGCCTGCTCATCGCCGCCATCGCCGGTGGCCTCGCCCTGCTGGTCGCGGTCGGCGTCGGCATCTACGGGCTCGTCCGCGGCCCCGGCGACACCCGCCCGGACCCGGCGCGGTCCGGCACCGTCGCCACGAGTCCGGCCGCGCCGTCGAGCACGCCGGCAGGGCCGGCACGGCTGCCGGCGACCGGGGATGCGGAGGCGTTCGCCCGTGCGGTCGCCGAGGCGCTGTTCACCTGGGACACCCTCTCCGGCGCAGCCCCGGCCGATTACGCGCAGGTGCTCGCGGATGTGGCCGACACCTCGGAGGCTGGCGCGCTCGCCTCCGACGTGCGCGCCTACCTCCCGACCGCGGAGGCGTGGGCGCAGCTCACGACCTATCAGACCCGCCAGTGGCTCACCATCGACACCGCGGCCGTGCCCGAGGCGTGGACGACCGCCGAGGCGCAGGCCGCACCCGGCCAGCTCCCGCAAGGGGCGGCCGCCTACACGATCACCGGGACCCGGCACCGCTCCGGCATCTGGGGCACGGAGCCGGTGGAGGCGTCCCGGCCGGTGTCGTTCACGGTGTTCCTTGTCTGCGCGCCGCCGGCGCCGGAGTTCCGCGTCGGCCTGTGCCGCCTGCTGCGGCTCTCCGAGCTCGACAACCCGCTGCGCTGAACGGCGGCCCCACGGTGATGAAGAAGCTGATCGCGATCGCGGTCGCCCTGACCTTCCTCGGCCCGTCCACGGCGCTGCTCGGCGTCGGGGTGCTGATGAACCCGGCCGCGACCGCGACCTGCGTCTCGTCGTCGCTGATCGTCGGCCCGGTGCCCGACTCGCTGACCGCGACCACGAGGAACGGCGAGACGGTCACGCTGAACAGAACCCAGCTCACCCACGCCGCCACGATCATCACGGTCGGCGCCCAGACGGCCGGCGTCGGCCGGCCCGGCGTCGTCATCGCGCTCATGGCCGCGCTCACCGAATCCTCGCTGCGAATGCTCGCCAACACGAGCGCCTACCCCGAGTCTGCCGGCTACCCGAACGACGGCAACGGCGGCGATCACGACAGCCTCGGGCTGTTCCAGATGCGCCCCGCAAGCGGGTGGGGCACCGTCGCGGAGCTCATGGACCCGACCTACCAGGCCCGCGCCTTCTTCGGCGGCGAGTCCGGCCCGAACTACCCGAGCCCGCGCGGCCTGCTCGATATCCCCGGCTGGCAGGGCATGGACCCCGGCGCCGCGGCGCAGGCCGTCGAGGTGAGCGCCTACCCGGACAGGTATCAGAACTACCAGCCCGTCGCCGAGGCGATCCTGACCGCCCTCACCCGGCCCGCCGCCTCCGGAGGCGGCGGAAGCGACACGGTCATGCCCGAGACGACGCGCCTCGTGTTCCCGCTCCCCGAGGGGAGCTGGGTGCGGACCAGCCCGTTCGGGTGGCGGAACGACCCGATCACCGGCGAGCGGCGCTTCCACTCCGGCAGCGACTTCGCCGCCCCGGACGGAACCCCCATCTACGCCGTCGCTGACGGCGTGGTCGTGCGCGCCGGATACACCGACTCCGGCGGCGGGGTCATCGTCATCGAGCACACCGTCCAGGGCCAGCGCGTCGCCTCCTATTACATCCACATGTGGCAGGACGGCATCTACGTCTCCGAAGGCGAGACCGTCACCGCCGGCCAGCACATCGGCGATGTCGGCTCCTCGGGGCACTCGACCGGGCCTCATCTGCATCTGGAGATCCATCCCGGCGGGTACGGCGCCGAGGCCGTCGACGCCGACGCCTGGCTCACCGAGCACGGCGCCGAGGGCATCACCGCAGGCGACGCCGCCCCAGCCGCTTGCACGGCGGGAGGGCTGCGCTGATGGACGTGTTCCCCGACTTCGGCGGCGTCGGCGGCGCGACCGACCTGCGCTCCATCGTCGGCGCGCTGCTCATGTTCGTCCTAGTCACCGCCGTCCTCATGCTCATCGTCTGCGCGATCGTGTGGGCCGTCGCCTCCGCCCACGGCAACTACCACGCCGCCACGAGAGCCCGCACCGGCCTGTGGGTCGCGGTCGGTGCCGCCGCCCTGGCCGGCGCCGGGGTCGCGTGGCTCAACTTCCTGCTCGACGTCGGCACGCGCCTGTAGGAGCCCGCCGCGACTAGTCCTCCTGGACCTTGCCAATCTCGCACTTGTCGAGGAGCCGGGCGAGGTAGCTGTAGGCGGCAAGCCGCTCCATCGCTTCCTGCTCGCCGAGTTCGTCGCGGGTATGCGTCGTGACGTTGCGGATGGTGAGGTTCAGGCCCGTGGCGAGGCTGTTGAGCGCTTTCGTCAATGGCTCCAGACCTCCACGCATGCTCTTGGTGGTCTTGTCGCTGGGGTCTCCTGGCCATGTCAGCTTCGGTCGTCCCTGTTCTGGATCGCCTGGTGAGAGCGTCTGCTGCCAGAACACGGTGTCGTTGACGTCGGTGCGGCCGAGCTTCGTCTTCCAGTGAACTGTGAGTGCTTCGGACGCCTCGCGCACCGCAACGCGGTACTGATGCGTCGTCCAGTGAGCCGCCGCGGCCGACCAGACGATCGGGTGGAGCTGGGACGGTGCGAAGCCGGGGATACCGGATTCCTCGGCGGCTTCCGCTTCCGAGATGAGCGTGTGCAGCCGGCCTCGGATTGTCGCGGCGGTCGTGCGGATGTCCTGCGGTGCGATCAGCGCCTTCGGCGCGGACATCAGCGACCAGTTGGCGATCGGGTCGATGGCGCCGATGCCGGCGACCGCGATGTGCGCGCCGGTCACCGAGACGGCGCGTGCGGCTGCACCGGCGGCCTCCGCGACGTCGAGTTCGAGGCTCCGCACCTTCGCGGCGTCCTGGCGGTCTTTCGTCCAGACGGTCGGCATCAGGCCACGGGAGCTCATGTGATCGGACTCGACCTGCGTGACCATCCACGCCTCGAAAGCCCGCTCGAAGTCCTCGACCGCGGCGAGCAGTCGCCGCAGATAGTCCGCACCGTAGACCGCCACGCCAGTCGCTCCTTCTCTGCGGCGCCGTCGAAGCACCCGCAGCCCTCAGCAAACCACCTGCCTCCGACGTTACTGGCCAGCGCTGGCGCACCTGACTGCCGAGAACTCATCTCGACCAGTCAAGGGAGCAACCGTGATCGACATCGACCCCAACGGGACCGGCCTGCCGGGCATCGAGCAACTGCGCATCATCGTCGGCGCGGTGATGACCGTGGGCCTCATCCTCAGCGTCTTGGCCTTGATCGTCTCGGCGATCGTGTGGGGCTTCGGCGCGAACAGCAGCAACCCACACTTGGCCTCGCGCGGCAAGGTGGGCGTCCTGGTCTCCTGCGGGGCCGCGATCATCTGCGGCGCGTCGGTGACGCTCGTGAACTTCTTCTGGAACGTGGGCCAGGCGGTATGAGCCGCCCGGAGCACAGCTCGGCAGACCGGGAGCCGGGCCGATGAGCGTCTGCGATGTCCCGGTCATCTCCTCCGTCTGCGACGCCGTGGGCGAAGGAACCGCATCCCTGATCGCGGCCCCCTTCGACTGGCTCGCGCAAGCGATGGGCCAGGCCGCCGCCTGGCTGTTCGAGGCCGTCTGGACAGTCTTCGACACCACGACCCTCGTGGACGTCACCGGCGCGCAGTACGTCGCCGTCTACAACATCCTGTTCGGCGTCGCGGTCTTCCTGTTCCTCATCTTCTTCTGCCTCCAGCTCATCACCGGCCTCATCCACCGCGATCCCACCGCCCTGACCCGAGCCGCCCTCGGGCTGGCGAAGTCGGTGCTGGGGTCGTTCCTGGTCATCACGCTCACGGCGCTGCTGTTGGAAGTCACCGACCAGCTCTGCGTCGGCATCGTGCAGGCCACCGGGAACACGATGGAAGGGATGGGCGACCGGATCGCCCTGCTCGCCGCCGGGTTCGGTGCCATCAACATCGCCGCCCCCGGCGTCGGCGCGATCATCACCATCTTCCTCGCAGGCCTCGCCATCAGCGCGGCGGCGATCGTGTGGTTCTCCCTGCTCATCCGCAAGGCGCTCCTGCTGGTCGCCATCGTCTTCGGCCCCATCGCGCTCGCCGGGGCGACCTGGGACGCGACAAAGGGATGGTTCGCCAAGTGGGCGACGTTCGTCATCGCCCTGATCTTCTCCAAGCTCGTCCTCGTCGTCATCTTCCTCGTGGCGATCACCCAGGTCTCCGCACCCATCGAGCTCGACCTGGCCTCCATCAGCGACCCCATCGCCGGGGTCGTGCTCATGGGGATTGGTGCGTTCGCGCCGTACATCACCTACAAGTTCCTCTCGTTCGCGGGCATCGACATGTACCACGCGATGAGCTCCGAGCAGGAGGCCAAGCAGGCCCTCAACCGACCCGTCCCGATCCCGTCCGCACCCTCGGCCGACAGCGCGAAGAAGGTACTCAACGGCGGCACACCTCCCAGCGGAGGCGGTAGCAGCAGCGCGAGCCCCACCGGGCCCGCGCCGGGCGGCGGCGCTCCCGCTGCGGCTTCCGGCGGCTCCGGGGCTGCGTCCGCGGGAGCGGGTGCGAGCAGCGGCGCCGGGGCTGGGGCCGCGGGCGCCGGAGGTGCCGGAGCAGGTGCCGCTGGTGCAGGTGCCGCGGGTGCCGGAGCAGCAGCCGGCTCGGTCGGAGCGGCCGTCGTCGTCGGCGCCGCGGCCGTCAAGACAGCGGCGACCGTCGGCCCGAAGGCCGGCGGCGCAGTCGGCGGCGCGGCCGAGAGCCACGCCGGAGCCGCCACCGAGCAGGCATCGCCGCCTCCTGCCCCGCCCTCGAACGGCACGCCACCGACCCGGCCTGCTACGCCCGCACCGTCCTCGGCACCGCCCGCATCCTCGGCACCGCCCGCCGCGTCGGGGTCCGCGCCGAGACGGCAGGACCCGCCGCCTCCACCGTCCGCAAAGCCGACAGGAAGGGAGTAGGCCGATGGCCTCCAATACGCACAGCGACTACCCGCTCGCCCCCGTGCAGTTCTCCCGCCTCACCCGCCGCGGGGTCATGCTCGGCCTGTCCCTGCCGCAGCTCGTCGTCCTCGCGGTCGCGGTGCTCTCCGTCGTCGCCGGCCTCTACACCGACGGCGGCATGGGCCTGGCATGGGCCTCCCCGGTCTGGAGCACCGCGGCCCTGCTCGCCGTGATCCCGGCCGGCGGCCGGAAGCTGATCGAGTGGGTTCCCATCGTGGCCCGCTGGACCGCACGGACCTACCTCGGGCAGCTCATCTATCGGCGGCGCGTCATCAAGCCGAGGCCCGCAGGGACGCTCGCCCTCCCCGGCGACGCGGCGCCGCTGCGGGAGTGGGAGGACCCCGAGACCGGCGCGGCGATGATCCACGACCCTCACGCCCAGACCCTCACCGCGATCCTCGGCGTCTCTCATCCGGCTTTCGTGCTCCTCGACCCCGGCGAGCAGCAGCGCCGCGTCGGAGGGTGGGGCCGCGTCCTCGCCGCCGCCTGCCGCTCCGGCAGGATCGCCCGCATCCAGGTCTCCGAGCGGACCCTGCCGGACTCCGGCACGGGCCTGGCCGAGTGGTGGCGTACCCACGGCACCGACGACGGCTCCTGGGCCGCAACCACCTACGCCGAGCTCATCGAGCGCGCCGGCCCCGCCGGGGAACGCCACGCCACCACGATCAGCCTCGCGCTGGACATGAAGGCCTCAAGCCGACAGATCAGGACCAGCGGCGGCGGGATGTGCGGGGCCGCCGCGGTGCTGCGCCAGGAGATGAGCACCCTCACCACGGCGCTGCGCGCCGCAGAGCTCACCTCGACCGGATGGCTTACGCCCGGCGAGGTCGCCGTGATCCTGCGCTCGGCCTACGACCCGGCCGCCGCGCCCGCACTTGAGCGGCACGGCGACCTCGGCCGCGACCTCGCCATCGCCGGCCCGGTCGCGGTCACCGAGACCTGGGACCGGCTGCGGTCGGACTCCGCGCACCACGCGGTGCTGTGGATTACCGAATGGCCCAGGTCCGCGGTCTATCCGGGCTTCCTCGCCCCGCTCGTGCTGTCCAACGGAATCCTGCGCACCCTCGCCCTGCACTACACCCCGGTACGTGCCGACCAGGCAGCCAGGGACCTGCGGAAGAAGAAGACCGAGCTCATCTCCGACGCCGCCCAGCGCCGCAAGATCGGCCAAGTCGAGGACACCGCCGCCTCCGCAGAGCTCGATGACGTGCTCCAGCAGGAAGCCGACCTGACCGCCGGCCACGGCGTGCTGCGCGTCACCGGCCTCGTCTCCGTCTCCGCGCCGACCATCGACGACCTCGACGCCGCCGTGGCCGCCGTCGAGCAGGCCGCTATCCAGGCGAGCTGCGAGACACGGCGGCTCGTCGGCCAGCAGGCGCAGGCGTTCACCGCCGCCGCGCTGCCGCTGTGCCGGCCGGTCTGACCGGGCGCACCTGCCGAACGCCACTCATCCGATCCGTAGAGGAGACACGATCATGCCGACCTTCGATGACCCCAGGAAGGACGCGGCCGAGGCGTTCGAGGCCCTGCGGGGCCTCGCCCACGCCTCCCGTTCCTTTGCCGACCCTGCCGACACCTATGCCGTGACGGGCGATCTGCTGGGCGGCGTGCGGTCGCTGCGGCAGGTGGTCGACCAGCTCGCCGCCGCCCACATCGCGCACCGTGGCCGCGCGTACGACGACGCGGGCAGCCAGGCGGCCGGCGCGACCTCCGCCTTCGCGGCCGCCGACGAGCTGCACCAGGCCGGCACGCTGCTGGATGCCGTGGAGGAGCGGCTGAACGCGGCTTCCCAGCACTCCGGCCGCATCGCCTCGCACCCAGCCACCGAGCGCGAGAGCATCGGAGCGGCCGGCCCAGAGCGCACCGTGACGCAGGCCGGTGCGCTCACGCTGACGGTGTGGCCGGACACGCCATTGGGTGAGCATCAGCGCCACGGCTACCGCGTCGAGGACACAACGACGGGGGAGGCCGTCGAGGGCCGTGACCTGTTCACCGGGGCGGGAGCCCCGGTGACTCCGGATCAGGCCGTGCGCGAGCTCGCCGTGTTCCTCTCCGCCGCCGGGGAGGCCCGGCAATACGCGCTGGACAACCCCGGCACGAACCCGGAGAACGAGGGACTGTTCCCCGAGCGGATTGCCGACGCCGCGCGCCTCAACGCCGACGCACTGAACGAGCTTGTCGAGCACGGCCCGAACCGTGCCGCCCGCGACGAAGCGCCGGAGGCCGAGCTGCGGTGGATCAGCGTCGTGTTTCTCCAAGGCGAGGAAGCCGACAAGGTGCTGACGCTGATCGACCGCGACGGCACGGACGCGGCAATCGAGCACCTGGCCGGATTCGACTACGGCGAGGAGACCATGCGGGCCGCGCTCGAGAACGGATACATCTACGCCAGCCCTCCGGCCGGGACGCTCGACCGGACCGCGACTCGGGACGACTACACGCTCGTCCACAACCCTTTCAACGGCTACGTGTCCCTCTACCGCGAGTTCATCGCCACGCCCGAGCTCGCCCCCGAGCCGACCGAGGTACACCCTCTGGTCACCGCCCTCATCGAGCGGCACGCCCAGCGGCGCGACACCCCGACGCCGCAACGCCCGGTCCGCCCGGACGTGCGCGGGCAGGCCGCCGCGGCCGACTGGTTCGCCCGCCCGCCGGCATCTTCGGCGCACGGCCGGGGGCGCGTGCTGTGACCGGGCAGGAGGAAGGCCGGCTGCACACGAGCGTCCTGGTCGGCCCGAACGGGGAGCGCCGCAAGCACCGCAAGGCCCGCCGCCAGTCCGCCGCGCAGGTCGAGGCCGACGCCCGGCAGACCCGCAAGGCCGAGGCGAAAGCGAAATGGGAGGCGGAGCAGGCCGAGAAGCGGAACACGGTCTACCTGCCCGCCGCAGGGGAGCCCGGGCCGGGCGCGCTGCGCACGCCGGGCCGGTTCCGGCTCCCGCGACACCAGGACACGTCCGCGACGCTCGCCGGGCAGTACCCGTTCCTCGCGGAAGCCGGCCTCGGGTCCTCGGGAGTGTTCGTCGGCCAGGACCTCTACAGTGGCGGGAGCTTTGTGTTCGATCCGTGGGAGCTCTACCGGCGCGGGATCATCACTGCCCCCAACATCGTGCTCGCCGGCATCGTGGGCAGCGGGAAGTCGTCGCTCGCCAAGAGCCTCTACACGCGGTCGCTGCCGTTCGGGCGTCGGGTCTATGTCCCGGGCGATCCGAAAGGGGAGCACACGCCCGTCGCCGAGGCGGTCGGGGGGCGGGCGATCGTCCTCGGCCACGGGCTGCGGAACCGGCTCAACCCGCTCGATGAGGGCCACCGCCCCTCCACGGTCAGCGACGCGGAGTGGGGCTCTCAGGTCGCCGCCCGCCGCCGCGACCTCATCGGCGCACTCGCGGAGACCGTGCTCGACCGCGCCCTCTCCCCGCTGGAGCACACCGCCATCGACCTCGCGCTGAACGATGCGGTGCGCACCTCCGAGGTGCCGATCCTGCCGATGATCGTGGACCGCATCCTCGCCCCGAGCCGGGAGGACGACGCGGACGGGCGGCTCGCAGAAGACGGCCGCCTCGTCGGCCACGCCCTGCGCCGGCTCGTGGCCGGCGACCTCCAAGGGCTGTTCGACGGACCCTCCACCGTCCGGTTCGACCCGTCCTTACCGATGGTGTCGCTCGACCTGTCGCGGGTCGCAGAGAACTCCACCCTCATCTCCGTCCTCATGACGTGCTCCAGCGCCTGGATGGAATCGGCCCTCTCGGACCCGAACGGCGGCCAGCGTTTCGTCATCTACGACGAGGCATGGAGGCTCATGCAATATCCGGCGCTGCTGCGCCGGATGGACGCCCAGTGGCGGCTCGCCCGGCACTTCGGCATCAGCAACATGCTCGTCTTCCACAAGCTCTCCGACCTCGACAACGTGGGCGACGCCGGAACCGCGATGCGCGCACTCGCGTCCTCGCTGCTGGCGAACGCCGAGGTGCGGATCGTCTACCGACAGGAGCCGGACCAGCTCGGCTCCACCGCGCTCGCCCTCGGGCTGACCGGGACCGAGCAGAAGCTGCTGCCGTCGCTGGGGACCGGGCAAGGACTCTGGCGGATCAAGGACCGCAGTTTCGTCGTCCAGCACCAGCTCCACCCGGCCGAGCTCGCCGCCTTCGACACCACCGCCCGGATGACCAGCGATTCCCGCAGGTTCACGAATCCCGACGCGGCTTCGGGAATCCCGAACGTTCCGAGCGAAGCCCGATGAGCCGGCCCCGCTACAAGCGATCACCGGGCGAGCACGCAGCCGATGACAAGGAGATTCCCGTCGTCCTGCCGCATGTCGTCATGACGGTCGCCGAAGACGGCACCATGACCGTCACCATCGACGGGGCGCCGCACCTGCCAGAGCCGTTCGCACCGCCCTGGCGGCGCGAGTCCTTCGCCCAAGTGCTCGACCAGCTCACCGGCCAGCGACGCTCCCCGGTGCGCGTCGAGGTCCGCGAAGCAGACGGCACCGTGTTCACCGACATCATCACGCCCTCCCGACGCCGCACCGTCCCCAAGCCGCCGGCGAGGGCCGCCGTGCCCGCGCTGCCAGTGCTTTACGGGGAGGGCTTCGTGCCGGGCGAGGACGTGGCGGTCGCCGTCGTCATCGCCCACGGCGACGCCGCCCCGGACGGCACCATGCGCGGCCTCATCGAGGCGGCGCAGCTCGCCGCGAGCCCGACCCGCGAGATGATCCTGCTCGGCCGCGTCTCCGGGGCCCTGACCATCGGGCACCCCGAATGAGCACGCCCCGCCCGGCCAGCTCCCTCGGGGACGAGCTGAGCAACCTCGGCATCGGCATCCTCATCGCCGCCGCCGTCCTCGCCGGCATCCTGCGCGGCGCCGGCTCCGTTGCCGCATGGATCACCGGCGTCGACCAGCCTGCAGGCGGGGTCGAGGCAGGCCTGGGCGTACTGCTGAACCCGCTCGACCCCGCCGTGCCGCTCGAGGCACCGGGCCTGAGCCCGGTGGCCTACTGGATCAACGCGACCGTCCTCATCCTCGGGACCGGCACGCTCGGCTGGTGGGCCTGGCGGTTCTTCCGCGAGCACGGCCGCCAGGCCAGAACCGACCCCTACCGCATCCCCGGCATCGCCGTCCGAAGCGACGTCGCCAAGGCTGCATCCGAGCGCGCCCTGCTGCGCCGGGCCGGACACCTGCGGCCCTCGCTCGACAAGCCGACGCCGGAGGACGTCGGCTACCGGCTCGGCGTCTCACGCGGCACCGGCGTCTGGGCCTCCGTGGAGGACAGCATTCTGCTGATCGGCCCACCGCGCTCCGGCAAAGGCGCCCACATCGTCATCAACGCCATCCTCGACGCGCCCGGTGCCGTCGTCACGACGAGCACCCGGCCCGACAATCTCACCGCAACGCTCCGAGCCCGGCAGAAGATCGGCCCGGTCGCCGTGTTCGACCCGCAACACTTGGCCGAAGGCGTGCCCGCCGGGCTGCGCTGGTCGCCGATCCGGGGATGCGATGACCCGCTGACGGCGATGATCCGTGCCACCGGGCTTGCCGCCGGCACCGGACTCTCCGCAGGCGGCGTCGAAGGCGGCGGGTTCTGGGAAGGCAAGACCCGCACCGCCATCCAATCTCTGCTCCACGCCGCCGCACTCGATCACCGAGGCTCCGGCGAGCTGTTCCGCTGGACTCTCGACCCCTCGGCCGCCGCCGACGCGGTGGCGATCCTCACCGCCAGCCCGCGAGCCGCGACCGGATGGGCGGACGCCTTGCAGGCGATGATCGACTCCGACCCCCGCACCCGCGACTCCATCTGGCAGGGCGTCTCATTGTCCTTGGCCGCTCTCGCGGACCCGCGCGTGCTCGACGCGGTGAGCCCGAGGGACGGCGAGGACTTCGACCCCGAAGCCTTCCTACAAGCCAAAGGGACCCTCTACCTGCTGGCGACCGGGGCCGGCGCGAACAACTCCGCCGCGCTCGTCGCGGCGTTCGTGGAGGACCTCGTGGAAGCCGCCCGCCGCATCGCCGCCCGCAGCCCAGGTGCCCGGCTCGACCCGCCGCTCCTGCTCGCACTCGATGAGGTCGGCAACCTCGCGCCCCTGCCCTCGCTGCCGACCCTCATGGCGGAAGGCGGCGGCACCGGCATCACGACGATGCCGGTCTTGCAGTCCCTCGCCCAAGCCAGAGAGAAGTGGTCAGAGCACGCGGCCGGCGCAATCTGGGACGCGAGCATCGTCAAGATCATCCTCGGCGGCGCCTCCAACAGCCGCGACCTCCACGACCTCACCACCGTCATCGGCGAACGCGACGAGGTGACCGACTCCACCACCATCGGAGACCACGGCTCCCGCTCCGCGCAACGCTCGATCCGGCGGGTGCCGATCATGCCTCCAGGTGCGATCCGCACGCTGCCGTTCGGCACCGCGCTCGTGCTTCTGCGCTCCGCCCCGCCCATCGTCACGAGGATGCGCGCTTGGATGGACCGCCCCGACGCCAAGACGCTACGAGCCGATCGGGTCGGTATCGAGGCCACGCTGCAACGCCGCCCATAGGAGGACGCGGGCGCACCTGCCTGACAAGAGCGACCCGTGGTGGGCCGCAGCGAGTGTCAGGAGGACGGGCGCATGGCCGAGAACCGCGCAGAACCGCTCTGGGGCTACATCGCCTCGGAGCCGGACATCAAGACGACCAGAAATGGCAAGGCGAGGTTCTTCGCGTTCGCTGGTGAGCCGCAGTACCGGGATGAGCCGGAGGGCTCGCGCACGAGGGTCGGCACCGAGTACCGGCCGATGGTGGCCTACGGGCAGGTCGCCGAGGCAGCGGCGGCCAAGTTCGCGCGCGGCGACAACTTCGTCGCGATCGGCTACACCCGCCCTTACTCCCACAAGAAGGACGGGAAGGATGTCTCGGGCGAGGAGTTCGTGGCCCTCGGGATCGGCCACGACGCGCTGCGGACGAACTACGAGGTGGACCGTTCCCCTCGACCACCCCGCGACGCATCCGGCGAGGCACCGACCGCCGCCGCGAAGCGCAACCGGGAGACGCCGCCGGAGTTCACCGCCGCGCGCACCCCTACCTCCGCGACGCGGACACTCGCACTCTGAGCGGAAGCGCCATGACTGAGAACGACGCGACCCGCGAGCCCGAGACGCCGGGCGCCGATCCCGCCGGCGAGCACGACCCGATGCTGCCGCCGGAGCCGCCGCACCCGATCAACTGGAACCTGCTGACCGCCGACGAGGCCGAGGCCGAGTGGCTAGAGCTCAACAGGTGGGTCAACTGGCTCCGCACCACCTACGGCCTCCCGGCCAGCGTCGTGCCGCCATTCTGGCACCGACACGGCGAGCTCGTGTGGGAGCTCAGCGCCTTGCACCTGCACTGGCTCGCGGCATACGACGCCGAACAGAACGCTTCCGCGCCTCTGGGCTGGCACCGCGACTTCGCGGACGCGCGGCAGCGGCTCCGCGATTGGGTCGCCGCCTGCGGCACGCGTCTGGACCGCGACCGTCCGACGCGGCAGACCGCCTGGCCCGGCGAGGAGCCCGGCGATCCAGTTGAAGAGACGGGCATCGAGAACCGCGACGAGGACTTCGTGGCGTGGATGCTCGCCGATGTCGCCGCCCGCCGGCAGGCCGAAGACGAGTTCTACGCCAACCTGGACCCGAGCACAGGCGAGCTGCGCGGCTGATGGGCTCCTACGTCAAGAAGACCGACCGCCGCGCCTACGAGGATCGGTCGTTCTCCGTCCGTGCGGTGCATCGTGACCCGCCGGACCTCCACAAGCTCGCGGAGCTGCTGATCCGCCTGACCTTGCAGGAGACCGGCCGCACCCGCGCCGAGCGGCGGGCGGCCGAGCTGCCCGAGACTTATCGCCCCTCCGGCCCGGAGCCCGCGATCATGGCCGCGTCAGAGGCGACCGGGTAGAATGGCCGTCAAGCAAGCCTCGCGTCGCTGGGGTGTTGTGGTCCTAACCCCGCTGTTCTAGCGGGCAACCTAACGTGGTCGACCTGACCTAGTCCTAGAGCCTCCGGGCTTTCTCTCACGATCAGCACCCCTCGGGCGTTCAGCCCGAGCGCGGGGGCCGATTCCCGTGAGAGAAGGCCCACAAGTGACTTCCACGTTCGCGCGCACCGCCAATCCGGTGCGCAGTCTCATCGACCCGCCCCAGGGCACCGCGCTCGCGGTGTCCTACCTGCGCGTCTCGACCAAGGAACAAGCCGAAAAGGGCGGCACCGACGAAGGCTTCTCCATCCCCGCCCAGCGCGAGGCCAACCGCCGCAAAGCCGAACAGCTCGGCGCGGTCATCGTGGAGGAGTTCATCGACGCGGGCGAGTCCGCCCGCAAGGCCGACCGGCCCGAGCTGATGCGAATGATCCAGTACGTCAAGCAGCACCGCGTCGCCTACTGCATCGTCCACAAAGTCGACCGGCTCGCCCGCAACCGCGCCGACGACGTGACCATTCACCTCGCGCTCCAAGAGGCCGGGGTCATGCTCGTCTCGGCCACGGAGAACATTGACGAAACCCCGAGCGGGATGCTGCTGCACGGCATCATGTCCACGATCGCGGAGTTCTACTCCCGCAACCTCGCCACCGAGGTCATCAAGGGCATGACGCAGAAGGTCGCCAACGGCGGCACCCCGACCAAGGCGCCCATCGGCTATCTCAACGTCCGCGTCCGCGACGAGCTCGGCCGCGAGGTCCGCACCGTGCAGCTCGACCCCGACCGGGCGCCGCTGATCGAGTGGGCGTACAAGGCATACGCCTCCGGGACCTGGACCGTCAGCCAGCTCCACGACGAGCTCACCACGCGCGGGCTGCGAAGCCTGCCGACGCCGAAGCACCCCTCCAAGCCGCTCGCGGTGTCCTCGGTGCACCGGCTCCTGACAAATCCGTACTACAAGGGCGACGTGATCTACCGGGGCGTGGTCTACAAGGGCGCGCACGAACCGCTCGTCCCGGCCGAGGTCTGGTATCAGGTGCAATCTGTCCTCACCGCGCACAAGTCCGCCGCCGAGGCGACCCAGGTGCACGACCACTACCTGAAAGGCACCGTCTACTGCGGAGCCTGCGGGTCGCGCCTCATCATCTCCAACGCGAAGAACCGGCACGGCAACGTCTACCCCTACTTCGTTTGCTCCGGTCGGCACTCCAAGCGGACCGACTGCACCCGGCAGGCCATCCTCATCGAAGACGTCGAGCACTTGATCGAGGACTACTACCAGCGCGTGCAGCTCGTCCCCGCCCGGCGCGAGGCACTGGCCGGGATGCTGCACCACGAGTTTGACCGGCTCATGTCCGCCGAAGCCGACGAACTCGCACAGCTCACCGCCAACCGCGACCGCCTGGAGCACGAGCAGGACCGGCTCATGCAAGCCCACTACGCCGACGCGATCCCGCTCGCCGTCCTCAAACGAGAGCAGGACCGCATCCTCGGCGAGCTCGACCAGGTGAACCGTCGCCTCGACGCGCACCAAGGCGAATACACCGACGCTCGCGCCCACCTGGACGACGCCCTGAACCTGCTCGTGAACTGCGCTGACATCTACGCTCGCTGCGACGACGCCAACCGGCGCCTGTGCAATCAGGCGTTCTTCACCAAGGTCTACGTCGAGGAGGACGACGAGCTGCGCGTCGAGAACGCCCGTCCCTTCGAGATGCTGCTTGATCCCGAGGTCAACGCCGACGCGCTGACCTGGGCCGCGAACGCCGACAAGGCCCGAACCCCAGCCCTTGATTCTTCGGGCCAAGGTTCGAGCCTTGTGCGTTGGGTGCCCCCACGGGGGCTCGAACCCCGGACCCAAGGATTAAAAGTCCCTTGCTCTACCAACTGAGCTATAGAGGCCCTGCCATACTACTCTGCCGGCTCCACAGAGACGAAGGACTGGCCGCGGAGCGCTGGGATGGGCCGGGAACCCTCAACCCAGAACTCTGAAAAAGCTGAACCTCAACCTTCTCTTGAGCCGGACCGTCCGTCTCGCGCGTCGAGGTGGAATGGCTCGCCGAGCACTCGCCAGTCTCCAGCGCCCGACGCGGACGACGCGGCATCCTTCCTAGTCAGGACCGTTTTATGCGGAGCCCTGCGAATACCCGCGGGGTCTCGTGCGCGGTCTCCATGTTCTGCCACTTCCCTGAAGTTCAGCTGAGGATCTGGTTGCCGTCGTCCCTGAGTGCTGCCTAGATTCCGGTGCATCCCGGGGCTCAGGTGTGGCCCGCCGCCAAGTGGGCCGGGGAAGACACCGAGGCCCCGGGTTCAAGACAACAGATCCACGCGGCGAGCAAGGCCGCAGGAAGGACCAGCCGTGAACCCGTTCATGAGAACGGCACGGGTGGCTCTCACCTCGTCACTGGTGGCCGCAACAATCGCCACTGCAGGACTGGTGCTGAGTCCCCTCGCCCAAGCTGAGTACTCGCCCCTGGCCGCGACAACCGATGTCAACGTCCGTCAGGGCCCGAGTTCCACCTCCGCCGTGCTGGCAGTGCTGTCCGCCGGCGATACCGTCACCCAGCGCGGCAGCGAGGAGAACGGCTGGCTCCCCATCACCTACGACCAGAAGGACGCCTGGATCCAGGCACAGTATGTGAGCGCCACCACCGCCGTCACCTCCCAGTCGACGGTGTCGACCGCCGTGCTCACCAAGGGTGCCTATGTGCGCTCCAGCGCCACGGCCGATGGCTGGATCATGGGCTCGCTGGCCAAGGGCACCACAGTGCCCGTCATCGGCGAGGCCCAGGGATCCTGGACGCCGGTGAACTACTACGGCCGCTCCGGCTGGGTGGCTTCCTCGCTCCTCGATGCCAGCTCCGCCAGCGCCGCCGTGAAGATCACCAGCGCCGTTTCGCAGGACTATCTGTGGGTGCGCACCGGCGAGAGCACCGCCTATCCCTCGATCGGGATGCTCTACCCCGGCGACAAGGCGAGCGTGACCGGCGACCCGTACAACGGCTGGGTCCCCATTACCTTCCAGGGCCAGCCGGCCTATGTGGCCGCCAATTACTCGCGCTACTCCACCGATCCGAGCATCATCGCGTTGAGCGCGTCCACCAAGGACAGCCGATCGGCCCCGGCCGCCTCCACCTCTGCCCCGGCACCCAGCGCCACCCCGTCATCGCAGACTCCCAGCGCGGCGCCGACTGCCTCGCAGACTCCCAGCGCGGCGCCGACTGCCTCGCAGACTCCCAGCGCGGCGCCGACTGCCTCGCAGACTCCCAGCGCGGCGCCGACTGCCCCGCAGACCTCGCCAGCTCCGGCGCCCAGCGCCACCGAGACCGAGCCAGCCCCGGCGCCCAGCGCCACCGAGACCGAGCCAGCCCCGGCGCCCAGCGCCACCGAGACCGCGCCAGCCCCGGCGCCCAGCGCCACCGAGACCGCGCCAGCCGACGATTCGGCACCGACCACTCCGGCGTGGACCACCGACGACGTGAACCTGCGCACTGGCCCCGGCACCGACACGCAGTCGGTTCAGGTGCTTCCCGAACAGACCGAGGTGGCGCTCACCGGCACCACGAACGGCGACTGGAGCGAGGTCGTCTACAACGGTTCCAAGTACTGGATCAACACCCGCTTCCTGTCCACCACCAAGGGCACGACGGACGACACGCCAGCACCCGCACCGGCTCCCGCACCCGCACCTGTACCGGCACCGGCACCGGCACCGGCACCCGACACGGTTGGGCCCGACCCCACCGCACTGCCTGCCACGAGCGGCACGAAGTACACCACGGCCGACCTGAACGCCTACTTGACCTCGGACCAGCCCAAGCCGGCCACGACGGTGATCCCCTACGGCACCGCCGTCGCAGTGAGCGACACGGTCGAGAACAATCGCGTCCACATCGTGTGGAACAACACCGCCTACTGGGTGAGCGTGGACTATCTGAGCAACTCCCAGCCCACCGACAACACGGCGAGTGGTTCGACCACCAGCAGCACGACGGACAACTCTGCGGTGGCAAGTCCGGGTTCCTCTACCGATGCCGCTCAGTCCGCCGTGGACTTCGCGATGTCGAAGGTGGGCCTGCCCTATGTCTGGGGTGGCAGCGGCCCCAACGGATACGACTGCTCCGGCCTCGTGCAGGCCGCCTATGCACAGGCCGGCGTCACCCTGCCCCGCACCACCTGGGACCAGGTCAATGCCGGCACTCGCGTGTCGCTGGCCGATGTCCAAGTCGGTGACCTGGTGTTCTTCTACGACAACTCCCACGTCGGGCTCTACATCGGCAATGGCAAGGTGGTCAACGCCCTCAATGAGAACGTCGGAATCCTGGTTTCCGACATCAGCTACCTCGGTACGCCCTCTGCGGTGGTGCGGGTGGCCTGAACCGCGCCCGTACAGCGGCTCGGCGCTCCGGGATTTCGAACCGGGGCACCGAGCCGCTACCATGTTCCGGCAGGTCCCCATCGTCTAGCGGCCTAGGACCCCACCCTTTCAAGGTGGCGACACGGATTCGAATTCCGTTGGGGATACTCAATCCTTCGGGCTCGCGCCACCGCGCGAGCCCGAAGCGGCGTCCAGGCCATTGTCCTCAGGATCCACATATCCCTCACCGGGCCTCTTGCCCACCAGCGTCGATGCATGATCGGGCACTTCACGCTGAAGCGACTTGTCGGGCCGGCGGTAGCCGGTGGACGCCGGTCGCTTGGGCAGTTCAAGGGGCTCGCGCTCGATGTGCTGGTAGGGGATCGTGGACAGCAGATGCGCGATCATGTTGAGCCGGGCACGCTTCTTGTTCTCCGCGTCCACGACGAACCAGCGTGAGCCCTCCACATCGGTATGCACGAACATGTCGTCCTTGGCGCGTGAATAGTCCTCCCAGCGGGTCAGCGACTCCACATCCATCGGTGAGAGCTTCCAGCGACGCATCGGATCGGTCAGCCGCGACCTGAAGCGCTTCTCCTGGGCCTTGTCCGAGATCGAGAACCAGTACTTGCGCAACAAGATGCCGTCCTCGATGAGCAGCCGCTCGAAGATCGGGCACTGCCGCAGGAAGCGCTGGTGCTCCTCCGGGGTACAAAAACCCATCACCCGTTCCACACCGGCCCTGTTGTACCAGGACCGGTCGAACAGCCTGATCTCCCCTGCGGCGGGCAGATGGGCGATATAGCGCTGGAAGTACCACTCGGTGCGCTCGCGGTGCGTGGGAGCCGGCAGGGCCACGATCTGGGCGATCCGAGGATTGAGGAACTCGGTCACCCGCTTGATGGCACCACCCTTGCCGGCCGCGTCGCGTCCCTCGAAAATGACGGCGATCCGCGCACCCGTGGTGCGTACCCACTCCTGCATCTCCACGAGTTCCTTCTGGAGCCGGCGCAGCTCGGCCTCGTAGACATCATTGGGGATCTTGGCGGGCTTGCTGGACGTCATGGCAACCATCGTCCACCCAACGCGGCCGGGAAGCACCGACTTTGGCATTCACTCGGAGTCACGCTATAGTTCTACAGCCCGCTCAGCACGGGCGGACAATTCAACAATGGCCCTGTAGCGCAGTTGGTTAGCGCGCCGCCCTGTCACGGCGGAGGTCGTGGGTTCGAGTCCCATCAGGGTCGCTTGTCGTGACCTGGCCAGGTAGCTCAGTTGGTAGTAGCGTGCGCCTGAAAAGTGCAAGGTCGGCGGTTCGAACCCGCCCCTGGCCACCTCTGAGGCGCAGCTCTTGCGCTGTTCGCCTGCCCATCCTCGCGTTGGGGGGCGATGACTGGGTTCTTCGAACGAGGGCATGCGCCGAAGAAGCATCCGGACCCGAGACAGTCCAGGGCCCTGTGCTCAGCGGTGGCCCGCAATCGTCTCGGAGCCCAACTCGTCGCGGTACCGCTCGATTGACTGTTCGGGACGCACATAGGCCTCCAGCCAACGGTCGATCTCGTCAAACAGCACGGCACGCACCGGCTCGCGGGACAGCACGAGATCGTGTACGCCGCCCTTGATCCGGCGGATGCTCACATGGTTCCCCAGATTCACGGCGGCGGCGCAGATTCGGTCCACGTCGAGCACGAGGTCCTGGCCGTGCATGTCCTCACTCCAGGTGCGCGAGAAGTTGCTCTCCTGGCTGGTGAGCACGAGCACCGGCGTGTCGATGTGCAGTCCCCTCGCAACCTTCGCCTGGCCAGCCAGGATGGCTCGGCCCCAGCCCCACCGGGGGACGAAGGCGGGAGTGGACTTCAGACCGAGGTCCCAGTTCCATTCACCGTCCAGCGAGGCGTGCAGAGAGCTTCGGTAGAAGCCGGTGTCCAGCGAGGCGGCCAGCTCCGCGAGCGGGTTGATCGCCGCTACCGCATGGGACACCGGGAACATCACCCGCCACAGCAGGGGGAAGCCCTGCATGTCCAACCACGGGGAATTGAGGATCAGGCCCGCCAGCAGCCCCGGTCGTTCGGATGCCCACAGGCTGCCCACCAGCCCCCCGGTGGAGTGCCCGGCGAAGGTGATTGGCACACCGGCGTGGTCCTCGTGGATCAGCGCGACGGCGGCGTCCAGCTCGCTCTCGTATTCGCGCAGATCGGCGACATAGCCGGCGACGAGGCCGGCGCGCAGATTGCGGCCGTAGCGCCGCAGGTCCAGCGCATAGAAATCGAAGCCGTGCGCATCGAACCACGCCGAGACGTGGTCCTGGAAGAAGTAGTCGTTCCAGCCGTGCAGATAGAGCACTGCTCGTCCATGACGGGGTTCGCCGCGGCGGACCAGCGTAGCGGTGAGCGGAAGATCAGGCTCCCCCTCCACGTGGGCGGCGCCATCAATCGACCAGCTCGTCGCGACGTGGCCCGCGAGAAGGGTGTCGGGAGACCAGGCGTGCATGACCGGGTGCGTCGATCAGCGACGCTCGTCCTGGTCATCGTCCAGACCGGTGTCGACATCGTCCTCGTCGTACCGGTGCACGAGGTCCGCATAGTTGTCGGGGACCTCTTCGCGCGCACGATCTGCTTCCTCGTGAACGCTCTTGGATCGGAGCTCCCGCTCCAGTGAAGCGAAGTCAGTATCAATCGAGCGATACTTGAGATCGCGGGCTACCTTGGTCTGCTTCGCCTTTTGTCGGCCGCGCCCCATCTGGGTCGACCCCCTCGCTCTGTCACTCGCGGCAATGGCCGCGCCAATGTTGGTCACTTTCGTGACTGCAAGGCTACCCAATAGATGGAGTGGGAACCAATCGGGTCCACCTCAGCCGGCTGGATGCGCCCCCACCAGCTCCACTGCAGGTGCACCGGGCGCTGCGGCGTCGACATGCCCGCAGACCCAGGAATCCAGCCCCATCGCGCCGAGCACCCGCAATGCTGCGTCCGCCTGTTCGGGCCCCACCAGCGCGATCATCCCGACACCCATATTGAGCGTCTCCTCGATGTCGGCCTGGTCGAGCCGGCCCACTGCCTGCACGAGTTCGAAGATGGGCTTCGGACTCCAGCTCGCCCGCTCGATTCGCACCTGCAGGCCCTGGGGCACGACCCGCGCCAGATTGTTGGCCAGACCGCCCCCGGTGATATGGCTCATGGCATGCACAGTGACCTGCCGCAGCAGCGTCATGATCTCGGCGGCGTAGACGTGGGTGGGTTCCAGCAACTCCTCGCCGAGGCTGCGCGCCAGGCCCTCGGGGGTGGCATCCAGGCTCAGCTTCCCGTCGCTGAGCAGCACCTGGCGGACCAGCGAGTAGCCATTGGAGTGCAGGCCGCTCGAGGCCATCGCAATCGCCACATCGCCCTCGCAGACCCGATCCGAGCCGAGCAGCTCGTCGGCCTCGGCGACCCCGGTAGTAGCCCCGGCCATGTCGAAGTCATCGGGACCCATGAGCCCGGGATGCTCGGCGGTCTCGCCGCCGATCAGGGCGCAGCGGGCCGCGGCGCAGGCGTCGGCGATGCCCTTGACGATGGATGCGATGCGCTCGGGGACGACTTTGCCGCAGGCGATGTAGTCGGTGAGGAAGAGCGGCTCGGCTCCGCAGACCACCAGATCGTCCACGAGCATGCCGACCAGATCCCAGCCCACCGTGTCGTAGACACCCAGGTCGCGCGCCAGCGCCACCTTGGTGCCCACCCCATCCGTGCTGGTGGCCAGTACTGGATGGCGGTAGCGGGCCAGCGCCGAGGCATCGAACAGGCCGGCGAAACCGCCGATACCGCCCAGCACCTCGGGACGGCTGGCTCGGGCCACGTGCGCCTTCATCAATTCCACGGCATCGTCGCCGGCGTGGATGTCGACACCGGCCCGGGCATAGGCGCTCTGCTTCACGAATGCTCCTGATCATCTGGGTGGCTTGACGGCCCGGCCGGGCCGATCGACTCGGCCGCGACGGGTACGGCGTCATCGCCGGGCTGGGCCCACAGCGGCTGGGGGCTTGCGCTGGCAGACCCCTGCGGTTCCCTGTGGTCCAGTTCGGTGTCGTGGCGGAAACCGGCGGCCGGCGCCTCCTCGGCGTCGAGGCCCATCTCGGTGGCTGCACCGTGCGGCACGGGGATCGGGTACACGCCGTCGAAGCAGGCCCGACACAGCGAATCCTTCGGGACATGGGTGGCGGTGATGAGCCCGTCGAGGCTCACATAGGCCAGGGAGTCCGCACCGATCGCCCGGCAGATCTCGTCGACCGACAGGCCGGGCGCGATGAGCTGAGCACGGTTGGCGAAGTCGATGCCGTAGAAGCAAGGCCATTTGATGGGCGGGGAGGAGATCCGCACGTGCACCTCGGCGGCGCCGGCCTCGCGCAGCATCCGCACGAGCTGGCGCTGGGTGTTGCCGCGCACGATGGAGTCGTCCACGACGACCAGCCGCTTGCCCTCGATGACATCGCGCAGCGGATTGAGCTTCAGCCGGATCCCCAGATTGCGCAGCGTCTGGGAGGGCTGAATGAAGGTACGCCCGACATAGCTGTTCTTCACGAGACCCATGCCGTAGGGGATCCCCGACTCGTCGGCGTAGCCGATCGCGGCCGGCACCCCGGATTCCGGCACCGGGATCACCAGATCTGCATCGGCAGGCGCCTCTTGGGCAAGGATCTTGCCCACCTTGACGCGCACATTGTGGATGCGCCGTCCAGCGATGATCGTGTCGGGACGCGCGACGTAGACGTACTCGAAGACACAGCCCCTGGGCCGGGCGGGCGCGAACCGGCGCGAACGCAGCCCTGCTGCGTCGATCGCCACCATCTCGCCCGGCTCGATCTCGCGCAGGAAGGTGGCACCCACGATGTCGAGCGCTGCCGTCTCGCTGGCCACCACCCAGCCGGTCTGCATGCGCCCCAGCACAAGCGGACGCACACCCTGGGGGTCGCGGGCCGCGAACAGCGTGGTCTCGGTCATGAAGGTGAGGCTGAAGGCCCCCACCAGCCTCGGCAGCAGCTCCAAGGCGATGTCCTCGATCTCGCCGTCGCGGCAGGCCATCAGGGCCGTGATGAGCGAGGTGTCGTTGGTGGAGTCCATCACCTTCTTGTGGGGCACCAGGTGCGCATCCTCGGAGCGCTCCCGCAGCAGCCCTTCGAGCTGGTCAGTGTTGGTGAGATTGCCGTTGTGGGCGAGCGCGAGACCCCCGGTGGGGGTGGCCCGGAAGGTGGGCTGGGCGTTCTGCCACACGCTCGCCCCCGTCGTCGAATAACGGGTGTGGCCAATGGCCAGATGGCCCTTGAGCGAGTTGAGCGTGCCCTCGTCGAAGACCTGGCTCACCAGGCCCATGTCCTTGAAGACCATGATCCGTGAGCCATCGCTCACCGCCATCCCAGCTGACTCCTGGCCACGGTGCTGCAGCCCGTACAGCCCGTAGTAGACGAGCTTGGCCACTTCTTCGCCGGGAGCAAAGACACCGAAAACCCCGCACTCGTCGTGCGGGCGTTCATCCTCGGGGTCGGGATTGGGGCGGATACCGCGACTCAACACCACGCCGACAGCCTACCGTCTGAGCTGAGGTCTCATCGCAGGTGGACCACCGCGCCATTGCCGCCCGAGCAGGTGACCAGTCCGGAGGATGCCGCGGTACAAGACATCGCATAGCTGCGGCCGGTGACGGGACTGGTGACGTCGAGGGTGGTGGATGGTGGCGAACCGGCAGCACGGTAGGCGGCCGCGACATTGCTTGCGAACTGGCAGCTGGTCATGGAATTCACTGCCACATTCGATCCGCAGCTGGTGGTGTTTGCCGGGAAGCTCGCGGCAGCCGTGGTGCTGGGCGTTGCCGACGGGGAGCTGGGCGTTGCCGACGGGGAGCTGGGCGCCGAAGGGCTCCCCGGCGGTGAGCTCGCAGGCCCGGCGAAAGATGGCCCAGGCGCCGTCGTGGCGCCAGTCGCCGGGCTGACACTGGAGGGTGCCGGTGTGCCGATACCGGCGAATCCTCCGCCGAGCCAGCTGAGCAGCACGAGCACCAGGGCCACCAGCTGGACCGCCCAGACCACGAGGAAGGTGATCCAGTAGCGCAGCACGGACAGCCCCCGGCGCCGGGCCCTTGACGCCATGGCGGCGGCCGGCACCGCACCGAGCGGTCCGAGGACGAGGGTGACGAGCACAATAACGAGTACCGAGGGGCGGGCTGCCGACTCCGGAGGCGGCGCACCATACGACGATCCGGTCCGGGCAATACCTGCCTGGTGCGTCGTCATCCAGGCCGGCCTCGGCGGATCCTCGCGGGCAAACCTCGGCCGCTGCTGGCCCTTCGGTGCCTGGGCCCCAGCTGTCTGGGCCGGTTGCTGCGGGGACAGCCGGGGCTCGGCCTGCCCGGCGGGCCATTGTGCTCGCCCCGGCTCCGCGGCGCCACCAGGCCGATCACCGGGCGTTGCGCGTGGGGTGAAGTCGGGGCGGGGAAAACCGGGACTGGTGGGCCAGTCGGCCTCCGGGTCGCCGCCGGACCCCGGTTGAGTCCCCGCTGCCCACCGGGCGTCATTGCGATCCGATGCCACCAATCCCCCCTTCGCCCGGCCGATGCCAGCACAGGCCCGCCGTCAGCCTAGAGCGAGGCAGCCGGGCTCAGTCCCCGACCGCCTGCTTGTCGCCCGTCGTGTGCCGGTCATTCTCGTCGACCAGGTCACCGATGATGCCCGACCCCTCCTTGCTGAAGGTGAGATAGCGCACCCCGAGGTTGATCATCGACTGGATGCGGTTGCGCCCACCCAGCAGGAAGTACAGGTGCAGCGCCACCCAGCTGATCCAGGCGGGGAAGCCGGTGAAATCGAGCTTGTGCCCGTCGAGCGCGAGCTGGACGACAGCCGCATTGCGCCCGATCGTCGCCATCGTGCCCTTGTCCCGGTACTCGAACTTCTCGGTCGGGCGCCCTGCCTCGAGGTTGAGGATCTGCCGAGCGGCGAATTCGCCTTCCTGCATGGCCGGCTGCGCCAGCTGCGGCAGCGGGTTCTCGTCGATGATCGCGCCGTCACCGACGGCGAAGACCCGGTCCTGCCCGTGCACCCGCAGATCGGGGCCGGTGACGATCCGCCCCCCGCGTCCCAGCTCGAAGCCCCAGTCGATGACGTCCTTGTGGGCACCAACACCGGCTGCCCAGATGACCATGTCCGAGGGCAGCGTCGAGCCGTCCTTGAGCAGCACCGAGTCGTCGCGCACTTCGGCGATCGCAGTGGTGGTACGCACGTCAACACCGCGACGCTGGAGCTGACGTCGCGTGTAGTGGCGCAGCTTGGGATGGAAGGGGGCCAGCAGGTGCTCGCCCATCTCCACGAGCGTGACATGGACCCGGTCGATGGAGACATCGGGAAAGATGGCGGGGATACCGACGGACTTCATCTCGGCCAGCGTGCCGGCCATCTCGACACCGGTGGGACCGCCGCCGACGATGATCACGTCGAAGTTCTTCTTGGGGTGGGTGTCCAGCGACTCGAGATTGCTCAGGATGAAGTCGCGGGCCGCCACCGAGCTGGAGCGGGTGTAGATGGTGTGGGCATGCTCCTTGGCGCCCTCGATGCCGAAGAAGTTCGCTCCCACGCCCTGGGCAAGAATGACGTAGTCATAGTCGATCGGACCGCCCTCGGCGCACTGCACCTGGCGGTTGCCGGTGTCGATACCGGTGACAGCGGTGAGCCGGAAACGTACGCCCGGGAGCCGGGCGGCGAACGAACGCAGCCGATAGGTGACGTCGCCGGGGTTGAGCCCTCCGGTGGCCACCTGGTACAGCAGCGGCTGGAAGGTCGTATAGGGATTCTTGTCGGCGATGACCACGCGGCACCCGACCCGCGCCAGCTCCCTGGCTGCATGGAGGCCGCCGAACCCGCCACCGACGATGACGACGCGGGGCCCCTGACCCGGTTCGTAGGGCTCCTTGGAATTCTCGAGTCGCATAGGGAACTTCATGCATACCTCCTGATCACACGGACGCTTCAGGTCCTGGTTCAGCCCATGACAAGGACAGACCGCCGACCGGATGCTCGAACCGACAACTCCGCCTTCACCGGACAGCTCCGCCGGCCGTTACCCATTGTGCCGAGCTGGGCCGCGATAACGCCAACGCTCAGCGTGGAATCCGCCATCGGAGGACAGCCCACTAGGGTTGTGCGCATGATTGCGATCGTCACCGTGACGGGCCTGGACCATACCGGCATCGTCGCCGCCGTCAGCACGCGGATGAGTGCCCTCGGCATCAACATCGTCAACATCTCGCAGACGATCATGGGTGAGTACTTCACGATGATCGCCCAGTGCGAGTTCGACGAGACCGCCCAGCCGATCGAATCGATCCAGGCGGAGTTGCGCAGGGTCGGAGAAGAGCAACAAGTCGTCGTGCGTCTCCAGTCCGAGGCCATTTTCCGCGCGATGCACGAGCTGTAAGCCATGGACAGCGCACACGACATCCTTGAGACGATCGAGATGATCGAGGAGAACCGGCTCGACATCCGCACCGTGACGATGGGCATTTCCTTGCTCGACTGCGCCGACCCCGACCCGGCGGTGGCCTGCAAGAAGATCTACGAGCGCATCGTGCGATGTGCCGGCAGCCTCGTATCGACGGCAGCCGGTATCGAGACCGAGTTGGGTATCCCGATCATCAACAAGCGGATCGCTGTGACCCCGATCTCCCTGGTCGCCGCCGCATCCCACACCGAGAACTACACCTGCTTCGCCCAGGCACTCGACCGCGCCGCCTCGGCGGTGGGCGTCGACTTCATCGGGGGCTTCTCCGCACTCGTCCAGAAGTCGCGCACCACTGCCGACCGCCGGCTCATCGCCTCGTTGCCCGAGGCGCTGGCGAGCACTGAGCTGGTCTGCTCGTCGGTGAACATCGGGTCGAGCAAGGCCGGTATCAACATGAGTGCCGTCACCCAGATGGGTGAGATCATCCGCGAGGTCGCGGCCCGCACCGGCGGAATGGGCTGCGCGAAACTCGTCGTGTTCTGCAATGCAGTAGGTGACAATCCCTTCATGGCCGGTGGGTTCCACGGTGTCGAGGAGGGCGACTGCTGCGTCAACGTGGGCGTGTCCGGCCCAGGGGTGGTGAAGCGCGCTCTGGACAAGGTGCCCGATGCCAGTTTCGGCCAGATGGCCGAGACGATCAAGAAGGCGGCCTTCAAGATCACCCGGATGGGTCAGCTGGTCGGCACGATGGCGGCGCAGCGGCTGGACGTGCCCTTCGGCATTGTCGACCTCTCGCTTGCCCCTACTGCGGCGATCGGCGACTCCGTGGCCGAGATCTTGCAGACCATGGGTGTCGAGCACGTCGGCGGCCACGGCACAACGGCGGCGCTGGCGCTGCTCAACGACGCCGTGAAGAAGGGCGGGCTGATGGCCTGCTCGCATGTCGGCGGGCTATCGGGTTCCTTCATCCCGGTGAGCGAGGACGCTGCCATGGTGGATGCGGTCCGCAATGGATCGCTGAGCCTGGACAAGCTGGAGGCGATGACCGCCATCTGTTCGGTCGGGCTCGACATGATCGCCATCCCCGGTGACACGCCGGCCTCCACGATCGCGGCGATGATCGCGGACGAAGCCGCGATCGGCATGATGAACAACAAGACGACAGCTGTACGCGTGATCCCCGCACCGGGCTCGGTGGTGGGAGACGAGATCGACTTCGGCGGGCTGCTCGGTTCGGCGCCCGTGATGGCGGTGAATCCATCGGACGCCGAGCGGCTGACGCGCCGCGGGGGACGTCTACCGGCTCCGGTGCACAGCTTCCGCGCCTAGGCCGTTCCGCACCACCGGTGGCGCAGATGGAGGCTGGGGCAGGTAGAAGCGGGGCATCGTGTCGGCCAGGGTCACGCTCGCTCGTCGTGGTGGGATGCCTGGGAGCAGGGCGGCGAGCTACCAGGTGAAGTTCGCCGAGGCGCTGCGCTCGATGGGCAGGCCGGCCCGGTAGCGCTCGATGAAGCGGGCGAAGCCCTCGACCTCGTCCGGTTCGGCGCGGACCGTGGTGGCCTGGCTCCCCGCGAACAGCGCATCCAGATGGTCGGCAAGCGGCTCGGTGGCCCCCGAGAGCGCATAGGAAGCCAGCAGGGCCATCCCCCAGGCACCCCCCTCTCCCGCATTGCTGCCCACCGAGACGGGGCTGTCGAGTGCGGCAGCCAGGATCCGCTGGGCCACTGCCTTGGTGCGGAAGATGCCACCCTGGGCGAACATGGCGTCCAGGGCCACACCTTCGTCGCGCAGCAGCACGTCCATGCCCAGCCGAAGGGTCGCGAACGCCGAGGAGAGCTGCAGGCGCATGAAATTGGCCAGCGTGAATGAGCTGGCTGGACCACGCACGAAGAGCGGACGGCCCTGGTCGACGCCGACGGAGTGCTCGCCCGACAGATAGTTGTACGACAGCAGGCCGCCGCAGTCCGGGTCGCCGGCCAGGGCGCGCTCGAACAAGGTGGCGTACAGCTCGTCGGAACTGCGCGTGGCTCCCACGGCGCCGAGCAGCTCGCCGAACAGCCCGACCCAGTCATTGAGGTCAGAGGTGCAGTTGTTCACATGCACCATTGCGACGTGCTCGCCGCTGGGGGTGGCCACCAGATCGATCTGGGAGTGCATCTTGCTCAGGGGATGTTCGAGCACCACCATGGCGAAGACGCTCGTGCCGGCACTCACATTTCCGGTGCGCGGCCGCACCGAGTTGGTGGCGACCATTCCGGTACCGGCATCGCCCTCCGGCGGGCAGGCCACCGCTCCGGGATGCAGCGTGCCCAGCGGGTCGAGGAGACTGACGCCTTCGGCGCTCAGCGTGCCGGCCTTTCGGCCGGCGGGCAGGACCTCGGGCAGCAGTTCGGAGACCTTCCAGCCCAGGCCACGGTCTGCGATGAGCGCGTCGTAGGCGGCCAGTTTCTGCTCGTCGAAGCCGGTGCCCTCGGCGTTGAGCGGGAACATCCCGGACGCATCACCCACGCCGAGCACCTTGCGCCCGGTCAGCTGCCAGTGCACATAGCCCGCCAGGGTGGTGAGGAAACGCACCCTCGGCACATGGTCCTCGCCGGCCAGGATCGCCTGGTGGAGATGGGCGATGCTCCAGCGTTGCGGAATGTTCACGCCGAACAGCTCGGAAAGCTCCTCGCTGGCCTGCTGAGTGGTGGTATTGCGCCATGTCCGGAAGGGCACCAGCAGCTGGTCGTCCTCGTCGAAGGCCAGGTATCCGTGCATCATGGCCGAGACCCCGATCGCACCGATCTCGCAGAGCTCGCGGTGCTGGTGAACCCGGTAGTCGTCGGCGAGCAAGGCGAAGCTCTCCGCCACGCCGTCCCAGACGTCCTCGAGCCGGTATGACCAGACCTCGTCGACCAGCTGGTTCGTCCAGTTGTGCGCACCGCTGGCTATCACCTGACCGGTCTGGTCGACAAGGACCGCCTTGATCCTCGTGGAGCCCAACTCGATCCCCAGGGATGTGCGCGAATCGGCTATCCGGTTCGAGCCCTGCTCCGTCACAGTGCCTCCATGCAGATCGCGGACGTGCTTGGGTTGATCTTAACCACGACTCGAGCAGCGTTCGCCGGGCGGGTGACGGCGCTGGCAGAATTGGCCCATGCTCATCGCGATGGCAGGCCTGCCTGGCACCGGCAAGTCCCACCTGGCCGAGCAGCTCGCAGATCGGATCCACGCGGTGCTGCTGAGCGTCGACCCGATCGAATCCGCGATGGCGCGTGCAGGGCTGTGGCACAATGAGGCGACCGGAATGGCGGCCTACTACGCGGCCCAGGAGATGGCCCACGCCAACCTGTCACTGGGTCGCGATGTCATCGTCGATGCCGCCAACTACCTGCTCCGGGGTCGTCAGATCTGGACCGAACTCGCCGATCAGCAACACACCGATCTCGTCTTCTTGCTGACCGTCTGCTCCGATCCCGGCGAGCATCGCCGCCGGGTGGCCGAGCGGTACCGAGCGCTTCCCGGCATCCCCGAGGTGACCTGGGACGATGTCGTGAAGCGCAACCTCGAGACGCAGATGTGGGGGTCCGAGCCGCGCCTCGCGGTGGACACTGCCGGCACCGTCGACCTCGACCAGCTCATCGCCCTGATCCACTGCTTCGCCAGGGCCGAGGAGCCGCTGGACACGCACACCCGCCGACCGCCGGCCCGGCGCGCAGCACTCATCTCCTGAGCGTTCAGGACAGCCCGGTGATGTGACCGTCCTCGTCGATGTCCATGCCCACGGCGGCAGGCACCTTCGGCAGTCCCGGCATCGTGAGGATGTCGCCGGTCAAGGCCACGACGAACCCGGCACCGGCACGCAGTACCAGCTGGCGCACGGTGATCTCGAAGCCGCGCGGCGCGCCGAGCTTGGCTGGATCGTCGCTGAATGAGTACTGGGTCTTGGCCAGGCAGACGGGCAGCGAGCCAAAGCCCAGGCGCGTGAGATTCTCCAGCTGGCGCTGGGCGCGGGGCGAGAAATTCACGGCGTCGGCACGATAGATTTCGCGTGCCACGGTCTCGATCTTCTCGCGCAGACCCAGCTCGGAGCTGTAGAGCCGGTGATAGTGGTGAGGCCTCTCGCAGACCTCGACGACCGCCCTGGCCATCTCGAGACCACCCCTGGAGCCCTTCTCGAAGACCTCTGCCGTGACCACCTGCACGCCCAGACGGGCACACCGCTCCCGCACCAGGGCTATCTCGGCGTCCGTGTCGTCGGGGAATCGGTTCAGTGCCACCAGCGTGTTGACGCCGTACTTGTCCAGGTTCTCCAGATGCTGCTCAAGATTGGCCATCCCGGCATCGAGGGCGACCAGATTCTCCTGGGACAGCTCGGCGCGCGGCACGCCGCCGTTGTACTTGAGGGCATGGACAGTGGCCACGAGCACCACCGCATCGGGGGCCACCCCGGCAGAGGGGCAGACGATGTCGAGGAACTTCTCGGCACCGAGGTCGGCGCCGAATCCCGCCTCGGTCACGGTGTAGTCGGCAAGCTTGAGGGCCATCCGGGTGGCCAGCGCGGAATTGCAGCCGTGCGCGATATTCGCGAACGGACCGCCGTGGATGATCGCCGGGGTGTTCTCGACGGTCTGCACGAGATTCGGCTTGATCGCATCCTTGAGCAGCATGGCCATCGCCCCGACTGCCTGCAGGTCGGTGGCGGTCACCGGGTCACGGTCGGGCGTATAGGCCACCACCATGCGCCCCAGCCTCTCCTTGAGGTCCTTGATTCCGCTGGTCAGGCACAGAATCGCCATGACCTCGCTGGCCACGGTGATCTCGAAGCCACCCTGGCGCGGGATCCCATCGGTGCGTCGGCCCAGCCCGATGAGCACCGATCGCAGCGCGCGATCGTTCATGTCGACCACTCGGCGCAGCACGACGCGCTGCGGGTCGATGCCCAGCGGATTGCCGCGGAACAGCGAGTTGTCGAGCATTGCCGCGAGCAGATTGTTCGCGGCACCGATGGCGTTGAAGTCGCCGGTGAAGTGCAGATTGATGTCCTCCATGGGGAGCACCTGGGAGTACCCCCCGCCTGCTGCGCCGCCCTTGAGCCCGAAGCATGGGCCCAGGGATGGCTCTCGCAGCGCGCTGATGGCGTTCTTGCCGATCGCGTTGAGCGCCATGGACAGCCCCACGTTCATCGTGGTCTTGCCCTCGCCGGCCGGTGTCGGGTTGATCGCAGTGACGAGCACGAGTTTGCCGTTGGGTCGGTCCTTGAGCCGGTCGAGCAGGGTCAGCGAGAGCTTGGCCTTGTCACGCCCGTAAGGCTCGTACTCGCTCTCGTCGATTCCCAGATCGGCGGCGATCCGGGAGATCGGAGCCAAGGTGGCCTGCTGGGCGATCTCGACATCGGATTTCATCAGGCACACTCTCCCAGTTCCTCGTGACAACCAACCCATTGATGCACATCGGTTCGGTGCCCGGCGCGGCACCGCTCCCACTACTCGGACGCCGCTGCGCCCAGGTCATTGCGACGACGACGCACTGCCCCGCTATTGTGGCGCGGCGCCGCCATCCGCGCGCGATGCCCGCCACGCGGCGACAGTGGCCTCCACATCGAGCAGCGAGGTGATGACCCTCGGGTGGGCGCCGGCGTCGAGGTTCGATGCCTTGATCGCCTCGTTGAGCGCCACGACGATCTCCCGGGCCTGCTGTTCGTCGCGCACCCCTGCCAAGCTCTGGGCGATGCGCTCCTTGGCGCGCCGCACCTGCAGCGGCGCAGGCAGCGTGTCGCCGAGATCCTCGCGTTCGAGCCGCGAGAGAATCCACGGCTTCTCGGCGCCCGGGCGGCCGAGATGGACCGGTTTGCCGCTCAGCGGATTGTGGTCGAATTCGCCGCGTTCGATGGCCTCGCGCACGATTCGGTCCACATAGCTCTCGAAGCGTCCGGGCTGCTCGTCCTCCATGGCCCATCTCCCCTCGGCCAGCCCCGGCTGCGGCCGGCCGGCGCTCAGCGCGCCAGCCTGTCGAGCAGCAGTGCCTCTGCGATGGCGCCCTTCGACCAGTCGCCCAGATGCAGCGATTCGTCGATGCCGTGCATCCGCGAGTGCGGATCCGACACGGCGGTGCCGAGAATGGTGGCCTGCGGGAAGGCCTGCTGGAAGCTGGCGATCATGCCGATGGAGCCGCCGGTGCCGGTGAGCACGGGCTCCACGCCCCAGGCGCGCGTATAGGCAGAGAATGCCTGCTCGCAGATCGGGCCCTCGAAGGGCAACTGCGAGGGATTGTTCGCCTCGGCGTTCGAGCAGTTCACCTGAACACCCCATGGGGCGTTCACCCTGAGATGCTCGAAGAGCCGGTCGCGGGCGTTCTCCTGGGTGTCACCGGGCGCGATACGCAGACTGATCCGGGCCCTGGCCGAGGCAATGAGCACATTCGAGCTGAGCGCGATGGGTGTGGTGTCCAGACCGATGATGCTCAGGGAGGGCTTCATCCACATGCGATCGACTGGCGAGTCGTCGCCGATGAACTGCACCCCCTCCAACAGACCGGTCTCGGCGCGCAACCGTTCCTCGGGATAGTCGAGTTGCTCGGCGGCCCGCCCGCTCACCAGCCCCTTGACGGCCACATTGCCCCGCTCGTCGTGCAGCGTCGCGAGCAGCCGGCACAGCGCAGTGAGCGCATCGGGCACCACTCCCCCGTACTCCCCGGAGTGGATGGCATGGTCGAGTGATCGCACCTCGACGACACAGTCCACGACGCCACGCAGCGAGGTGGTGAAGGCCGGCTGGCCGACATCCCAGTTCCCGCAGTCGCAGATGAGATAGGCATCGGCTTCCAGCTCGTCGCGGTGGGCGGCGAGCAGGGCGTCGAGGGTGGGCGAGCCGATCTCCTCCTCCCCCTCGAACAGCAAGGTCACCCCCACTGGCGGTTTGCCGTCGAAGGCGCGCAGGGCAGCCAGATGCAGGCCCAGGCCGCCCTTGTCGTCGGCGGTTCCCCGCCCGTACAGCCGTTCACCGCGCTGCACGGCCACGAAGGGTTCGGTCTGCCACAGCGCCACCTCGCCGGTTGGCTGCACGTCGTAGTGGGAGTACAGACACACTGTCGGCTTGCCCTCGGGGGCCGGCCAGTGGGCCAGCACGGCCGGTTTGCCGCCGGCCTGGATGAGGCGCACGTCGTCCCAGCCGAGCAGCTTGATGAGCCCGACGAGGGTGTCCGCCATGCGGTTCACATCCTCGCCGTGCTGAGCCTGTGAGCTCACCGAGGCGATGGAGATCATGTCGCGCAGGTCGTCGAGGGTCTGCGGCAGCGCGGCGTGCACTGCGTCGATGATGTCCTGGTCCCTGTCCTGAGTCACTGGCATCTCCCTGATCCGAAGGACTGTTGAATTCGTCGAGTGGCCGCCGGGCCCACGGACACGGCGGCAGCGGGCGTCACACCGCCTGCATGGCAGCCGGGATGGGCCGCGACCAGGCCTCGCGCAGCTCATCGAGAGTCACGCTGAACAGCCCCTGCACCTCGACAGCGCTGGCCTCGCTCACCTCGCCGATGCGCGCCAGAGGCACCCCGGCTGCCGCACAGTCGCTGGCGAAGTCCTCGAAGCCGCGGGCAGGCAGGGATACCAGCACACGGGCCGGGGTCTCGCTGAACAACTGCGCGCACGCGTCGAGCTCCCCGGGCAGGCGCACCGTGGCACCCAGCCCATTGCGCAGGCAGGATTCCACGAGTGCCACGGCTAGTCCTCCCTCGGACAGATCGTGGGCGCTGCTCAGCACTCCGCCGGCTGCCGCACCGCGCAGCAGGCCGGCCAGCTTCCGCTCGGCATCGAAGTCCGGGAAGGGGGGCAGGCCACCGAGATGGTGGTCGAAGAGCACATCCTCCCAGGCCGAGCCACCGAGCTCCTGCTTCGTGATACCCAGCAGGACGATCGCGTCGCCCGGCTGGGAGAATCCCTGCGCCAGACGCTGGCGGACATCGTCAATGACACCGAGCATGCCGACCAGCGGGGTGGGCATGATGTTGGCCCCATCGGTCTGGTTGTAGAAGCTCACATTTCCGCCGGTCACCGGCACGCCGAGCGCGGTGCAGCCGTCGACCAGGCCCTTGATGGCCTCGACGAACTGCCACATCACCTCGGGGTCCTCCGGGGATCCGAAATTGAGGCAGTCGGTGATGGCCACCGGCTCGGCGCCGCTCGCAGCCACATTGCGGTAGCTCTCGCACAGCGCCAGCTGCGCCCCGAGATAGGGGTTGAGATAGGCATAACGCCCATTCGCGTCGGTGGCCAGCGCCACACCGAGATTGGTCTGCTCGTCGATACGGATCATTCCGGCGTCCTCGGGCTGGGCCAGCACGGAATTGCCCCGGACGAAGCGGTCGTACTGATCGGTGACCCAGCTCTTGTCGGCGATGTTGGGCGAGCCCAGCACCTTGAGCAGGGCATCCGCCAGCTCCTGGCCATCCTCGGCGCGGGGCAGGTTGTTCGCGTGATCGGCATTGACGCGGTCGAGCCATTCGGGGCGGCGCTGAGGGCGGTCGTAGGTGGGCGAGTCGTGCGCCACGGTCTTCGGATCGACGTCGACGATGGTCTCACCGTGCCAGTCGATGACGAGCCGATCGTCCTCGGTGACCTCGCCGATGATGGTGGCCTGGACCTCCCACTTCTTGCAGATGTCCATGAAGCGCTCGACGTCGCCCGGCTCGACGACGGCCATCATGCGCTCCTGCGATTCGCTCATGAGGATCTCCTCAGGAGTCATCGTGGGGTCGCGCAGGGGCACCAGATCGAGCTCGCAATGCATGCCGCCGTCACCGGCCGAGGCCAGCTCACTGGTGGCGCAGCTGATGCCGGCCGCCCCGAAGTCCTGGAGGGCGGTGACCACCCCGGCATGGAAGAGCTCCAGGGTGCACTCGATGAGCAGTTTCTCCATGAAGGGGTCACCCACCTGCACGCTGGGGCGCTTGCCGGGGCCGTCGGCCTCGAAGGTCTCGGAGGCCAGCACCGACGCACCGCCGATCCCATCGGCGCCGGTGGCCGCACCGAACAGGATCACCTGATTGCCCTCGCCGGTGGCCTTCGCGAAGTGCAGGTCCTCATGGCGCATCACGCCGACACACAGCGCGTTGACCAGCGGGTTCCCGTAGTAGCTGGCGTCGAATCCGAGCTCCCCGCCGATATTGGGCAGGCCCAGGCAGTTTCCGTAGCCACCGACCCCGGCGACGATGCCGGGCAGCACCCGCTGGGTGTCGGGGGCATCCAGCGGACCGAAACGCAGCGAGTCCATGCAGGCGATCGGGCGAGCCCCCATCGCCATGATGTCGCGAACGATGCCGCCGACGCCTGTCGCCGCACCCTGATAGGGCTCGACATAGCTCGGGTGGTTGTGCGATTCGGCCTTGAAGGTGACGGCATAGCCCTGGCCGATGTCGACCGCCCCGGCATTGTCACCGATGCCGGCCAGCAGCGGCCCGCGGGGCGTGACCTGGGGCAGGGCGGAGAAGCGCTTGAGATGCAGCTTGCTCGACTTGTAGGAGCAGTGCTCGGACCACATCACCGAGTACATGGCCAGCTCCGCACCGGTGGGGCGACGCCCGAGTAGCGTGCGGATCTGGGCATACTCGTCGGCCTTGAGCCCGAGATCCGACCAGGGCTGGGCCGCATCAGGCGTCGTGCGGGCATTCTCTACGGTGTCAACCACGCCAACAATCTATCGTGCAGCGCCCCAGGGCCTTCGGCGTGCATCCGTGGTGGGATCCTGCGGGGACAACGGGACCAGGGGTCGAGAGGGACAGGGAAGGAATGCAGGTGAAGATCTTCGAACTGGCCGCAGTGGCCTTCCTGCGCGGCCACGAGGTGCTCAACGTCCGCAAGTCGGGAACCGACCATGTCATCCTGCCCGGCGGAAAGATCGAGGCGGGCGAGAGCCCGCTGGACTGCGCGGTGCGCGAGACACGCGAGGAGCTGGGGCTGCGCGTCGAGCGTGCGGAGTTGAGCCGGCTGGGCACTTTCACGGCCGCGGCCGCCAACCACGATGCGGACGCGATCCACTGCACGGTCTTCCTCGCCGACTGGCCTCGCAGCGCCACAGCAGTGCCCGATCACGAAATCGCCGACTACGAATGGACAGATCTGCTGAACTGTCGCGAGGATCCCCGGCAGGCCCCGCTGCTCATCGACCACGTCCTCCCGGCGCTGGAGGCTCGCGGGCTCATCTGAGCGGCCCGAATGATGGCCGGGTGTCGCCTGAGATCGTGGCTCCTCATGTCCTCGGTGGTGTCTTCATGCTCCGGGTGGTGTCCTCGCGCCGTCCATGCCCAAGAGATAGCTCTGCACGACAGTCAGATTCTGCTCCCCGAATCCCGCGGCGACCAGGGCGCTGAAGATCTCACCCAGCCTGTCGGCAAGTGGGGTGAAGGTGGCGCAGTCCTGGTCAATCTGCCGGGCAAAAGCCAGATCTTTCACCATGAACTTCGCCGGGCCGCTCGGACGGTGGTCATGGTGGACGAGGCGGTCCCTGCTGATCTCCAGCAGCCGGCTACCGGCATAGCCGTCCTGCAGCAGATCGAGCAGCGCGCCCAGATCGAGCCCGCAGCGTTCGGCGAGCACGGCTGCCTCGCCCAGGGCCTCCACCGTCGCGGCAACGATCATCTGGTTGCAGGCCTTGGCCACCTGTCCCGAGCCCAGCGGGCCAAGGTGGACGGGACGCCCGAAGGAAGCCAGCAGCGGCTTCACGGGACCGACGTCCTCCGCTGCCCCGCCCACCATGACGGCCAGTGTTCCTGCCGCGGCACCCTCGACACCGCCGGAAACCGGCGCGTCCACGAGACGGACGCGTCCGGCGCTGCTCTCGCGCACCTCGGCGTCGAGCTGGCGCAGCCCGATCGGCGAGACACTCGAACTGATGACGATGGTGGCCCGGGCGCCCGAGTCCTCGAATCCTGCGAGCAGGCCGTGGGGTCCGGCGAGCACCTCGCGCACCTGAGGCAGGTCGGGCACCATGAACACGACGACCTCGCAGCATGCTGCCAGCGAGCGCGCATCCTCATGCCAGCGCACACCTGGCCCGATCGTGTGGGCAACGTCGATCCGGTGGCGGGCGCTCACATTGAGACAACGCGGGGGTGTGCCCTCCGACAAGGCGAGATGGAGGTGACGTGCCATCGGCAGGCCCATCGCACCCAGACCGATGAAACCCACCTGTCCGTCGGCTATCTGTTCCCGGGTTGTGCACTCCTGGTGCGTGGACTCGCCTGACTTCTGTTCCTGGGTGCTGTGTGTTTCCTGGGGGCTCCTGGGTCGGCTCTGACCAGTCATGCCCCCAGCCTAAAACACGTTCAGCTGAAAAAATATCATTCACTCAGGTGAACGGTCTCGCTATAGTCGTGCCTGACGGTGTCTGCCCCGGGCGCCTATCCCAAGGATGTGATGACTCATGAGTGCGAACAAGAAGCTGCGGGTCGTGGTGGCGACCCCTCTCAAGGACGAGCACCTCGCCCTCATCGAGGAGCGCGAGCCCAGGCTCGAGATCGTCAAGGACGACTCCCTGCTGCCCCCGATGCGTTGGGCCGCCGACTTCTCTGGCGATCCGCACTTCCAGCGCAGCGCGAAACAGCAGCAGGCCTACGAGGCACTCATCGACTCAGCCGAGGTCATCTACGGTCTGCCCGATTCCAGTGCGGCCGGCCTGGCCCGCGCCGTGCGCGCCAATCCTGGTCTGCGGTGGGTGCAGTTGATGGCGGCTGGTGGCGGCGGGCAGGTGAAGTCGGCAGGGCTGAGTCGCGAGGAGCTGGATCGCGTCGTCTTCACCACCGGCGCCGGGCCCCATGCCGGCCCGCTGGCCGAATTCGCCCTCTTCGGAATCCTTGCGGGTGCCAAGGACCTGGTCCGCCTGCAGGCCCAGCAGCGCGAGAAACTGTGGAGCGGCCGCTGGCCGATGCGCGAGCTCGACGAGAGCACGGTGCTGGTGCTCGGTCTGGGCCACATCGGGCGCGAGGTGGCAGCCAAGGCCAGCGCGCTGGGGATGAGGGTGATCGGCACGAGCCGTCACCTCGGGGTGCAGATTCCGGGCGTGGACGAGATCGTCGATCCGAGTGACCTCGCCACGGTGATCGGCCGGGTCGATGCGATCGTCAACACCCTGCCCGGCACGGAGGCCACCGCAGGCCTGCTCAGCGCCGAACTGCTCGATGCCGTGCATCCGGGTACCACAATTGTCTCGGTCGGTCGCGGCACGGTCATCGACGAGGAGGCGCTCGTGGCCGCGTTGCAGCGCGGGCAAGTCGGGCTGGCCGTCCTCGATGTCTTCGCCACGGAGCCGCTGCCGCAGAACAGCCCGCTGTGGACGCTGCCGAATGCCATCGTCAGCCCTCATACCGCGGCCAACAGCCCGAAGGAGGAGCGCCTGATCGCCGAGCTGTTCGCCGAAAACGCAAGACTCTTCCTCGACGGCTTGCCACTCCACAACGTCGTGGACACCGTCGAGTTCTACTGAGCCGTCCAGCACACTTCCATCGGGCGGGCCGAGGGGCCGTTGTGCCCCCTCCGTCCTCATCCAGGAGCCCCCACATGTCGTCCGCCAGCCCATCTCCCACTAGCCCCTCGTCCAAGAGCAGTTCGTCCAGCCCTGCGCCGGCCGTGAGCCGGGCGGTGAAGATCCTGGCGGTGCTGGCTGACGCCCATGGTGTGGAGATGTCCCTGGCGGATCTGGCGCGTGCTGTCGGAGCGCCCAAGTCATCGGCTTTCAATGTCTGCTTGGTCCTCGAGGAGGCCCAGCTCATCAGCCGCCGGGAGTTCGGCTACACCCTGGGGCGGCGCACCGTCGAGCTCGGTGGTGCCTATCTCTCCGGCTTCGACCAGGTGCGCGAGTTCTACCGGGTCTGTTCCTCCTCTCCGGTGCTCGCCACGGAGCTCGTCCAGCTCTCGGTGCTCGACGGCACCGATGTCGTCTATCTGGCGCGCCACGAAGGATCGACCCCATTGCGGCTGTCGGCGGGGGTGGGCGATCGTTTTCCCGCCTCGGTCACCGCGGTGGGAAATGCCCTGCTCATGGCGCTCTCCCCCGATGATGTCGCTGCCCGCTATGCCAGCCTGGATGCCCTCCCGGTGCGCACCTCGCGCTCCACGAGGACGGTGGCCGAGCTGCAGGACAAGCTCGCCGCAGCACGGACTCGGGGCTATGCCCTCGACCGCTCCGAGGTCTTCCCCAATGTCATTGGTATTGCGATGCCTGTCCCGGCCCGCAACCCCGGCGAGAACGCCCTGGCGATCGGGGTCTCGGTGATCGGCCCGCGGGAGGGTTTCGATGTTCCCCCAGAACAGCTCACCGCCATCGTGGACGCCCTGCGCGAGGCCGTCCGCCAGCTCAGCAATCCCATGTCTCGTGATGCGCTGCAGGAGTCGCGCGCCTGATCCGGCGCGGTCTGCTGGCGGGACCGATGTGGCCCTGAAGCACATCCGTGCTGAATGCTCGTTCAGAACTATGGACACCGTTCACAGTGCTGGATACACTCACGGTGTAACGCGATGACGCGTGACGTGCAGGAGCGCACGCCAGCACAGCGCAATGTTTGGACAACAGAGCCGTTATTTGGACAACAGAGTCGTTCGGCCCATTTCACGTTCTGCAAGGGAGCAGCGATGAATGCACGATTTGCCCACGATGTCGCGGGAACATCCCGTGGGCATGATGACCCCGAGTACGCGGAGAATCTCCAGCGCGCCACGCTCGCAAGTTCGGTGGGAAGTGCTCTGGAGTACTACGACTTCGCCCTGTACGGGCTGGCCTCAGCCCTGATCTTCGGCAGGTTGTTCTTCCCGGCACTGGGCACGGGCATGGCGCTCGTCGCCTCACTCGCCACCTTCGGAGTGGGGTTCCTTGCCCGTCCGCTCGGTGGCTTCTTCTTCGGGGCGATGGGCGACCGGCTGGGCCGAAAGTCGGTCCTGCTCATCACGATCGCGCTGATGGGCGGCGCCAGCACCCTGGTCGGAGCGCTTCCCACCGGTCAGCAGATCGGCATCTGGGCTCCTGTCCTGCTTGTCTTCCTGCGGCTGTGCCAGGGTTTCGGCGCCGGGGCGGAGCAGGCCGGGTCGACCACCCTGATGGCCGAGTACGCACCCCCGGAGCGGCGCGGTTTCTTCGCCTCGTTGCCATTCATCGGTATCTATCTGGGAACGCTGTTGGCCTCGGGAGTCTTCGCCCTTGTCACACTCGTGCCTGACCATCTGCTGTTCTCCTGGGTGTGGCGCGTTCCCTTCCTGTTCTCGGTGGTGCTGATCGCGGTGGCCCTGTGGATCCGCTCCCACCTGCAGGAAAGCCCGACCTTCGTCCATCTGGAAGCCCAGGAGCAGGTGATCGACAACCCGATCAGCGATCTCATGAAGCACTCGCGGGGCAATGTCCTGCGTGGTATCGGCTTGCGGATGGCAGAGAACGGCGGCTCCTATCTCTTCCAGACGCTTGGTATCTCCTTCGCGGTGACCGCTGGCCTGACGAAGTCCGGGGGCTCTGTGGCGGTGGCCATCAGTGCCGTCGTCGCCATCGTCACGGTTCCGCTGGCGGGCAGGATCTCCGACCGTGTCGGGCGCAAGCCCGTCTACCGCACCGGGGCTCTCATCATCATGCTCGTGGCCTTCCCGGGTTGGTATCTGCTCTCCAGCGGGAAGATCGTGCTCGCAGTGGTCGTGCTCACCGTCGCGATCAGCTTCGGGGTCTGCGCCATGCTGGGTGCCCAGTGCGCCATGCTGCCGGAGTTGTTCGGCAACCGCCGGCGCTACATCGGGGTGGCCAGCTCCCGCGAGATCTCCGCCGTGCTGGCCGGCGGAGTGGCACCCATCCTCGGCGCCTGGCTGCTCGCGATCACCCACAATGCGTGGTGGCCGATCGCGATCTACGCCTGCGTCCTCGGAGCGATCACCTTCGCGACCACCTTCTTCGTACCCGAGACCAAGGGCCGCGACCTCACCCTGCTCACCGATGCGGGTGGGGACAGCGGTCAGGATGAGTTGAAGCGCATCGAATCCTTCGGTCCGCTCGGAACAGTCAGAGGAGCAATTGCATGACATCGGCAGAGCGCTACTTCGACATCACGGGCCGCAAGGCCCTGGTCACCGGGTCCAGCCGTGGCATCGGCTACAGCCTGGCGCGGGGCCTGGCTCAGGCAGGCGTCGAGCTGGCCGTGCACGGGCGGCACGCCGAGGGGGCGAGGGCCGCTGCCCAGCGTCTGGCGCAGGAGACCGGCGCGCAGGTGCACGCCGTGAGTTTCGACGTGACCGACCCCGATTCGGTGGCCGAGGGCGTCGCGCAGACGGTGGAGGACCTGGGCGGTCTGGACATCTTGGTGAACAATGCCGGAATCCAGCGGCGCCACGCCTTCACCGAGTTCCCGGTTGACGAGTGGAATGAGGTCATCGCCACCAACCTGAGTTCTGCCTTTCTGGTCTCCCAGCAGGCCGCCAAGGTCTTCGTCGCCCAGCGGCGCGGCAAGATCATCAACATCGGCTCCGTGCAAAGCCAACTCGCACGCCCGAGCATCACCCCCTATTCCGCGAGCAAGGGGGGAATCGTCATGCTCACCAAGGGTCTGTGCGCAGACCTCGGCCCGCAGGGAGTTCAGGCGAATGCGCTGGCACCGGGTTATTTCAAGACCGAGCTGACAAAGACCCTGGTTGAGGACGAGCAGTTCACGGCATGGGTGACGGGGCGCACCCCGGCGGCCCGCTGGGGCGATGTCGACGACCTCGTCGGAACGCTGCTCTTCCTGGCATCCCCCGCCTCTGACTTCGTCAACGGCCAGACGATCTATGTCGACGGCGGAATGACGGCGGTGGTGTGACGATGAGCGGCCAGCAGATGACAGCGGTTGTTGCGCACGGCGCAGGTGACATGCGCCTGGAGCAGCGTCCCATTCCGGAACCGGCACCGGGCGAGGTGCTGGTGAGGGTTGCCTATGTGGGTGTCTGCGGTTCCGACCTCGGCTACTACCGGGCAGGCCGGGTGGGCGCCTTTGCGATCCGCGAGCCGCTCGTGGTGGGCCACGAGGTGGTCGGCCGGGTCGAAACGGACCCGAGCGGCACGCTCGCCGCAGGCACTGCGGTGGCTGTTCACCCCGCCACACCCGGTGAGCACCTGCCGGGGCTGGACGGACGCCCGAACATCTGGCCGCAGAGCCGCTATCTCGGCAGCGCCGCGACGCTGCCCCACACCCAGGGTGCGATGAGCCAGTTCTTCAGCCCCCGGGCCGATCAGCTGCGGGTGCTGCCCGACGGTTTACCCCTTGACAGGGCCGTGCTGGCCGAGCCGCTGGGGGTGGCCCTCCATGCGATCAATCGCGCCGGCGGGGTCGGTGGCCGCCGTCTGCTCGTGAGCGGCGCCGGGCCGGTCGGGCTGCTCGTCGCGGGTGCCGCAAAGGCCCTCGGCGCGCGCCATGTCGCGGTTGTCGATCTTTTCGACGAGCCGCTGGCCAGGGCACGCCAGGTCGGTGCCGACGAGGTCTTCCGCAGCGATCGCGATGCCTTGCCCACCGGTGGCTTCGAGACGGTCATCGAATGCTCCGGGGCTCCCGCTGCGCTCACCGCAGCGCTGGATGCGGCAGCCTGGGGCGCCACGGTCGTGCAGGTGGGAATCCTGCCCGGTGATGCGCGTCCGGTGGCGCTGGCGCCGCTCATCGCCCGCGAGATCGATCTGCGCGGTTCCTTCCGCTTCATCGACGAGATCGATCACGCCATCACCCTGCTCGCCGAGAACCCCTCGCTGGGCCACGTCATCACCGATGTCTTCGACGCCAGGGACGCGGTGGCTGCCTTCGACCGGGCATCGGACTCGAGGGCCTCGGCGAAGGTGGCGGTGCGCTTCGACACACCTGCGTCCAAACCGGGAGTGGGTGGCCAGGCATGAGACTCGCACGCATCCAGACGCCCCTGGGCCCACGCCCAGTGGTCCAGGACGGGAGCAAGTGGGCGGTCGTGAAGGACCTCTTCGCCGATGAGCCCGAGAGCACCGGGGAGTTCTATCCCGTCGACGGTGCCCAGCTGCTGGCCCCGGCGCAGCCGATGGTGGTGCTGGGCATGGCGCACAACAATGGCCCGAGCGACCGTCTGCTCGCGCCACAGGCTTTCAGCAAATCCGCCCGCAGCGTGGTAGGGCCCGGTCAGGCGATCGAACTCGACACGAGTCTGGGCGAGATCAACATCGAGGGCGAGCTGGCGGTCGTCATCGGGCGGAGCTGCCGGCGCCTCACCCCTGAACAGGTCCCCGGGGTGATCCTGGGCTATTGCATCGGTAACGATGTCACCAATGTCGACCAGGCGAGCCTCGACGAGAAGGCCACCCAGGTGAAGAACGGTGACGGCTACACCCCACTCGGGCCGTGGATCGAGACCGAACTCGACGCCGACCACGTGCACATCGATGTGCGTCTCGACGGTAAACCGGTGGCCTCGTCCAACACAGACAGGCTGGCGTGGGCAATCAGCGAGCAGCTCGTCGCCCTGACGCGCTATCTCACCCTCGGGCCCGGCGATGTCCTGCTCACGGGATCGCCCACCACATGGGCGACCATCACCCCTGGTCAGCAGGCCGAAATCACGATCGAGGGGATCGGAACGCTCTCGAATCCCGCGATTGCAGTGCCACAAGCCTGAAACAGGCCTACCGGTACAGGCCCTCCTGCCGCCGATTCCGGCCCGAGGGCCTGACAAGATTGTGGGCGTGCACACGTCAATGGTGAACTCTGTGGGAACGACTGATGAGGCAGCGGATTCTGCGGCCACCCGGCTGGCTGACTGCGCTCCGGGCGATTCCTTGGCATTCGGGCGGCTCGATGACGGCACGCCGGTCACCTTGCGGGCCATCGGGGTCCCCGGTGGCCCAGTGGCGCGGCTGCTCGACTTCGGGGCCACGGTCCAGGGGCTGCGAGTACCGTTCGCCGACGGGGTCGATGAGGTCGTGCTCGGTCTGGGGGACGCGCGGGCCTATGAGCACGGCGAGGGCTACCTCGGTGCGGTGGTGGGCAGATATGCGAACCGGATCGCAGGCGCCCGCTTCACGCTGGACGGGAAGGAGTACCGACTCGACGCCAACGAGGGTTCCACTACCCTGCACGGCGGTGCGAGCGGCTTCTCGCACCGTATGTGGGCAGTGGCCGAGCACGACCCCCACCATGTGCTGTTCACCCTGGTCAGCCCCGACGGCGAGGGAGGCTTCCCCGGTGAGCTGAAGGTCCGGGCGCGCTATACAGCGCTTGCCGACGGGCTGGCGCTCGAGCTGTCCGCCACCACGGACACCACGACGATCGTCGGGCTCACCTCGCACAGCTATCTGCAGCTGTCCAGCGATGTCCTCAACCGCTGCGACGACCTGCTCGTGCAGATCCCGGCCAGCCGTTATCTGCCGATTGATGCCGAGTCGATCCCGGTCGACGGCTTCGCATCGGTGGGTGGCACGCCATTCGACTTCCGCGAGCCGGCGTTGATCGGCACCAGGATTCGCGCCGACGACGAGCAGATCGGGCTGGCAGGCGGGATAGACCACAGCTTCGACGTGGACGGCGAGGGTTTGAGGCTCATGCTGCGCGCGGACAACCCGCGTGTGGGGCGGCGGCTGGAGGTGTGGTCAGATCAGCCGGGTGTTCAGGTGTACACCTCGAACTATCTCACCGGAGCCCTCGTGGACCAGGCCGGTCGGCGACTGCGGCAGGGTGCGGGCCTCGCGGTGGAACCCCAGATCCACCCCGACACCCCAAACCGCCCGCAACTCGGCTCCGCCAGGCTGGAAGCCGGGCACACCTGGACCTCGCAGATCGAGTGGCACGCCAGCTCACTGGGCTGAGCCTGCGGGTGTCTAGCCTCGTGAAAGGGTCGTGCTGGCGGGCGGTTTCGCCACCGGTGCGACGAGCATGGCCAGGACACAGATCGCACCGACCGCGAGCATCGCGTGGAGCACACCGAAGTGATCACCCAGGAAACCGAGCAGCGGGGGCCCGGCGAGGAATGCCCCATAGCCGATGGTGGAGACAACACTGATCCTGAAGGACGCCCGCTGCGGGTCGTCGCCTGCCGCCGAGATGCCCACCGGGAAACCGAGACTGGCGCCCACACCCCAGATCGCCGCTCCGACGAAGGCCAGCCATTCGGGTCCGAAGACCACGAGCAGGCAGCCGAACACCGCGGCACCGAACATCACCCGCAAAACGCCGACCCGGCCGTAGCGGTCGAGCAAGCGCGTACCGAAGATGCGCCCACAGGTCATGAAGACCAGGAACACCGCCAGCGCAACGACACCCAGCGCCGCGCTCAGCCCATGGCCCTCCACGAAGGCCACCGCCATCCAGTCATTGGCCGTGCCCTCGGTGAATGCCGCCGCCAGCACCATGACGCCGATGAACAGCGTTCTCGGCTCGGTCCATGCTGACCGCTGGACCGCCGAGGGGCCTGCCGCCGCGGCTGGCGCATCGGCAGGCTGCGCCGTGGCGTCCCGGGCGGGCAGGAACCGCCCCGTTCCGGACCATACGACGATGGCGGCCGCCAGCGCGACCGCGCCGAGATGGACGGCGATCGGGACCTTGAACAGCGTGAGAGCGGCACCGATGAGAGCCGCCACCACGGTTCCGGCACTGAACGCGGCATGGAACCAGGGCATGATGGACTGTCCGATGTCACGCTCCACGACGGTGCCCTCGATATTCTGGGCCACATCCCAGACCCCCATCCCCAGTCCGGTGACGAACAGACCGATGGCCACCAGGGGCATCGGGGCGTGGAAGCTGATCGCACTGGCTACCAGAAGCAGACCGGGCAGGCTCACTGCCACCGCGAGCCGGATCGCAGCGCGAGTGCCGAGAGCCCGGGCGATTCTCCCGGCCACCGGCAATCCGCACAGCGAGCCCACCGACAGTGCCAGCAGGAGGAGGCTCAGTTGTCCCGCGCTCAGGTTCAGGGCCCTCTTCACATCGGGAATCCTCGACGTCCACGACGCCACCGCCAGGCCATTGACCCCGAAGACCAGCAGAACTGCGTTCCTGGCCGCATGTGCCTGCACCGATGCCAACTCTTCCCCCAGACCTTCTCGAACCCGCCGCGGGCCACCGACACCGATCATTCCAGACTCCTCGGCCCCCGGGCCGCACACCAAGGGAACGCCGTATCCCCGAGCAGGCCGTATTCCCGTGCACGCCGCTGCTCCGACCCCGCACCTGGCAGCCCTGGCTCGGTAGGCCACGAGCAGCCAGGGCGCCGCGGCCATCAACATCTCGGCTAGGTCACGAATCGAGCGATTTGCTGGATGCTGGCGCCGATACCGACCTAGCATGAAAGCCCATGGTGGCCGGTGCGCAGCGAGGCGCATCCGCAACACCATGCGGCTGAAACCCGAGGAGTATCATGCGATCTTTGCGTCGATCCACATGGTTCCGAAGCCTGGCCCTGGTCTCGGCGACGGCACTTGCGCTGACCGGATGCTCGAACAACTCCGGATCCACCTCCACGAATTCCGATCGTGGCCCGATCACCTATGTGCAGGGCAAGGACAACAACAACGTCATCCGGCCGATCCTCCAGAAATGGAATGACGCCCACCCCGATGAGAAAGTGACCTTCAAAGAACAGTCCGACAACGCCGATCAGCAGCACGACGACCTGGTCCAGCATTTCCAGGCCAAGGACGCCGATTATGACGTGGTATCGGTGGATGTGATCTGGACGGCAGAATTCGCCGCAAAGGGCTGGTTGCAGCCACTCAAGGACGACTTCGCCATCGACACCTCGAGCCTGCTCAAGCCAACCGTCGCGGCGGCCACCTACAACGACACCCTGTATGCCGCACCGGTCACCTCGGACGGCGGCCTGCTGTATTACCGCAAGGATCTGGTGCCGACCCCGCCCAAGACATGGGACGAGATGATGGCCGACTGCCAGATCGCCAAGCAGCAAAACATCGACTGCTATGCCGGCCAGTTCGCCCAGTACGAGGGTCTGACGGTCAATGTGTCCGAGGCCATCAATACCAATGGCGGCACGATCGTCGGCAGCGACGGCAAGACACCCACCCTGGACACCTCTCAGGCCAAGGCTGGCCTGCAACGGCTCGTCGATGGCTTCAAGAGCGGGAACATTCCGCAATCTGCGCTGACCTACCAGGAAGAGCAGGGCCGTCAGTCCTTCGAGGCCGGGAAGCTCCTCTTCCTGCGCAACTGGCCCTATGTCTATTCGCTGGCCAGCACCGATGGCAGTTCGGTGGTGAAGGATTCCTTCGCAGTGGCTCCGCTGCCAGGAGTGTCCGGAGTGGGCACGTCGAGCCTGGGCGGGCACAGTGCCGGAATGAGCGTGTATTCCAAGCACAAGGGCACTGCGCTGGACTTCATGAAATTCCTCGAGAGCGAAGAGATCCAGCGCCTGTTCGTGACCCAGGCATCCAATGCCCCGGTGATGTCGAAACTCTATGACGACGCCGATCTCAACAAGCAACTGCCGTATCTGAGCACCCTGAAGACGTCGATCGAGAATGCCGTGCCACGCCCGGTGAGCCCCTTCTACCCGGCCTTGACCAAGGCCGTCCAGGACAACGCAACCGAGGCCCTCAAGGGGACGAAGAGCGTCGACCAGGCGCTTACCGACATGTCCGCCGCCATCAAAGCCGCCTCGGGAAGCTGACGAGGCCCACAATGTCCACCCAGACACTCGGTGGGGCGCGCCGCTCCGGCGACGCGCCCCACGGGGGTGAGCCCCCAAGGCTCGGCCTGCAGGACGCGCACCGGCGCCGGGTACGCAATGCATGGCTCCTCATCGCGCCAACCCTGGTCCTGCTCGCCGTGGTGATCGGCTACCCCATCGTCAGTGCCGTCATCATGTCCCTCGAGAAGGACCCGGGTCTGGATCCCGCCACCGGGTTCTTTGTCGAGGGCGGTTTCGCGGGGCTGAGCAATTACAGCCACTGGCTGCTCCAGCAGTGCAATTCCTCCGGCGGGCCGGTCCCCTGCCCGCCGGGTTCCCTGGGCTCCCAGTTCTGGCCGTCCACCTTCACGACGCTGTTCTTCACCGCGGTCACCGTGCCGCTGGAGACGGTTCTCGGCTTCTGGTTCGCCCTCATCATGAATCGGGCCTTCCGCGGCCGGGCACTGGTGCGCACCGCGATTCTCGTGCCGTGGGCCATCCCCACGGCCGTCACCGCCAAATTGTGGTACTTCATTTTCGCGGTGGCCGGCATCGTCAATTCTCTGCTCGGTCGCCAGATCCTGTGGACCAGCGATGCCTGGGCATCACGATTCGCCATCGTCGTGATCGACACCTGGAAGGCGACGCCATTCATGGCACTTCTCATCCTGGCCGGCCTGCAGCTCATTCCCGACGAGATCTACGAGGCGGCCCGGGTGGACGGCGCCTCCACCTGGAAGACGTTCTGGACGATCACCATCCCGCTGGTCCGCCCGGCCCTCATCGTGGCCATTCTCTTCCGTATTCTCGACGTGCTGAGAATCTACGATCTGCCGGCCATCTTCGGTGGCGGGAATGCGACGGCGACATGGTCGATCTTGGTGGTTCAGCAGATGCGGCAAGGAGCCAATGCGGCGTCCGCGCTCTCCACGATCGTCTTCCTGTTCATCTTCTTCATCGCCTTCGTCTTCGTCCGCTTCCTGGGAGCCGATCTCATCGGCCGGGGGCAGAAGGGCAAGGATGCGTCATGAGCAAAGCCACGAATCGCCGGCGGGCACGCACGGTGAGGACCTGGATCAGCGCCGTCGTCATCATGGTGTGGTGCCTGCTGCCCTTCTATTGGATGGTGGTCACCTCCTTCCGCGATGTCGGCTACACCTTCGACACGACTCCGTGGCCCACCCACGTGACACTCGACAACTACGCGACAGCGCTGTCGACGCACTGGGGCAATCACCTGGGGCAGGCCCTGCTGAACAGTCTCATCATTGGTGTCTCGGTGACGCTCATCGCACTTCTCGTGGGCACCGTGGCCGCCTATGCGCTGAGCCGCTATGACTTTGCCGGCAAGGGCATTGTCATGGGAGCGATCATGGGAGCCTCCATGTTCCCGGGGGTGGCCTTGCTGACCCCCCTGTTCCAGCTGTTCACCACGATCGGCTGGATGGGCAGCTATCAGGCACTGATCATTCCGGAGATCTCGTTCGTCCTGCCACTCACGGTGTACACCCTGGTCTCCTTCCTGCGGGAAATGCCATGGGATCTCGAGGAGGCCGCTCGCATCGACGGGTGCACCCCGGCCCAGGCCTTCCGCAAGATCCTCCTGCCCCTGGCGGCGCCGGCCATCTTCACGACGGCCATCCTGGCTTTCATCTCGTCGTGGAACGAATATCTGATCTCCAGCCAGCTGTCCAGCGACGCAACCCAGCCGGTGACGGTGGCGATCGCGTCCTTCACGGGCACACTGCCGCATCAGGAGCCCTACACGGCCGTGATGGCTGCCGGCACGATCGTCACCGTGCCGCTGGTCATCCTCGTGCTGCTCTTCCAGCGGCGGATCGTGGCGGGGCTGACTGCTGGCGGAGTGAAGGGCTGAGCATGTTCACCTGGAAGGCCGTCGAGGTGCTCGACATGGGCATCGGCTTCTTCGGTTTCTTCACCGCAGCGGTCTTCGTCGTGACGGTGGTGATGGAAGTGACCGGGGGCCAGGCGCTGGGCTGGGCGCTGGCGCTGTTGGCCCTGGTCACCGTCATGGCGGCGCTCATCCTGCTGCGGCGCAGGATGCTGGCCGACGAGGCCCGCGGGGGTGCCCCCGTCTCGACGGCCTGGGGTGGTTCGCACCGCGAGTACGAACGACGCCGCGACCGCTGAGGGAGGCTCGGCTTGCTCAGGCCAGCTCACTATGCTTCTGCCATGGCTGACGAAGTGGTCCCCTCCCTGCACGCGGCTCGTGGATGGGTGCTGTGCGTGGACGCCGGGCAGACCGGCACCCGCGCCCAGCTGCGCCGCGATGGTGTGCCGACAGGCGTGAGCGAGCACCCGGGCGTGCTCAACGACCGGGAACTGGCACCCCAGCTGGCGGCGTCGATCCGTGCCGCGCTGCGCGAGGCCGGCACCGAGTGCCCGCTCGTGGCGATCGGCTCATCGGGGCTCAAGGACGACGCGGACCCCACCGATCTGCTCAACCTGCTCGACGGCACCGGTGTGCGCACGGTGCTGCTCGCCCACGACTCCACCACCAGCTATCTCAGTGCCGTCGGCGACACCCGGGGCGCGGTCGTCGCCTCGGGCACCGGCGTCGTGACCCTGGCAGTGGGGCGGACCGCGGTGGCCCGGGTCGACGGCTGGGGCTATCTCATCGGCGACGCCGGGTCAGGCTACTGGATCGGCCGGGCGGCGCTCGACGCGGTGATGCGCGCCCACGACGGGCGAGGCCGGCGCACCGCGCTCAGCGAGCACATCGAGCGGGACTTCGACAACATCGAGGAGGCCTACCTCGAGCTGCAGGCCGACGAGCAGAAGGTGAGCCGGATCGCCTCCTATGCCAAGACCGTTGCGGCCCTGGCATCCAGCGATGCGACGGCCCGCGCGATCAGCGAGAACGCAGCGACAGAGCTGGCGCACTCGATCCTCACCGGACTCGACAGGGTGGGCGAGTCGTCCCGCCCCGACCCCACCGTCGGCCTGGTGGGCAAGGTCTTCCGCAACACCGTGCTCCACGAGCACTTCGAGAAGCTCATCGCCGCCAGCTTCCCCCAGGTCCACCTGACCGAGGGCCATGGCGATGGCCTCGAAGGCTGCTACGCGCTCACCCAGCTGGCACCCGATTCGGCGCTGCACCAGAGGGTGGCCAGTGCCTCGGCCGGGGGTCAATAGCGACCCGATCCGTTCAGACCCGCGCGGCGAGGAAGGACTGGACGGATGCGAAGAAGGCCCGCCCGTCCGTGGAGTTCGACACGAGCGGGTCGACGCTGTGTTCGGGATGGGGCATGAGGCCCACGACATTTCCGCGCTCATTGGTGACACCGGCGATGTCGTCGCGCGAGCCGTTCGGATTGCCGATATAGCGGAAGACGATCTGCTGGTTGTCCCTGAGCCGAGCCAGGGTCTCGTCGTCGCAGACGTAGTTCCCTTCACCGTGCTTGACAACGATCGAGATCTCGTCGCCGCTACCGAAGGCACATGTCCACGTCGTGTCATTGCTCTCCACGCGCAGCTTCTGCTCGCGGCAGACGAAGCGCTGGCCTTCGTTGCGGATCATGGCGCCGGGCAGCAGATGGGACTCGCACAGCACCTGGAAGCCATTGCAGATGCCCAGGACCGGCATGCCCTTGTCGGCCGCCGCAATGATCTCGTCCATGATGGGGGCGAAGCGCGCGATGGCGCCGCAGCGCAGATAGTCGCCGTAGCTGAATCCGCCCGGCAGGATGACGGCATCCACGCCGTCCAGCGAATCGCTGGCGTGCCACAAAGTGACGGCCTGCGCGCCGCACAGCCGCACGGCCCGCAGCGCGTCCACATCGTCGAGGGTGCCGGGGAAGGTGACCACGCCGATACGTGCCACCTCAGTCCTCCTCGATGTGCACCGAGAAGCTCTCGATGACGGTGTTGGCGAGCAGCTTCTCGGCCGCTTCCTTGATCTGGGCGAGCCGCTCGTCGGTGATACCTCCCGCGACGTCGACCTCGAAGCGCTTGCCCTGGCGGACGCTCAGCCCGTCAAAACCCATCCGGGCCAGCGATCCGGTGATGGCCTTGCCCTGAGGATCGAGGATCTCGGGCTTCGGCATGACATCCACTACAACACGCGCCATGGGGGCAACCCTATCGGAAGCCGGCGCACCGCCCATCGCGCCGGTAGGTGAGACTGGACGCGTGCACAAGCTCTCGATCGGGGACGCGGCAGAACTGGCCGGTGACGTGGGCCCGGATCCGCGGCTGATCGGCGTCCTCGCCCTCACTCGCGGGCGGGTCGATCTGGAAGGCCTGCGCCGACAGGTGGCAGCATCGGCACCCGAGCTGGCCGTGCTCAATCGCCGTATCGTCCATCGCGGGCGCAGCGCCCTCTCGGCGCGCTGGCAGCCGATCCCGGTCGACCTCACCCGGGACGTCGTTGCGGTGTCCATCAGCGGTTCACCGATCCGCTACGCCGAGGAAATGCTTGTCACCGGCCTTGGTGACGAGGGGCCGATGTGGCGCATTGTCCTGCTTGATGACGGGAGGGACACGCATCTGCTGTTCGGGGCGCACCACACCCTCTTGGACGGGGCGACGGCGGTGGAGTTGGTGGGGCGGCTGTTCTCCACCAGCACCCGTGGCCCTGCAGCGGTCCGGCGGCACTCGCCCAGGACCGGCCTGCCGCTCGGGCTGCTGGCGGGCGTGGCCCTCGGGTCCTCACGGACCTCGCTGCTCACCCCAATCAGTTCGGGCGTCCATCTTGCCACCGTGAGCACCGATCTCGGCGCCGCGCAGGCGGCCGCTCGGGCTGCCGGAGCCACCATCAACGACCTGCTGATCGCGGCGGCCGCCGGCGCGCTGCGAGCCGTCGCGGCCAGCCGGGGTGAACGCCTGCGCCATGTGGCCATCAGCGTCCCGGTGACCGGTCAGCCCAGCGCGGCGGGCCCCGCCGGACGCAATGACGTCGGGGCATTCGTGGCGATGGTCCCCGAACCGGGCCCCGGGCAGTCCCCGCGTCATCACCTGTCCCGCGTCGCCCGGCGGACCCGCTGGCGCAAGTGGCTGGTTCGCAGCTTCCCGTCCTCGACGCCCGCCTTCTGCGCAGTCCTCGTGCTGCTCGGAGCGCTGGGCTGGTACCGGCCGCTGTTCGAGCGCCAGCGGGCCATCACCAGCCTGGTGACCAATGTGCGCGGCCCCGGTGAGCCGATCTCGGTCGGTGGTGCGCGGGTGCTCGGTCTCACTGCGCTCAGTCCGGCGCTGGGCAATGTGGCTCTTCCCAGATGAGGGTGTAGGCGACGCAGCAGCCGTGGTGGGAGGGCGCGGCGCGTCGGTGCCCGGATAGTGGCCGAGGCCTTCCGAGGAT
>NZ_FOGZ01000023.1 GCF_900111365.1 Propionibacterium cyclohexanicum
ATCCTCGGAAGGCCTCGGCCACTATCCGGGCACCGACGCGCCGCGCCCTCCCACCACGGCTGCTGCGTCGCCTACACCCTCATCTGGGAAGAGCCGCGAGACGCCCATCCCGATGAATATGCTCCCTGCCACCATGGCCGATGTGAAGACGAGTGTCCGGGCGAAGGCGGACCAGAACTGCGGGTCGACAAAGACCTTCTGGTACTGGGCCAGCCCGACACTGCGGTAGATCCCGGTGAACAGGGTCTTTTGGCTGTAGTCGGTGAAGGAGGTGATCACCAGGAAGATGATCGGTGCGAGGGTCAGGACGCAGATGACCAGGCCTGCCGGGGTGAGCAGGAACAGCGGGGCGAGATCGTGGCCCCTGGAGCGTCGCGACCGGTGCCGCCCGGATGACCGCTGTGGGGTTTCCACAGCGGTCATCCGGGAGTCGACCGCAGCCACAGTTGCGCTGGGCTTGTTCATGGGCTTCTTCCTCGGATCAGCAGATCACCCGTTGAGCACTGTGTCGAGGTGCGAGTCGAAGTCGCTCGCAGCGTCCTTCGGGGTCTTGGCTCCTGACGCGATGTCGGCGAAGAACTGCTGGACTGCTCCGTCGGCCTCGATCGTTGCCCAGTGCGCGGCGGCCGGAGTCGACTTCGAGTTCTGTGCGGCGATGAAGAACGCCTTCTGGACTTCCGAAGCCTTGCTCTCCGCTTGGGCGGTCATTTCCTTGGTCACCGGGACCCAGCCCTGGTCGCCGAAGATATTCGTCATCTGGACGTTCTCGCTGGTAGCGATCTTGAGCCAGGTCAGTGCCAGCCCCTGTTCCTTCGACTTCTGGGCAATGCCCCACACCGACCCGGCCAGCATCACCGGCTGGTTGTTGCCCGACACCCCCGGGAAGGGGAAGGTTCCGAGGTCGTCGGCGCTGATCTGCGGATTGTCCTTCTCGATGGCCGCGATTTCCCAGCTGTTTCCGAGAACTGCCGACGTCTTGCCCTGCGCGAAGATGTCCTTGTCCTGGTCGGGCATTGCCGATCCGGTGGTGTCGAGAGTTGCGGAGGCCTTCGAGGAGTAGGTGTTCTGGAAGGTCTTGAACTGCTCAAGACCCTTCTGCGAAGCGTTGCTGGACAGCTGACCAGACCACTTGCCGTCGCTGCCCTTCGTTGCGATGTCGCCGCCGGCGTCCCACACCCATTGCAGGCCGGCGTACCAGTACTTGCCGGGCAGATAGAAGGGGGAGAAGTCCGCTGTTGAGCTGAAGGTCGACTTGACCTTGTCGAGGTCCTGGGTGAGCTGGGTGTAGCTCGTCGGGGCCTCCGTAATGCCCGCCTGTGCCCACATCTTCTTGTTGTAGATGACCGAGCGGGTGGCGGCGAAGGCCGGAGCGGCGTACAGCTTCCCGTCCACGGTGGCCGGGCCCTCCAGTCCGGGCAGCCAGCTGCCGCCCTGCTGCAGGACGGACTTGTTCGAGGTGATGTCCATGAGTCCGCCGCTTGCAGCGAAGCTGCCGACGTCGGTGTTTCCCAGTTCCACCACATCGGGTGGCGTATCTGTGGCGAGTGCCGTGGTGATCTTGGTCGAGATCCCGGACCACTGCTGGGTCTCCACCTTCACCGTGGCACCGGTCTGCTTGGTGAACTCGTCGTTGATCGCCTTCATGGTGGCGTCGGTGAGATCGCCGGTCATGTTCCACACCGTCAGTGTCTTTCCCTGACCGTCGGTGCTCGGGGAAATCTGATTGCCGGTGGACGAACTGCTCGTCCCGCTGGAACAGGCGGCCAGCGTTAGGGCTGCAGCAAGGACCCCCACTGTCCGGAACAGTGACTTGTGCATCGAGACTCCTTGTATGTCGTGGCGGAACTCTCTCCGCCGGATGAACCCGGAGATTCCCGGGATCTGGGTGGCCAGCTGGTGATGGCGGTGCATCACTCCACTCCCAACTCGCCGGAGAGGACCAGCTCGGTGGCTCCGAGCAGGACGAGATTGATGTCATCGGTGGACGGACGGATCACCAGGCCATTGCTCACGGCGGACATGGTGTTCGCCCGCACGGTCGCCCGCGCGGTGTCGGTGAGGACGCCGCCGACCAGCTCGGCTGGGCCGGAGACGATCACCTCGTTGAGATTCAGGGCGCTGATGATCGGGGCAAGAGCCACGCCGAGCGCGGTCCCGGCACCACTGAGCACCTGGTCGCGGTCTTCGCCTGCGCCGATCCGTCGCTTGAGCTGCGAGGCGGCGAGCGCCACCTCGAGGCAGCCCACGCGGCCGCAGGCACACAGGCCCTCGTCGCTCACCACGACGTGCCCGATCTCGCCGGCGGCGAACTGCTCGCCCTCGACGAGTGCGCCACCCACGATGAGTCCCGCGCCCACGCCGTGCTCAATACGCACCACCATGAGGCTTCGTTCGTGTGTGCTCTCGAAGGTGCGCACGCCCAGGACGGCGGCATTTGCGTCATTGGCGACATGGACGGGGTAGTCGAAGCGGGACCGGATTCGAGCCGCGAGATCGAGCTCGTACCACCTCAGGTTGGGGGCCTCGCGGACCTTGCCCTCGGGGGTCACGATGCCGGGAGTGCCGACGCCGATCCCCAGGACGCGGACTGTGACCGCGTCCGCGAGGGAGCCTATGAGCGCGAGCACCTGCTCGAGCGCTTCGTCCCCGCCCATTCCGGCGAGCGGGAGCTCGACGCGATGCTGGACCTGGCCGTGGAGGGTCATGACGGCACCCACGAAACAGTCATCCGGGGAAAGATCGATGGCGAGGACACGCAGCTGCTCGTCGGCCAGCCCGACGAGCATCGCGGGTTTGCCGGGGCGGGCGCTGCCTATGGTGCGCGGCCCGAGCTCCACGACCAGGCCGTCCTCCTCCAGCCCGGCGACCAGGTCCGAGACGGTGACCCGGGTCAGCCCCGAGGCGCGGGCGATGTCGGCGCGGCTCTGCGGCCCCTCGTGGAAGAGATGGCGTAGCACGAGGCGGCGGTTGTGACGACGCGCGTCCTCAGGCAGCGATTTCACGTCAAGTCGGCTGCGGCTGCTCGTGACCTGTGCGCGACGACGCCTGGCAGTGGTTGACATCGTCACCTCCTCGCTCCATTGTGGAAGGTGCCCTGATGATTGTTAGTACACCGTCCTGACAAATAGAAGTCAAGCAGGAGTGCGGACCAAATGGATGACAGCCTCGTTTCAGTTCTGTCAAGATCGCATGACGCATCAAAAACCCTAGTGAGAGGCATGCAGGAGAGGAGAGGCCAGTCATCGGGTCCGCTGTGGCGGCGAGCTTCGATCGAGGAGGAAGACTGCTTGCGGGCGTGTTTTTCGTAAGGTTTACTTACAAACATGAGTGTGGACACTGCTCCCGCAGGCATGTACCGAGAGGTGCTCGGGACCCTCCTGCTGGGCTTTGCGGGAGCGCAGCTTCCCGACTGGGTGGCGGCCCTCCTCGAGGACGGACTGGCCGGGATCTGCCTGTACGGCGACACCATCGGCACGCCCGACGAATGCCGGCGTCTCGTGGCTCAGGTGCGCGCCCACAAGCGCGACGCGATCGTCGCCGTCGACGAGGAGGGGGGCGATGTCACCCGGCTTCACTTCTGCACCGGCTCCCCCTATCCGGGAAATGCCCTGCTCGGGCGACTCGACGACCTCGCGGTGACCGAGCAGATCGGCAGGGATGTCGGTGCGGAGGCGATTGCGGCGGGCTGCACCCTTCTTCTGGCCCCGGTCGCCGATGTGAGCACCAATCCCCTCAATCCGGTCATCGGCGTGCGAAGCTTCGGCGCCGATCCGCACCGGGTGTCTGCCCATGTCGGCGCATGGATCCGTGGTGCCCACTCGGCCGGCATCGCCGTATGCACCAAGCACTTCCCCGGCCATGGCGACACAACCGTGGACTCGCATCTGGGCCTGCCCCGGGTGACCCGTGATCTCGACGCGCTGAGCACAGGCGAGCTGATCAGCTTCCGGGCAGCGATCGCGGCCGGAACCGACGCGATGATGACCGCCCACATCCTTCTTCCGGCACTCGACCCGAAGGCCCCGGCGACGATGAGTCCACGGATCGTCGGCCAGCTCCTTCGCCAGGATCTTGGATTCGCAGGGGTCGTGCTGAGCGACGCCCTGGACATGGAGGGTGCGCGGGCGGGGCGGGGCATCGCGGGGGCCGCGGTCCGCTCCCTCGCTGCGGGCGTCGACCTGCTGTGCCTGGGCGGTGACAACGATCCGGCGCTCATCGACGAGATCTGTGCCACGGCATCCGCGGCTGTCCGGGCCGGGGCCCTCACCATCCAGCGGATCGGAGATGCGGCACGCAAGGTCCGCGCGCTGCAGGGCGCTCGTCCGAGCCGGGACCTGACCTGGGGACAGGCTGCCGCGGCGCCGATGCCCAGCGACCGGCTAGCTGCCGCCTTCGAGATCAGCGATCGTGCGCGGCGTTGGATCGATGAGGCTGACGGACGCTTTGAGTTCATCACACTCGAGGCGCCCGTCACGCCTGCCATCAACGCCGTGCCCTGGGGTCCTGCCGCGAGCGCCATCCCGAGCATCCAGGTGTCCTCGGCACACGCCCCGCTGCCGGTCGACGGAGGATATGTCGCCGTGGTGGGTCGAGATATCCACCGTCACGAGGATGCCCGGGCGTTCGCCGACCGGGCCCGTGAGGCGCTCGGACAGCGAGTGATCTGCGTCGAGATGGGAATGCCCGGGCCTGATCTCGGGTACGCCGATATCGCCACCTTTGGTGCGTCTGCGCTGGTGGGGAAGGTATTGGTGGAGCTCCTGAGGGGGCACTCGTGAGACTCGGAGTGGATGTCGGAGGAACGAAGGTCGAGGTGGTGGCTCTCGAGGAGGGCCATCGGGTGGCCTCGAGCCGCGTTGTGACGGGTCACGGCAATACCGGCGTGGTCGAGTCGGTGCTGACGGCGGTTGCTGGCCTGCTGGCCGAGCCGGGATTGCATCATTCGGCGATCGAATCGGTGGGGGTGGGCATCCCCGGTGTCGTCGATCTCGTCAGCGGGCGCGTCACGCACGCGGTGAACCTCGGGGTGGAGGATCTGGCGCTGGGGCCGATCCTCGCCGCGCGATTGGGCGTGGAGGTCCGGGTCGACAATGACGTGAACGCGGCATGCCTGGGTGCCTACCATCTGCTCAAACTGAGCGGGTCGATGGCCTATCTCAATCTGGGCACCGGGCTGGCAGCGGGACTGGTTCTGGATGGCCAGCTCTGGCACGGCTCCCGAGGCTCTGCCGGTGAGATCGGGCACATCAGCCTCGACCCGAACGGACCTGTGTGCGCCTGCGGTCAGCATGGCTGCCTCGAGGTCTATGCCTCCGGGTCGGGGCTGGCACGCGCCTGGCCGACGCATGATCTGCACCCCACCGACAATCTCTTCGATGCCGCCGATGCCGGCGATCCTCGGGCCATTGTCGTGCGGGACACCTTCGTGCGGGCCGTCGCCGACGCTGTGAGCATCCTTGTTCTCACCCTCGACGTCGATTCGGTGGTGATCGGCGGAGGACTGAGCAATCTCGGCGGCCGGCTGATGCACCCGCTTGCGCGCGAGCTCACGGAGCGCGCAGGGTGCTCGGCCTTCCTTGCCGGGCTGGGTATCGCCGATCGCCTTCGGCTTGCCTCCCACGGCAGCGCGGCACCAGCGGTGGGTGCCGCCCTCATCGGTGCCGGATCTCAGAAGAAGCTCAGTTCGCCCCGGTGAGACACACAGCTGATCCGCCCAGCGGTGACCCCGACAAAATCGGCCGGATCATTGCGCCGTAGCGCGGGAACCTGCAGATTCAGCAGTCGCGCCGGGTTTCCGTTGGTCCACAGCGCAATGCTGCGCGGGTCGATTCCTCGCGTGAGCAGGTGATCGACGCCATCGCGGAGCACCGATGTACTGCCGGCCAGGGCACCCGTCCCGACAATCCGGGCAATGCCGCGGCGCACCTCCACCGGCGATCCAGCGATCTGGAAGTGCCCATCGCCGAGACCCGAGGCGGCCATCGAATCGGAAACCAGAAGCAAGCGGTCACCGGCAAGCCTTATGGCGAGATCGACCGCGTCGTCGCAGACATGCTGCCCGTCGGCGATGAGTTCCACGCTGAGCCGTCCGTCGAGCAGGGCCACGCTGGCCACCCCTGGGGTGCGGTGGTGCAGGCCCGACATCGCATTGAACAGGTGGGTCACGTCGCTGGCGCCGGCATCCACTGCCTCGCGGGCGATCTCGGCGCTGGCATTGCTGTGGCCGATCGCCACGACGACGCCATGGGCCACCAGCGCCGAGATAGCGGACATCGCACCTGGCAGCTCGGGGGCAAGGGTGATGAGCCGCACCGTGCCCCCACCTGCTTCGACCACATCGAGCAGCTCAGCGGCGGCGGGGACGCGAAGCAGCGAGCTCTCGTGCGCGCCGCGTTTCTCGGGCGAGATCCACGGTCCCTCGAGATGGATTCCAGCGAGTTCACCGGACCAGACCAATGGAGCAAGCTCTGTGATCCGTTTCTTCACCTCTGCCAGAGCTGCCGTGGCAATGGTGGCATTGAGCTGGGTTGTGCCGTTCTCGTGGTGGAAGGCGATGGCGGGTCCGGGATCGGATCCGAGCATGCCGAAGTCAATGCCGCGCGCGCCATGGGTGTGGACATCGACGAAGGGGGGAAGGAGCATGTCGAACCGCTGGTCAGGCGGAACTGGCGCTGTGCCGGCGCCACGCTCGACAATGAGCCCGCCTTCGGTGCGCAACCAGCCCGGTGCGCTCGCGTTCGTGTCCGCCATCTGGCTCGCCTGGATGAACATGATGGGCGCTGCCTCCCCTTCGGTCCTGGTCAGGCGACGAGAGATATGCCGGATGACCTGAAATTGGTATATACCTGTTCTATCGGTTGCAGGGCTCATGGGGCCACCGAATCAGTCAGCCGTCGGCTGCCTGCAGCGGGCCGGTTCATCATGAAGGACGCTCATCGGGAGATCCACGAGGCGTCCTGTGGGCGGAAAGGACGAGGACCGGTGGAAGTCATCATCGTCGACAATGAGCTGATGGTCGCCCGCACTGCGGCGGACCTGGTCAGCGATCTGGTCAGCGCTCAGCCCTCGGCAGTGCTCGGAGTCGCGACCGGAAGCAGCCCGGTGGGCCTGTACCAGGAGCTGTCGCGTCGGGTGAACAGCGGCGAGCTCTCGTTGGAGCGGTGCAGCGCGTTCATGCTCGACGAGTACGTCGGGCTGGGCGCCGAGCATCCCGCCAGCTATCGCCGATTCATCGAGGAGAAACTCGTCGAGCCCACCGATCTGCCGCCTGCGAATGTGCACGGCCCGGACGGTTCGGCGTCCGACCTGGTGGCGGAATGCGATGCATACGAGAAGGCCATCGCGTCGTGCGGCGGCGTCGACCTGCAGATCCTGGGCATCGGCACCGACGGCCACATCGGTTTCAACGAGCCTGCCTCTTCGCTCAGCAGCCGGACCCGGATCAAGACCCTGACGCACCAGACCCGACTCGACAATTCGCGGTTCTTCGATGGCGATATCGACCGGGTGCCACACCACTGCCTCACCCAGGGGATCGGCACCATCATGGACGCCCGCACGATCGTGCTGGTGGCCACCGGGCGGAAGAAGGCCGACGCCATCCATCGCATCGTCGAAGGTCCGGTGACGGCCCGGTGGCCCGGTTCGCAACTGCAGCATCATCCCCATGTGACCGTTGTCGTCGACGAAGCGGCGGCGAGCGAGCTGGAGCTGCACGACTACTTCGTCCAGATCCATCGCGACAACGAGTGGGGCAGGAACCTGCGGGTCGGTGAGGGGTGAGCGCCGAATCCGCGGCGCCTGCCTACCTGCGCATCAAGGCACAGATCGACCAGGCCTATGTCCGGGGCCAGCGCGCCGACCGGGCGATTCCTGCAGAACGTGCTCTTGCGCAGGAGTTCGGCGTGACGCGCGCCACCGTGCGCAGGGCGGTGGGGCAGCTGGTGGACGAAGGACGGTTGTACAGCGTTCGCGGTGCAGGGACCTACTGCGTCGGCCCGGGCATCGCCAAGACGCTGCGGCTCAACTCCTTTACCGAGGAAGTCCGGATGGAGGGTCACGAACCGAGCTCACATCTGCTGGGGGTCGCGGAGGTTCCGGCGAGCGAGCACGTCGCCCGCCGGTTGGGGCTCAGCCCAGGGGCACCGGTGATCGAGATCAGGCGGCTGCGGTGCTCCGACGGAGAGCCAATGTGCCTGGAGTCCGCGTCCCTGCCCTGCGGCCGAGTTCCGCAGCTGCGCAACCACGATCTCACCGGCTCGCTCTACAGGCTCCTGGCGGACGTGTACGGACTCGACCTCAGCTGGGCCGAGCAGCAGGTCGAGGCGGTCGTCTACGCTCCCGACGAGGCAGAACTGCTCGGTGTGGCGCCGTTCTCGGCGGCCCTGCGCGTCGAGCGCACCACCTTCGACGCCCGCGGCGGACGGGCCGAGTTCTGCGTCACGAGCTATCGCGCCGACAAGTTCTCGCTGCGTTTCTCGGTGCGCAGGTAGGCCGGTCGCGCCCTCGGTGGACAGGAGTTCACGGGCTCGGTGAATCGATCTGCATCCGGTTTCCCAGCCCGAGAACGATCCCGGCACTCTTGACGGTGACGTGGATGGTCGTGCGGCGTCAGGGTCGGACGAACAGGCCATCCTTCGCGTCCTGGGGTGCCCGCTGCTTGAGCACGAAGTGCTGCTTCTTGCCCGTCGCAGTCATCGGCAACTCGTCCACGAAGGCATAGCGCCGCGGACGCTTGTAGTTCGCCAGCGTGTGGCTGGCCCGGCAGAAGGCGTCGAGCTGCGTGGCGGCGGCAGCATGATCGGTGAAGTAGCCGGGTTTGGGACGCACATAGGCGACGACCAGCTGGCCCCATTCGTCGTCGGGCAGGCCGGTGACGATGGACTCGGCCACGCCCTCGTGAGCTCCCAGCACCTCCTCCACCTGGACCGGATGCACGTTCTCGCCGCCCGAGATCACCATGTCGTCCTTGCGTCCCACGATGGTGACGGTCTCGTTCTCGTCCCACGTGGCCAGGTCCCCGGGATAGACCCAGCCCTCCCGGAACTTCTCGGCCTCCTCGCTCGGGTTGTCCAGGTAGGCATATCCGGCCTTGACGGTGCGCATGATCACCTCACCGATCTCCTGGCCGTCCTTGGCCGCGAGCTCGGTGGGGCGCGCGATGCGATCGGGCAGCACCTTGACCACGAGCACATCGTCGTCGACGCAGGAATGACCGGCCGATCCTGCCCCCGCCGGCAGTTCATAGGGCCGCAGGAAGGTGTTCCAGAAGCTCTCCGTTGTGCCGTAGCCGTTCGCAATCCGCGGGGTGAGGACCTGCTGATAACGAAGGGCGGCCGCTCTCTCCAGCGGCGCCCCCATCGTCACGATGCCGCGCAGCGAGCTGAGATCGCGAGGATTCTCCTCCTGGGCATCGGCGAGCCTCTCGAGATTGGTGGGCGCCCCGATGACATAGCTGAGCTGTCTCTTCTCGATGGTGTCGAGCACCGCGTTCTCGTCGAACTTCGGCATGATCACCACCTCGCCGCCCACATAGAACATCGTGTTGGGGCCGGCACAGTAGTTGCCGCCACGGTGGAACCAGGGTGACATGTTGAGGGTGCGGTCGCGCTCGTCGAGCGGGAAGTGCATGATCACGTCATGCGCCGTGAGTACCTCGTTGAGGCTCGTCAACGGCACCTGCTTGGGCATTCCGGTGGTCCCTGAGGTGAACAGCCGGCTGGTCTCGTCCCAGACCGAGGAATCGTGCGCGGCGGTGAACGAGGGCGCATCGCAGGCCAGCAACTCGTCGAATCGAATCGCGCCGCAGAGCAGCTCCCCCTCGCCGACGGCGACGAGCAGGCCAGGGCGATAGTCGGCCAGCTCGATGGCCTGGGCGATCTGCGGGGCCAGGGCGCTGTCGTAGACCAGCGCAGCCGGACGCATCTGGGCCAGGATGAAGGCTGTTTCCCCGGGCGCCAGGCGGTAGTTCATCGGAGAACTCACCGCCCGAAGACCCTGCGTAGCGAGGTAGATCATCGCGAACTCGGGACAGTTGAGCAGCTGGTGGGCCACGACATCACCCACCCCGATGCCGTGTGCCGCCAGGCCGGCCACCAGGCGCCCGGCGTCGGCGCCGAGCTCGGCATAGGTCCAGCTCCGCCCGCTCGGTAGATCGGTCATTGCGGTTCGCGAGGCGTAACGGTGGACATTGCGCTCGAAACCGCTGGCCCAGGTGAAGTGGCTCTCGAAGACCTGCTGCAAGGCGGCGGGATCGTAGCTCGTGTTCCTCGTGGTCATGGTTGTCCCTTCGCTGTGCCCAGTGCCGGCCCGGGCCAGGTGCTCGCGTCTGCTCATGGAGTATTCATCTGCTCCTGGTCGCAGACAACCCTGAGCGATGGGGTACCCCTGCACCCCGGCTCAGCCGGCGGTGGCTGTCACATCCGGGTCGCCGCGAGAAATCCTCGACGAATCCGAGGGGGCCGGCACCCCCCTCAGGGGCCCTGGCCGTGGCCACATATCTGCTGGTGAGCCATGAAATGGTCGCTGCCGGGCAGTTCTGTCAAGGATTTCGATCGGCGTGTCGTGTTGTCCACAGCCCTGATTTGTACCTGTTCTGCGCGCTCATGCTCATCTATCGTTCTTGAATCCCCGGTCACCCCCGGCCGCGGACGAAGGGATGACCGCCGATGGCCACGACCCTAAGAGCAACATCCGGACTGTTCCGACGTGCCCCAGCACCTGCGGTGCGCGCCCGACGCAGTCCCCGACTGATCGTGCTCGGACTGCTGTGCGCCTGCCTGGGCGGGCTGGGCAGCGCCTTCGCGATCCGACAGCTCACCGATGCCCGCCAGGTCGTCGTCGTGGCCCACGAGATGGCGCGTGGTGAGCTGGTCGGAGCCGACGATCTCACCACGCTGAGCGTGGGAGCCGCGCCAGGGGTGGCGGTCGTCCCGGCAGCACAGCTCGATTCGCTGGTCGGCCGCACCGCTCTCGCCGATCTTCATCGCGGAGCGGTCCTGCCTCCTGGCGCGGTCGGTGATCCCCTGATCCCGGCTGGCCGCAGCCGTGTAGGCCTGAGCTTGCCGGCAGGCCGGGTCCCCGGGGCCCTCACAGTGGGCTCCCCGATCGTCGTGGCCAGTGCCCCCGGTCCCAAGGACGACGCGAGCGTGCAGGTCACGCTCGTCCGCGTCGACGCCCAGGTGGCCAGCCAACCGGTCTCCCAGCCCAATGGCGGTCTTGCCTTCGATGTCGAGCTCGCGGAATCGGCGGCATTGCAGGTGGCAACGCTGGCGGCGGCCGAACGGCTCGTCGTGGTGAGCAAGGGAGGGAGCTGATGGCGGTCATCCTGCTGGCAAGCGCAACCGGTGCACCCGGGGTGACGACCACCGCTGTGGCGCTCGCCCTCACGTGGCCGCGCAGTGTCCTGCTCGTCGACTGCGACCCGGACCCTTCCCAGGCTGTCCTGGCCGGTTGGCTCAAGGCGGCGCCGAGCAACTCCCGCGGGCTCGTCGACCTGGCCCAGGCCCATCGCCAGATGGTTCCGATCGGCCCGCTGCTGTGGCAGTGCACGATTCCCCTCACCGGCTCCGTGGACCTCGCTGGTGAGAAGCATGGCGCAGATGCTCTTCGCGAGCCCGGGCCAGTCCGAGCAGGGCTGGAGCGCCATTTCCTGCCCGGATTCACCCGTCCGGGGGCGGCGACAGTCTTCGAACCCGTCTGGCCGGAGTTCGCACAGGGCCTCGCTGGGCTCGCGGGTGGCGAGGTGGACGTGCTGGTCGATCTGGGAAGGCTGGGTCCGCGGGGTCCGGTCTCCCCGCTGCTGGCGGTCGGTGAGGTCATGGCGGTCGTGGTGCGCAGCAGCCTTCGGTCCCTGGCGGCCACCAGGCTCCACCTCCCGATGTTGCACGAGCGGCTCGCAGGCTCGACGAGCCCAAGGCTGGGTTTCGTGGTGGTGGGCCCGGCCAGGCCCTACGGCGATGCGGAGATCGAGCGGGAATTCGCGATCCCGGTGCTTGCCGACATCGCCTGGAGCCCCGAGGACGCCGATGTGCTCATCGAGGGCGCACCGGTGCCGCGACGCTTCTGCGAGCGTCCCCTGATGAGATCCGCCCGCGCCGCCGCAACCTCACTGGCCGCGATGGCACCCCATCCGGCGCGCCCGGAGTACCGGGCACAGGACTCTCCCGAGCGGGTGGAAGGCGCTACGAGATGACAACGGATCACACGGCAGCCGATCCGGGCGGGCTGGGCCAGGCATTGGGACGACTCGGCGATCCCGACGGCGCCGATGCCCTCACCTGCGCTCTTCCGGGTGGTTCACATCCGAGATCACAGGCACTCGGGCTCGCCGGCGGGCCCGCGCGTCTGGGCCCGGCCGGCGGTCGCGCGCGGCCCAGGCCGGCCGACCTCCCCCTCGTCGCGGGCGGGATCGCAGTGCCTGCCTGCGCTGGGGGACCCGCCGTCTCGACCACGCAAGAGCCCTCCCCGCTGCGGCTAGGAGCTGCTCGCCCGGGGCCAGGCGTGGTCGAGGGCAGCTTCGGCGCCACCGGTCGCTCCCCACAGCCTGGCGAGGCACCGCTGCGTCGGACGGTCAGCCACAAGGCCAGCACCGACTGGGCCGTGGTGAGCCAGTTGCGAACGTCGATCTCGGAGATGATTACGCGCGAGCAGGATTTGTGGGAGCACGAGCACGGACAGGCGATGAGCACACCGGATCGCGAGCTCATGGGGCGGTCGGTGATCAGCCGGGCGGTCCATGAGCAGGCTGACCAGCTCAGCCGATCCGGGCAGGCGCTGTGGACTCTCGAGGTGGAGCGGCGCTACGCGAAAGCGGTCCAGGACGCCATATTCGGGTACGGCCGGATGCAGCCGGTCTTCGAGATTCCGCAGGCCGAGAACATCGAGATCCACGGATGCGACTGCGTGCTCGCACAGTTCGGCGACGGTCGCCGTGAGGAACTGGATCCGGTGGCCGACACGGACGAGGAACTGGTCGCGGCAGTGCGCTTCCTCGGCGAGGCCGCCGAGCCGCCGCGACCATTCGACGATGCCCATCCGAGCATCACGGTGGCGATCGGCGACCGCTTTCGCCTGCATGCCATTGGCTTCGGCCTGGCCGACCGGCCATCTGTGATCATCCGGCAGCATCTGCTCACCGATATCGACCTGGAGACCCTCTCGCAGGGTCAGATGATGCCGCGAGAGGTGGCCGACCTGCTACGGCTGTGCGTGCTGGCCCGCCGCTCCATTGTCATCTCCGGGGACCAGGGAGCAGGAAAGACCACGCTGCTGCGCGCCCTCGTTGACGCCATCCCCCTCACCGAACGTTTCGGCACGCTCGAGACCGACTACGAGCTGCTCACCCATCTTCAGCCCCGCCGCCGCAATATGGTCGCGCTCCAGGCGAAGATCGGGCTCGGCGAAGTCGTCGATGGCCGCCGGATCGGCGAATACACGGTTGCCGATCTCATCCCTGAAGCCCTGCGGCAGAACCTCTCGCGGCTGATCGTGGGCGAGGTACGCGGCAATGAGGCCGGCGCGATGCTGCAGGCCATGCAGTCGGGTGCTGGGGCTCTCACCACGATTCACTCCCATTCGGCATCCGCCACCATGGATCGCCTTGCGGCTCGCGTTGCCGAGGGTGGCGTGCTGCGCCTCGACGAGGCGTATCGGCAAATCGCCTACAACGTTCATCTTCTGGTGCACGTGGCGCTCGTTGACGACACCTGGCGAGGGGGACGCCGCCACCGCTACATCAGTGAGATCAGGGCGCTGACCGGCGCGATCGAGAGCGACCGGCCCACCAGCCAGCTGGTCTACCGGGCAGCCCGAGACGGATCTCGCGAGGTGTTCCAACCCGGCGAGACGCTCCTGCGTGAACTCGAGCCCTACGGCTCCCAGGAGGTGGACCGATGCTGAGCAGCACGCTGGCTGCCGTGTCCGTGGCAGCCCTCATCGTGGGCTTGTTCGTTGCCGCCGAGGGGATGAGGCCCATCGAGCGGGGAGTTTCCCCAGGTTCATCCACAGTTCTGTGGAAAAGCGTGCAGACCCGGTGGACGCGAGGCTCCCGCACCCAGCGCCTGAGACTGGCTGTTGGCGCTGTATTCGGGCTTGTCTTGGGCGTCGTGACCGGATCTGCGCTGGTGGCTGTGGTCGTCGCTGGGCTTGTGCTCATCCTCCCCTCGCTGTTGTCCACACCTGTGAACCGCGACATGGAAGTCCTCCAGGCGCTGGATCGGTGGGTGCGGCTGCTCATCGGTTCGGTCTCCACCGGCAAGTCGCTGCCCGATGCCGTCCGAGCCACCCGTGGTCAGGTGGCCCCGATCCTGGCTCGTCCCGTTGCAGGGCTCATTGACCGACTCGACTCTCGCTGGCCGCCGGAGGCAGCCTTGCGCGGGCTCGCCGACGAGTTCGCGAGTCCGGATGCCGATGCCGTCATTGCGGCCATGATCGTTGCCACCAATCGGGGCGGAAATGGCTCGACAACGGCACTGCGAGGCCTTGGCGAGCACACCAAACGGCGTCTGCAGGCCCTGCGCGAGATCGACACCGAAAGGGCCAAGCCCCGGGTGGTGGTGCGTCAGATCACGGTGATCACCCTCGCGGTCCTCGGGGGCGTCGCCGTGCTCAATCCCGAGTACCTGGCGCCGTACCGAAGCCCAACAGGTCAGCTCCTCGGCCTGGCACTGTTCGCCGGCTATCTGGGTGCACTGCTCATGCTTCGCTCGGTCGCCAGGCCGCGCCCCCGGGAGCGGATTCTGCGCGGCGGTGACCTTGTGCGCCCGATCGGAGGTGGCGGAGATGATTGATCCCCCACTGCTCGCCGCCCTGGCAGGTTCACTGGGTGCCGGAGGCTTGTTTCTCGCGACGACTGGCGCGCGGCGCCGTCCCGTACGGATCGCGGATGCCTTCGCAAACCTGGAGGGCCCTCCGCGTGAGACCGCGATGGAGACCGCAGAACTCGCCGGCCCGGCGGACTCCTGGCTCGAGCGCGTCGGCGCCCAGGTGTATGTGCGCGGCCATGTGCCCCTCAGCGAGACCACCCGGACACTGCTGCGGCTGCACGGCCGATCCATCGGTGATTTTGTCGCCGAGAAGCTCGTCCTCGGTACGGGTGGCCTGCTCACACCGGTTCTCCTCGCCCTCGCGAGCGCGACCATGGGTGCCCCTCTCGGTGCGCCAGTGCAATTGGCCGGTCTGGTGCTGGCCGTGCTGGGCTGGTTCTGGCCCGACCTGGGACTGCGACGAAGCGCTGGGCGCGTGCGCCATGACGCCGACGAAGCCCTGCTGACGCTGTTCGACCTGGTGATGCTCGAGCGAATGGCCAACCGTTCGGCCACTCAATCGCTGGAAGCGGCCGCGGAGGTGTCCGATGTGGCCGTCTTCCGACGCGTGAGGGGAGTACTCGCCCAGGCTGGCCTCGAACAGCAACAACCCTGGTCCGGACTGAGATCGCTGGCGGCTGAACTGAGGCTCCCGGCACTCGCCGACCTGGCCGACATCATGCAGCTGGACGACCAGGGTGCCTCACTGACCGAGGCGCTGGGAGCGCGGGTCGAGGAACTGAGAGATGCCCACCTGAGCGCCGAACGGATCGCGGCCAACGAGGCGAACGAGCGGATGACCCTGTGGATGGCGGTTCCGGTGATGATCTTCGGCCTCGCCTTCATCTGCCCGCCGCTCATGAGGATGGCCGGAATGAGCTGAACACACGACGGCGCCCCCGGCGCTCGCCCCGACGAACAACACCCAGGCCGCCGCCACCGATGGCCAATAGACACGACAGCCAATAGACACGACAGCCAATAGACACGAGGAGATGAGCATCATGTACTCAAGGACACTTTGCCGGCTCGCCCAGCTCGCCGCCCTGGTGGTCGGCACGCTCACTGCCCCGCCCCAGCGCGACGAACGGGGGCTGTCCCAATCCACCGAGAACGCCGTGCTCCTCGCCGGCGCAGTGGTGATCGCGGGCCTGGTCATCGCCGCCGTGCGCGCCTACGTCACCTCGCACATGCCTTCCTGACGGCCATGCTCAGCTACGCTGCCGCGCCGGATCGCGACACCGGGCGGCGCCGCAGACCCGGCCGTCGGCTTCTGACGGGTTCCTCGACACCGGGCACGATGGACGCGAGCCCCCCGGGCAGCGCCCCGCAGAGGGATGGCAGGGGCAGATTCGGGCGGGCATCGTCCCACTGTGAGCGGGGCATGAGCGAGGCCCTCTCGTGGGCCGTGCTCGCTCCACTACTCCTCGTGACAGTGCTGGGGGTGGTGGACGCGGGAGTCTGGTTGCATGCACGCAGCATCGTCCAGCAAGCCGCCCTGACGGCCGCGGAAGACCAGGCCCTGGCGGGCGTGCCGGATGGCTCCGCCGAGAGGATCGTCGAGCAGATGACCGGTGAGTTGCTCGACGTCACGACGAGCACCTCCACCACCGACGAGCTGGTGAGCGTCACTGTCGAGGCACGCGTGCCGCTGGCCCTGGATCTAGGGCTTGGTGAGGTTTCGGCCCGCGCCGTGAGACCACGCGAACGATGAACCGCGACACAGGAGGGCGACCATGCTTGCCATGAGGAGGACCCCCGCAGACCGGAGCCACCGTGGAGGGGCAGCCGGTGGAGGAACAGCAGGTGGAGGGGCAGCAGGCACGCGGGCGTGCCGCGGGAACGAGCGGGGCGCGGCAAGCACCGAACTCGTCGTCATCGTGCCGGGCCTTGTCCTGCTCATAGCCCTGATGACCGCCGGTTGGCGTATCTGGTCGGTTCGCACTCAAGTGCAGGACGCCGCCGCGGCAGGAGCGCGCGCCGCGAGCCTGGCAGACAGCGGTGCCCGAGCCCGCTCGGTCGCCCAGGAGGTGATCGGCGCAGATCTGGCAACCTCGGCCAGCATGTGCACCCAGCCACAGATAGCGGTAGACACCTCCGGATTCCTGCTGGCTCCCGGTGTCCAGGCCGACGTCCGCGTGGACATCGGCTGCACCATCGCCCTGGCTGACCTGCTCATCGCGGTACCGGGAACCATCCGCGCCGAGGGTCACGCCACCACCCGCATCGACACTTTCAGACAGCGACGGCCATGAAGCGACTACTCAGCGCACTCGGCTCACTGATCGTACTCATCGGATTGCTCCCCGGCGGGGCCTGGGCACTGTGGCATTGGGGGCGCCTCGATCTCATCGTGCACCTCACCCCGCAGGCGCTGCTGGACCCCGGAATGTCCGGTGACCTGCTCCTGGTGCTGTTCACCCTGGCCGGATGGGGAGCCTGGCTGCTCCTGAGCGCCTCGGTGGTCAGCGAAATCGTCCGAACGGCCAGCGCGGGTCGAGTGCGATGGCAACCACCCGGTGACGGGGTCTTCGGTCCGGCTGCGGCGGTGCTCATCACCTGCATCGCAGGCCTCATCGCAGGGACCGAAACCGGCCACAGCACGAGCTCCTCGTCCCATGCCTCCGACGCTGCCACGGTCGCGACAGCGCCCGCGCCGAGCGAGCAGGACGCGGCTGCCGAGCAAGTCAGCGCCTGCGGGGACTCCAGGCAGGCGAGGCTCCGGTGGCACACGGTCGTCGAGGGCGACGATCTGTGGAGCCTCGCACAGCGCTACTGCGGGGAGGGCAGCCGGTGGCGCGAGATCGTGGCCGCGAATCCGACCACGGTGCTCTCGCCACTGCAGCCCCTGGTGGCCGGGGCGCTGTTGGAGATCCCGGAGTCATGGCCGCACACCCACGCCACGTCGGGCTCGGAAGGCCCGGTCGGTTCGGTCCGGCTGCTCAATGTCTCGCAACCGAGCCCAGCCACGGTGGTCGTCGAGGAGGGGGACAGCCTGTGGACGCTGGCCCAGGAACACCTCCACGACGGCGCGCTGTGGCCACTGATCCATCGGGAGAATGCCCAGCTCATCGCTGACCCCGAGCTCATCCTGCCCGGACAACAGCTGAGGCTGCCCGCCGTGGATTCCGGGCGGGGCGATCATTCGGCTCCACCGGCCTCGCACCCTCCCGGCACCGCAGGTGATGCTCCGGTGTCCACCGCGCCGGCGCCGGGGGATCCGAGCCCCGGCGCGGCCACCCCGGCACCCCCGGCCACCCCGGGCGACGAGTCCTCGAGTCAGCTGGAACCGGTGCCCATCGATGGTCCGGCGTTCGGCAACGCGCAGGACCTGGGTGCCGCCGCGCAGAGCCCGGCAGGGGCCGTGGGCGGTTCAGGGGAGGTCTTGTCGGACGACCAGGATGTGGCCGAGTACCTGCATTCCCTCATCGGTCCGATGGGTGCTGCTGCCGCAGCGGCGCTGCTCGGGGCCTGGGCCCTGCGCCGTCGCTGGCAGCGCGCCCAGCGCGCAGCGGGTCAGCGCTCGCCTCGCCCCGGTCCGCGCGGCGAGGCCGCGCTCGCGGCAATGGCGAAGCTCGCGAACCCGACTGCGCAGGAGCGTTCACCGGACCAGCCGCCATCCCCGGAGCATGACGAGATGCACGAAGATCCCCCCGCCCATACCGGATCCGGCTGCTCGGCACCGGCTGTCGGGGACGCCGACGATGAGGCCCATCAGCCAGCGGCGGTGTCACCTACCGCGATCGCGTCGGGAGCGGCAGGGGCTCCCCGGTCCCGCGGCCCCAGCATCGGCGCGCGGCACGAGGCACTACTGGTTCAACTCGGCAGCTCCCCAGAGGGTCCCAGCACGCTCGATCTGTCGCCGGGGGGCCGGTTCAGCGTCCGTGCCGACGACACCGAGATCCTCACCGCGCTATTCGCCTCACTGGCAGCTCAGCTCGTCGGCCGCGACGACGCCGCCGTGCGGGTGCACCTTCCCCCCTCGTGCTCGTGGCTCGCCACGCTCGACGCCCCCGAGCTGGAGATCGCCTCCGACGCCGATGAACTGGTATCACAGCTGAGCGGGATCATCGCCGCCAGGCGCGCGCAGCTGCCTCTTGGATCCTCCGCCGAACCGGACGAGGACCCACCCGGCGAGGATCGTCTCCCCCGTGAGATCTTCCTGCTGGACCAGCAGTGGGACGCCGAGCAGATGGTGCTCGAGGAGCTGGGGATCGCCGTACTCTGCGTCGCGGACGACTCCGAGGAGGCCCTCGTCACCCTTGACGAGCAGCGTGGCAGCCTGGCCGGCACCCGCTTCGAACCCGCCCTGCTCACAGCGCCTGCCCGTCGCGCCATGGAGGAGCTCTTCGAGGCCGCCACCAGCACCGACTACCAGACCGCGTGGTGGTGGGCGGTCCCCTCCGATCCGCCCGGCATCCCTGCGGCGAAGACCTCATCAACCCCATGGCGGACGGCTGCTTGCGATCCGCTCGGCGAACTCGTCGCCCTGCCCACCCCTGTCAGCCCACTGCCCAGTGAGGAGTTCCCCGTGCCCGATTCGCCACCCTCACCGGCCCCCTTCCTCCGGATGCTCGGACCCATCGAGCTGCTGAACGCCCACGGGCCCCGCCCCAGCCGCGCAGTGAAGCAGTGCGAGGAGTATTGCGCCTGGATCCTCGCCCACCCCGGGTCCGGCGCCGGCCGGATGACGCGCGATCTCTTGGTCGCCGACGCCACGAGGCGCTCCAATATGTCGAGGCTGCGCTCCTGGCTCGGCCACGATGACGACGGCCAGCCCTATCTCCCGGACGCCTATACAGGCCGCATCTGCCTGCATCCGGGAGTCAGCTCGGACTGGGAACAGTTCCAGGTGCTCATCGCCGGAGGGGTCAATCGGGCCACGGACCGGGCTCTCCACGCAGCGCTGTCCTTGGTGCGCGGGGCGCCGCTGGCCGATGCTGCCCCCGGCGAGTGGCGGTGGGCGGAGGAACTGCGCACCGACATGGTCTGCGCCATCCGTGACACCGGCGTGGCTCTCGCCGAGCACTGTCTGGTGCGCCGCGAGATCGACCGGGCCCGCTGGGCCACCTCCGTCGCCCTCGCCGCAGCGCCCGATGACGAACTGCTCCTGTGCATGCGGCTGCGCACCGAGCACCTGGCCGGCAATCGCTTGGAGGTGGAGGGTCTCGTCCTGCGGATCACTCGCCACGCCCGGCTGCTGGGCGTCGATCTCCTGGACACCACCGTCCAGCTCCTGCAAGAGGTGATGGAAGGCAGGGCCCGGGCCAGGCTCGCGTGACCTCGGACCGGACCGCACTGGACTGGGCCGGACTGGACCTCACCGGGACCGAGGCGTCCGGCGCCGGCGTGCGCCTCACACCAAGAACGGGCGCCTCACATCAAGAAGAAGTCCTTCACCCCGCCCAGCAACATCTGCACAGCGACGATGATGAGGATCATGCCCATCAACCGCTCAATGGCAGTGAGGAAGCGCTCCCCCAGCCAGTGGTGCAGCCAGCCCGAGGAGTAGAGAATCAACGCGCACGGCAGCCAGGCGAGCACCACGGCGGCGAGCAGCAGCGGCCAATGCGCCGGATTCTGATTGATCATGATCACCTCGGTGGCCAGCACCGACGGGCCTGCCGTGTAGGGCACTGCGAGCGGGACGATGAAGGGCTCGTCGAACAGGCGCTCACGCAGCGAGTGTTCGGGAGTGGGGAACATCATGCGCACGGCGATGAGCAACAGAATCAGCCCTCCGGCTGCTGCCAGCGCCTCCTGGGTGACGTGCAAGATGGCCAGCAGTTTGCCGCCGATGAGCAGAAAACCCACCATGATGACCAGGGCGATGCTCAGTTCGCGCGCCAGCACACGCTGACGGCGCTTCGGGTCCACATGGTGCAAGGCGGCGAGAAACAGCGGAATGTTGCCCAACGGATCCATCACGAGGAACAGCGTGAATGACGCGGACAGCATCTCTCTCATACAGTCACTCCCTCTTGTCCGCTCGGCGCCCACGGTGGCCGGATCTTTCGCCGGTCAGCACCTTCTGCCGGCCACGAGCGCCCTGCCCGGCCTGCCGGTGCCAGCCCATGTTTACCGCACCGGACCAATGAATCCGCAAGTAATGGCCATCCTGCCCGGTTCAGGCGGGAATGATTGGTGCGTACGCCGTATCCAGCGACTATTTCTCCTTGAGCGCTATCCGCGTCCCACGGTCGAAGAGCGCATTGCCCAGCGGACGCGAGGCGGCGGCGAAGCCGCCGCTCGCCACCAGATAGAGCGCGCCGAGTCCGGCACTTACCGCGAGGCTCACCCCATTCGCCGGAAGCACGAGCGCCCCGATCACCGCGCCCAGCACAGTGCTCACGTTGTAGGCCATGTCGTACAGGGTGAACACCCGGCCGCGGAAGGAATCGTCGATGTGCGCCACCACGACGGTGTCCACCTGTACCTTCACCGACTGGCCCATCAAGCCGATGAGGAAGCCATTGGCGACGAGCGTCGGGACCCATGGGACCGAGCCCAGCGTCGCCTGGCTGATCCCCATGACGACGAGCAGCGCGATGATGCAGCGTCGCACCCCCAGCCAGTGGCCCAGCGGTGCCGCGATGAACCCGCTCAGCGCGAAACCGACTCCGCTCACGAGGAACCACACCCCGATACCGGCCAACGCCGCCGTGAGTTCACCGGGCGCAGTGAGGTGATTGCGATAAACCACGATGACCAGCCCCATGAGCATGCCGTAGCCGATCCTCACCACGCACTGCATCGACAGGGCCAGCCAGGCCGGGCGGCGTGAGGCAAGGTGACGCACCGCTTGGAGGAGCCCTCCGGCGACCTCGGCCACCGTCGCGCGATGGGCCTCGGTGCCTGGGCCCAGAGCGGTTCGATCAATCCTCGTACAGATCAGCGCGGAGCAGGCGAAGAGCACCCCTGCCAGCGCGAAGATGAGCGCATTCGCTTCGTCCACACCCAGCTGGGGGGCCACGAGCAGCCGGATCGCGCCACCGGCCCCGCCGCCTACGATGAGCCCGACCGGTCCGATCATCGGCATGATGGAGCTGGCGTCCAGGTACTCGTTGCCGGACACCGTGCGGGCAAGCCCTGCCTGCAGCCCGGCCAGGGTGAAGCGATTGAGGCTGAGCATGATCAACAACATGAGTGTGAGCGTGACCTGGCTCGCGCCCGTGGTGAGATGGCGCGCGATGAGCACTGCCAGCACGCCGCTGCACACCATCCGTACCAGGTCGACGGTGATGGAGATCCGCTGACGCGAGAAGCGGTCGAGGAAGACTGCGACGAAGGGGCCGATCAGCGAGTACGGCAGCATCGTGAGCGCCAGCACACCGGCGACCGCCCAGGCACTGGTCTGGCTTTGCGGACTGAACAACAGATAGGAGGCCATACCGATCTGCGCGGTGCCATCGCCGGACTGGCCGGCCAGGCGCACGAGCGTGAGCTTCCGGAAATCGTGGTGGACCCACAGCCTGCTCAGACGACGGGTGAATTCCACGGGACTCCCTCGAGCTGGACAGGCGATGGGCCCCGGCAGCTTATCCCGGATCGGTACGACGGGCCTCGGATAGGGTACAGCCATGAGTGGTTCGAATGAGGGATCGGCGCCAGATTCCCGTCGTACGCGGGAACAGACGGCACGCACCCAGCTTCACATGCAGGAGGAGGCGGCCCGGCGTGAGGCCGTGTCGGCGCAGAAGCTCATTGACGACTTCGTCGTCGCCGCCCGCGAGCGCGGGCTGGAACCCCAGCCACTGATGGCCAAACTCCTCTCGGGCGGCACGGTGAAGACCGACAAGAAGGGCTGGTACATCAAGCGCAGCCATACGATCGCCGTCGGCGAGGACGGCGGATACTACGTGCTCACGGTGCCCGGCGGCCTGCTGGCGCGCTGGCGCGGCGTGGAACTCCACCGAGCGCAGCCCTCGCTGCAGGTCAGCAGGGGCGGACGCGACGGCGAGACTGGCGATCTGGCCGAATTCCTGCAGCGCACTCTCGACGGCGAGAACCTCTGAGCCCAACGGGGCATCCGGTGGCAGGTGCGGCCTGGACAGGTGCCCCGTGACGGGAGCACCCCCTGAAACAGGCACCCCTGATACAGGCACCAGGGGGCTGCTGGTCACCCCCAACAGCCCCCTGGGCGAATGCGGGCCACAGGACGCAAAGCCCTGCGACGCTGGGCATGGCACGAGCCCCGGTCACCCGGCGCGGATACCGGCGCCCTAGGCAAGGGACATCTCAGTGCTGAACCCTGAGAAGAACAGTACACGAATTTGAGAGTGGGATGAGAATCTCTTGGCACAAGAGGACAGGATTCTCAGGGGCCGCTGGTACCGCGCCCTGTGCAGACCGGGTCCAGGGGCATGACTGTCGCAGCAGGACGCGGCCGGGAACCCCGACCGAGCAGGTAGATCCCGAGACCGACCGCATGCCTCAGGTGTGCACCAGGCCGGTCTCATAGGCCAACAGCACGAGCCCGACCCGGTCGCGGGCCCGCAACTTGTTGAGCAGCCTGCCGATATGTGTCTTCACGGTGCCCTCGGCCATGAACAGGCGCTGGGCGATCTCCGCATTCGTGGCCCCCTTCGCCACCTCGAGAAGCACCTCGCGTTCCCGGTCGGTCAGGACGTCGAGACGCGTGTCGGGTTCGCCGGGCCGGTCCGGCAGCGACGCAGCGACATGGTCGAGCAGGCGCCTCGTGGCGCTCGGGGCCACCACCGCGTCGCCGGCAGCGACCGTACGGATGGCATTGAGGAGATCCTGGGGGCGAGCGTCCTTGAGCATGAAGCCCGCCGCACCTGCCTTGAGCGCCGCGAAGACGTACTCGTCGAGATCGAAGGTGGTCAGAACCAGGACGCGGGTGGAGCCGTCGAGAGCGGTCACCCGGCGGGTGGCCTCGACGCCGTCCATGACAGGCATGCGAATGTCCATGAGGACGACATCGGGGGCGATTTCACCGATCTTTGCGAGGGCCTCGGCCCCATCGGAGGCCTCGCCCACCACCCTCATGTCGGATTCCGCCTCGATGAGCATGCGGAAACCGCTGCGCACCAGTGCCTGGTCATCGGCCAGCAGGACCGTGATCTGCTCAGTCATCCATGCCTCCCTCGTTCTCGTCGTGATCTGGTGCCATCGGTGATGGCGGTGTGCTCGCGGTCTGCGCCGACTCACCCGGTAGGCCAGCGTCCCCGCGCCGGGTGCCGGGCAGTCCCGTAGGCCCGGTGTGTTCGGCGGATGTGGGCTCGGTGTGTTCCATGCGTGTCGATGGTGTCGGCACCGCCGGGCGGTTCGGATGGGCAGGATGGTGGGAGGCGAGGGGCAGCTGGGCCTGCACCTGGAAGCCTCCGCTGCTCAGCGGCCCCACGGTGATGGTGCCCCCCATGGCACTGACTCGCTCGCGCATACCGCGCAGTCCATTGCCCGCGCCGTCGTCGCTGGCCTGGGCACCCCAGCCGTCGTCTCGAATGACCAGCGTGATGAGCGAGGGTTCGTAGTCGATCGCGACGAGACATCGCGCCTGGGGGCCCGCGTGCTTGAGGAAGTTGGTCACCGCCTCCTGAACGACCCGGTAGGCCGTCAGACCCACAGTGGCCGGCACCACCGGCACCTCGCCGTCGGTGACCAGCTCGACCCGGTCGCCGGCACGCTCGACCATGCCGGGAATGTCCTCAAGGCCGGGCTGCGGTGCGTAGTCGGCCTGGCCGGGACCGGCGCGCAGCACCCCCACGATGCGCCGCATCTCGGTAAGCGCCTCGCGTCCGGTCTCGGCAATGATGTCGAGCACCTCACCAGTGCCCTGCGGATTCCTCGCGGCCATCGCCTTTCCGCCTTCGGCCTGAACGACGATGACGCTCAGCGAGTGAGCCACCACATCGTGCAATTCGCGGGCGATGTCGTTGCGGACCCGCGCCTCGGTGCTGCGTGCCCGCTCTGCGCGGTTGGTGAGCGTGGCCTCGTAGCGCTGCACTGCTGCGCGGGCCAGCTCCTGAGCGGCGATGTCGTTCTCGCGCAGCCGGCGCCCGATGAGATAGGGCACGAGGACGGCGGTGAAGCACATGATGAACAGGAGCACGAAGAGGCCCACCCGACTGGTGTCCTCGCCGGTGAATCCCGGATTGTGCACCCACCGCAGCGGCCCGAGGACTGCCCCGATGGTGCCGGAGACGAGCACGAGCCGCGAGCTCCCGCCGTCGATCCAGCGGGCGATCGAATAGGCCACCACGGGGACTGCGAGCAGTGAAGCGGTCGGACCCGGCACCGCCACGCACTGGACGAGCCCGGCGACCGAGACGATGGCCAGCATGATGAGGGGTCGGCGCTGGCGCACCAGCAGCGGGAGGGTGAGACCCAGGGAGGTGAGCACAGCGGCGAACTGGCGGGTGGGGCTGGTTGCGAGCAGGTCACCCCAGAAAGCTGTTGCGGCTGTGAGCACCACGGTGAGCGCGATGTCGCCCTTCGACGGGAGAGCAACACCGCGTCGCAACGGCCAGCGTGAGGTGGACATGTCCACACCAGCCTACGGTCCTCGCGAACGGGCCCGGGGCGGCACAGGGGCCTTGGCATGTGGCGTAGTAGGTGGCTAGTGGGGGTAAGACCATGGAGGCCAGTCCGCTGGCGGATCTGCCCGCAAACTAAACTTTCCATAAGAAGACACCTACAGCACCATCGCGTGCAGATGGAGCAGAGATGCCGATCGATCCCGACGACCAGGCGCAGCCCGCGGGTCTGCTGGCGTGGCCGGATGCGGCGGCGGACGGCTTCGATACGGCGGCGCTGCGGGGCCTGGCTGCGGCGGTGGACGCTCGCGTCGACTGCGCGGATCACAGGCTCCTCCTGCTGCTCAAGAACTGGTTCGAGTGCTCGGAGCAGCTGGAGCCCGCTCTGCGGGCCGCGCTGCATGCCTCCATCACCGGTTTTCGGTACAGCATCGAGGAGCCTGGCGCCGATTCGATGTGCAGCTGGACCGAGAGCCATCTCCTGGCCTTCGCCACCTGCGAGTATCTGGCGGGACAGCTCTTCCCCGACAACCTGTTCACCAATGACGGCGCGCCGGGAGGGCTTCACCGGCGGCGTGGCGAACTGCGCATCCGCCAATGGCTCGACGACCGGTTCCGCTGGGGATTCAGCGAGTGGCTGTCCGACTCCGAGTATGTCGTCGATATTGCGGCGCTCACCCTGCTCGCCGATTACTCCCGCGACGACGACCTCACCCGCCGTGCGAGCATCCTCCTCGACATGCTCATGCTCGACATGGCACTGCACCGATTCGACGGCCATTTCGCCTCGGCGGCGGCCCGCTCGTCAGCCCACTGCTTGCTGAGATTGTCCAGCGCGCCCTCCCAGGCCGTCGTCGACGCCGCCTTCGCGGGGAAGAGTCCCCAGGTTGATGCCCGCGAGCTGAGCGCCATCTTCCTGTGTCGCCACCACTACACCGTGCCCGCTGCACTCGTGGACATCGCCGGCAGTGAGGAGGTCTTCCGGATCACCGGCTCGCAGGGCCTCGACATCGACGAGGTCGCTGCGGCACTGGCCCACGATCCGCTGCACCCACGCAGCAGCCCAGATGAGCAACTCGACTACTGGTGGTCGATGGAGGCCCTGACGGCCCCCGCGGTACTGAAAGCCACGGTCTCGCGCTTCGCGAGATGCGGACTGGAGACCAACGGCCGGCTGGCACACCTGGGCGAGCTGGCAAGGATTCCCTGGCCGTTGAGGCGGACGGCCTTGACGGTTGCCAATCCGGTCACCGTGGGGGCCGCCGTCCAGCGCGGCAACATCCAGACCTTCCGCACACCGTCCTATCTGCTGAGCAGCGTCCAGCGCTATCACCCCGGAGAGTTCGGTGGCCGGCACCACCTGTGGCAGGCCTGCCTCCCCGGCGGCATCTCGGTCTTCGGCAACCAGCCGGCGGGCTCCCGGATGAACCAGAGCGACCAGCCCCAGGAGGCTTCCGAGTGGGTCGGCAATGGTCTCAATCCCGACATCGCCCAGTCTGATGACGTCCTTCTCGTGCAGTACGACCTGCGGGGCCGTCAGGGCCGTTTCGAGGGCGCCCGACGGCTGTACAGCCACATCTACTTCCCGTTCGTGGATTTCGACGAGACCCGGATGGGCATCCACTGGGTTGCCGGCCGGCGCGGTGGCAGCTACATCGGTATCCTCTCGACAGCCCCGCTCGATCTCGTGAGCGAAACCGAGATCGTCCAACGCGGGGTGCGGATCGGCTATGCCGTGATCTGCGCGGACGAGTGGGAGTTCGGATCACTGATGGGTTTCGTGCAGCGGCTCAAGGAGTACTGGATCAGCCTCGACAATGGTTTTCTGCGTCTGGCCACGGCATATGGCATCTACGAGCTGGAGTGGGGAGGCGACTTCCTGGTGAACCGGAAGAAGGTGGACACCGACTACCCGCGTTACTCCAGCCATGTCGTCGAGGCACCCAGGTATCCCAGGGCGTTGCGCGTGGAGAGTGCCCGAAACCGTCTCGTGCTCGACTGGACGGCAGGCACCAGGAAGCAGACCCTGCGTCCAGGCGATTGAGAGCCCGGATCAGGCGTACCGGCGAGGTTCAGTCGATCGGATCGGTGGCCGCGCGCCACAGCTCGGCCTCATGGGCGAGCTCGCGATGGCGGTGCACGATGACTGCCGCGATCATGACGCCACTGATACCGAGAAGGCTCAGCAGTCGCTTGGTCATCTCTTCCTCCGAGGTCAGCGAGAGTTTCGGCGCCGGGGCTGGGGGCGCTGCGAGGCCCGCGCGGTCAGGATAGCGCGGATGCCGTGGCCGCCGCGCGAGGGACTCGGGCGCCCGGGGAGCCGTGCCCTCACAGCAGGCCCGCCACCGTCTGGACGATGAGCTGGACATTGAGCACGGTGAGGACGGCCGTCGCAGTCCAGCCGAGGATGCTCACCCAGCGGCGATTCGCGAAGCGCCGCCCCATGATGCGCCGGGAGCCGGTGAAGTAGACCAGCGGCACCATCGAGACGGGCAGCGCGATGCTGAGGAAGACCTGCGTGCCGACGAGCAGGTTGTCCAGGGCAGTCTCGGAGCCGCCGAATGCCAGGGTGCAGATGAGCACCGGGATCACAGCGAGCAAGCGGGTGACCATCCTGCGCATCCACAGCGGGATGCGCAGTCGGATGAAGCCCTCCATGACCACCTGGCCGGTGAGCGTGCCGGTGATGGTGGAATTCTGCCCGGACGCCAGCAGTGCTACGGCGAACAGCGTGCTGAGGACGGGGCTCGCGACGCTCCCGGTGATGCTCGGATCCTTCAGCGCCGAGTAGAGCGAACCGAAGGTGCTCAGGTCCCGGCTGGAACCGTAGAACAGTGCAGCGCCGAGCAACAGCAGCAGGCAGTTGATGACGAACGCCATCGACAGCTGGATGTTCGAGTCGATGGTCGAGAAGCGCAGGGCGCGGGCACGGCCGTCCTCGCTGCGCCTGTCGAAGTCGCGCGACTGGACGATGGAGGAGTGCAGGTAGAGGTTGTGGGGCATCACGGTGGCACCGACAATGCCCAGGGCCATCGTCAGCTGCGAGGCGTGGAGGATCTGCGGGGTGGGAATGAAACCGGCGAAGAGCTTGGGAAGGCTGGGGTCGGCGATCCACACCTCGTAGGCGAAGACCGCCATGATCGTGAGGATGAGCGTGGCGACGATGGCCTCGATCTTGCGGAATCCGACCATGAGGAGGAGCAGCAGGATCAGCACGTCACCCACCGTGATGAGCACCCCGGCCACGAGGTTCAGGCCGAAGAGCAGGTGCAGGGCGATGGCGGCCCCGATCACCTCCGCGATGTCGGTGGCCATGATCGCCGCCTCGGTGACGATCCACAAGGCGATGCCGGCCCTGGGGCCGGTGTGCGCGCGGGTGGCCTGCGCCAGGTCCATGCCGGTGGCGATGCCCAGCTTGGCCGCCATGTACTGCAAGAGCATGGCGATGAGGCTCGAGATGAGGATGACGCTGAGCAGCGAGTAGCCGAATTGCTGGCCGCCGCCGATCGAGGTGACCCAGTTGCCGGGGTCCATATAGCCGACGGCCACGAGGGCACCCGGGCCGGAGTAGGCCGCCAGGGTGCGCCAGAAGCCTGCGCTGGCGGGTGGCGTGCGGACCGTGCCGTTGATCTCCTGCAGGGACAGGCCATTGGCGGTCCGGATGATCCCACCGCGTCTGGTGGCCGTGGGTGCCGGTGGCTTGAGATCCTCGCCGACGGTCATGGCACCTTCTCACCCTCGAATTCCGAATCCCGGAAGCTTGAAGTTCGTTCACACGAAACCTCACAGGACACATTACACGTATTCTGGGCCCATGTCCTCGAAGCCCACCGTGCTCACTCCTCCACAGGAGCAATGCCTCAAGGTGATCTGGGGTCTGGCCGAGCGGGGCGTCGATCCGGTGACCAACACCGAGCTGGCGAAGAGCCTTGGCCTGGGCAACTCCACGGTCTCGGACATGGTGCGCCGCCTTGTCGATGCGGGACTGCTGAGCCATCAGCCCTATGGCGCCATCGCGCTCACGGGCAAGGGAAGTCAGGATGCGCTGCGCATGGTGCGGCGCCATCGGATTCTGGAGACGGGCCTGGTGGAGATCTTCGGCTATTCCTGGGACGAGGTGCACGACGAGGCCGATGCGCTGGAGCATGCGGTGTCCGACAAGCTCATCGACCGGATGGAAGGCCAGCTTGGCCATCCGACCCATGATCCGCACGGCGATCCGATCCCCAGTGCCGATGGGGAGATCACCAGGGCTGGCGGCCAGCCCCTCGACGCGCTGAAGGATGGCGCCCGCGTCCGGGTGGCGCGCGTTTCGGACCGGAAACCCGAGCTGCTGCGCTATCTCACCGCCAACGGGGTGGGTATCGGTACCACGCTCGTGCTCCGGGACTCTTCCCCGATGGCCAGCGACGTCACCTGTGTCGTCTCCGGCACCACGCGCTCGGTGACGATGTCGCGGGCGCACGCGCATCTGGTGACCGTCGTCGCGGTGGAGGCGCAGCACGACGGCGATGGCGTGAGGCCGGCGAGCGCTGGCGCGAGAACCGCAATGCCGGCGTAAGGTCATCGCGCGCATCGTAGGGAGGCTGGCGCCCCTCGGGTGTCACCACGTGCCACGATGGGCCCATGAGCACTGTCTTCACCAAGATCATCGAGGGTGAGTTTCCCGGGCGTTTCGCCTGGGCCGACGAGCAGGCCGTGGCCTTCGCCACCATCGAACCCATCAGCGATGGCCACATGCTCGTCGTGCCCCGGGTGGAGGTGCCCAAGTACACGTCGGCGCCCGACGAACTGCTCGGCCATCTCATGAGCGTGGCGAAGGCGGTCGGCCAGGCCTGCGAGAAGGCATTCGACGCGCCCCGCGCTGCGCTCCTGGTCGCCGGTTTCGAGGTCCCGCACCTGCACCTGCACGTCCTGCCGGCCTGGGGCGAGGCCGAACTGAGTTTCAGCAGGGCGCGCAAGGAGGTTCCTCCCGCCGAGCTCGATGCGGCCACCGAGCGGGTCCGCCGTGCGCTGCGCGAGCTCGGGTACGGAGCGCATGTTCCCGTGGCGATGGGCAGTCCGGCGCTGGGTTGATGGCTGAGGCCTGGACGGGGTCGTCCCACGTGGTGAGCAGGGCGATTGGGAATCGTCTCCGCACAGCTTAGGCTTACCTAAGTTACTGTGATGAAGGACGGCAAGCCATGGAGCCATCTTCCCCCGCACCGCGTCCGTGCGATACCAGCAGCTCGGTGTCGCGCACGAGATCGATTGCCTGCCGTCTGCTGGCGGGTTCGGGCAGCGCCCGACTGGTCGCCTACCGGTGGGCCCCATGCACCACGATCGATTCGCTGGTTCACGGGGTCACCACCCACGGCGAACTGGTCGTGGCGACCTGCTCGCCGGCGCACCAGCCCGACGATCCTCTCCTCGACGCGCAGCCAGTCGAGGTGCGGCTGAGCATCCTCAAGGACGCGGCCGATCCTTCCGTGCGCATCAACTCGGCCGCTGTCCACGCGTTGGGCACCTTGGAGTGGGTGCCCGAGTGCGAATCGACCCAGATGCTGGTGACGGACGAGCTGCCGGTTCAGGTGGCGGCCATTGCAGCCGGTGAGAACGGGCGTCTGGGGATTGTGCGGGCGCGCCGGATCCTCGTGCACGACGCCACCGGCATCACGCCGGTGGCCTTGTCGGATCTGCGCCAGTGCCTGGCCGGCTCTACCGCCACGGCGCCCTTTCCCTGCACTGACGAGGAACTCGACGCGTATCACGAGGTGCTGGCGTGTGGCGAGGAGACCTTGTGCCGGATCACCGATGCCGTCTCGTGCGGATTGCTGCCCGGACGAGAGCTCACCCGCCGCCCGCTCCGTGAGGGTTGCGTCCACATCGGGGACAGGGTCTATTGCGCCGATGTCGACCGCACCGGGATGGTCCTGGTGAAGGTGGGTGCCGAGTCCACCGAGACGGTGTTCGCGCCGTTCCCCGTCGAGGTGGACTCCATCGAGACCCTGTCCGCGCAGCTGGAGGGCTTGGTGCGCGATTCGGCGGCAATGGCCCTGCCAGGACGCTGAGGAGACGGTTCGGTCCTCGCCGGGGCCTGCAGCTCATCCCGCAGTGGCCTCGCGGAGCGCCTCGAGCGCTGTGCCGAGGCCGCGGATGCTGGGGGCGTCGAGGTGGGGAAGGATGAATTCGGCGAGGACGGCCTCGACGACAGCTGCCGCCTCATCGTGCTTGCGGCGCCCCCGAGTGGTGACGTCAATGAGAGAAGACCGCCGGTCAGCGGCATTGGCCGCCCGGCGCACCAGGCCCTCGCCTTCCATCCGATCGATGATCCGGCTGGTGCCGCTGGAGGTGACGGCGAGGCTCTCGGCAAGGTCGGCTACTCGGCAGCTCCCGGTTTCCTCGAGGATGTCGAGCAACTCGTAGAAGGTGAGGGTGAGGCCCAGTTCCGTGCGCAGCCGCGCGTCAAGGGCGTTCCAGAGGCGAATCTCCACGCGCACCAGGTCCTGGAATACCGCCGTCAACGCCGTCACCGAGCTTCCTCTCTCCTGCGCTCGAGTGGGGCCGCCTGATCTGCGCGGCCCCACCCACCGCGCCGGTTCACTTGTAGAGGGCGAAGCCGTTCGTCCAGCCGATCTGCCCGGAGGCCGCCAGAGCGATCTGGAGATAGCCGGCGGCTTCGAGCTCGGCGGCGCGGGCGAGTCCGCCGACTTCGTATGCGGACGCTCCCGAGGCAGTCACCGCCTCGCTGAGGGTCTTCTTCGCGCTCTCGTCATCGCCTGCGATGAGCACGGACACCGGGGCCGGCCCGGTCGTGCCAGCAGCCAGCGTGGCGGCCAGGTTTGTGTTGAAGGCCTTGAGGACGTGCGCTGTCGGCAGTGCAGCGGCCAGCTCGGCGGTCGCGCTGCCTGCTTCGGGCTTGATCGGCGAGAAGGTGGAGAAGTCGACCGGATTGGTGATGTCGACGACGATGCGCCCGTCCAGCTGCGATGCCGCTGTGGAGGCGAGGTCGGCGAGGGCCGGGTAGGGCACGGCCAGGACGACGATCTCGCCCTGGATCGTACCGGGTGCCTCTTCGTGGCTGATGAGCTGGACATCAGAACCGGACCTCGTGAACAGCTGCGCCAGTGCCTTGCCCATGGTGCCGGTGCCAATGATGCTGATGTTCGTCATGAATCGACCTTTCGTCAGTGGGTGCGCACCCGATGCGCGCGACATCTGACTCAACTCGGTGACGCGGAACTACATTCCACGTCACCGATCTTGATTTCCAGGAGATAGTGACCTACCCGGCGACCGTGTCGAGGGCCGCGCAGCGCGCACTCCGCGGCCCCGCAGGCAATGGTGCCTGGTCAGGCCCGCTCGCCGCAGCGGCGGGCGGCACGAAGCGCCCGGGATCTTCTGGCGCGCACCCGCTATGCATTTCGCGTCAGGATTCTCGCCAGTTCACCGCAAACGATTAATGGCGCCGCTGGAGGATCTGCACTTTCATGCAGGCTGTCGTGCGACACATCTCCCGAAAGGAGCTCTTATGGAACATCCAGCGGAAACCCCTCAGGATGAAACCCGGCATGCTGTTTCACGTCGCACGATCGTTTCGGCGGCATCCTGGTCGATTCCTGTTATCGCCATGACAGCCGTCTCCCCGCTGGCGGCCGCTTCGGCGGCACCGCAAAGGGAATTCAAGATCGAATCCCAATTCGGCACGGGCTGGTACCCGGAGAGGTATGGTGACCCATCGGCCGGAGCCTTGCAGTACGACACGTCGAAGAAGCAGAGTCATTACTTCCGTGTCACGGGCACCGAGCCAGGCGATGTCGTGACGAATATCTACTTCGAAGTGCTCCTCGCGACGAATTGGCCACTCCCGACGTTCACAGCGATGGACGGAAGCAATCCGTTGTGGACGACGCTCGCTGCAACAGGGGAGACCGAGACCGTCGGCGGTGTCACCTACAATGTTCTCCGGACCGATTATACGGATCCAATCGTCGCTACTGGCACGGTCGTCGAGATCCCCACGGAAGCCTACTTCCGATCCCCCGGACCCTTCTATGAAAACGTCGTCACCGTCACTCGTCGATTTGTGACCGTGAACGGCCAGACCGTCACCATGGTGGGTCCGGTCCTGACGATCCCCAGCTCCATCCTGCTCTCGGAGGCTCCCACCCCATACACGCCATAACTCCTCGTGGCCACGCCGCTGGCAGGACGCGCACCAGGGTGAGCCTGCCAGCGGATCGAGTCGATATCCGGTGGCAGGCCTCGGTGAATCGCGTCTGTGGCGACACCGGCCGGCGAAACCACGCCCACGAGAGCACTTCGCACGGGCCCCGCCATGAGGCGCCCGCCGCGCAAAGGCGTGAAGCACACAGTGGTATATCGATACTGCCTCTGAACGCGCTTCGTCGAGCGCCTGATGAACTGCCCGACGCTCTTTTTCTGCGATACCCCTGCGTCCACTGCCCACCGATCGTGTGCATGGACACTCCCTCCATTGGACGCCACTGCCATGCTCAGACACCAGGTCCTCCTGCCGCGCGATACCTCCCGAGGATGGCTCGATCTCGTCGGTCCCATGCGGTTCTCGCACAACCCGGAAACTGGGGCCGGATCGGAAGGGATCCATGCCTTCTTCGAAGGCGCGGGGATCCGGGTCCTTGCTGGCGATCCCCTGAGGCTGCGGATGCAGGCCTTACGGTTCAGCACCTTCATCATCGTCCGGATGGCGACGCCAGACTTTGCTGTGGAATGGACGAGACAGCGGATTACCGCTCGGCGCAGGTTCCTGTTCATCTTCGTGAGCCGGGGTTGCCTTGAGATCGGAGGGCACGCGCAGTACTGGACGTCCGATGGTGGCGGGCTCTGCATCATCTTCCCGGGCTCGGAGTCGGCCACCATTCGCACACGCGAGCCCAGCGAGATGGTGTTCTTCTCCTTTGACGAGGAGGAGATCTCGCCCCATAGGCTGACGCGTGACACGGTAGGAGATATCACGCCGGCCTCGATTGTTTTCCGAGCGGCATATTCCTATCTGCTGGCCGCGGCCCATGAGCCATCGACTGCTTCGAATCTCGAAGGAGATCTGGCCACCTTGCGATCGCTCACTCGGGAGGTCGCCCGGGCTCTCGCCGCCGCAGCCACTGTCACGAGGCCACCCGAACGTCTGTTCGCCACAGCACAGAGCGAATTGCACAAGAGATTCCGCCATCCCTCCTTCGGTCCGGCTGAGCTGGCCGCGGTGTGTGGGGTATCACGCAGCACGCTCGATCGCACTTTTGGCCGACACGATCTCCAGGTCAGCCGGGAGATCAGGCGCGCTCGGGTGGAGCATGCGATGTCACTGCTGTCCGCCGAACCCGCGGTGCAACTCGACGAGGTGGTCCATGCGAGCGGATTCGGCTCCCGGGCCAGCATGAATCGTGCCTTTCGCGAGGCCTTCGGGGTTCCCGCGGCCACCGCGCGTCATCTCCTCATGGAGACCGGCAAGGCACCGCGGAGACCGCGGTGAGGGCCGTGCCTGGCTGGGATCGGGCTGCGCGCCTCGGGGCCTTGCTCGGTCTCGTGGTGGCCGGGCACGATGGCCGTGATGTGGGCACGGCGTGATGTGGTTACGGGCAGCCAGCTCATTGCAGGACGAAGAACCGAGGCCCTTGCCGCATGAGATTTGTACCAGTACATTAGTTGTATTGGTACGAAGGGGGAGGCTGATGAACACTGCACTGTGGATCGCAGTCGCGCTGGTGTGTGTCGTGCTGCCAGCCGTCTCGCTCACCAGGGGAGGCAAGAGGATTCCGGCGCGCGAGGCGCTCGAAGGGTATGCAGCGGCCGCCGGGCTGCCGCTGACCGATGAGGTGGCCGGGCCGGTGATCGACAGGATCCGGCGCCGTGAGCGGGGCATGGTGATCGGCGGGGTCCTCGCCATCACGCTGGGGGGTTTGGCCGCGGTCCTCATCGACGGCACCGGAACCGAAGCAGGAGCGCTCGTCTTTGCCCTGGCCGGCGCGGGGACAGCCTTCGGCGGTGCGTGGACGATGGCCACACATCGTCCCTCGCCACTCTCTGACACGCCTGTGGTGGCCAGACCGAGGTCGGCGCAGTTGTCCGACTATCTGACGTCCGGCGAGCGATTCGCTCTGGCGGCCATGCCCGCCGTGCTGATGATCGGCGCAATCGCTGGGGCACTGCTCCTGCTCCGCCTCCCCTCGCAGGTCCGAGGAGCCGCGATCACGCTGGGCCTGCTGGGCACGGGCCTGGCGCTGGTGTCCTGGATACTCGCCCTGCTCGCCTTGCGTCGCGTCCTGGCCGCCCCGGCACGCAGCGGTTCGGATCTCGAACTGGCCTGGGACGATGCTGAACGGGCGATCGGACTGCGACAGGTGGCCAATCTGGTGGTGGGGGTCGGCTGCTTCGCCATCGCCTTCTGGCTGATCCTTGTGGCCCATAGGCTCACTACGACCGGTTTCTACCGAGAACCCGGCGCAACCCCCCTCACCTATGCACTCTCACTCGCGAGCCTGGCGATCTTCTCGGCGCTCATCGCGGTGGCTGCTGCAGGGCCGATGCGCTCGTGGCTCACCGGTGAGCGCAAGGGCTATGAGCAGCGGCGACTGTGGCCGCACGGAGTCGCAGTCCGATGAGCACCCTGACCATCGATCCGCATGCCTCGCAGCCGCCCTTCGAGCAACTGCGCCGCCAGCTCATCGAGCAGATCCTCACGCGGCAGTTGCCGCCCGGCACCAAACTGCCCCCGGTGCGCCGGCTGGCCGCCGACCTCGCCTTGGCTCCGAACACGGTTGCCCGCACCTACCGGGAACTCGAAGCCGAGGGTTACCTCATCACCAGGGGACGCAACGGCACCACCGTTGCGCCGGTCGCGGCGCCGGACGAGGAGAGCCGGCGCCGGGCCGGTGCCCTCACCTCCGCCTTCGTGGCGCACATGCGGGGCCTCGGATTCGATGCGGACGCCATCGTCATGGCGGTACGGCAGGCGCTGTGAGCCGGCGGCATGGACAGCCGAGCCCTCAGCGCGAAGGGTGCTGACGCGGCAGAAGGTGCTGGCCCGGTCGCCCGGCTGGCCGGACCCTCACCGATTGCCTGTCTCCTGGTTGCCTGTCTCCTGGTTGTCTGCCTGCTGGCCACCGGCGGGTTCCGCGGGCTCGGCGGCTGGCGTCGCGGCGATGGTCTTTGCCGGTGGGCGGCAAGCGCTGCCCTCGCAGGCGGCGCCGGGGGCGCCGAGCAGCCGGATCGGGGCGGATGGCGGGCGGCTCATGCGTGTGTCTCCTTCTCGCCGGAGACCTGGGTGAGCACCTGGGCGAAGGTCGAGGTCTCCTGGGCTCCCGAGACACCGTACGTGCCGTCGAAGACATAGAAGGGGACGCCCGTGATGCCATAGGCGCGGGCCTGCGCGCCATCGGCCTGCACTGCCGGCAGGTACTCGTCTTCGGTGAGGGAGCGGACGACATCCGCCCGGTCGAAGCCGAGACCCGCCGCGAGATCGGCGAGGTCGTCGATGCGTCCGACGTGACCTCCTTCGATGAAGTAGGCGCGCAGCAGTGCCTCCTTGACCTCGGCCTGACGGCCCCGAGCCTTGGCATAGTGCAGCAGCTCGTGGGCCTTGACGGTATTGGTCTGGTGCATCGCGCCGTAGTCGTAGTCGAGTCCGACTTCAGCGGCGATGGACGTCACCTGCTGCAGCATCTGCTCGACCTGCGCCAGCGGCATGCCCTTGCGCTCCGCCAGGTACTGGGCCGGCGTTCCCTCGTAGTCGACCGGGGTGTCCGGCGACAGCTCGAAGGAGTGGTACTCGACCTCCACCGCGCCGTCGAACGCGTCCAGTGCCGCCTCGAACTTCCGCTTGCCGATATAGCACCAGGCGCATTGCACGTCTGACCAGATGTCCACCTTCACGGGTTCGCTCACGCCCACCTCAGCAGCCCTTCTGGGGCCGGTATTCCCCGGAGACCGGGGCTGGTTCACGTGAGGGTCTGGGCGGGGATGGGCTGTGGGCGGTTCGGTACCTGTCGAGTGATGATCTGGGCAGTCTGCGCCTCCACCATGAGCCCCGCCGGGAGCGGCAGTCTTGTCGCCGCCGTGCCAGGTCAGGGCAGGATATGTTCATCGCAGGCTGCTCGCTAGGCAGGGAGATGGGGAATGGAAGGTCTGTTCGTCGTCGTCATCGCTGTCGTGTTGATCGCGATCGTGGCTGCCGTGGGTCAGCGGATGCATCTCGCGTCGCCCCTGGTGCTGGTAGCGATCGGCCTGCTGCTGGCGGCCATGCCGTTCACCCCCGATCTGCCGGCCATCGACCCGGAGTGGATTCTCGTCGGGGTGCTCCCGCCCCTGTTGTACTCCTCGGCGATCAATCTTCCCGCCATCGAATTCCGGCGCGACTTCACCCCCATCGCGGGGCTCTCGGTGGTGCTCGTGGTGATCAGCGCCGTCATCCTCGGGCTCTTCTTCACCTGGACGATTCCGGGCCTGAGCCTGCCGCTCGGCATCGCACTCGGGGCGATCCTGAGCCCGACAGATGCGGTGGCCACCTCGATCGTCAAGAGGCTCGGCATCTCACCCCGGGTCGTCACCATGCTGGAGGGCGAAAGCCTGCTCAACGACGCGACGGCGCTCGTGCTGCTGCGCACTGCCATCACCGCCATCGCCGCCGGCTTCTCCTTCGGCTCAGCCGTGGGCGCGTTCCTTGGGGGAGTGCTCGTGGCGTTGGTGGTCGGGGCCGTGGTGGGCTGGGCGAATCTGCGGGTGCGCGCCTGGGTGAACAACTCCGCCGCCAACACGGCGTTGAGCTTCGCCGCGCCATTCATCGCCTACGTGCCCACCGATGCGATGGGCGGCTCGGGACTGGTGGCCGCGGTCGTCGTCGGCATCGTGACCGGGCAGGGGGCCGCGCGCTGGCTGACGCCGGAGCAGAGGCTCTCCGACCGTCTGAACTGGCGGACCGTCGAGTTGATCCTGGAGGGCGGCGTCTTCTTGATCATGGGCCTCGAGCTCAACGAGGTCGTCGACAAGAACCTCACCGAGCACGAGGGCCTGTGGCGCGGCACCTGGCTCGCGCTCGCCGCGCTCGGCATCCTGCTCCTGGTCCGGGGAGTGTATGTGGTGGTGATCATCTGGGGCCAAGGACGCCGCGCCGACCGGTTCTCCTCGGACGACATCGCCCGCCTCGGCGCTCATCTTGAATCGGTCGCCAGGGGCAGGACGGCAGCGCGTCATTCCACAGACGCCGCAGCGTTGCGCAGGTGGGGCGAGTCCATCCGCCGGCGCTTCACCCGTATCGCAGCGGATCTCGATTACTACCGTGCCTCCCGGCTGGGATGGAAACACGGCGCGGTGATCGTCTGGGCGGGAATGCGCGGCGTGGTGACCTTGGCCGCCGCCCAGACCCTGCCGACCGACACGCCACAGCGGGAATTGCTCGTGTTCGTCGCATTCATGGTGGCCCTGGCCAGTCTCATGCTGCAGGGCTTCACCCTTACCCCGCTGGTGCGTGCGCTGCGGATCCGTGGCGGAGGTGAGGAGACCAAGGCACAAGACCAAGAAGACGAGGCGCTGCAGGACGAGCTGCGGGTCGCCGCCATCGCGCTGCTGCAGGAGCCCGGACTTCGCAGACGCGACGGCAGCCCGTTCGATCCGGAGTTCCTGAGCCGAGTCGAGACGGGACTCACCATGCCGCCCGACGACAACACCACCGCTGTCACGCACGAGGCACTCGAGCTGCGGCTGGCGATGATCAAGGCGATGCGAAGCCGCCTCGTGGACGTCGCCGCTTCGGGCAGATACAGCTCGGCGGCGTTGCGCCAGTCGCTCGCCGAACTCGACGCCGATCAGCTGAGCGTGGAGCTTAAGGTCTCTGGCGGCGAGGTGGACTGAGCGTCAGCGTCACCGTTGGGCGGTGCGCGGCGCGGGTTTCCCGGCCGTCCCCTTGGGAGTAATCTTGCCCAGAGCCTTGCGGGTCGAGCCGCGCGTGACAGGGGCTGGCAGAGAGCGAAGAGATATGACGGACACTCCAGCCGCCTGACCGCGCGCCACCGCCCCCCCGCGACGGGATGAGGCGGGTCGGCGCACCGCCGCCGACTCTGGAGTATCCCCATGTCAATGACACCAGCGTCCGTCGTTCTCACGGGCGTGTCCTTTTCCTGGCCCGACGGCCAGGCTGTTCTCAGCGGCGTGTCCGCTTCCTTCGGCACCGGCCGTACGGGCCTGGTCGGGCCCAATGGCAGCGGCAAGTCCACCCTCTTGCGCCTCATCGCCGGCCACCTTGCACCCTCGGCCGGGTCGATCTCGATCGATGGGATCGCCGACTATCTGCCCCAGCGCTTCGACGCCGGCGAGACGCTCGCCGATCTGCTGGGTGTTCGGGCCATCCTCGATGCGGTGCATGCGATCACCAGCGGAGACGCGTCCCCTCATCTGTTCGACATCGTCGGGGACAACGGGTGGGACATCGAAGAACGCGCCGCGGCGGCACTTGCCGCGATCGGTGTGCCGACAGATCTCGGCCGGACGACCGCGACGCTGTCGGGTGGGGAGGCGATGCTGGCCGCAGTGACCGGCGTGCGGCTGCGCGGCGCCGATGTCGCGCTGCTCGACGAGCCCACCAACAATCTCGATACCGAGGCCCGTGAACGCCTCTATGAACTCATCTCCTCCTGGACAGGTGCGCTCATCGTCGTCTCCCACGACCGGGCCCTGCTCGAATTGGTCGACGACACGGCCGAACTGCGTGGCGGGTCGCTGGCGACCTTCGGCGGCACATACTCCGCCTACGAGTCCTTCCTCGACACTCGGCAACGGGCCGCGCTCCGCACGCTTCGCGACGCCGAGGCGACACTGCGCAAGGAGAAGCGGCAGCGGATCGAGGCCGAGGAGAAGATCGCCCACTCTCAGCGTCGGGGCCGCAAGGACGCCGCGAACCGCGCCTTCGTGCCCGCCGCCATCGACAGGCGGCGCAACTCCGCCGAGAAGACCCAGGGCGCGCGCCGCGGCCTGCTCGCCGGCAAGGAGGACGCCGCTCGGGTCGCGGTCGAGGCGGCCGAGCGAGCTGTCCGCGACGACGAGCGCATCGTTATCGACCTTCCCGACCCCGATGTTCCCGCAGGCCGGCGCATCGCAGAGATCGGTGGATACGTGATCGCCGGCCCCGAACGTGTCGCGCTCACCGGCCCCAACGGAATCGGAAAGACGACGGCGCTTCGCGCGCTCCTCGCGGGCCGAGGGTTGTTCACCGGGCGCGTCGCCTACCTGCCCCAGGGACTCGACCTGCTCGACGACGGCGCGAGGGTCCTCGATGCCGTGGCTGCGGGGGCGCCGGAAACCTCGATCCCCGACCTGCGCAATCGCCTCGCCAGATTCCTCGTCCGCGGTGACCAGGTGTACCGGCCGGTGGCGACGCTGTCGGGTGGGGAACGCTTCCGGGTCACCCTCGCCCGGCTCCTCCTGGCCGACCCGCCCGCCCAGCTCCTCGTCCTCGACGAGCCGACGAACAATCTCGACATCGCCTCCGTCGACCGGCTCGTCGAGGCCCTGTCCACCTACCGGGGAGCCCTCCTCGTGGTGAGCCACGACCGGGACTTCCTGAACCGGCTCGGCATCGACGTCGATATCGTCATGGCTCGCGGCAAGGGCGGGCCGAAGTTCGTGCCTCGGCGGCGATAGCGTCCGGGGTTCGCCTCGGGCACTGTCGTCGAGAGGCGAGCCCGGTAGGAAGCCGGCCAGTGAGCGGCGGCTAGTTTGCGGGTGCGATGGGCTGACGCAGGATCGTGCGCTGCCTGGCCGCGGCGGTCCGGCGGACGTCGCTCAGATAGATCTCGTGGTGCTTTCCCGCTCGGCGCAGACCCTGGGAGGGGATCACCTCGTCGTGCATCCGCTCGAGAGCGGGACCTTCGTCGTCGAACGAGCCGATGTGCAAAGTCTGGATGCAGCGCCCTTCGTCGAGGGTTTCGAAGCGCACCTCGTCCAGGCGCGCCGGGCGAGAGGCTGCGCGCGCCTGCTCTCGCGCGGCCTCGACATGCGCCGCGTCCAGCCAGTCCGGGATCATGAGCATCATCGTCCAGTCCCACGCCGACTTGTCGAGCGCGGAGGTGAAAGGCATTTGGGTCGTGCGCCTGCTGGGGCAGGTATGCGGCCAGGTTGGGTAGCCTTCGGTGATGGAGATCGCATTCATTGCCGGCTTCGGGCCGATTGGAGCCGAGCCGAGTTCCATGGTCGACTTCTGGTCGCGGAGATTGGGGATCACGTTCGATGAGCTCGCGCCGGACTATTACCACGCCTCTGATCTGGGCGGGGCCAGGGCTTTCGCGTTGTGGCCGCTGAGCCAGGCGGCGCAGGCGACTTTCGGAACCGACGAGTGGCCCGCACAAAGGCCTGTCCCGCAGGCGTGGATCGAGCTGGAAGTGTCGTCGCCCCGGGCCGTTGCGGACGCAGTCGACGAGCTGCGAGCCAAGGGGCAGGAGATCTTGGTGGACGCTCACGAGGAGCCGTGGGGCCAGACGACTGCGCGTCTGCTGAGCCCGGAAGGCTTGCTCGTGGGCATCTCCTATCTGCCCTCGTTCCATATGGACGAGGCAGAGCAGAAGTAGCCCGCTGTGGACCATCGCTGTGGACCAGCGAGGGGCCATGCGCGCATGTCAGGCGCGAGTGCGACGCAGCCCCTGCCGGTGAGGAGCTCGTTGACCAGGCCTCGTCCACGGCGCCCCCGCAGCGCCCAGGCGTCCTCAGTCTTCGGCGACGCGGATCGGAGTGCCGCCGGTGATTGCGACGAGGTCGGCGAAGGTGAGCGGGAACACGGTGTGTGGCGTGCCGCCCGCCGCCCAGATGACCTCGTAGTCCTCAAGGGCTTCATCGACGACGGTCCGCACCGGTGCAGGGTGACCGACGGGCGAGACACCGCCGATCGCTTGTCCGGTGATCTCGCGCACGAGCTTCGCGGGTGCCATCGTCACCGATGTCGCGCCGAGCTGTCGTGCAAGATGGTCGGTGTCAACGCGATGCCGGCCACTGGTCATCACCAGAACCGGCTGGCCGTCGGCGAGGAAGAGCAGGCTGCTCGCGATCGCTCCCACCTCGCAATCGAGCGCGGACGCGGCATCCGCGGCGGTGCGGGTGGAATCCGGCAACTCGCGTACTCGCCCGGGAATTCCAGCCTTGTCGAGGCGCTGCTGGACGACCTGACTGCGCTGTGGCAAGGGCTTCTCGATGGTCATGGGGTGTGCCTCGCTGTCTCAAGGGGGTAGGGGTAGTGCATGAGGAGGATCACCTCGGCGTCACCGTCGAGGGCAACGAAGATGTGGGGCAGATCGCCGGGATAGCGGAGGCTCTCGCCGGGTCGGAGGTCGCGTTCGTCTCCTTCGGTGCCGACGCGGACCCGGCCGCGGATCACGGTGACGGTTTCCTCCACACCGGCATGGTGAGCAGTGGAGTGCTGTTTTTGCGCTGAGACGGTTGCCCGATACGCCTCGACGGTCCCCCCATCACTGGCCCATGTCCCGAGTAGGGTCGCGAAGACTGAGACGCCGGAGACTGAGACTGGCGCCTTGCCGGGGCGGTCGGGGATCAGCGCCCCGAGCGGAATCTCCAGCGCGGTGGACAGAGCGAACAAGGTGTCCAATCGGGCGCCCCGCAGGCCGTTCTCCAGCTCGGAGACAGTCCCCTTCCCGATCCCGCTGCGGCGCGCCAGCTCCGACAGCGACAGGCCGCGCTCTTCGCGCGCCAGTCGAAGCCGAACGGCCAGAGAATCGTTCATCGCGCACCCATTCGTTCTGATAACAGAACGATAGCAAGAGCAGGTACGGAGGCGAGATGTGGTGTCTTCAGGTGAGAGGAACCGCTCCACTGCGAGGTGGCGAGCTGACAGCGCAACCGGGGATTCCCGCGCAGGTAGTTGAGAGGTTGTGGTCACGCAGCCCGCGATTTAGGAAAGTCAAAACAGATGCCACCTATCCATGCAGCAGGCCCTGTGGCTCGTTCCTGAGGTTATTTGTGGGGTTCTGGGGCCGCTGTGGCGAGGGCACCTCGGCGGGATGTTCCGGCCTGATTTGTGCCTGGAGAAACTGGGAGACGCTGATGACCGGCTTCCCCCATTTTGCGGCTGCCCGGGCCTTGTTGGATTGTGTGCCCAGTTCAGCAGCCACCAGCAGATCGCACCCGCTCTTGGTCACAGACTCCACAGGGATTAGACCGATCGACGTGGTGTACCGCTTCAGTTCGGCCCTCGCCAAGGGCCGTCCATGCATATCGAAGGCGTCCCCGGTGAAGCAGACCCGCGCACCCAGGAACACCACCTGGGAAAGATCAGTGGTGGTCGAAGCGGTCTCAGCGGGCACGACGGCTTCGCCCAGCAGCGGTTCGAGCAGCCTCAGTCGTTCGATCAGCGAAGGTGCGAGTCCGGCAGAGTTGCCGATCACCGACGCCAGTCGGGCGGCGATGGCTGCTCGCACGATGCCCTTATCGACGTCGAAGGCGGTCTGCGGTGTCTTTGCCTTGAGGATGGCGCCGCTCAGAATTTGGCTGATGGTGAGCAGTTCCCCAAGCGCAGGATCGCTGCGGGGTACGGCGAAATCATCTCGGGAGAGCAGATAGGACATCTGCTCGTCGAACTCGGGAGGGGCGAATGTGGTTCCGCCGCTACCGCCGAGGCGTTGGTGCGCCGCGAGTGCGGCGCGTGCGCGGCGCAGCGCCGTAGGTGCCTCGCATTCAGCACGCTCCCCGGGAGTAAGTGTCTCGGGGTCAAGATTGATTCCCAGCGGCAGCGCGTGCACCAAGCCTTGCCGTTTGAGTTCAAAGTCGATTGTCCCTAGCGACTCGTCGATGCCGACTCCGATCGGCGTCATCCCCTTAACCAGTCGAGCCAGTACCGACCAGGCCTCAACGAGTTTGGGGGCAAGCGCGGTGTCGTCGACCGTGATGCCGTACGCCTCTCTCGCCCCGGACTGGTCTCGTTCGGGGTTGATGAGCGTGGAGAGGCTGGTGCCGTCGTCGAAGGCCAAAGCGATCTCGATCGGCCGGGGTCGCGACCACCGGTCCTCGGCACCGACGGTCAGCACCCCAACGCCAACGTGCCGTTCGGCCACGTGCTGGGTGGCTTCTGCGAGAAACCGAAGAACGCGCCGGTCGGTGCGCAAGTCCTTGGCGAGGACGTTTCGAGTGAGCACGATGCCGTTCATAGACGTCGCGCGGCTGAGGGCCACGTAGACCTGCCCGTAGTCGAATGTGCCTCCGGTGAGGTCGACGATGAGCCGGTCGAGCGTCTGGCCCTGAACCTTGTGGATCGTGATCGCCCAGGCAAGCTTGATGGGGAGTTGAGTGAAGGTGCCAACGGGGACGCGGCGCATCGCGCCGCCCGCGACCTGCGGGATGGTCACGTCCCATGAGTATGGCCTGACGTCGACCGTCTCCCCTCCGTTGAGCGCAACCAGCACCGTCGCGCCGTCGTCGGCGACGCCGGTGATCTTGCCCAGTGAGCCGTTGACCCACCGGCCACGATCGTCGTTGTTGAGGAGCATCACCTGGGCACCGATCTTGAACTCCACCCGATCCTCGACCGGCGCGTCGAAGGTTGAAATGTCGCCGGTCACGGTGGCGTCGTGAACATAGAGCCTGCCATCGAGCCGTTCCAGTGCTTTTCGGTTGCGGGCCGTCACGACGCGGTTGGTCGGAGCGACCCGCAGCCAGAACTCGTCGTCGGGTGGGATGAAATCGGCGTCAGTGCGTGTGTTGAGTTCGTCACGCATCTCATCCACGAGCACGCCTTCACGTACCGCATTGAGGAGGTCCGTCAGGCGCTGGTCTCCGAGCTGCCGGAACACCGTGGTGAGTTGGACCGTGGGAAACGCCTTGCGCGTAAAGGCTTTGGCTGAGAAGAAGTACGGCGTCTCGTATAGCCCCTCGAGCCAGGCCCGCTCGGGGTCTGTCACGACCGGGGGGAGCTGGAGCAGGTCACCAACAAGCACTACCTGCACCCCACCGAACGGCTTGCCCGGGCGACGCCCAAACCGCCGCAGCGCGGCCTCGACTCGGTCGAACAGGTCAGCGCGGACCATCGAAGCCTCATCGATGATGAGCGTCTGCATGCCCTTGATGACTTCGGCAAAGCGACCCGGGCGGTAGTGACCTGTCTGGACATCATCGAGGGTGGTCGACGGGCCGAAGCTGAAGAGCCGGTGGATCGTCAGGCCGCCGACGTTGAGGGCGGCGATGCCAGTGGGAGCCACCACTACGACTTTGCGGCGAGTGTGGGCCATGAAGTACCGGATCAGCGTTGACTTACCGGTGCCGGCCTTACCGGTGAGGAACATGCTCCCGCCATGGTTCAGGATGCTCAATGCCCGCCGGAACTCATCGGTGAGATCGATCGTTCCCGACCGTGACGCACTCTGCGCTGGGTGTGGGCCCGGTTCGCTCACGGCAACCGGCGCATCGATCCGTGAGATCGGCGTCAGGCCGGGATTCCGTTGTGCCGCGATCGCTCGTTCGATCGCATTGACCATCGCTTGTGCATGGCTTGTGGACACGCGGCGGAAACGAACGAGGGTCTGACGGTCTGCGGTGGATAAAACAATCCGGCCCTTCGACAACAGACCCGCCTTTACGAGGCTGATATCAGTGAGTGCATCCAGAGGGACGTGAACCTCGCGCGCACCATGGGCCCTCCTTCTCGGCCGGCCAGATGTGAGCACCCGTACGTAGCCGGAGTGCAACTCGATGCGCGCGCCATGCATATCGAACGCTTGTATCCCGGACTCATTCGCTATCGAACCGCTCCGTCTCATGGCGTTAACCTATCCCTCGCTCTAGGGGAGAGCGAGGACATCCAGTTAGCACTCAGAGCTGCCGTGACGTACACCCAACTCGAGTTCCCTGCGAAGGAGCTCGAATACGGCTCTTCCCAGATGAGGGTGTAGGCGACGCAGCAGCCGTGGTGGGAGGGCGCGGCGCGTCGGTGCCCGGATAGTGGCCGAGGCCTTCCGAGGAT
>NZ_FOGZ01000033.1 GCF_900111365.1 Propionibacterium cyclohexanicum
GACAGCGCGCTCACGCAGCGCGGGATCAATCTTCTTCGGCATGACATCTATCCTTCCAACTCACAAGGATGCGGCATCAAACCTGGGGCGCTTCAACCACACCTTCTGCCAGTGCTCGCGGGGCAGCGGTGCGAACCCGGTGAGGTCGGCTTCGGCGGTCTCCAGCATGGCCGCGATCTCGGGGAACGAGTTGCGGAGACTGTCGGTGACAGCCTTGTATTGGGCGAGCACGGCTTCGGGGGTGGTCTGCGCGAAGATCGTGGAGATCAGCGCGTTGACCGGCTTCGAGCGCGCGGACCCGATCTTCTGGGTGACGTTGCGGGCGAAATGCACCCGGCATCTCTGCCAGCCGGCTCCGGGCAGGATCGCCTTTACCGCGGCCTTCAGGCCAGCGTGCGCGTCACTGGTGACCAGGGCGACGCCGAGCGGGCCGGCGTCGGTGGCGACCTTGAGTCCCCGGTCGCGGAGGGAGCGGAGGAACTCGGTCCAGAAGTCCGTGGTCTCCGCGTCCCCGAGCGCCATCCCGAGAATCTCCCGCCTGCCGTCGCCGGAGACGCCGGTGGCCACGACGAGGGCCTGCGAGACCACCCGGCCGCGATGGCGGACGTCGAGGTAGGTGGCGTCCAGGAACAAGTACGGGAACCAGGCGTGGTCGATCCGGCGGTGCAGGAACTCCTGCACCGCCGCGTCGATCTCCCCGCAGATCCGCGACACCGTCGACCTCGAGATGCCGGTGTCATTGCCCAGCACCCGGACCAGCTGGTCGACCTTGCGGGTCGAGACTCCGTCGATCCAGGCCTGGCAGATCACCGCGTAGAGGGCCTTGTCGACCCGGCGACGCGGGTGCAACAGCGACGGGAAGAACGAGCCCTCCCGCAGCTTCGGGATCGCCAGGTCCACCTCCCCGGCCGGTGTCGCGAGCGTCTTCGAGCGGGTCCCGTTACGACGGGTCGTCCGTCCCAGGGAGCGCTCGTAACGGTCTGCGCCGATCTTCGCCGTCGCTTCCGCGTCGACAAGGTCTTGCAGGCCGGCCTGCAGCATCCGCCGGAACACGTCCTGATGGGCGAGGTCGGGGTCGGCGAGGACTTCGCCGATCAGGGTCGTCAGGGCAGACTGGATCTGGGTCATCGTGGGATTCACTTCTTTGCTTCTTGGCGGAAACAATGGTCATCCCACGGTGGCCCGTCATCGTCCACGACGACGAGGACCCCACGGGAATTGACACCACGCTACGGGACTCACCCTGCTCAGGCGTTGCCAGCGCCGACTTGCGTCGGTTTTGTGTCGACTGCTGAAGGAAAGGGCTTCCGGCCGGTCACCCGAGGACTAGCGCGCGTGCGCCTACCGTGCACGCGGAAACGTGAGGCCCGACAATGGTCTCGGCCCTGCTGGGAAGTAAAGGTGACCCCCAATAGAACCGCGAGAGTTGGCGCCAGGATAACAGCTCTCAATAGAGCCCCCACTGGAAAGCGAGAATAAGAGTTGAAGTGGCCTCATCGTAGGTCGACGGCGCCCCCAACTCAGCTAGCCTGGAGAGGCCGGGGCTCCATTGAGGTATTGGCATTGGCGGCATCCTCCCGAGCCGGAGAAGCAGATTCCCCGGCATCCAGCCAGCCTTTGGGTGGCTGGACTATGCTCTCCGGCCCTCCCAGAGGTCTGCTGATGCTCGCATCACCGCCGGGAAGTCATTCGCCATCCTGGCCGGGTGATCCGGTCAGCGCTGATCGGAATTCCGGCCCCTGATCAGCGCCCAGCTGCCGAGGCCAAGGCTGCAGGGGACTTCCACGAGCGCAGCCATGAGCACTGCCTGGCGGCGTTCATGACCGCTTCGCGAGGTAGAGACATCAGCGAGGGCATCCCCCGCGATGACGGTTGCAGCGCCGAGGGCCCAACCCCGTGAGCGGCGTGGTCTGCGGTGGGCCGTGCTCGCGGAGCCGGCCAGGGTCGTGAATTCGATTCCGTCCACGATGAGCCACCTGTTCACATGCTCCGGACGCACACCGCCGTATTCGGGGAAGAAACGCATGATCCCCATCCACCCGGCAAGGCCGGTTGCTGTCACCGCTGCCGCGAGACTCACGAGCTTGGTGGTCTGCATGTCCTCGAGGCTAGGTCGTTGCCCAAGCGATCGCGGGGCGTCCCATCTGGTTGGCGAGCGCGGTGCGCAGCAGGACGACCCCCGCGGGTAGCTCGACGAGCAGTGCGGTGGTCACAGCGAGCAGCACGTCGCCTGTGTCCAGCGAGCTGGCGACGTCAAAGGTGGCATCGCAGAACAACAGTCCGGCGGTGAAGACCGAGGCGAGCAGGAAGAGCCGCGAGTGCCGGCTTGCCGCCACGCTGATCCAAACCAGACCAGCGAATTCCCCCGCATCGAGGGTGAGCCACAGCGGCAGCTGGGCTGCGGTCGTGCCCACCAGAGCTGGACGCAGAGCCATGAGCGTCATCCACATGGCCAGACCGACGGCGGCGCAGCTGGCTGCCCGTCCCATCCATCGACGCGAGATCTCCATGGCTCCAAGACTGCGTGCGACAGTTTCGGGGCCGATGTGTGTTTGCTGTGCGGTTGCTGGGAGATGTTGCCTCAAGGAATCCCCAGGATCAGGAATTGCGCGCCGTTCCGGGGCTCACCCGAGAGGTGACGTGGACTCTGCCCGCACCCGGAGAGCTGCGGCTCGGCCTGCGTTTCGCGCCCACCTTGTCCGCGGACTCTGCCCGCGCTCCGAGGACTGCCGTGCAGACCGGTCGGGTCCGGCACCGGCGTTGCCGGCACCAGGGCCCCGTGATTTCGCCCCGATTCGCAGCTGGCCAGCGGCCCTTCCCTTGCCATCGATTCACGGTTGTGACCGCTCATTAACCTGATTGAAACGAGCCGGGCCGTATCGTAAGTCCTATGACGGAGAGTTCACCTGACATGGTCCCGGTGTCCCACCACCCCGGCCGCAAGGAGCGGACCGGGCGACCCGTCGACGACGAGCTCACCGCCCGCATCCTCGAGGTCGGCACCGAACTGCTCAACCGCAACGGCTTCGCTGCGTTCAACGTGGAGGAGGTCGCCCGCCAGGCCGGGTGCGGCAAGGCGGCGATCTATCGGAGGTACCCCAGAAAGGCGGCGTTAGCTGCCGCGATCATCGAGTCGCATGCCGTCATCGGTGAGCTGCCCAATAGCGGATCGCTGCGGGAAGACCTGCTTGCTCACGCGCTGCAGAACCAGAGCAATCAGGAAGGGTTTGATTTCTCCTCTGGTCACGGCATGCAGGCGATCTTCGAACCCGAGGTGTATCCCCTCGTGCGGGACTCCCTCATCCGGCGACGTCGCGAGCGCGGACGTGCGCTCATCGCCCGCGGCATCGAGCGTGGCGAACTGGGAGCGAACGTCGAGCCCGATATCATCCTCGACACCCTGGCCGGCCTCACCATGTACCGGCAGATGGTGAAAGGCACCCAGATCGACCCTCGGCACTACCTCGACGTCATCGACGCACTGCTCGCGCAGCCGCCGCGCAGCATCGCCGGCGACGAAGGAGAGCACTGATGGTGGCTGTTCCTGACTTCCCGCGTGATGCGCGCGCATTGCTTCCCGGGCTGATCGAGTTGAGACGGGCGATCCATGCCGACCCGGAGACGGGGCTGCTCCTCCCCCGCACCCAGCAGCGGGTCCTCGATGCCCTCACCGGTCTTCGGCTGGAGACGACGGTCGGCACCCAGTTGAGTTCGGTCGTCGCAGTGCTGCGCGGCGCATTGCCCGGCCCGACTGTTCTCCTGCGTGGCGATATGGACGCGCTGCCGATCCCGGAGGAGACCGGGGTGGAATATGCCTCAACGAACGGGGCCATGCATGCCTGCGGGCACGATCTGCACACCTCCGGACTGGTCGGCGCTGCGCGCCTGCTGGCGGCGCGTCGCGAGCAGCTGCATGGTGCCGTGATCTTCATGTTCCAGCCCGGTGAGGAAGGCCATGACGGTGCGCGCCTCATGATTGAGGAGGGCGTGCTGGACGCGGCCGGAGAACGTCCCGTGGCCGCGTACGCGATTCATGTCGCCCCGGGCCCCCGCGGGGTGTTCGCGACCCGGCCCGGCACGGCGACGGCGGGATCGAGCCGGCTCTATGTGACGGTGAAAGGCCGCGGCGGCCATGGCTCCCAGCCTCATCAGACCCTCGACCCGGTGCCGGTGGCCGCGGAGATCGTGCTCGCCTTGCAGAGCTTCGTGACGCGCCGCTTCGACGCCTTCGACCCTGTGGTGCTCTCGGTGACCGAGATGCATGCGGGCACGGGCGCGGTCAACGCGATCCCTGACATCGCACGCCTCGCCGCGACAGTGCGCACCATGTCGGCAGCGTCGCTCGCGACCGTGGAAGAAGAGCTGCCGAAGCTGATTCAAGGCGTCGCACGGGCGTACGGGATGGATGCCGAGGTGGACTTCGAGGTGCTGTATCCCCCCACGATGAACTCGCCCGCGCAGACCGCCACTGCAATGGAGGTGCTTCGAGGAGAGTTCGGAGCGCACCGCGTCCTACAGGCACCGAATCCCACGATGGGAAGCGAGGACTTCGCACACGTCCTCGCAGAGGTACCGGGCACGTTCCTCGGGCTCATGGCCTCACCACCCGATCTGGCCTCCCAGCAGGCCGAGTGGAACCACTCACCACGGGTGATCTTCGACGACGAGGTGCTCGCCGATCAGGCCGCAGCGCTTGCTGCCCTTGCCTTCGCTCGCACCGCGACGCCCGCAACCGAACCACCGGCCTGACGTACTGACACGCTGCCAAGACCCCACGGAGAACCCCATGCGCACCGACACCGCCCCCGTCGCGAACTCCCAACTGTCTGCCCCCCGGCATCGGCCGGCAGACCTTGCCCGAGGCGGGGCGGCCGTTGCCGGTCTCGTTCTCGCGGCGTCGGTCTCACCGCTGGTCCGTGCGGCTGCGGACAGCGGCGGGACAGACCCCGCCAGCCTGTGGGGCCTGCTCCCCATCGGCTTGTACGCGGTGCTCGCGATCTCCGGTATGCGGATCCTTCCCTCGACGCTCGTGGCGATGGCGGGCGGCCTGCTGCTGAACCTTCCCACCCTGCCACAGATCGGCAGCATGGTCGTGAGCTCGCTGACCAACCAGGTGACGCTCATCGGCCTCATCATCGTGCTGGGCGCAGGCGTCGGGGGCGTGCTGCAGGTGAGCGGTGTGGCCCGCAGCATCGTGTCCGGCGTGATCGGCCTGATGGGCAATCGGGGCCGCCGCACGGTCGCGTTGGGGATCATGCTCGCCTGTCTCGTGCTAGTCGCGGCCCTGGGGACGCTCGCCGGCGCCCTGGCGATCGCCGCCCCTTTGCTCATCCCGGTGGCAGCCCGCCTGGGCTACACGCGCACCGCGACCGCAACGCTCATGTTCACCGGGGGGTGCGCAGGGCTGGCTCTGGCACCGTTCGCGGGAAGCAATGTGGCCATCATGGACGCTGCGGAAGTCGGGTACGGCGAGTATCTGCTGTACGGTGCGTTGCCGCTGGCAATGCTGACCCTTCTGATCGGCATCTTCTGGGTGCCTATCGTGCAACGGCGCAGCGCGAGGCGCGGCGACCTCTACACCGCCGCCGAAGCCGCCGAGGTGCCCAGCCCCGTGGGGGGCTCGACAAGAGCCCCCACCGCTGGGTTCCTCGTCCTTCTGGTGATCCTCGTTGTCATCGCCGTCGTCACCGGGGTCGGGATCGTCTTTCCCCTCATTGCGCTGCCTGTGCTGGCCATCGTCACCGGCGTGACCGCGCGGACACCACCGCGTATCTGGTTGCGTGCCGTGGGGAAGGGCATGGGGAGCATGGCGGGCGTGTTCTTGTTGTTCTGGCTGCTGGCTGTGCTGTTCATCATCATCGACCGCCTCCACCCCTTCGACGCGGTCCTGACCCTCCTTGGACCGCACCTGGAAGCGAGTTCTCCGTTTGTCTTCTCGGTGATCGTTGCGCTCATCGGATGGGTCGGGGTACCTGGTGCCACGGCGGCGCAGGTCGTCCTCATCGACCAAGTGTTTGGCCCCCTCGCAGGGCAGATGGGCGTCGGCGCGGCTTCCTGGGTCATCGTGCTGCTGTTCTCATCGAAAGCCGACACCTACGGCCCGTTCCCCAACCCCAACATGGTCAGCTCCATGGGGCTGGCCCACTCGAAGGACCTGCGCGCGATGCTGCTCACCGGCTGGGTGCTCCTGGTCCCGGTTGCCCTCATGTACCTGATGATCCTGCTCGTCGAGACGACGTCCTGAAAGGAACCGCTGTGAAGATCACCCCCGACGATATGGCCGGTGCCGCCACATTGAATGCCGCTCTTGCCCGGTGCATCTCCGAGCACGAACGCGAGATCGCCGACACGCTTCGTCGGGTGTCCAGCGGGGACCTCGCCATGGTGGAGACGGCCAGCGATGCGGAGAAGGAACTGGTCCGTGCGCTGTGTCGGTGGATGGCGGGTATCGGACCGGTGAAGGCCTGGACGATCATCTCCGCCGCCGTGAGCGCCGCGCTCACCGAGTACCGCCAGGGTGCAGATCCCGCCGCCCTCCTGGCCGTGGCGGCTCGCGTCGCCCATGACGAGATCAACATCCCCGATCCCGGATACAGCTACTCCCCGTCCCTCACCGATATCCAGCGATATCTGCAGGAGCTCGTGTCGCAGGAGCCGCATGGCATCGTGGGTGTTGCCGTCCTCGCACTCAGCTACATCTGCTACGACCAGTTCCACTTCCCGCAACCGGAGACCGACGTCTACGACATCGCCAACAGCACCTTCGACAAGCTGAAGTGGCTGTACCGGTACTGGTACAACCAGCTCGAAGTCGCCGAGCACGGATCGGGCCTCGAAGAGTTCTTCCGCAGCCAGGTGCTCGTGAACTCCTTGAGCATCGACTCCAACGCGGTGGAATCCGTGCAACGCGTCTCGCTCTCGTGCGCGGGTGACCTCCTTGCCGTCGACGCGCTGCTCACCGGCGACACCGAGCACCTCTTCGACGGCATCGTCGACTTCTACCGCCGTGCGGACATCGTCAGCGCGAACCTCGAGTGCACTGTCGACAAGAATGCACCCGCAGGCCGCACGAAAGACCCCGGCAAGCCGTACCGGATGAACACCACTGCGCAGATGTTCCAGAAGTTCCGCGACGACGCCGGCATCACCTACTTCAGCACCGCCACAAACCATGCCAACGACTGGGGCACCGACGGCATTCTCGCCACACTGGACGTGCTGAACACCTCCGGCGCCGAGCATTCCGGGACCGCGGCTACCGAAACCGAACGGCAGCGCATCACCATCGTCGACACGAACGGCATCAAAGTCGCTCTCCTCGCCTACACCTTCGACCTCAACGGGCGGGCGCTGCCCGCCGATATGGCTTACCTGGCCAACGAGGTGCGCTTCAACGACGCGAACCCCGCCCCCGACTACTCACTCATCGAGCAGCAGGTCGCCGACGCGCGGCGACAGGGAGCGGAGTTCATCGTCGCGTACTGCCACTGGGGTTGGGAGTTCGAGATGTACCCCCATGTCAACATCGTCGACGTCGCGCACGAAGTCGTCGCCCTCGGCGTTGACGTGATCCTCGGAAACCACCCGCACGTCAGCCAACCCGCGCAGGTCATCAGCCGGGGACCAGACCAGCCGAACGCCCTCGTCATCTACGCCTTAGGCGACTTCGTGAGCTACCACCCGTACAGCCGCAACTCCAAGCTCGCCTACATGGTGAAGTTCGACATCGCCAAGGTCACCACCGCGGCCCGCTCCTACGTCTCCTGGGACAATCTGCAGGCCACCCCGATCTACCTCGTGAACGAAGCGCTTGGCGGCAGCGACTACAACTGCCGGATCCTCCCCTTCGACGACGTCCTCGCCGATCCCGACGCACACGGGCTCACCGAACGCGAGAAATCCGAACTCCCCCACCTCCACAATGTGGTCTGGGAGCAGATCCTCAGCCCACTCGCACACATTCCCGATGGAGGCTGGTCGACGAAGAAGTGAGTGAGGGCGTCAGCCGGTCGCCCTCACGGTCCACGAGTCGCCGCACCACGGCCCCCGACAAGCCCTCCCGCAGCGCCCACCGACGAAAACCACGCCTGCGTTCGCCCCGCTCGTGCCGCTGGGATGCTCACCTGGGTCAGTAAGGTGCGCCACTGCTTCCGGACCCTCGGGTTCCATTCGGCAGGGCAGAAGCTGCCCTCGGTCCGTCAACTCGCCAAGGATCTACAGGTCGCCGCCGGGACGGTCATGCGCGCGTATACCGAGCTGGAAGCGGACGGGCTCATCGAGACCCGTCCGGGAAGCACGGCACGCGTCCGAGCCGGTCATGAGTTACCCGAGGCCGTTCGCAATCCAGTCTGCGCACTGATCGCAACCGCGCACCAGCAGGGCATGAGCATGTCCGACACGATTGATGCGGTTCAAGCCCTCTGGACAGAAGAAAGCGAAAACCCATCCCTCATGGCTCACGCCGTCACATAGCGAGTCTGCTCGCGCTCGCCGCCGCCATCGACCTCCCCATGTTGAAGCGGCACCGAGACCGCCTTCGCACAGGCCTCGCGGAGCCATTCGCGACGATCTTCCGCGAAGCACACGACAGCGGCGACGAAGGCAAGGAAGCCTCACGGGAACACACCACATCCTTCGATGTCGCGTGTTCCCGTCAGGCACTTTGGGTGGGGCGTGTGGGGCTCGAACCCACGACCCAGGGATTATGAGTCCCCTGCTCTGACCTGCTGAGCTAACGCCCCGGCTGGCCCACCTTAGCGAGCATCACCCCGCTCGGACGAACCCACAGCACGAGTCGCCCGGTCCAGGATCCGCAGCCACGCGACGATCCCCGCTGGACCCTGGCACAAGACATCGGCATGCTCGTCGAGCTCCCTGACCTCCTCGGAGGCCGACACCACTCTCGCCCCGGCACGGCCCTGCGCCTGCCATGCCTCGATCGCTGCGAATGCCGGGAGATCACCGAGATCATCACCGCAGAACGCCATCGCCTGCGGCCTCTCCCGATCCAGCAGGGCTCCCACGACATCGCCCTTGTCGATCGAATCGGCCCGCAGCTCGATGACATTGCGCCCGAGATCGGCCGCCAGACCGAGCTCATCGGCCAGGGCGCGCACCTGCGGCGCGAGCAGCTCCAGCGCTGCACCCGGCTCGGCGGCCCGCCGAGTGTGCACAACCAGAGCAAGTCCCTTGTCCTCCACCACGACACCGGCGGCGACGGGGTCCCGGTGAGCTGCCTCGGCGAGCAGTCCCTCGAGCTCCACGCGGGCTCGACCGATGGCCGGCGGCGGCGCCGGTACCTCGAGATGACCAGTGGCGCCGTCCCAGATCTCTTGACCGTACTGGCCGCGGATCTGCAGATGCCGCGTGTCCGGCAGTGCCGCGAAACCGCCCAGATCCAGCACCACCTGGGCCGGACGCCCCGTGACAATCGCCACCGAACCGAGGCGAGGAAGTAGTGAGGCGAGAACCTCGAGTACCCCGGGCTGTGGCCTGGCATCCTGAGGCCTGGGAACAATGGGCGCCAAGGTGCCGTCATAGTCAAGACAAAGCAGTGCATCACCGGGACGATGCACGATCTGCTCGGTGGCATTTCTTCCGGCAAGAGTGCGGAATGTCACGAGATCGGATATCTGCTCAAGGTCCAAGCTGGCCATGTACCCACCTTGCCAGATGCCCGAACCTCTCCGGAGGACGAAACTGGCTGTCAGCGCAAACAGCCGGCCGTTCGTCGAGGATTGGTAGCCTCAAGGCCAGGACACGCCAGCCAAGGGGACCATTGTCGTGACGATCAACGAAACCGAAGCACCGACATCCATTGCGCACACATCGACCGCACCAGACGCAGCCACGCAGGCCAGCGGGACATTGTCGGCAGGCGCGCGTCCGGCCGCAGGGACCCCCGGATCGCCGCGCTCGGCCGACTTCGTGGTCGTGGCCAACCGGCTGCCGGTGGACCGCAAGAAGAACAAGGACGGCAGCCAGGGCTGGAAGACCTCCCCAGGCGGGCTCGTGACGGCCCTCAAACCCGTCGTACAGGCTCATGGCGGTGCCTGGATCGGGTGGGGTGGCTCCGCCGACGAGCACATCGATCCGTTCACCTTCGATGGCCATGGCGTGGTCCCCGTCGACCTGTCGAGCGATGAGGTGGCCGAATACTACGAGGGCATGTCGAACACCACTTTCTGGCCGCTCTACCACGACTGCGTGGAGCACCCTGAGTACCACCGGGAATGGTGGGAGACATATCTGGAGATCAACGAGCGGTTCGCCCGTGCCGCCGCCGAGATCGCCTCCCCCGGAGCCACTGTATGGGTTCAGGACTACCAGCTCCAGAATGTGCCCGCCCTGCTGCGCAGCATGCGTCCCGATCTGAAAATCGGATTCTTCCTGCACATCCCCTTCCCGCCGATCGAGTTGTTCATGCAGCTGCCGTGGCGCTTCCAGGTGATCGATGGCCTTCTCGGTGCCGACATCGTCGGTTTCCAGGAGCCAGGGTCCGCCCATAATTTCGTGCGCCTGGGACGCCGGCTCGGCGGCCTGCGCACCTACCGCGACAAGTTGTTCACCACCGACGGCCGTACCGTCACCGCCAAGGCGTACCCGATCTCCATCGACTCCCAGGAACTGCTCGACCTGTCGCGCACCCCTGAGGCCCGCGAAATCGCCCGTCAGCTGCGCGACGACCTCGGCAATCCCGAGAGGATATTCCTCGGCGTCGATCGGCTGGATTACACAAAGGGGCTGCGACACCGCGTGCAGGCGTTCGGGGAGCTGTTCACATCGGGGCAGCTCGACCCCCTCAACAATGTCTATCTGCAGGTGGCCACGCCGACCCGCGAAGGAGTTCGGCGTTACCAGATCCTGCATCGCGATATCGACGAAATGGTCGGTCGCATCAATTCCCAGTCCGGCCGCATCGGACGCACTCCGATCCAGTATCGCTATTCCAGCTATCCCAAGCTCGCGCTCGCAGCAATGTACCGGGCAGCCGATGTCATGGTGGTGAGTCCGCTGCGCGACGGTATGAATCTGGTCGCGAAGGAATACGTGGCGGCGCATGACTCCGATGACGGGGCCCTGGTGCTCAGCGAATTCGCCGGTGCCGCGCTGGAACTCACGCAGGCCTATATGGTCAATCCCTACGATGTGAATGGCATGAAGAACCAGATCCTGCGCGCGGCCGGCGACAGTCACGCCAACCACGCCCGGCGGATGCGCGCGATGCGCAAGCAGGTCTTCAAGCACGACATCGAGGCGTGGGCCGGATCGTTCCTGTCCGATCTGGGCTCGGTGCCCGACCCACAGTGAGCCCTCGGCTCCTGCACCGGCACCGGCGCCGATCGGCTGGCGACCCGGCCGGCCGGCCCTTCGGTCCACCACCTGCGACGCGATCCTCATCGATGTACTAGTGTCGCCACGTCGGTCCACACGATCGGCCAGTGGTTCCAGCGAAGCCGGTGAGAATCCGGAACTGTCCCGCAACGGTGATGGGGTGCACACCCCGAGTCCGGTCGCCTGGGGTCACCACGACAACTCGGCCCGCGGTGGACGGCCGGAGTCCCCCGACTCCGCGCGCCCGGGCATGGGGCGAAGGGCGGGAAACGGTGGCATGGACACGACCGGGCACAGTCCGGCGCTCACAGCGGCAGGGTCTGCCCGAGGCGCCATCGCAGGAACCGGACCTCACCGTGCGACAGGCGCGCGTCCCAGTCGACATGGCGGTGCCCGCGCCCGCACAGCATCGAGGCCATGGCGCACAGCACATCTCCATGGCTCACGACGATGACACGCCGGGCAGGTCGGGCCGCCAGCAGGCCGCAGAACGCACGGAGCCTGCGGTAGACGTCGGCCACGCTCTCACCGCCACCCCACCCCACCTCGCTGATGTCGAGCCCGGGCGGGGTAGGTTCGGTGGCCAGCTGCCCGCGGCTCAGGCCATCGAGCCGTCCGTGATCCTGCTCACGCAGCCTGCTGGTCGTGACGACGGGCAGCCCGCAGCTCACTGCGATCTCGGCCGCAGTCTGACGGGCCCGCACCATGTCACTGCTCCACAGCGCCTCACCGCCCCATCCCGCGAGGATGCTGGCGGCCGCACGCGCCTGCGTGTGACCCAGGGCGGTGAGCGCGGGGGTCATCTCGTGGCCCAGCACCCGCTCCCCCAGGTTCCCGGTGGATTCGCCATGACGCACCAGCGCGCATTCCACGACAGCCTCGGGCATGCCGCAAGCCTAGTGTCCCGCTGCCTGCTCCCGCCTCGGCTCACCAGGGGTGTCGGCCTGGCGGTCGCTGCCCTGGCTGACCAACTCATCCCCGATCCACCCAATGCGCTGCATCCGGTGGCCTGGTTCGGCCGCTGGGCTGGCTGGCTGGAGGCCAGGATGTGGGCCGACTCGCGGGCACGCGGTGTGCTGTTCACCGCCGTCGCGCTCACTCCGCTCGCTGCCCTGGGGGCCGGCCTGGAGATGCTCACCCGCCGTCATCCGCTCGCGCACCTCACCGCGACAGCCGTGGCCGGCTGGGTGGTGCTCGGTGCTGGCTCCCTGGAGCGGGAGGGTGCTGCGATGGCCGGGCATCTGGAGCGTGGCGAGCTGCCCGCTGCCAGGACACGCCTCGGCCATCTGTGCGGGCGGCTGGCCGAGGATCTGGACGAACCTGAGCTGGCACGGGCCGCGGTGGAATCGATGGCGGAGAACACCGCAGACTCCGCCATCGCGTCGCTGTGGTGGGGAAGCATCGCCGGTATCCCAGGTCTGCTCGTGCACCGGGGCGCCAACACCCTCGATGCGATGGTGGGCCACCGCAACGCCCGATATGCCCACTTCGGCACGGCCTCGGCGCGTCTGGACGATCTGCTCGACCTCGCCCCCGCCCGGCTCACCGCGGCCCTCGCAGCCCTGGTTTCCCCCGTTGTCCACGGGCACCCCGGGCAGGTCGCCCGAATCGTCGCGCGCGACGCCCATGCGCATCCCTCCCCCAATGGCGGCTGGTGCGAGGCCGCCTGGGCAGGGGCGCTGGGCGTGCAACTGGGCGGGCACAATGTGTACCCCGGAGGCATCGCGGAGGACCGGGGTCTGCTCGGTGACGGCCCGCGTCCCCGGGCGGGCGAGCTGCGGCGCGCCGCCCGGCTGGTGCGCTGGGTGACCCTCGCCGCGGCTGCCCTGGCGCTGGGAGCCGGGGCCCTCACCGCGAGGAGCGGGCGATGAGCGGTCTGCTCGTCGCGGGTACGAGCTCGGATGCCGGAAAATCGGCTCTCGTCACCGGCCTGTGCCGGGCGCTGGCAAGGCGCGGCGTCGACGTGGTGCCGTTCAAGGCGCAGAACATGTCGAACAATTCCATGGTCTGTCCCGACGGCGCCGAGATCGGGCGAGCCCAGTATGTGCAGGCCACCGCGGCCGGAGTCGTCCCTCACGCGCTCATGAATCCCGTGCTGCTCAAGCCGGGTACCGATCGTCGCAGCTTCATCGTGCTCATGGGTGAGCCCGCCGGCGAGCTGGAGGCCGGCGAATATGCGACGGGACGCCGAGAGCTGGCACGGGTCGCCTTCGAGTCCTACGCCGATCTGGCGGCCCACCACGAACTGGTGATCTGCGAGGGGGCCGGCTCGCCCGCGGAAATCAACCTGCGTCGCGGGGACTACGTGAACATGGGCCTGGCCAGGCACTTCGACCTTCCCACGATCCTCATCGGCGACATCGACCGCGGCGGCGTGCTCGCCGGGCTCTACGGTACCTGGGCGCTGCTCGACCAGGCCGATCGGGCGTTGCTGCGCGGCTATGTCATCAACAAGTTCCGCGGCGACCGGGCCCTGCTCGACCCGGGCCTGCAGGAGATCACGAGGCGCACGCAGATGCCGTGCCTGGGAGTCCTGCCCTGGCTCCCCGGTGTGTGGATCGATGGGGAAGATGCCCTCCAGGTGGACCGCTGGCGCCGCGATCTGCCGGTTGGCGACGACCCACTGCGGGTGGCCGTCGTCGACCTGCCGCGCATCTCCAATGCCACCGACGTCGATGCCCTGGCCGGTGAGCCCGGACTCGATGTCGAGGTGACCGACAGCCCGGCGGTGTGCGAGCAGGCCGATCTCGTGGTGCTGCCCGGCAGCAGATCCACCGTCGATGACCTGGCCTGGCTGCACGCCCGCGGCATCGCTGAGGTGCTCGTGCGACGCCATGGCCTGCGCCGCCCGATCCTGGGCATCTGCGGAGGATACGAGATGCTGGCCGAGCAGTTGGACGACGAGGTGGAGTCACGGGCCGGGACAGTGCCCGGACTCGGGATACTGCCTGTGGAGGTGCGGTTCGCCAAGGCGAAGACCACGCGGGTGGCCAGCTATCGCTTCGAGCAGCGGGACGTGCACGGCTATGAGATCCACCATGGCGTCTGCGAGGTCCACGGCGGCGAGCCCTTCCTCGACGGCGTGAGGGTCGGCCAGACCTATGGCACGATGCTGCACGCCAGCATGGAGAACGACGGCTTCCGGCGCCTGTTCCTGCAGCGGATCGCCGCCGCCACCCATCGCGCCTGGCGTCCCCAGGCGGGTGCACCAGGCCATGCAGCACGCCGGGAGGCCATGATCGACACGCTCGCCGAGGCCGTCGAGGAGCACCTCGACGTCGATGCCCTCCTCGGTCTCGCGGCAGGAGGTTCCCGATGAGCCCCACCACCGGACAGCTGCGCCACAAGCCACGGCTCATCGTCCACACCGGAGATGGCAAGGGAAAATCGACTGCGGCCTTCGGGCTCGGGCTCCGCGGCTGGGCCCAGGGATGGTCCATCGGGGTCTTCCAGTTCATCAAGTCCGGCAAGTGGCGCACCGGGGAGCGGCTCGCCTTCGAACAGCTCGCCGCCGCGCATGACGCCACTGGCGTGGGCGGCCCTGTGGAGTGGCAGTGCTTCGGCCCCGGATGGACGTGGCTGCGTTCGAACAATGGCGTCGACCAGCAATCGATGGCCCGGGAGGGCTGGGAGTATGTCAGCGAACAGCTCAGGACCTGCACCCACGGCCTGTACATCCTCGACGAGTTCGCCCACGTGATCGCCAAGGGCTGGCTCGACGTGGACGAGGTCGTGTCCACGCTCACCGCGCGTCCCGGCACCCAGCATGTGGTCATCACCGGCCGCAATGCCCCTCGGGAGATCATCGCTGCGGCCGACCTCGTCACCTCCATGACCAAGCTCAAACACCCCTTCGACCTCGGGGAGCGCGGCCAGGCAGGGATCGAATGGTGACGGCGGCGCCCATGCCGCGGATCGTCGTGGCGGCCCCGGAATCGGGCCAGGGCAAGACAACGGTGGCGATCGGCCTCATGGCGGCGCTGGCTCGCCGCGGGCTGGCGGTAGCCGGCTTCAAGGTGGGACCGGACTACATAGACCCGGGCTATCACGCGCTCGCCTGCGGGCGTCCCGGACGAAACCTCGACCCCTATCTGTGCGGCCCCGAGCGCATCGCGCCGCTGTTCCTCCATGGAGCCATGTCACCGGGGCCAGCCGGGATCTCGATCATCGAGGGCGTCATGGGATTGTTCGACGGGAAGCTCGGCGCCTGGCCCGATGGCTCCCAGGATCTCGCCGGTTTCGGTTCGACCGCGCATGTGGCCAGACTCCTCGACGCCCCGGTGCTGCTCGTCGTGGACGCCTCCCGCGGCTCTCGGACCGCCGCTGCGGTTTGTCACGGGCTGGCCAGCTATGACCGCCGGATCCGGGTGGCCGGCGTGGTGATCAACCGCGTGATGAGCCCGCGGGTGGCAGACGAGATCGCCCGGGGATGCCGCGCAGTGAACCTGCCGGTGCTGGGCGTCATCCCCCCCGATGAGGCCGTCTCGGTGGGTTCACGTCACCTCGGCCTGGTCACCGCCGCCGAATCCGATGACGCGAGGCGGGTTGTCCGCCACGCCGGCGAGCTCATCGGCGCGCACGTCGATCTCGACGCGGTGCTGCAGCTCGCCCAGGGCGCTCCGCAGATGTCGGGCGAGTCCTGGGACCCGGCACGCGAGGTGCACGGTTCCGGATCTGGCGCCGTCATCGCCATGGCAGGCGGCCCGGCCTTCACCTTCCGCTATACGGAGACCGAGGAACTGCTCCGTGCCGCAGGGGCCCGGGTGGAGTCCTTCGATCCCTTGTCGGACGACCATCTGCCGCCCGGCACCGCCGGACTCTATCTGGGAGGTGGCTTCCCCGAGGAGCATGCCGAGTCGCTGGCGGGAAATGAGTGCCTGCGCGAGGAAATCCGACGCAGCTGCGCTGCGGGGATGCCGACCTACGCGGAGTGCGCCGGCCTGCTCTATCTGTGCCGCAGCCTGGACGGCCTGGCGATGGCGGGCGTCGTCGATCTGGACGCAAGGATGTCGCCTCGCCTGACGATCGGCTACCACGAGGCACAGGCAGCCCACGAGAGCTTCCTGCTGCGCCGCGGCGAAGTGCTGCGCGCTCACGAGTTCCATCGCACGCTCACCGAAGGAGATGGCGCCCCTCCACGGGCCGCGTGGACGCTCGGAGAACGCACCGAGGGCGTGCTCCAGGGCCCTGCAGGAACGGACCCGGCTTTCCTGGTGGCCAGCTACCAGCACACGCACTGGGCCAGTGCTCCTCATCTGGCCGAGCGGTTCGTCGCGGCAGCGGCCCGGTTCGCCGAGCGCCACACCGGGGCCGGGAGCGCACCAGCCCAGCGCGAGGTGGACCCGCAGGCAGGCGCCGGCCCTGCGCAGCGGGGTGAGGGCCTGCCCTCTCGGGTTGACCTTCGTCACCACGGCGACCGAGATGTGCGTCCGGGCCTGGTGGATCTCGCAGTCAACGTGCACGCGCAGCGCCCGCCAGCCTGGCTGCACGCCGAGTTGATCGCCCGTGCGGGCGGCTGGGCACGCTACCCGGACGCTACGGCAGCGCAGCAGGCCATCGCCGCCCGTCACGGCGTGAGGCCCGAGCAGGTGCTCGTCACGGCAGGCTCCTCCCAGGCATTCTGGCTCTTGGCACGGGCGGTGCATCCTCGCTGGGCGCTCGTGGTGCACCCTCAATTCACCGAGCCCGAGGTGGCCCTTCGCGCCGCAGGGCACCAGCTGGGCCGGCTCATCCTGCGCCCCGAGGAGGGCTTCACCCTCGATCCGGCACGAGTGGACGAGCGGGCCGAGCTGGTGGTCATCGGCAATCCGACCAATCCCACCGGCGTGCTCCATCCGGCCCGCACGCTGCGAAGCCTGCTGCGCGAGAGGCGCGTGCTCGTCGTCGACGAGGCGTTCATGGACGCCGTCCCGGGCGAGCCGGACAGCCTCATCGGCGGTGAGATGCGCGGCCTGCTGGTGCTGCGCTCCCTGACCAAGACATGGAGCATCCCCGGTCTTCGAGCCGGATATGTCGTGGGCGACGCGCAGATGATCGCCCGGCTGGCTGCTCAGCAACCCGGATGGCCGGTGGGTGCCCCAGCGCTCGATGCCATCGAGCTGACCGCCACCCCGCGAGCCCTCGCCGAATCCGCGGCCCAGGCCGAACAAATCGGCACCAACCGCGACCACTTCGTCGCCGCGCTGGCCCGGGCGGGTGTTCATGTGGCCGCCGACTCGCGCGCACCCTTCGTGCTGGTCGACCTGCGCCGGTATCCGCCACCGACGGTGCGCAGCGGGCTGCGGGATGCGGGATATGCCGTGCGCGGCGGGGAGAGCTTCCCTGGGCTCGGCCCGGGGTGGTTGCGCCTGGCGGTGAGAGCTGTCCCGGTGGGCATGGCATTCGCCCAGGCCCTGCGCCACATCCTTGACCTGGCCGGCGCACCCGAGCCGGGCACAGATTCGTCCGGCTCGACCGGTGAGCAGCACACACAGTGAGGAATCCACATGACATCTGAGCAACTGACATCCGAGCAACTCCTGGATCGCACCATTGCAGCAATCGAACCCGTCTCGGCGCAGGTACGCGCCGAGGCCGAGGACTTCCAGCTGGGCCTCACCAAGCCGCCGCATTCACTGGGCGAACTGGAGGATCTCGGGGTACGGCTGTGCGCGATCGCCGGCGAATGCCCCCCGCCGCTGCCAGCGCCAGCCTTCGTCGCAGTCTTCGCCGGCGATCATGGCGTCCAAGACCATCGCGTGTCTCCCTGGCCGCAGGCGATCACCTACGAGATGGGCGCGAACATGGCGGCCGGCGGTGCCGCGGTGAGCGTGCTGTCACGCCACGCCGGCGCGGACCTGACGGTGTACAACGTCGGTGCGCTCACCGACCTGCCCGAGGGCCCGCACATCGTGAACTGCGCCCTGGCCCGCGGCACCGCCGATCTCTCCCAGGGCCCGGCAATGACCCGCGAGCAGACGCTGGATGCGCTCGGCATCGGCATCACGGCAGCCGCGGAGGCAGCGGCGAGCGGGCACAAGGCCATCGTCCCGGGCGAACTCGGCATTGCGAACACCACGCCGGCCGCCGCACTCATCGCGGCCTACACCGGCGCGGACGTCGAGCTGGTCACCGGTCGCGGATCAGGCGCTGACGACGAGATGCTGGCCCGCAAGGTCGCCGCAATCCGGTCGGGTCTCGCCGTGAACCAGGTGGATCAGCTCGACGCGCTCGGCGTGCTCGCCGCCGTGGGGGGCTTCGAGCATGCCGCAATGGCCGGCTCCATGCTCGGCGGTGCCGCGGCCGGATTGCCCGTCGTCATCGACGGGGTCATCGCGGCATCGGCGGCGCTGGCGGCGGTGCGGCTATGCCCCAACGCGCAGGGCTATCTGTTCGCCGGGCACCGCGGTGCCGAGCCGGGCATAGGCGTGGCACTCGAGGCTCTGGAACTGTCTGCGATCCTGCAGCTCGGCATGTGCCTGGGCGAGGGCTCCGGCGCCGTGACCGCATTGCCGGTGCTCGTGGCGGCCGCGAAGATCATGCGCGAGATGGCGACCTTCGAGTCGGCCGGGGTCAGCTCGGAGCACGACTGATGCCCCAGCTGCGCATCGACATTCCCGACGACCCGCAGGCGTGGGCACTCGTCGAGCGGCTGCGCGAACTCGGAGCCCGCCCGGCGCCCGCGCAGCGGACGCTGGTGACCGGTGGAGCCCGCAGCGGCAAGTCGAGCCGCGCAGAACAGCTGCTGGCATCCCATGACGCGGTCGACTACGTGGCCACCTCGGCCCGCAACGAGCACGATCCGGAATGGATGGCGCGGATCGCCGCGCACAGAGCCCGGCGGCCGGACAGCTGGCGGACCCTGGAAACCCTCGATATCGCCGATGTGCTCGCGACGCCCGGGCCGCCGGTGCTGGTGGACTGCCTGGGGGTGTGGCTCACCCGGGTCCTCGACAAGACGGGTTTCTGGGACGACCCCGGCAAGGCCGCACAACCAGTCGATGAGCGGATCGGAGAACTGGTGAGGGCAGTTGCCTCCACCACTCGCCGTGTGGTGCTCGTGACCAACGAGGTGGGATGCGGTGTAGTACCCGCCACCGAGTCAGGACGCGCCTTCCGCGACCGGATCGGAATCCTCAATGCCAGCGTCGCCGATGTCTGCGACGAAGTGCTGCTGTGCGTCGCCGGGCGTGCAGTGAGTCTGCCACGATGAGCCGGACAGGAGGTCTCGTCGCCGCATGGGGACTGTTCACTGTGCTCCCGGCACCGGCGGTCGACGAGATCACTGCGGATCTGGCCCGGCGGGCGATCCGTTCGATGCCCCTTGTCGGACTGGGCCTAGGGGTCCTGGCGGGGGCCGCGGCCAGCCTCGTTGAGGTGCTGGGGGCAGGTCAGCCGCTGGCGCTGGCAGCTGGCCTGGCCGTGCTCGCAATGGCGACGGGCTGCCTTCACCTGGACGGGCTGGCCGACACCGCGGACGGGCTTGGCTCGCGCAAGCCTGCCGAACAGGCCCTGTCCATCATGAAGCAGTCGGATATCGGGCCGATGGGCGTGACAGCGATCATCCTCGTCCTGGCCCTGGAAATCGCCGCGGGTGCCTCGCCGCATCTGGGCGGCTGGCGAGGAGTTTGGCTGCTCGTGACGATGCCGATGGTGGCCCGAGTTGCCGCCGTCGCCGCCACCGGACGCTGGGTCCCCTGTGCCCGCAAGGGCGGATTCGGAGCGCTGTTCGCCGGGCTGACCAGCCGCGTCACCCTCGCGGCGAGCATGCTCGCCGTGATCCTCGCCTGCGCGGGCAGCGGCTATCTGCTCTTCGGCTGGCGCAGCGCGGCCGCTGCTTTCCTCGCATGTCTGGCGGCATGGGCAGTCGAGATGCTGTGGCAGCGCCACATTCTCGCACGGCTGCACGGTCTGACCGGTGACACCTTCGGTTCGCTCATCGAGATGACCGGCCTGGTCTACGTCCTGGTGCTGGCCATGGTGGCGTGAGCGCAAGGAGCCGCCGGTCATTCCGGCTCGTCGCCGTGGAGTGATGGCCAGGTGCACTGCACGTGACGATCTCCCCAGGCGGCGTCGACGCGCGCCACCGCCGGCCAGTACTTGTCCCCACCGCCCCCTGCAGTGCGGTCCTGGCTGCGTCCGGCGGGGAAGCCGGCCAGGCTGCGCGAGTACGGATGCGTCCACTCGTCGGCGCTCACCTGGGCCAGCGTGTGTGGAGCGTTCACCAAGGGGTTGTCCTGGGCGGGCCAGTGGCCGCGGCGCACGGCCTCGATCTCGCCGCGGATGTCGAGCATCGCCTCACAGAAACGATCGAGCTCGGCGCGGTCCTCGCTCTCGGTGGGCTCGACCATGAGTGTGCCTGGCACCGGGAAGCTCATGGTCGGGGCATGGAAACCGTAGTCGATGAGACGTTTGGCGATGTCCTCGACGGTGACGCCGGAACTCTTGGTGATCTCGCGGCAGTCGAGGATGCACTCGTGGGCCACCAGCCCGTGCTCCCCCGAGTACAGCACCGGATAGGCGTCGCGCAGCCGGTGGGCGACATAGTTCGCGTTGAGCAGCGCCACCTGCGACGCGCGGCGCAGCCCCGCGGGCCCCATGAGCGCGATATAGGCGTAGCTGATCGGCAGCGCTCCGGCCGAGCCATAGGGCGCACCGGCCACGGTCCGGCCCGGTTCGATCCGGGGGTCCGGCAGGTCGACGACGGGGTGGGCGGGCAGGAAGGGAACCAGGTGCTCGGCCACCATGACCGGCCCCACCCCAGGGCCACCTCCACCGTGCGGGATGGCGAAGGTCTTGTGCAAGTTGAGATGGGAGACGTCCCCGCCGAAGCGTCCGGGTTGCGCGAGCCCGACCAGGGCATTGAGGTTGGCGCCATCGACATAGAGGCTCTTCCCAGATGAGGGTGTAGGCGACGCAGCAGCCGTGGTGGGAGGGCGCGGCGCGTCGGTGCCCGGATAGTGGCCGAGGCCTTCCGAGGAT
>NZ_FOGZ01000016.1 GCF_900111365.1 Propionibacterium cyclohexanicum
CCCTCGGCTTCCGCAACCTCACCAACTACATCGCCCGCAGCCTGCTCGAGACCGGCGGCTTCAGACCCCACCTACACCCTCATCTGTGAAGAGCCCGATTCGGCGGCGAGATGGGCGATCTTCACAGCGAGCCGGATGTGCTCGTAGGGCAACTCGGCCATGAGGGCGGCAACCCGCTCGGTGTCCTCGTTCTGCGGGAGGAAACGTCGCGAGACCCGCGCGGGATCGATCTCGTCCCCAGCGTGGGCCTGGAAACCCAGTCCGCGGCCCAGCGCCACCACATCGCGGCCGTCCTCGTCGCGGGCGAGCAAGACATTGTTGTTGAATACCTGGATTATGCGCATGGGCCTGGTTCTCGGCTGGTGGGCCTCCATCATCGTCCATGACCTGTGAGTGGTGTGCATCGCGGGTCGACGACAACTGCCGCCGACCCGCGATGCGGGCACCGTAACCCCGGGCCAGTTGATGGGTTCAGCCGACCATCATTGCCGGTGTGGAGGTGTCCGCCGACTCACTCGCCACGACCTGGACGGTGGGCAGCTTCTTCGCGTTCGTCACGACGACCATGGTGGTCGTGTCATAGCCGGCCTGCGCGATCGCCGCGAGATCGGCCTCCACAAGCACATCGCCTCGGTGCACCGCCTGGCCCATCTCCACGCGACGGGTGAAGTGGCGTCCGTTGAGCTCAACGGTGCCCAGGCCGATGTGGATGAGTAGCTCGATGCCGTTGTTGGACCGCAGGCCGATGGCGTGGGAGCTGGCCGGCGCGACGATGACAGTGGCATCGAAGGGTGCCCGGAAGACGCCCTCGCTCGGCTGGATGGCGAATCCCGGACCGAGCGCCCCAGAGCTGAACACCTTGTCGGGCACCTCTTCGAGTGGCACCCGGCGCCCTGGTGCCGGGCTCGTGATATCGAAACCGTCGAAGCCCGGGCCCGCTGCCGGTGCGGACGAGGTGGCGGTGGCGCCAGCGGTGGCCTGCCCTGCCGGTGTGTTCGCCGGTTCATTGGCCGGCGAGGTGGCTGCGGTTTCGCCGGGGGCCGTGGTTTCGCCGGGGATCGCATCCTTGAAACCGAGCGTGAGGGTGAGCACCAGGGCCAGCGCGAAGCCCACCGCTGTGCCGATCATCTCTACAGGGAAACTGCCGACGCCCACATAGGTGGGGATCGTCAATCCGCCGGGCAGGGCGAAGGTGGTGGTGCCGCCGTGGCCGGCGGCCGCGATGGCACCACCCACGCTGCCTCCAATGACGCCGTAGATGAAGGGCTTCTTGAGAGGCAGGGTGACACCGTAGATCGCAGGCTCGGTGATCCCGGCGAGCAGGCCGGTGATCGTGGCGGGGCCGGCCAGTTCCTTGGTGCGCTTGTTCTTCGTGCGCCAGAAGACACCGAGCGTTGCGCCGCACATCGCGAAGACAGCGGGCAGCAGGGGAGCCGACAGGTGGCTGAAGCCGTGCACGGCCATGTCGTTGATGATGACCGGCCACACCCCCCAGTGGATCCCGAAGACCACGAGCGGCTGCCACGCCGCCCCGAGGATCAGGCCGCCGACCACCGGCGCCTTGCCCCACAGCCACTCCAGGCCGCCGGCGAGGCCATTGGCCAGCCAGTTCGAGACCGGCCCGATGGTGAGCAGGACGAGCGGAACCATGATGAGCACGACGAGCAGTGGCGTGGTGAAGTTGCGGATATTGCTCGGCAGGTATTTGTTGAGCAAATGCTCCAGCTTGCTCGCCACATAGATTGCCAGGATCACCGGCAGCACCGAGTAGGTGTAGTTCGTGGCCGCCATCGGAATTCCGAAGAAGTGCACGGACTTCGCGCTGGCCAGGGCGACGATGCTCGGGTACACGAGGGCGCAGCCAATGGCTATCGCCAGGTACTGGTTCATCTTGAAGCGCTTGGCGCTGGTCGCTGCCAGGAAGACCGGCAGGAAGTACAAGACGCAATCGGAGGCGGCGTGCAGGATCGAGTAGGTCTGCCCGTTCTTGTCGAGCAGGCCGAGGCTGGTGAAGATGAGCAGGATCGCTGCGAGCAGCCCGGTGCCGGACAGCACCCAGATCACCGGCAGGAAGATCGACGAGATCATCTCGATGAAGCGGGCAACCGGCCCCTTCTTCCCGGTGCCCTCGTCCGATGCGGTCTCGCCGTCCGATCCGATGGGCTGCTCGCGTCCGTCGGCGGATCCTTGACCGCCCGAGAGCCTCGGCGCGATGGCCTCATAGGCGAAGGCGACATCATTGCCGATCACCACCTGGTACTGGCCGCCCGAGTTCACCGTGGTGATGACCTTGGGAACCGTCCGTAGGGCCTCCTGGTTGACGGCCGAGTCGTCCTTCAGCTGGAAGCGCAAGCGGGTAGCGCAGTGCGTGAGCCGCGCGACGTTTTCCGGGCCGCCGACGTCGTCGAGTATTTCAGAGCCGATGCTCTGCCAATTGTCTGCCATCTGTCCTCCCTGACATTCGTCGGCCAGAGGGCACAAAAAAAGACCCGGGCAGCGTACTGGACAGTACGTGCACCGAGTCTTGCTCCCTGCTGCTCCAGCGGCGGCGCTGCAGGGATGACAACCTCATGACCGATGGCCTTGCGGGCCTCGGTGCAGACCATAGCACGATCTGAGCGGGCCACTGCCTTCGCGCTCCACGAGATCTGGGGTGAGCGAAATCTGCGGCGATCATGGGTCACCTAAGCTGAGATCGTGATCACCCCAGGTCAGGATGCGGTTTCCCGCGCAGGGGCGCGGCCCCTTACTGTCGCGATCGTGGGCTCGGGGCCCGCCGGGATGCACTGCGCCGTGCAGTTGCTGGGGGAGTTCGCGCAGATTCACATCGATGTCTTCGAGCAGCGTTCGGTGCCCTATGGGCTGGTGCGGCACGGCACCGCGCCCGATCATGTCGAGGGCGAGATGCTGGCGCAGCGATTCGAGGAGATCACCGGAGATCCGCGACTTCGTCTGCTGGCCGGAGTGAAGGTCGGGAGCGACATCACCAGGGCCGAGCTGACGGCGCACTATGACGCGGTGGTCTGGGCAGTAGGGGCATCCGAGCCGAGGCATCTGGGAATCCCGGGGGAGCAGCTGCCAGGCGTGTGCACCGCCGATGACTTCTTCGGCTGGTACACCGGCCTGGCAGGTGCCCCGCAGTTCTCGCTGGCCGGGGTACGTGAGGTGGTCGTGGTCGGTTTCGGCGACGTGGGGCAGGACGTGGCGCGGATCCTCCTCAAGCCGGCGCAGTCCTTCACCGCCACGCACATGCCCCCGCAGGTGCTCGCCGAGCTCGCGGCTCACCGGGTGCGTCGCGTGAGCGTGCTCAACCGCTCGGGTGCGGCGCGGCTGAAGCTCAAGCCCAGAGTGCTGCGCGAGCTCGTCTCGCTGCCCAATGTGGCCGTCGAACTGGAGCCGCCCCAGCTGGGCCCGCTTCCCGATGACGTGGACCGCAAGACTCGCGACTCGGTGCTGGCACTCGAGGAAGCCGCTCGGCATCCCACTGCAGATCCGAGCGGCCATCTGCACATCGCGCTGTCCCGGCGCCCAGTGGCAATCCTGGGGAACGAGCGGGCTGAGGCGGTGCGAGTCGAGTCGACGGACGCGCGCGGCGACGGCTCGGGAGTGCGCGAGTATGCTGCCCAGCTCGTGGTGACGGCGGTGGGCGACGACGTGGCGCACGTGCCCGACCTGCCCTGGGATCCGGCCACCAGAACGATCCCCAGCCGAGAGACCCGACTCATCGACGACAACGGCGTGGTGCAGGTGGGTGAATACGTCACCGGCTGGGCCGCGCGCGGCAATGTCGCCGGCTTTGGGTCCACCAGGCGCGATGCCGCACAGGTGAGTGCCGCGCTGGACGGCGACCATCGGGGCGGGCTGCTCGGTGCGCCGCAACCGGGCCCCGAGCACGTCGATGCACTGCTGGCTCGCCGCGGCGTCTCGCCCATCGGCTGGGAGGGCTGGCATCGGCTGACCGCTCTCGAGGCGGTGCGGGGCACCGAGATCGGGCGTCCCAGCGCCAGGATCGTCGACCCCGAGGAGCAGGACGCCGTCGTCCGCGGAAGCTGAGGAGGCCTTGGCACGGCGGCGCGGGGGTGGACAACTGCGTTCCCTGCCTCGAAATCTTGGGGCCTCGAAATAGTGGCTCGCGGTCGCGGCTGGTGACTGTCGGTCCTATAGTGGCTCGCGGTCGCGGCCCTCAATCGATCGCCGCTGGTCGGGTGCGGCTGGTGACTGTCGGCCTTTGATATGAGAAATGAGGCACTATGAGGATGCGGCTCTGGCATGGGAGCTCCAGAAATGGCTCGGTGAACGCCGTTGAGCGTGCGGTGGCGAGGTTGCGTACGGCGGGCTTCATCGCAGCGCTGGGCAATGGCCTCACCGGTGTGGTGCTGTCGGTGACGCTTTCTCAGGCGCTGCCTGCGTCTGCTGTGGCGGGGTCACTCGGTGCGCTGAGCGTGGGAATGTTGATCTCATTTGCGGCGGGTGGCAAGCATGCCGACATGAGTGATCGCGTGTCATCGATGGTGCACAGCGATTGGGTGCGTGCCGGGATGAACCTCCTCATCGTCGCCGGGGTCCTCGTGGCAGGACCAGCCGGTATCGCTCTCGCGGTGGCGGGATGTCTGGGTAACGGGCTCATGGCTGGGTTCTTTCGTCCCGCGCAATCGTCTTTGTGGGCATCGATTGTCCCCCGCAATCGGCTCAGCGCAACACTCGCCACGAACTCATTCGTGAATCGGCTCGGGCTTGCTGCCGGAGGTGCTCTCGGAGGGGTTCTGCTCGCAGTTCGGCAGAACGTGCTCGGCTTGGCGATCGACGCGGGAACGTTTATCGCGACTGCCGTCATTGTGCATGCTCTTCGAGATCCCCGCAAAGCGGCAGCGAATCGCTCGGAAGAACCTCAGGCAGAAGCCGTTGCGAGGACATGGTCACGAGTTGTCGAAAGGCTACGCGTGGACCGCGACTGGGCCGACATCCTGGCTCTTACGCGGAAGTCCACGTGGATGCGGCTGTGGTTCATATGCAACCTCAATATGTCGTGGGCGGCGGGGCTGACATCGGTCGTCGTGCCGGTGGTCCTTGTGCGCCAATACTCGGATGGGGAAATAGGATTATTTCAGTCCATCTCGGTGATCGCGCTGCTCGCCGGGTCTCTCATCGCCCTGCTTGTACGGCGAATCCCGGGGGCGGGCGTCTTTGACGCATGGAGCAGTGTGGGCAGTGCGCTCTCGTATCTGGCTGTGGGCTTGGGGGCCAGGGCTGGTCTTGCCTCTGCTGTGCGCTTCACGAGCTATTTCTCCCAGTCGGTTGCCTCGCCGCGGCTGGGGGCCTATGTGGCGGAGCAGTTCCCAGAGCGCGAACGCGGCCGGATCTATGCCGCCCAGCAAGGTGTGAGCGGAGTGCTCGCGCCCGTGGGAATGCTCGCCGGCGGTGTGCTCCTCACGTGGAGCGATCCGCAAGGGGTTCTCGTCATATCTTCAGGCCTGTGCGTGCTGTTCGGTCTCATTCCCCTCGTGAATCCCGCTTACTGGGATCTCAAGGTCACCCAGGCCGCCACGCTTACCGAACGACACAGTGTGCCGCAGATGAATGAGCCGAAGAGCTCGGCCTGATCCTCCACGGTCCGGGCCGGGATGGACCCGCGCGGCTCCTGGTGGGAGGAGCGGGCCGGGCCCGGCCCGAACACCCGGATCAGCGCTCCACTTCACCTGCGATGAAGGCCTGCACCGAAGCCAGTGCCTCGTCGTCCGGGCGCTGCTCCAGCGGCGACTTCATGAAATAGCTCGATGCGCTGAGCAAGGGGCCGGCGATCTTGCGATCCAGTCCGATCTTGGCCGCACGGATCGCGTCGATGACCACGCCGGCCGAGTTGGGGGAGTCCCAGACCTCGAGCTTGTACTCGATGCTCACCGGCACGTCGCCGAAATTGCGTCCCTCGAGGCGCACGAAGGCGAACTTGCGGTCGTCGAGCCATGGCACGTAGTCGCTCGGACCAACGTGGATGTCGTGGGGGTCGATCTGCTGGTGGATATTGCTCGTGACTGCCTGGGTCTTGGAGATCTTCTTCGACTCGAGCCGGTCGCGTTGCAGCATGTTCTTGAAGTCCATGTTGCCGCCCACATTGAGCTGATAGGTGCGGTCCATCGGAATACCACGATCCTCGAACAGCTTCGCCAGCACGCGATGGGTGATGGTCGCCCCGATCTGGCTCTTGATGTCGTCGCCGACGATCGGCACGCCCGCCTTCGTGAACTTCTCGGCCCACTGGGGATTCGAGGCGATGAACACCGGCATGCAGTTCACCATGGCCACTCCAGCATCCAGCGCGCACTGGGCGTAGAACTTGGCGGCCTTCTCCGAGCCCACCGGAAGATAGCTGACAAGCACGTCGACCTTGTTGTCGCGCAGGACCTGCACGACATCGACCGGTGTCTGGGCGGACTCGGTGATTGTGTCGCGGTAGTAGTCGCCCAGCCCGTCGAGGGTGTGCCCGCGCTGCACGGTGACACCCGTGGGGGCGACCTCGCTGAACTTGATCGTATTGTTCTGGCCGGCCCAGATGGCGTCGGCGAGATCGAGCCCGACCTTGTCCTGGTCGACATCGAAGGCCGCAACGAACTCCACGTCACTGATGTGGTAGTCCCCGAACTGAACGTGCATGAGGCCAGGGACGGTGTCGCCCGGCTTGGCGTCGTGATAATAGGTGATGCCCTGCACCAGTGAGCAGGCGCAGTTCCCGACGCCGACAATGGCAACGCGGATCGGTTTCATGAGGTTTCTCCATCTCTCATATCCGGCGGTGGCTTTCTGATTCGATGAGGTGCTCGAGCCAGTTGAGTTCGCGCTCGACGTTGTCCAGACCGTGCTTCACCAGTTCGCGCGTGTAGTCGTCGAGATCGGTGCCGGTCTCGTCGAGCTGATGGCGCAGTTTCACCAGGGCCTCCGCAGTATGGGTGCGGCGGTTTTCCAGGATCCGCAGCCGGGTATCCGCATCGGTCGACCCGAACAGGGCGAAACGGACATCGAAATCCGTTTCGTTCCAGGCCTCGGTGTCCTCGGTGCGCAGCCATTCGTGCAGGTAGTCCCGTCCTGCGTGGGTGAGAGCGTAGACCGTCCTCTTCCGCGCCCCGGTGGCCGGCCGCTCCGGTGCCTGGGCGTGGATGAGACCGCGCAGGGTGAGAGCCTTCAGCGCTGGGTAGAGCGAGCCATAGGACAGCGATCGGAAGGGTCCGAGCATGACTGCGAGGTGCTTGCCCAACTCGTATCCGTGCACGGGACCGGCCTCGAGCCGGCCGAGGATGGCCAGCTCAAGGGTCCGCTTGCGGACCGACATGGTGTGACCTCGCGAGGGTGACGTGATGGACTCTCCTGACATCGCGGCGGTTGTCATCGATTGCTCGTGCCCGCAGTGTCCCGATCGGGCGCACGGCACACGAGGGTGCTGGCCCAGGCCGCCGAACTCACCTGAGCCGAGATCAATATATCGAGCCGATATATTTCGTCAAGACATCGTCCAGATAGTTCGGGGTCTCGCGCCGGTGATCCGCGCGGCGGGCGTGGCACCATGGCTGCACGGCCCGCCTGCGGGTACCGGCACCGGTCATCCGCCCACTGAACATCTGGAGAATGATGCCCAAGCTGCGCCTCGCCGCGCTCGTCTGCATCGCCGCCCTGGTCGGCCCGCTGGTCACCGGGTGCGGCGCCTCGTCGGGGACTCCCGCCCAACCCGCCGCGTCCAGCTCGGCGGTGCCCTCGGCTCTCGGCTCGGCTCACAGCTCGGCCAGCCAGACGCCCGCCATCTCTGCCTCGCAGTTGCTCGCGGGGGTGCAGAAGGCTGCTGCCGCCGCCGGCTCGGTGCACATGAGCGGCACCCGCACCGACACGAAGTCTCGCACCGTGAGCATTGAGGAGACCGGCACCCTCGACGGCACGAACATGCACGCCAGCTCCCGCTACGCCGACGTGGTCTATGAGGTGCTCGTCGTCGACGGGGCTGGATATGTCAAGGGGAACAAGGCCTACTGGGTCCAGGAGGGCAAGCTCAGCGACGAGCAGGCCACCCAGATCGGCGACAGATGGGTCACGGTCGATGCGGCACTGCGCGACGAGATCGTGCGGATGTCCCCTCGCCAGGTGATCCAGAACCTCTTCTCCACCCTGTCGGCCGCCGACTTCGAGGCGACGGTGAGCCGCGAGGATGCCGCCGGCATCCCGGCGTACACCGTGAGCAATGGTGGGAAGAAGACCGTCGTGGCGGCCGTGGACAGCTTGCTACCGATCCATCTCAGTACCGAGGGGATCTCGCTGAACTTCGACCGGTGGAATGCGGTGGCGCCGGTCGGGGCGCCCGCCGCTGACCAGGTGATCGACACCTCGCCCTCCCCGGCGGGGTCTCCCAGCGCCGCGTCCAGCTCAGCGCGATGATCTGGATGCGCAGGCTCGCCACGCGCATCCGGGGTGTGCACAGCGGCGCGTGTCCAATGCATAGCGCTCGTCGGGTCGAATGTGGGTACGGCGTGAGCACATGTGATTGTGAGTGAGTTTCTCCGCCAGAGGACTGCTGGAAAGCAACATAATCGGGTATGATCGATGTAAGGATCCCGGATGTCCACGACGGACAGGCACGCGGAACGGCATACGCACCCAGCGCACTGCCCCAGGCAGCCACCCTCGCAACATCGCAGTTCGCCAGGATCCCCGAGAACCCGCTCCGCGGCTGCCGCGGGGCACGACGACCAATGGAGGTGGTCCCGTGTTTCCTCTGCCACTGGGGACAACGCTGCGGCGCGGCCGTGGCAGCGCCCGCTCAACAACGACTTACCGACAGGATCGAGCGATCGAGGTGGATCAGGGATGATCGTCACCGTCACGCCCAATCCGAGCCTTGACCGCTCGGCCTCGCTGCCCGGTCCCATCGTGCGCGGGCGCGTCCACCGGCTCGAGCAGGTTTCCACCGTCGCTGCCGGCAAAGGAGTGAACATCTCCCGAGCCCTGCACGGGGCCGGCGTGCCGACTCTTGCCGTGGTGCCCGCCGCCGAGCACGATCCTTTGGTCGTGGGCATGAACCAGGCTGGCCTGGCCCACGTAGGAGTGAGCATCACCGAACCGGTGCGCATCAATCTGACCGTCACCGAGCCGGACGGTACGACAACGAAGTTCAATGCTCCTGGCCCCCGGCTTGGCCCTGCCGAGCAGCAGCGCCTGGAGAAGGCCGTGCTGGATGCTGCCAATGGTGCCGAATGGGTTGTCATGACCGGCTCGCTACCGCCTGGCCTGCCCGATGACTGGTATGCCTCGATGGTCCGGCGGCTGCGCGGCACCGGCGTCCGCATCGGCGTCGACACCTCCGACGCGCCGCTGCGAGCGCTCGGCGCTGCGCTTCCCGGGGCAGCACCCGATCTCGTGAAGCCCAACTCGGCAGAGCTGGCCCAGATCTGCGGCGGCGATGGGGAGGCACTCGAGGCCGGGGCGGCCCGTGGCGAGGTGATGCCGGTCGTCGAGCGGGCCCGCGAGCTGGTGCGGCTGGGCATCCCCACGGTGATGGTCACCCTCGGCGGGGCCGGGGCCTTGCTCGTCACGGCCGACGCTGCCTGGCACGCCGTCGCCGAGCCGGTCGAGGTGCGCTCCACGGTGGGAGCCGGCGACTCCTCCCTGGCCGGGCTGCTCATCGGCCTGACCTCCGGCGCCGAGCCGCCTGCGGCCCTGCGCTCCGCCGTCGCATGGGGCACCGCTGCCGCATCGCTGCCCGGCTCCACCATCCCCCTACCCGAACGGGCTGACGGCGTGTCAGTCCATGTCACATCGTTGTGAATCACGAGAGGACCCCCGCAATGCCTGAATCACTCATCGAGCCGAGGCTCGTCGCCCTCGACGTGGACCTCGGTGCCACGAAGCAGGACGTCATCACCGGCCTGGCGCGCATCATAGCCGACGCGGGTCGCGCAGACGCCGATGGCCTCGCCAGGGACGCCCTGGCCCGCGAGGCCAAGTTCGCAACGGGTATGCCCGGCCGCTTCGCCATCCCGCACTGCCGCTCCGCCGCCGTCAAGCAGCCCTCGCTCGGGTTTGCCCGGCTGAGCAGCCCGGTCGACTTCGGCGGCACCGACGGGCCGGCCGACATCGTCTTCCTCATCGCCGCCGACGAGCACGGCGGGCAGGAGCACATGAAACTGCTCACCAAGCTCGCCCGGGCCATGGTCAAGAAGGACTTCGTCGAGTCGCTGCGGACCGCCCCCGATGCCGATGCGATCGTCGCCCTGGTGCGCGGCGTCGTGGAGCCTGAGCAGGGCGCTCCCGCCGAGCCGCCCGTGCCCGCAGGCGCCGCGCAGCCACAGCAAGGGGCAGGGCCCGACGCGCCGGTCGGCCCGATGCGCCACATCGTGGCCGTGACCGCCTGCCCCACCGGTATCGCGCACACCTATATGGCCGCCGACTATCTCACCGAGGCGGGCAAGAAGGCCGGCGTCGACCTGCAGGCCGAGCCGCAGGGCTCCAGCGGCTACACGCCCCTGCCGCAGTCCACCATCGCGGCCGCCGATGCGGTGATCTTCGCCACTGATGTGGGAGTCAAGGGCAGGGAGCGCTTCGCCGGCAAACCGGTCATCGAGTCCGGCGTCAAGCGAGCGGTGAACGAACCCGATGTCATGGTCGAGGAGGCACTGGCAGCCATCGACGATCCGCACGCCCACCGCGTCAAGGGCACCGCCGGCGAGGCGGAGCCCGAGGAGAAGTCCCAGATCGGCTGGGGCAAGCGCATCCAGCAGTCGCTCATGACCGGCGTCTCGTACATGATCCCGTTCGTCGCAGCCGGAGGCCTGCTCATCGCGCTCGGGTTCTTGTTCGGCGGCTATGACATCGCCACCAACGGCCTGGACATCGCCCTGAAGAACAGCTTCACCAATCTGCCGCAGGCCACCGCCCATGCGCTGGGCGGATCGGCAGTGATGACCTACATCGGCGCGGTGCTCTTCGCCGTCGGCAAGGCGGCCTTCGGCTTCCTGCTGCCCGCCTTGGCCGGCTATATCGGCTTCGGCCTCGCGGAGCGTCCCGGCATCGTGCCGGGCTTCGTCGGCGGCGCGGTGGCCGGACTCACCGGCGCCGGCTTCATCGGCGCGATCGTCGGCGGCCTCCTCGGCGGCCTGGTGGCCCTCTACTTCACGAGCCTCAACCCGCCCCGCTGGCTGCGCGGCCTCATGCCCGTGGTCATCATTCCGCTCGTGGGTTCGCTCGTCACCGGCGGTCTCATGTACGTCGTCCTCGGACGCCCGATCGCGGAGCTCATGAACTGGCTGTCCAGCGGCCTGTCGAGCATGTCCGGTGGATCGGCCGTGATTCTCGGGGTGATCCTCGGCCTCATGATGTGCTTCGATCTGGGGGGCCCGATCAACAAGACGGCCTATCTGTTCGCCACCACGAACCTCAGCGTGGCCAATACCGGCTCGCTCAAGGTGATGGCAGCCGTCATGGCGGCCGGTATGGTCCCTCCGCTGGCCCTGGCCTTGTCCACTGCGCTGCGCCCCAAGCTGTACACGCCTGCCGAGCGTGAGAATGGCACGGCGGCCTGGCTGCTCGGCGCGTCCTTCATCTCCGAGGGGGCCATCCCCTTCGCCGCCGCCGATCCGCTGCGCGTCATCCCCTCGATGATGGCCGGCGGTGCCGTCACCGGCGCGATGTCGATGGGCCTGGGTGCCACGTCGATGGCTCCCCATGGCGGCATCTTCGTGTTCTTCGCCATCGGGAAGCTATGGGCCTGGGTGCTGTCGATCGTCGTCGGTGCGCTCGTCTCGGCGCTCATCGTGACCCTGCTCAAGCAGGCGGCGTACACGAAGAACCAGCAGGCCGGCCAGCCTGCGGCCCAGGAGGCCTGAGTTCGGCAGGGGGGGAATAGCAGGGCTCGGACTAAAGTTGAGTCAAGTGGACTCAGTGCCTAGATCCATCAGGAGAATGACTCAACAATGGATACCGAGAAGCTCACGACGATGAGCCGGGACGCCGTGACGGCCGCGGTGCGGCTGGCCCTCACCGGCGGTAATCCGAACGCCGAACCCTCACATCTGCTGCACGCCATGCTCATGGTGCCCCAGAACTCAGTGGGCCCGCTGCTCACTGCAGTGGGAGCCGACCCCGCGCAGATCGACGCCCAGGCGCAGCAGGCGCTGAAGGCCCTGCCGTCGAGTTCGGGATCCTCGGTCGCCCAGCCCCAGCTGTCGGGCTCCTTCGCTCGAGTGCTGGCCGATGCGCAGACCAAGGCCGAACAGCTCGGGGACCGGTTCGTGAGCACCGAGCACCTGCTCATCGCGGTGTCCGCCGTGCCGAGCGATGCCCAGAAGATCCTCGAGCGGGCCGGCGTGAGCGCCGCGAAGCTGGAGAAGGCCTTCGGCGAGGCACGCGGGGACAAGCGCATCACGAGTCCCGAGGCCGAGGGCGGTGAGTCGGCGCTGGACAAGTACTCCGTCGATCTCACCGCCCGCGCCAAGGACGGCACGCTCGACCCGGTGATCGGCCGTGATGCCGAGATCCGCCGCGTTGCCCAGGTGCTGTCGCGGCGTACCAAGAACAATCCCGTGCTCATCGGTGACCCCGGCGTCGGCAAGACCGCCGTCGTCGAGGGGCTGGCCCAGCGGATTGTCAAGGGCGACGTGCCCGACTCCCTCAAGGGCCGTCGGCTGGTCTCCCTCGACCTCGCGTCGATGGTGGCCGGTGCGAAGTACCGCGGCGAGTTCGAGGAACGCCTCAAGGCAGTGCTCAACGAGATCAAGGAGGCCCAGGGACAGGTCATCACCTTCATCGATGAGCTGCACACCGTTGTCGGGGCCGGCGCCTCCGAGGGCTCCATGGACGCGTCCAATATGCTCAAGCCGATGCTGGCCCGCGGCGAGCTGCGGCTCATCGGTGCAACGACCCTCGACGAGTATCGGGAGCACATCGAGAAGGACCCGGCCCTGGAGCGCCGTTTCCAGCAGGTCTTCGTCGGCGAGCCCTCGGTCGAGGACACCGTCGCCATCCTGCGTGGCCTGCGCGAGCGCTACGAGGCGCATCACAAGGTGCGCATCACCGACTCGGCGCTCGTCGCGGCGGCGCAGCTGTCGAACCGCTATATCCCCGGCCGACAGCTCCCCGACAAGGCCATCGATCTCGTCGATGAGGCCGCCAGCCGACTGCGGATGGAGATCGACTCGAGCCCTGAGGAGATCGACACGCTGCGGCGTCAGGTGGATCGGCTCACCATGGAGCAGTTCGCCGTCGAGAAGGAGCAGGACGCCGCGTCCAGGGCCCGGCTGGATCGCCTCAACCAGGAGCTGGCCGACACCAAGGAGCAGTTGCGCGGTCTCGAGGCTCGCTGGAAGGCCGAGAAGGAGGGCCTCAACCGCGTCGGCGAGCTGAAGACCCAGATCGACGCCCTGCGCACCGACGCCGACAAGTACACCCGCGAGGGCAATCTCGCGAAGGCCAGCGAGATCCTCTACGGCGAGATCCCCGCCCTCGAGAAGCAGATGGACGAGGCTGCCGCCGCCGAGCAGGACCACTCGCACGAGTCGATGGTTTCCGAGGAGGTCACCAGCTCCGATATAGCGGAGGTGGTGAGCGCTTGGACCGGCATCCCGGTCGGTCGGATGCTCGAGGGCGAGAGCGAGAAGCTGCTCGACATGGAGAACCGGCTCGGCGCCCGGCTGATAGGCCAGCGCGACGCCGTGAAGGCGGTCTCCGATGCGGTGCGCCGTGCCCGCGCGGGCATCTCCGACCCCAACCGGCCCACCGGCTCATTCCTCTTCCTGGGTCCCACCGGCGTCGGCAAGACCGAGTTGGCCAAGGCTCTCGCGGAGTTCCTCTTCGACGACGAGACCGCCATGGTGCGCATCGACATGAGCGAGTACATGGAGAAGCACACCGTCTCGCGGCTGGTCGGCGCCCCTCCGGGTTATGTCGGCTACGAGGAGGGCGGCCAGCTCACCGAGGCGGTGCGCCGGCGTCCCTACTCGGTGATCCTGCTCGACGAGATCGAGAAGGCCCACCCCGATGTCTTCAACATCCTGCTCCAGGTGCTCGATGACGGACGGCTCACCGACGGCCAGGGGCGCACGGTGGACTTCCGCAATGTCATCCTCATCATGACGAGCAATCTGGGCTCGCAGTTCCTCGCCGATGAGTCGCTCGACGACAAGACCAAGCGGGAGGAGGTCATGAAGGTCGTCCACCAGGCCTTCCGCCCGGAGTTCATCAACCGTCTCGATGGTCTGGTGCTCTTCGACCCCCTCACCCGCGAGGACCTCGACCAGATTGTGGACATCAATCTGGCTCGTCTCAACAAGAGACTGTCCGAGCGCCGAATCACCGTGGAGACCACGCCGGCTGCCCGCGAGTGGCTCGCCCGCGTCGGCTTCGACCCGGTCTACGGTGCCCGGCCACTACGACGGCTGATCCAGACCACGATCGAGGACCAGTTGGCGCGCGCTCTGCTCGACGGCACGGTGCACGACGACCAGAGCGTCACCTTCGACGCCGACGAGTCCGGCGAGGGCGTGCACATCGTCTGAGTCGGCACCGGCCGGTGGGCAAGTCGTCCTCGACGAGGGCATCCGCGTGCCTGTACCCCGGATCCTTGCTGGGGCGATGCAGGCCGCGCGGCACTCGGTGCTCGGTGCTTGCTAGCTGCGGGAGAATGACCGATATGGCCCATGAGCCGAACCCATCGCGCGACGCCCTGCACGTGATGCCCGACCAGCACGTGCCGGGCGCCTTCGTCGTCCATGGCGGCGGCGTCGACCACTCGTTCGTCGACCTCGATGACCCCACCCGCGTCGAGTTCCCCTATATGGAAAGGATCACCGAGCTCTTCGACGCCTGGGCGCCCCGCGGGCAGCGGCTGCGCGTCATCCATGTCGGCGGGGCAGGCATGACGCTTGCGCGCTATCTGGCCCACACGAGACCCTCGTCAGCCCAGATCGTGCTCGAGCCCGATGCCGAGCTCACCGCAGAGGTGCGTCGCGAGATCCCGCTGCCGCGGCATTCGGGCATCAAGGTGCGCCCGGTCGACGGGCGCACCGGCCTGCGTGCCATGCCCGACGACTATGCCGACATCATCGTCGTCGATGCGTTCCGTCAGTTGAGCGTGCCCGGTGAGCTGGTCACCGTGCAGGCGGCCGGCGAACTGGCCCGGGTATTGCGTCCCGACGGCGTCGTGGCGATGAATGTGACCGATCATGTGCCCTTCGGATGGACGCACCGGGTGCTCGCCGGTTTCGCGGGTCTGCTGCCCGAACTTGCCGTGAACAGCGAAACTGCCACCTTGCGTGGACGACGCGCCGGGAACCTTGTGCTGCTCGCGAGCCGCCGTGAGCTTCCCCGCGACGAACTGATGCACAGCGTGGACACCGTGGTCTTCCCCTCCCGGTGGATCTTCGGCGCAGAACTGGATTCGTGGCGGGGCAGGGCCGAGCCCTTCGATGATGCCGAGCCGCACAACAGTCCAGTTCCCTCGCGCAGCCGCACGCACTTCGAGTAGGCGCGCCATCCACGATCTTCCGGCCGGGTTGGGAGGCCCGGTGATGTGTTGGCCGGGCCGGTAGGCCTTGAAGGCGTTGGTGGGGCCGGTGGGCCCTGAAGGCGTTGGGGGGGCGCGTCCATGAGACGGCGCGGCGCCCCTAAGCTGGTGGCATGCAGGCCAGGGAACGCTCGGGGCGGCACCGTCCTTCGGCGTTCGCCATTGTCGTGGCGGCTCTCGTGGCGCTCGTGGTCATTGCTGCCGCCGTCGTGGCGTGGTCGGTGTGGGGCACGGACTGGCGCGCCCGGCGGAACAATGCCCAGGCACTCGAGGACTTCCGGATCGCCTGCGCCGCCAATGCCCAGCATCCCGGTGGCGACACGATTGCCGTCATCTCGATTCCCTCGTTGGGGCTTCAGGCCGCTGTCGTCAAGGGCGTTGGTGCCGGGTCGCTGGGCAGGGGCGTGGGCTGGTATCCCACCACCTCGCTGCCGGGCCAGCCCGGCAACTTCGCGGTGGCCGGCTACCGGATCACCCATGGTTCCCCGTTCCGCAATCTGGCTGAGCTGAGGGCCGGCGACGCGATCACGGTGCGCGACTGCACCCACACCTACCACTATCGGGTCATCACGCCGGCCAGTGAGCTGACCGTCCGCTCGCACGACAGCTGGGTGCTCGACGCCGTCCCGGGCCATCCAGAGCGGGTACCCGATGAGGCGATCATGACGATCACGACGAGTCTCGATCTGGTTCCCAGCGCCGAGCGGTCTGTGTTGTTCGCCCGGCTGGCCACCAGCTGAGCCCGTCTGCTCGAGATTGGGGCGATTCAGGTGGCATCGGCGTGCCTTCTGGCCACCAGCTGAGCCCGTCTGCTCGAGATTGGGGCGATTCAGGTGCCGTCGGCGAGCTTTTTCTGACCGGCGTTGGTCTTTGGCGCCGTCGAGACGCCGAAAACCGCAGATTTGCGTCAGAAAAAGCACGAAGCTGTCTCTCCGAATCCGCCTCCGCTGGGGTGATCGTCCCCTGACTCGCCTATCGACCGGCACATGCCTAGGCTCAGCCCCATGACCGACCGTGAAACATTGCGCAATCTCATCGCCCAGCAGGCAGTCGTGCGAGGCCAGGTGGTGCTCTCCAGCGGCAAGCAGGCCGACTACTACATCGACATGCGGCGCATCACACTGTCCGGCACCGCCGCCCCGCTGGTGGGACGCGTCATGCTCGACCTGGTGTCCGGGTGGCAGTTCGATGTCGTCGGGGGCCTGACGATGGGGGCCGATCCGGTCGCTGCCGCGATGCTCCATGCGGCCTCTGCCGCCGGACAACCGGTCGATGCCTGCGTGGTCCGCAAGGATGCCAAGACGCACGGTCTGCATCGCCGCATCGAGGGGCCGGGCGTGCAGGGACGGCGGGTGCTCGTCGTCGAGGACACCTCGACCACCGGGAACTCGGCACTCACCGCTGTGGAGGCGCTTCGGCAGGAGGGTGCACAGGTGATCGGCGTGGCCGACATCGTCGATCGCTCAGGAGGCGCTGTCGAGCAGGCCATCCGAGCGGCTGGCCTGGCCTATCTGTACGCCTACGACGCCGCCGACCTGGGGCTGTGAAGCCATCTGGGCTCGGTGATTGTCGGTCGGGCCGGTAGCCATCTGGGCTCGGGTGCGGTCGGGCGGTGTGCTGTGCCACTAGGGTTGAACGCAACGACGGTGCACCGCCGTCGCACTGTGTGGTCATCGGCGCCCGCAAGGGCGAAGGAGGCGAAGTCATGTCAGCGTTCCTGATCGTCCTGGTCATCCTTGTCGTCCTCGTCGGCGTCGTCGCGGGCCTGTTCATCGGGCCCTACAACGCGCTCGTGAGGCTGCGCAACACCCTCCAGGAGGCCTGGCGCCAGGTCGACGTGGAGCTCAATCGCCGCTACGACCTCATCCCGAATCTCGTCGAAACCGTCAAGGGCTATGCCACGCACGAGCACAACACGCTCTCCGACATCGTGGCGCTGCGCAACCAAGCCCGCCAGATGGACGCCGGCGCGGTGCCCACCCAGGAGCGCGGTGCCGTGGAGAGCCAGCTGACCGGTGCCGTCGGCAACCTCATCGCGGTCGCCGAGGCCTATCCGGAGCTCAAGGCCGACGCAGGCTTCCGCCAGCTGGCCAGTCAGCTCTCCGAGACCGAGGACCGGATCGCGAATTCCCGGCGCTACTACAACGCGGTGGTCGGCGATTACAACACGAAGGTCGAGTCCTTCCCCTCCAATGTCAGTGCCACCATGTTCCACTTCGAGAAGGCGGCCTATTTCCAGGTCGACGACCCGACGATGCGCCAGACGCCCGCCGTCGATTTCGGCGAGCTGGGTTACGGCTCCGGGGTGCAGCGTCCCGGTGCCGCCCAGACTCCCCAGATCGAGTCCGGGCAGTTCACCAATCCAGTGACACCACCGCAGACCACGGCGACGCCCCAGCCCGATCCCGGCCAGATCAAGCGCCGCGAACCCGGCGAGGGGGCCGGCACCTCGGCCTCGTGAAAAGCGTCCTCAGCGCACGTTCTCGATTCCGCCGACGCCTGCCTGCTCGACGCCGGGCTTGCGCCGCCCGCGCCACCACTCGATGACCATCGGCACGACCGAGATGAGCACGATGAGAACCAGAACGGCGTCGATGTTGTCGCCGATGAACGAGACATTGCCCAGCAGATAGCCCAGCAGGGTGACGCCCCACACCCAGATCACCCCGCCGACGGCCGTCCATACGATGAAATGCCGGAACGACATGCCCACCGCCCCGGCGACCATCGTGACGAAGGTGCGGACGAAGGGCACGAAGCGCCCCAGTACCAAGGCCTTCGATCCGTAGCGTTCGAAGAAGTCATGGGTATCGGCGAGATGTTTGGGGCTGAAGATCTTTCCGAACCAGGAATCCCTGGGCTTGAAGAGCCATCCGGAGACATACTTGCCCACGTAGTAGCCGGCGACATTGCCGCCCACTGCGAACACCGAGAGGATGAGGCAGGCCAGCACATAGACCAGCGGTGTGCGAAGATCCCCGAAGGTGATCGAGGGCGGCACCATGGCGATGAACATGCCCACCGTGAACAGCAGCGAGTCGCCCGGCAGCACCGGAAAGATCGCGCATTCGATGAACAGGATCAGTGCCACGCCCCACAGTGCGCCGTTCCCGAGACTGTGAATGATCGTCGCCGGATCGAGCCAGCTCGGCATCATGGGCACCCAGATCGGCAGCTGCATGAGAAGATCCACCCCTCAAGGGTAGCGTGTGACACCGTGCATCCCGCCTGCCCTGAATTCTCGCCGGCCGATGAGGAGGACATCGCGCTGTCTTCCGAGGAGGTCTATCCACGCGATCCGACGGCGGTCAACGTCGGTGTGGGCCCGGCACCCGAACCATGGCCGGACGACCCACGGCTGGATCCGGCGCTTCTCGCCGGGGGTGACCACCGCAATGTCTTGGACCGCTATCGCTACTGGAGCGTCGAGGCGATCGTGGCGGACCTGGACACCCGGCGCCAGCCTGTGCACATCGCCATCCAGAACTGGGAGCACGATTTCAATATCGGCTCGATCGTGCGCACCGGCAATGCCTTCAATGTCGCCGGGGTGCACATTCTCGGCCGCCACCGCTGGAACCGGCGCGGCGCGCTGGTCACCGATCGCTATCTTCACGTCCACCACCATCCCGATGTGGCCTCCTTCGCCCAGTTCTGCCGTGAGGCGCAGCTGGACGTCATCGGGGTGGACAATCTGCCTGGTTCGGTGCCCTTGGAGACCGTGGAGCTCCCGCTGCACAGCTGCCTCGTGTTCGGCAGCGAGGGCAGCGGCCTGACCGAGGAGCTGGTCGGAGCCTGCTCGCGGCTGGTCTCCATCACCCAGTACGGCTCCACCAGGTCGATGAATGCCGGCGCCGCGGCGGCGATCGCGATGTACCACTGGGCCCTCAGCCATGCCTCGGGGCAGGCGGCGGGCGGGGTGAGCTCGCCGGCGGGCCGGACCCGCGACGGTGCCGACACCCAGCACTCCTCGTTAGGATGAGCCCATGGCGCAGGCCGTGACGAGACGAGGGTTTGGTGTGGGGGTCGAGTCCCGAACGCTGGCGCAGCGTGCCAAGAGACTGCGGGCCCGGCTCGTCCAGCAGGCGATCAGCGCGGTGCTGGGCACCATCGTCTCCGTGATCCTCTATGTGGGCTTCGGCGGGGGTGGGGGAGCTGGGTCGCCGCTGTCGGTGCTGGTGATCGCCGCGCCGGCCCTCTACGGCTGGATCCGGCTCGTCGCCGAACTCGTCCGACGTCACGACATGAATCGGGCCCTGCGCCTCATCGAGCCCGGTCCGGTGCTGCGCGTCGAGCGGCCCGGATTGGTTCTGCGCAACGGCGACCGGCTCGAATACCTGCGGTGGGAGCAGATCTCGTCGATCAGGGGAGTTCGCCGCTTCGACCTGCCGGGCCCGCTGCTGCAGGTGGAGCGCGCCGACCACACGGTGTGGAGCGTGCCCTTCGCGCTGCTCGACGCCAAACCCGGCGGTATCGACGCTGCCGTGAGGGCCTACGCTGGGGGACGGTTCGGCCTCGACATGGCCGCGTGTGACGACATTTGGTGACCGCGTTCACTTACCCGAGCCGATTTGAGAGGATGGGCAGGGCTGCCACCGGTGACCTGCAGGTTGCCGGGAACCCACCCAAGATGGCGACGAGCTAAAAGGAAGAACATATGCCTATTGCAACTCCCGATGTCTACGCTGACATGATTGATCGCGCCAAGAAGGGTGGCTTTGCCTACCCGGCGATCAATGTGACGTCTTCCATGACTCTGAACGCCGCACTGCAGGGCTTCGCCGAGGCCGAGTCCGATGGCATCGTGCAGATCTCCACCGGTGGTGCCGAATATGCCTCCGGCCAGCGGGTGAAGGACATGGTGACCGGGGCCGTGGCGCTCGCCGAGTACGCGCGCATCGTGGCCAAGACCTACCCGGTGAACATCGCCCTGCACACCGACCACTGCCAGAAGGAGAAGCTCGACAAGTACGTCAACCCGCTCATCAAGATCAGCCAGGAGCGCGTTGACCGCGGCGAGGATCCGTTGTTCAACTCCCACATGTGGGACGGCTCGGCCATCCCGGTGGAGGAGAACCTGCAGATCGCCGACGAGCTGCTCTCGCGCACCAGCAAGGCCCACATCATCCTCGAGATCGAGGTCGGTGCGGTCGGTGGCGAGGAGGACGGCGTGACCGGCGAGATCAACGACAAGCTCTACACCACCGTCGACGACGGCCTGCGGACCCTCGAGGTTCTGGGCACCGGGGAGAAGGGCCGCTACATCACCGCTCTGACCTTCGGCAATGTGCACGGCGCGTACAAGCCCGGGCATGTCAAGCTGCGTCCTGAGATCCTCAAGGAGATCCAGGACGCCACGGGCAAGAAGTACGGCAAGGACAAGCCCTTCGACCTGGTCTTCCATGGCGGTTCGGGCTCGACTCCCCAGGAGATCGCCGACGCGGTGTCCTACGGTGTCATCAAGATGAACATCGACACCGACACCCAGTACGCGTTCACCCGTCCGGTCGCCGATCACATCTTCAAGAACTACGACGGCGTCCTGAAGATCGACGGCGAGGTCGGCAACAAGAAGACCTATGACCCGCGCTCGTGGGGCAAGAAGGGTGAGGCAGGCATGGCGGCTCGTATCGTCGAGGCTGCCAAGCAGCTCGGCTCGCTGGGCACCCACCAGGCCTGATCTCCTGGCGGCTTGCTGAGCGTCACCATCGCACGATAGGGGCCGGTCCAGAAGGACCGGCCCCTATCGTCGTGGGCTGATCTGCGGTCGCGCCGCGCTGGCCCACCTGCGCTGTTCAGGAGTACTGCTTCTGGAAGCTCAGCTCCAGTTCCTCGAGGCTGCGGTTCTTCGTCTCCGGAACGATCTTGAGGTAGAACAGCAGCGTCGCCACATTGAAGGCGGCGAAGATGAGATAGGTCAGCGAGCCGCCCAGGCCCTCCATCATGATCGGGAAGACGACCGCGACGAGGGCGTTGGCGATCCACAGGGCACCCACCGCCAGCCCCAGGGCCGTGCCGCGAATCTTCGCCGGGAAGATCTCGGAGAACAGCACCCAGTTGACTGTGCCGGACTGCTTGGCGAACACGAACAGGCACACCAGGACCAGGACGAGTACGGGCGCGAAGGCCGGGGCGCCGGTGATCTCGCCCTCGCCGTTCTGGAAGGGCTGGATGAAGAAGTGGAAAACGCCGGCCAGCGCCGTGAGGAAGAAGACGATCGTCGCGGCCTGGTAGATACCGACGTGACGGCGCGCGAACTTGGCGATGAGCCAGAAACCGACGGCCGAGCCGATGAAGGAGACCGCACCGGAGACCACGTTGAGGCTGATCGAATCGGTCATCGAGAAGCCGGCGGCGTTGAGCACCTTCGGCAGGTAGTACATGGCGGTGTTGATGCCCGTCAGCTGGTCGGCCACGCCCAGGCCGACGCCGATGAGCAGCAGCCTGCGTGTCCACGCGGTACGCCAGATCTGTGAGAGCCGCCAGTGTTCCTGGTGGGCCTCGGCGCGCTGAACATCGATCATCTCGTCGAGCTCGGCGGCGATGTCGTCGGACTGCTCGTCGCGTACCCGCTTGAGCGAACCGATCGCTTGCGGGACGTGGAGGTGCGAGGCATACCAGCGGGCGGATTCGGGCATCCGGCGGATGCCGAATCCCAGGGCGATTGCCGGAATGGTCGCCAGGACGAGCATGTATCGCCAGGTGTCGCCGTTGCCACCGGTCACGGTGAGCCCGATCGCGTGCTCCAGCTGCTCCCAGGGGTGGGTGCTGCCCGCGGCGAAGGTGCCGCTCGGGTCGTCACCGACGACGGCCCGCGGACCACCCCGGTACTGGGCCAGCACGGCGTTCATGCTGTAGGCCAGCAGCTGGCCGCCGACGATCATGAACTGGTCGACGGCCACCACGACGCCGCGGACATTCTTGGGGGCCGCCTCTGACAGGTAGACCGGCACGGTCGCCGATGCCCCACCCACAGCAGTGCCGAGGATGAAGCGGAAGACGTAGAGCATCGCGATGTTCACCGACAGGGTGCAGCCCAGTGCGCCGACGATGAAGACCGCTGCAAGGAGCGTCAGATTGTGACGTCGCCCATAGCGGTCGGAGAGCCGGCCCCCGAAGGTGGCGCCGAATGCCGCGCCCAGACACAGCAGACCACCCACCCATCCCTCTTCGAGGGTGCTCATGCCCAGGCCGCCGGCGGCTCGGGGCAGGTACATATAGGGCAGTGCGCCGGCGATGACGCCGGTGTCGTAGCCGAAGAGCAGCGAGCCCAGGGTGGCGACCGCGGCCAGCACCCACAGGGCGCGCTTCTTGCCCGATGGCGGCGTCTGGGCCACCAGCTGCTCGATCTTGTCCGGTGTGTAGTCCTCCACCGACAGTTCTGTCGTACTCATCTATGTCCTTGCCACTGGCGCCCACCCCGTCGGCGAGTCCTCGCGAGCGGCGGGCAGGCGTGTTCGGGGCCGATGACTGGAGTGTCCGGCCACCGGAGATTGTCGCACAGGCCGGATGTGACGGCTCGCCGATCCGCCCCGGGCGCGGTGCCCGGTGGAGCCGGATGGAGCCAGATGGAGCCGGGGCACGGTGCCGATTTGCAGCTAATCACGTCAATCGGACATCAATAAGTGACGACCAGCGCCCGATAGGCCGGAATCAGCGTACCCTCCAGAGGGGCTAGATAAACGGAAAAATGACCGCAACAGCAGAACAGGGCACATCGACATGGATGATCGGACCACTCATTTCGCTGTCGATGTCAAAATCGATCGGACCAGCCCGGTGCCGCTCTACTTCCAAATCAGCGAGCCGATCAGCAAGCTGATCGCCGATGGCACGCTGCCCCCCGGCACCCGTCTGGAGGATGAGCTGTCCATGGCCAGCCGGCTCAATGTCTCGCGCCCGACGGCCCGCAAGGCCCTGCAGCGCCTTGTCGATGGCGGCCTGGTGATCCGTCGCCGTGGTGTGGGCACCCAGGTTGCCCCGGCGCAGATCCATCGTCCCGAGTTGCTCATGAGCCTCGATGCCGAACTCACCCGCGCAGGGCATGAGACCGCCACCCAGGTTCTCGAGTATCTCGTCCGGCCGGCCGATGATGCGGAGTCGCAGGAACTGGGACTGCCCATCGACACCCCTGTCGTCTTCGTCAAGCGCCTGCGGTTCAGCGACGGTTCGCCGATCGCGCTGCTCAACAACCTCATACCGGCGAGCCTGGCGCCCCGGCGCGCCGAGCTGGAGAGCTATGGGCTCTATGACATCCTGCGCGAGCACGACGTTCACTTGGCGACGGCACACCAGTCCATCGGCGCCAAGGCGGTCGGCCGCGTGGAGGCCGAGCAGCTGGGCGAGCAGCCCGGGGCGGCGGTGCTCACCCTGGTCCGCACCACCTACGACGACAGGGGCGGGGTCGTGGAGTTCGGGCACCACGTCTACCGGGCGTCGCGCTACACCTTCGATTCCACGCTGTTCACCCGATGAGGTCCGCCAGGGTCTGGCCATCCCGGCCCCCTGGGGAGATACTTGTCGGACAAGTCTCGTCGACGAGAGGAGTGCCTATGGATATCGATGTGTGCAAGCCCAAGGCAACGGAAGCCCTCAATTCGAGATAGCGCAGCGTTGCCCTCATCAGCGCCTGTCGGGCAACTGGCAGTGCGCCCATAAGGAATCAATCGTGGAAAGGTATCGCCCCGGCGTCAGTCGGGGCGATACCTGATCAATCGTGGGATGGTATCGCCCCGGCGTCAGTCGGGGCGATACCTGATCAATCGTGGGATGGTATCGCCCCGGCGTCAGTCGGGGCGTTACCTGATCAATCGTGGAATGGTGCCGCCTCGGCGTTAGTCGGGGCGGCACTTGCGCGTCGCGGCTCATCATCGCCCAGCTGGGCTGAGGTTGGCGTACCGGCGGTATCGCCCTGCTGCGGGACTCAGAGCTTACGGCGGGACGCGCCCTTGTCGGCACTTTGCGCGAGCATTCCGTACACCTTCAGCGCATTGCTGACCTTGCGCTCACGATGCTCGGGATGCCATCCGAGGGCGTCGCGCTTGCTGCGGCGCTGGGCGAGCTGTTCGTCGCTCAGCTCGACATCGAGAGTGCGGTGGGGGATGTCGATGGCGATGATGTCACCGTCCTCGACGAGCCCGATCGCCCCGCCTGCCGCCGCCTCCGGGCTGATATGGCCCAGGCACAGGCCCGAGCTACCGCCCGAGAATCGGCCGTCGGTGATGAGTGCGCACTTCGGGCCGAGGCCGGTGCCCTTGAGATAGCTCGTCGGGTAGAGCATCTCCTGCATACCCGGGCCGCCCTGGGGGCCCTCGTAGCGGATCACGACGACATCGCCCGGCTCGATCCGCTTGTTGAGGATGGCGTCGACGGCTTCTTCCTGGCTCTCGGTCACCTTCGCCGGTCCCCGGAACACGAGCTGGTGCTCGGGCACTCCGGCCGTCTTGACGACACAGCCGTCGACCGCGAGGTTACCGTGCAGCACCGCCAGGCCTCCGTCGGCGGTGTAGGCGTTCGCCACCGAGTGGATGCAGCCGTGGACGTCGTCGGTGTCGAGGGACGAGTAGGTGTTCGTCGAGCTGAACATCTCGGTGGTGCGCACCCCGCCGGGGGCGGCCTTGAAGAGCTCGAAGGATTCGGGCGTGGCCTTGCCGCCGCGGATGTCCCAGTCGTCGAGGAAGGCCTGCAGCGAGTCGTGGTGCACCGAATGGACGCCGGAGTCCAGCAGGCCCGCCCGGTTGAGCTCGCCGAGGATGGCCGGGATACCGCCGGCTCGATGCACATCTTCGAGGAAGAACTCGGAGCTGTTGGGCGCCACCTTGCACAGGCACGGCACCTTGCGCGAGAGGGCGTCGATGTCGTCCTCGTCGAAGTCGACGCCGGCCTCCTGGGCGGCGGCCAGCAGGTGGAGGATCGTATTGGTCGAACCGCCCATCGCAATGTCCATCGTCATGGCGTTGGAGAAGGCCTCGCGGGTGGCGATGGAGCGCGGCAGCACCGATTCGTCGCCCTCGTCGTAGTAGCGCTTCGCAAGCTGCACGACGAGCTGCCCGGCCTGCCTGAACAGCTCCCTGCGAGCCGAATAGGTGGCCAGGGTGGTGCCATTGCCCGGCAGCGCCAGCCCCAGCGCCTCGGTGAGGCAGTTCATCGAGTTGGCGGTGAACATGCCCGAGCAGGAGCCGCAGGTCGGGCAGGCGGACATCTCGATGCGCGCCAGTTCGCCGTCCGAGACGGAGGGGTCGACCGAGGCGGTCATCGCATCGATGAGATCGAGGCGGGGTGTCACCGTGCCGTCGTCCATGGTGACCGGGCGGCCCGATTCCATGCCGCCACCCGACACGAAGACGGTGGGGATGTTCAGGCGCAGTGCCGCATTGAGCATGCCAGGGGTGATCTTGTCGCAGTTGCTGATGCACACCAGTGCGTCGGCCTGGTGGCCATTGCACATGTACTCGATGGAGTCGGCGATGATCTCGCGGCTGGGAAGTGAATAGAGCATGCCGCCGTGTCCCATGGCGATGCCGTCGTCGATGGCGATCGTGCTGAACTCGCGTGCGATGCCGCCGGCAGCGGTGACCGCATCGCCGACGATCTTGCCGACGTCGCGAAGACCCACGTGACCAGGGACGAAACCGGTGAAGCTGTTGGCAATGGCCACGATTGGGCGCCCGAAGTCGGATTCGGTCATCCCGGTGGCGCGCCACAGCGCGCGCGCACCGGCCATCAGGCGTCCGCTGTAGGTGACGCTGGAGCGCAGCTTTGGCATGCAAATCCCTTCCTGTGTTCTGATCCAGGGTAGTTCGCGCCGGGCAGCTCCCCTGGCTGCGTCCAGCGACGCCCTGACCTTGCCCAGGCGGCGTCGTGTGCCGGCGAGCCCCGGGCTCAGAGCCGCAGGGGATAGTGCGGGTGCGGAACCTCGGGGACGATCGTGCCGGCGACGAAGATGTCGTACCAGAGCATGAAGACCAGCACCGTCCAGATCCGCCGCGAGTGATCGGCCACCCCGGCCCGGTGCTCGTCCAGCAGCTTGAGCACGGCCTTCGGGTCGATGAACTCCTCGGTGGGCGAGGAGGTGATGATGTCGCGGGCCCAGGGATAGGAGTCGCCGCGCAGGTACACCCGGGTGGGGACCGGGAAGCCGAGCTTGCGCCGGTGTAGTACGTGTGCCGGAACGACCTTCTCGAGGGCTTTGCGCATGGCGTACTTCGTGGTGTTCTGGGCCAGTTTCTCGCCCACCGGAATGTGGCGCGCCACCTCGAAGACCTCCTTGTCGAGGAAGGGCACCCGCAGCTCCAGGGAGTTGGCCATCGTCATCTTGTCGGCCTTCACCAGGATGTCGCCACGCAGCCAGGTGAACAGGTCGACGTGCTGCATCCGCTGCACCGGATCCCAGCTGCGCGACTGGGCATAGAGCGGGTCGGTGACATCGTGGAAGGTCACCGAGGGGTCATAGGTCTTCAGCAGGCCCGGCAGCTGCTCCTCGCGGAAGATCCGCGCATTGCCGTAGTAGCGATCCTCCAGATCGATACTGCCGCGGCGCAGCAGGTCCTTGCCGCGCATGCCGTCGGGCAGCGCGCGGCCCACGGCGGCCAGCCCGCGGCGCAGCGGGTTGGGCAGCGAGACGAGCGGGCCAAGGCTGCGCGGCTCGTGATAGATCGTGTACCCGCCGAACAGCTCGTCGGCACCCTCGCCCGAGAGCACCACCTTGACCCTCTTGCGGGCCTCGTTGGCGACGAAATACAGCGGCACCAGCGCCGGATCGGCGACCGGGTCGTCGAGGTACCACACGATGAGCGGCAACGTGGAGGTCAGCTCCTCCTCGCTCACCCAGCGCGTGATGTGTTCCACCCCGATCGCCTTCGCCGAGTCGTCCGCGACGTCGACCTCGGAATAGCCGTCCACCCGGAAGCCGGTGGTGAAGGTGAGCAGATCGGGGTTGTAGCGCTTGGCGAGCGCCGCGATGGCGGTGGAATCGATACCTCCGGACAGGAACGCGCCGACTGTCACGTCGGCACGCATGTGCTTGGCCACCGAGTCGTCGAGCACCTTGAGGATGCGGTCGTAGAGCTCCTCCTGCTCGTCGGGCGTGCGCACCGGGGTGGACGCAAAGCGGGGCGTGAAGTAGCGGTGCTGCTCGAGTGCGCCGTCCCTGACGGTGAAGCTGGTGCCCGATTCGATCTTCGAGATGGCGGTGTCCATCGTGTCGGGCTCTGGCACGTACTGCAGCACCAGATAGTGCTGCAGGGCAGTGGTGTCGACGATCGGCTGCCCCGTGAGCACCCGCACGCTCTTGGCCTCGGAGCCGAAGACGAAGCCGTCGGGGGTGCGGCCCGCGTAGAGCGGCTTGATGCCGAAGGGATCGCGTGCCCCGAAAGCCAGCTTCTCCTGGGAGTCCCAGATGACGAAGGAGAACATGCCGCGCAATTGCTCCACCCATGCCGCGCCGTGGAAGTGATAGCCGGCGACGATGGCCTCGCCGTCACCCTCGGTATGGAAGACTGCCCCGTCGTCGCGGGCCAGCGCTGCGCGCAACTCCAGATAGTTGTAGATCTCTCCGTTGAAGACCATCCAGTAGCGCTGCGGCGACTCCGGGGGTCCCCATTTGAGTGGCTGCCCCGAGTTCTCGATGTCGATGATCGACAGCCGGTTGAAGCCGAAGCAGGTCCGCTCGTCGTGCCAGACGTTCGTGTCGTCCGGTCCGCGGTGACGGGCCTGGGCCATTCCTTCGCGCACCTGCTCGACCCGTTCGTCCCGCAGGCTGTCGGTGGAGATGAAGCTCATGAAACCGCACACGTCGGACTCACTTCCTGATCTTGGCCTGGACTGCGCTACCGGTTCAGTATGGCCGATCGCGGTGGACGCTCGCCCTGGGCACTTCGGGACTGCTGTTCGCGCAAGTCCCCGGGTTAGCATTCTGCGGTGCACATCCACGTGGTTGGCGTCGATCACGAGTCCGCGTCGCTGTCGGCGCTGGCCTCGGTGGGGCCCGCCGACGCCTTGGCGGCCCGCGTCATGGCCCGCGAGCCGGCGATCGCCGGGGCAGTGCTGCTGAGCACCTGCAATCGCTTCGAGCTCGTGACCGATGTCTGCGACGGGACGGACGCGGACACGGTGCTGGCCTTGGTGCGCCGGGAGCTGGAAGCCCTGTGTCCCCAGGTCGATCCGCTCATGCTGGCTGGGCTGTCGGTGACGAGCGATGAGGCGGCCGTGCGCCATCTGTTCACAGTGGGTGCCGGTCTGCTCTCGGCCGTCATCGGCGACAAGCAGGTGGCCGGCCAGCTGCGCCGCGCCTATGAGAGCGCCTCCGAGCGGGGCCAGTGCACGGCCCGGCTGCACCGCCTCTTCCACTCCTGTCTGCATACCTCGCGGACGGTGGCCTCGACGACCTCGCTGGGTGCCGTAGGGCGTTCCGCCGCGGGAGTGGGACTGGACCTTGCCACGCGGGGCCGCGCAGATCTGCGCGGTACCCGCGTTCTGCTTGTCGGCACCGGTTCCTTCGCCAGGGTGGTGGTGGCCGAGCTCGTCTCGCGCCGCGCCAAGGAGATCATGTGCTGGTCGGCGAGCGGGCGTGCACCCGAGTTCGCGGCCCACCACCAGGTGCGCCCGGTGCCCGGCGGCAGTCTGGTCGCCGCGCTGCGGGAGGCCCAGCTGGTGGTCACCTGCTCCGGCAATGGCGTGGTGCTCGACGAGCAGACCGTGCTGGCTGCCCGCCCCGAGCTCGCGGCCCCGGCTGTCGCCGATTTCCCGGTCGTCGATCTCTCGCTGGCCGGTGACGTCGCCGCGTCGGTCGCACAACTTCCCGGCGTGCGAGTGGTAAGTCTCGCCGAGGTGGTCGCCAAGGCCAATGGGACACAGGCAGAGGTGATCGAGGAGGCGCAGCGGGTCGTCGAGCACGGAGTGCGCGAGTACCTGGCCAAGGAGCGCTCGCGAGCCGCCGATCCGCTGGTGGCGGCACTTCGCCAGCATGTCGCGATGCTCGTGGACGCCGAGATCGCTCGCTGTCACGCCAAGGAGTCCGAGGAGGTGGCGGCGGCGGTCGAGCGCTCACTGCGCCATGCCGCCGGCGCGCTGCTGCACACACCGATGGTGCGGGTCTCCCAGCTGGTGGAGCAGGGTCGGCTCGAGGAATGCACCGAAGCGCTCGCCACCCTGTTCGGGATCGAGGTGGAGCAATGAGGGGACGCACGCTGCTCATCGGTACGAGGGCTTCGGCGCTGGCGATGGCGCAGTCCGGCCTGGTGGCCGCGATGATCGAGAAGGCCACCGGCCTGGCTACCGAACTCGTGAGCGTGCGCACCGAGGGCGACGATGTGCGCATTCCGCTCTCGTCGCCGCCGCGCCCGGGCGCCTTCGCAGCACGGCTGCGCGATGTGCTGGTGGCCGGTGAGGTGGACGTCGCCGTGCACTCCTTCAAGGACCTGCCCTTCGCGCCCGTCGAGGGTCTCTCGGTGGTGGCGATCCCGCCACGCGCCGTGGCACGCGATGCCCTGGTGAGCCGCGCCGGTATCGGTCTCGACGCGCTGGCGGAGGGCTCGCGGGTGGGTACCTCCAGCCCGCGGCGTGCGGCCGCGCTGACTCGCCGGCGCCCTGACCTGCGCATCGTTCCCATCCGGGGCAATGTCGACACCCGGGTCCGGAAGGTCCGAGATGGCGTGGTCGATGCCGCCGTGCTTGCGGCGGCGGGACTCAACCGGCTGGGAAGAGGCGCCGAGATCACCGAGCTCATCGATCCCGCTGTTCTCGTGCCTGCGCCGGCGCAGGGCGCGCTGGCCGTCGAGATGCGATGCGACCACCCATGGGCTGCGGCGGTGGCCCACCTCGACGACCCCGACAGCAGGCTGAGGGTCGTTGCCGAGCGCCAGGTGTTGTCCGGGGTCCAGGCCACCTGCACGACGGCGATCGGGGCCTACTGCCAGTTCACCGGTTCGTCGCTGGGCCTCATCGCCGAGCTCAGCGACCATCGGGGGGTCGAGCACGCCCACGTCGAGCTGCGCACCACCCTCGGCGACGACCGGCTGGGCGACGCGACCCGGCTCGGGGAGCGCGTGGCGGCGAAGCTCATGGGGCGGGCATGAGCGCCGTCGGGCAGGACGCGCTCAGCGGCACCGAGGCGTGGCCGCCTCCAGTGCTGCTGGTCCGTCCCGACGCCAACGAGCGCGATGCCGAGCAGCTGGACGCCTGGGGCATCGAGACGACGATCGATCCCTGGCTGGAGGTGAGCACGGCGGCGGACCCGGCACCGGCGCACCGGCTGGTGGGCATGCTTGCCGCCTGCGCCACGGGCACCGTGCTCGTCGTCACCTCCCCGCGTACCTGGGGGCATCTGGGCCAGCTGGTGGGAGACAAGGCGCTCGAGCGGGCCGTCAGCGCGGCGCTGGGCAATGGCGCACTCGTCTGGTGCACCGGACGAGGCACCGCCGCCAGCCTGCCCGAGGGCCTGGCAGCCGCCATTCACACCGCGCCCACCGGTGAGGCGCTGGCCCAGGCGCTCAACTCCCAGGTGCTGCCCGGTTTCGGCCACCTCATCGCCGGGGTGCCGCTCGTCCTGCTTCCTGGCAGCGAGATCGCCCGGCCGCAGCTTCCGGCAGCGCTGGCGGCTGGTGGCTGGCGGGTGGTGACGGCACCCGTCTACACCACCCGTGCGCGCAGTGAGCGTCCCGACAGCGCCGCCCCGCTGGCGTCCGGCCAGTTCTCTGCGGTCGTCGTCCGCTCTCCCAGCGCCGTGCAGGCCCTGCGCCAGGGGCTGGGCGAACAGTTCTGGCCGGAGGGCACGCCGATGGTTGCCGCCGGGCCTACCACCGCCGCTGCGGCACGCGAGCTGGGGATTGACCCGGTGGAATGCGCCGGCCCCGAGCCAGCGCGGGTTGCCGCTACGGTGGCGACCACGCTGGGGGTGCCCGAGAAGTGCGCGGCAGGCACGGCGCAGATGCTGCCGCCCTCGCACCCCAGCCGTACCGGTGTGCTGGCAGCCAGCCCCTTCCTGAGTGCCTGCCGCGGAGTTCGCCCAGCCGTCACCCCGGTGTGGTTCATGCGCCAGGCCGGACGCTCGCTGCCCGAGTACCGCGCCGCCCGGAGGGGCAGCACCATGCTCGATTCCTGCCTCGACCCTGAGCTGGCCAGCGAGCTGACCCTCCAGCCGGTGCGCCGCTACGGCGTCGATGCCGCCATCTTCTATTCCGACATCATGGTGCCGCTGCGGCTGGCCGGGCTCGACGTCGACATCGAGCCCGGGGTGGGCCCGGTGATCGCCAACCCTATCCGCCACCCGGAGCAGATCGAGGCGCTGCCCACTCTCGAGGACGATGCCCTCGCCCCGATCCGCGCGGCGGTCGGCCGGGCCGTCGCCGAGCTCGGCCCCGTGCCGCTCATCGGCTTCGCGGGCGCGCCGTACACCGTCGCGTCCTATCTCGTGGAAGGCCGGCCCGATCGCACCCATCCCCGTACCCGCACCCTCATGCGCGAACACCCTCATGCCTTCGCCGCCCTGCTGCGCTGGGTGGCGGGCATCAGCCTCGACTTCCTCCGGGCCCAGGTGATGGCGGGGGCCAGCGCCGTCCAGCTGTTCGACTCGTGGGCCGGCGAACTCGACCCGGCCGATTACCTGGTCCACGTCCAGCCGGCTTCCGCGCTCGTGCTGCGGGGCATCGGGCGCCTGGGCGTACCTCGCATCCATTTCGGCACGCGCTCGGCGCGCCTGCTGGTGGCCATGCGCGACGCGGGTGCCGATGTCATGGGGGTCGCCTCGGACCTGAGCCTCGACGAGGCGAACCGACTGCTCGGTGGCCGGACCGTCCTGCAGGGCAATGTCGATCCAGATCTGCTCACCGCCACGCCCGCCCGGCTCGACGAGCACCTGCGGACTGTCCTTGCGAGCGGTGCCGCCGCGCCCGCCCACATCGTCAATCTTGCGCACGGTGTCCCCAAGGACACCGATCCGCGGACGCTGGCGCACATCGTCGATCTTGTGCACACCAGCGCCTCCACCTCTGCGAAAGGACATTGATCATGCCTCGTCCGGCTGGGATCGGTTCTGTCAAGCCCGTCAACTGGGCCTACGATCGCGCACCCATGATCATCTACTGGGAGCTGACCACTGCGTGCGCGCTGGCCTGCCGACACTGTCGTGCCACCGCCCAGCCCGAGCCCGCGCCCGGCGAGCTGAGCACCTCTGAGGCGCTGGCTCTCCTCGATGACATCACCCGCTTCGGCACCCCGGCGCCCCACGTCATCATGACCGGTGGCGACCCGATGCGCCGCGGCGATCTCGACGAGCTGATCCGGGGCGCGAACGATCGGGGCCTGGGCGTCTCCCTGGCGCCGGCCGTCACGCCGCTGCTGAGCAAGCAGCGGATGGCCGAGATGAAGGCCCTCAACGTGCAGGCCATGTCGCTGAGCCTCGACGGCTCGGTGGCCGAGCACCACGATGGGGTGCGACAGGTGCCCGGCACCTTCGACGCCACCCTTGCCGCGCTGGCACAGGCCAATGAGGTGGGCATTCCCGTGCAGATCAATACCCTCATCACCGATCAGACGGTGCACGACCTCGACGCCATGTACGAGCTCCTCACCCACTACGAGATCATGCAGTGGAGCCTGTTCTTCCTCATCTCGGTCGGCCGGGGCGCCCAGCTGACCGAGATGAGCCCGGGGGACGCCGAGCGCACCCTCATCGAGTGGGGCCAGCGGGCACACGATGCGCCTTTCCGGATCAAGACCACCGAGGCCATGCAGTACCGGCGCATCACCGCCCAGCGCCTGCTGCGCGCCGGGAAGACGCGCGAGGAGATCGAGAACAGCAAGGCCTCGCGCGGCTTCGGCATTCGCGATGGCAACGGCATCGTCTTCGTCTCCCATCTGGGCGAGGTGATGCCCTCGGGTTTCCTGCCGACCAGCGTCGGCAATGTTCGCGAGCGTAGCCTCGTCGAGCTCTACCGCGACACCGAGCTCATGAAGGCGCTGCGCCGTCCCGAGGAGTTCAAGGGCTCCTGCGGGGTCTGCGAGTTCAACCGCTGGTGCGGAGGCTCACGGGCCCGGGCCGCTGCCTGGACCGGAGATCCGCTGGAATCGGATCCGCTGTGCCCCTATGTGCCACGGAGCATGCGCGGGCACGACCGTCGCGAGCCGAGCCTGGTCTGACAGCCATGGACACCGTCACCACCCAGCCCTCGCGCCACTCGACACCGCCGGCGGACCAGGACCTGCACCTGGTGGTCGTTGGCGGGGGCATCACCGGGCTGGCTGCCGCATGGCAGGGCGTGCGCCGCGGAGCCCGCGTCAGCCTCTTCGAGGCCGGCCCCCGCCTGGGAGGCAAGCTGCACACCGTGCACCGGGACGGTTTCGTCGTCGAGGCCGGGCCCGACTCGTTCGTCCGGTACCGGCCGGCCGCGCTGCAGCTCATCGACGAGCTCGGCCTGTCCGGCGAGGTCATCGGTGCCGGCGGCGGGCGCCGGGTGAGCCTGCTCTCGCGCGGCAAGCTGCGTCCGATGCCAGCCGGAATGGGCATGGTGCTTCCCACCAGGATGTGGCCGTTCGTCACCACCTCGGTGCTTTCCTGGCCCGACAAGCTGCGAGCCGGGCTGGACCTGTTCATCCCGCGTCAGCTCGGCGAGGGGGACATCGCGATCGGGGACTTCCTGCGCAAGCGGCTGGGCGACGGCATCGTGCGCCGCTTCGCCGATCCGATGGTCGGTGGCATCTACGGTGCCGGGGTCGACGAGCTCAGCCTGGACGCGGTGCTGCCGAGCCTGCGAGCCAGCGAACAGGAGTACCGCTCGCTCATGGTGGCCTCGCTTGCCCAGGGACGCGAGCGGCGCCGGAAGGCCGCCGGCGCCACATCGACGGGCGGCCCGAGCGCGTCGATGTTCGCCACCGTGCGCGGTGGTCTTGGCCAGCTGGTCGACGCCCTGGATCGGGCCCTGCGGGCCGCTGGGGCACAGATCCGCACCGGCGTCGCGGTGAGCGGCCTCGACGACCAGGGCATCGCGCTCGACAATGGCGAGCGGGTCGATGCCGATGCGGTGATCCTGGCAGGCGGGGTCGCCAGCTCCCGGCTGCTGCTGTCGCGGACCGTGCCGGGCGCCGCACAGGCCCTCGCCGAGGTGCCGCTGGCGTCCACCACCATCGTCTCGCTCGGCTGGAAGAGCAGCGACTTCGATACGGTGCCCGAGTCCCAGGGCTGGCTCGAGGCCGACGAGGGCTCCTTCAGCGGGCTCACCGTCAGCTCGGTGAAGTTTGCCGGCCGTGCACCCGAGGACAGTGTGCTCGTGCGGGTCTTCGTCCCGGACAAGCGCGGACCGCTGTGCGCGGCTCCCGATGACGAGCTGGTCGCCGCCACGCTCGTCCACGTGGGCCCGCTCCTCGGAGTGCGTGCCCGGCCCCGGCTGGTGGAGATCTCCCGGTGGCCCGGTCTCATGCCGAAGTACACAGTCGGTCACCTCGGGCGGGCCGCGACCGTCGATGCCGCACTGCGCGACGGGCATCCGCACTGGGCCGTCGCCGGAAGCGCCCTGCACGGTGTGGGCATCCCCGACTGCATCGCCGATGCCCGTTCCAGGACTGATGCCGTTCTCGACGCTGCCCGCGATGCCCATCGTGGTGGCACCGGCCCTCGTACTCGCGTCGAGCAGGCCGGCAGATGAGCCCCGCCTTCGACGCAGTGGTGGTGCTGGGTTTCGGGGGACCCGAGTCCATGGACGAGGTCCCCGACTTCCTGCGCCGGGTCAGCGGGGGACACATCCCCCAGGAGCGTCTCGACGAGGTGGCCGGGCACTACGCCCACTTCGGCGGGGTGAGCCCGGTCAACGCGCAGCATCGGGCACTGGCCCGTGCTCTCGAGCAGCGGCTTGGGGCGCGTGGCCTCGCGCTGCCCGTCGTCACGGCGAACCGCCATTCGGCACCTCTCATGGCGCCGGTCCTGGCTCAGCTGGCCGAGCAGGGCGCCCGGCGGGTGCTCGCGCTGGCCGCCGCGCCCTTCTCGTCGTATTCCGGGTGCCGTGCCTATCGCGAGGAACTGTTCACTGCCCTGCCACGGGGACGCACGCTCGGTGTCGTGAAGATCGGCTGCTATCCCCAGCTGGGCGCGCTGGCGAGCTGCCAGGTGGAGCTCTTGGAGCAGGCCTTCCGTGAGGCTCCCGACGCGCACCTTGTGTTCACCACGCATTCCATCCCTACGGCCATGGCCGCGAGCTCCGGCCCGCACGGCGGCGCCTATGTCGCCCAGCACCGCCGGCTCATCGACACGGTGATGGCGGCCCTGGCCGACCGGGGCCTGGCACCAAGCTGGGAGCTGGCCTACCAGTCGCGCAGCGGTTCGCCGCGGACACCCTGGCTCGAGCCTGACATCAACGATGTCTTGCATCGGCTCGCCAGGCAGGGCGTACGTCATGTCGTCTGCTCGCCGATCGGCTTCCTCACCGACCACATGGAGGTCGTGTGGGACCTCGACACCGAGGCGAGCGCCACGGCGGGTAACCTCGGGCTCGGATTCACGCGGGTGGCGACTGTGGGTGCCCAGCCCGCCTTCCTGGACGAACTCGCTCGCCTCGTCGCCGGCTTCCTCACCGGTGAGGCGCGTACCTGCTCGGGCGGGTGGTGCGGTGCCGGCTGTTGCCCCAACCCCCGTGGTTCACGTCCAGCCGTCGAAGGAGTCACCCCATGACCATTGCCCAAAGTCCTCTTGAGCAGACCGGACAGCTGAGCGCCGAGCGGATCGTCCAGCGTCCTCGCCGGCTGCGCCGCACAGCGGCAATCCGCGCGATGGTGGCGGAGACCCGGCTGGACCCCGCCGACTTCGTCTTGCCGCTGTTCGCCGTCGAGGGCCTGGACGAGCCCCGCGAGCTGGCCGCGATGCCCGGCGTGCGCCAGCACACCAAGGCATCGCTGCAGCGCGCGGTGCACGAGGCGGCCCAGGCGGGGGTCGGCGCGGTGATGCTCTTCGCGACCCCGGCGCATCGTGACCCGCAGGGCAGCGAGGCCTGGAACCCCGAGGGGATCCTCGCGAATGCCGTTCGCTGGGCGGTCGAGGCCGAGCCCGGCCTGCCGGTCGTGGCCGATGTCTGCCTCGACGAGTTCACCGATCACGGGCACTGTGGCGTCCTGGCCCCCGACGGCAGCGTCGACAACGACGCCACACTGCCGCTCTACGCCAAGATGAGCTGCACCCTTGCCGACGCCGGTGCGGCCATGCTGGGCCCCTCGGGCATGATGGACGGCCAGATCGGCGTCATCCGTGAGGCACTCGACCGGGCCGGTCACTGCGACACCGTGCTCATGGCCTACTCCGCGAAGTACGCCTCCGGTTTCTTCGGTCCCTTCCGCGAGGCGGTGGACTGCCAACTGACCGGCGATCGGCGCGCCTACCAGCAGGATCCCGCCAATGTCATCGAGGGCCTGCGCGAGGTCGAGCTCGATCTGGCCCAGGGCGCCGACATCGTCATGGTCAAACCCGCGCTGGCCTATCTGGACGTGCTCACCAAGGCGCGCGAGATCTCGAACGTACCGGTTGCTGCCTATGTGGTGTCGGGGGAGTACGCCATGATCGAGTTCGCGGCGAGAGCCGGCGCGATCGACCGCAAGCGCTGCATCCTCGAGGCGCTCACCGCTGTCAAGCGCGCCGGCGCCTCGCTCATCGTCAACTACTGGGCTACTGAGGTGGCCGGATGGCTGCGTTCCCAGGGCCGCTCATGAGGCTGGCCGGTCTGCCCGCTGGGCCCGTCATCACCCTTTCGACAAGGAGATCCATCCATGTCCCGAAGCGATGAACTGTTCGCCCGCGCCCTCGAGGCGATGCCAGGGGGTGTCTCGTCTCCAGTGCGTGCCTATCCCTCGGTGGGCGGCACTCCGAGGTTCGTGCGCGAGGCGCACGGTAGCCACATCACCGATGTGGACGGCAGGCGCTATGTCGATCTGGTGTGCAGCTGGGGGCCGATGATCGCCGGGCACGCCCACCCGGCGGTCGTGGAGGCCGTGCAGCAGGCAGTGGCCGGATCCACCTCGTTCGGCGCGCCGTGCGAGGTGGAGCTGAGGCTGGCCGAGGCCGTGGTGGCCCGGATGGCCGGTGCGGTGGAGCGGGTGAGGTTCACCTGCTCCGGCACTGAGGCGGTGATGACCGCTGCGCGGCTGGCTCGCGGGGTGACCGGGCGCCCGCTCATCGTGAAGTTCATCGGCTGCTACCACGGGCACGCCGACAGCTTCCTGGTCGCCGCCGGCTCGGGGGTCGCCAGCCTCGGGCTGCCCGACTCGCCCGGGGTTCCCCAGGCCATCGCCTCCGACACCGTGGCGCTGCCCTACGGACGCCTCGATCTCGTGGCGGAACTGTTCGCAACACGAGGTGAGCAGATCGCGGCGATCGTCACCGAGGGCGTCCCGGCCAATATGGGCGTCATCGTGCCGCCGCCGGACTTCAACCGTCGGCTCGCCGAGATCGCCCACGCCCACGGCGCGCTGCTGGTCCAGGACGAGGTGCTGACCGGTTTCCGGGTCTCGGCAACCGGCGCCTGGGGCCTGACCGGGCAGCGCGATGGCTGGACACCCGATCTGTTCACCTTCGGCAAGGTGATCGGTGGCGGCATGCCACTTGCCGCAGTGGCCGGCCGTGCCGAGCTGCTCGACCAGCTCGCCCCGCTGGGATCCATCTACCAGGCCGGTACGCTCTCGGGCAATCCGGCGGCCTGCGCGGCGGGGCTGGCGACTCTGGGTCTCATGGATTCCGATGCCTATGCGCGCCTCGACTCGATCGCCGAGCAGGTGGCCGGCATCGTCGACCGGGCACTGGACGCGGTCGGGGTAGCCCACCGGCTCAACAAGGTGTCCAACCTGTTCAGTGTCTTCCTCGCCGACGAGCCGGTGGTCGATTTCGCGTCGGCCTCGCGCCAGGATCGCGCGGCCTTCTCGCGCTTCTTCCACGCCGCCCTGGACGCCGGGCTGTGGCTGGCACCGAGCGGTTTCGAGGCCTGGTTCTGCTCCACTGCCATCGACGACGACGATCTGGAGGTCATCGAGAAGGCCGTCGCCGCAGGGGCACGGGCAGCAGCTCAGGCTCAGCAGGATTGAGTTCTCCGCCGGGGTCCGATGCGGCACTCACCGAACTGAACAGTGTTCACTCTTTGAGACTCTCATTCCACACCCACCCTGCCATCGCCTGGCCTGCCCCGCGTGGGAGGATGGCGCCATGAGTCCGCGAGAAATTGAGGTTTCCGAGCCGCGGGAGATCGGTATCACCGAACTCGTGCTGCGCGATGCCCATCAGAGCCTGTTTGCCACCCGAATGGCCATGGAGGACATGGTCGATGCATGCGCCGACATCGACGCGGCCGGTTACTGGTCGGTCGAATGTTGGGGCGGTGCCACCTATGACAGCTGTATTCGCTTCCTCAATGAAGATCCCTGGGAGCGGCTGCGCACCTTCCGCAAGCTGATGCCCAACAGCCGCCTGCAGATGCTGCTGCGTGGCCAGAACCTGCTTGGCTACCGCCACTACAACGATGAGGTTGTTGACCGTTTCGTCGACAAGTCCGCCGAGAACGGCATGGACGTCTTCCGCGTGTTCGATGCGATGAACGATCCCCGCAATATGGAGCACGCGATGGCCGCCGTGAAGAAGGCGGGCAAGCACGCCCAGGGCACCATCTGCTACACGATCAGTCCCGCACACACCACCGAGGGCTATGTCAAGCTCGCCGGCCAGCTGCTCGACATGGGCGCTGACTCCATCGCGTTCAAGGACATGGCGGCACTGCTCAAGCCGCAGCCCGCCTATGACATCGTCAAGGGCATCAAGGACACCTACGGCAAGGACGTGCAGATCAACGTGCACTGCCACTCCACCACCGGTGTCACCCTGGTCTCGCTCATGAAGGCCATCGAGGCCGGCGCGGATGTCGTCGACTCGGCCATCTCGTCCATGTCGCTCGGCCCCGGTCACAACCCCACTGAGTCGGTCGTCGAGATGCTCGAGGGTACCGGCTACACCACCGGTCTCGACATGGACCGCCTCATCAAGATCCGTGACCACTTCAAGGCGGTCCGCCCGAAGTACAAGAAGTTCGAGTCGAAGACCTTGGTCAATACGAACATCTTCGCCTCCCAGATCCCCGGCGGCATGCTCTCCAATATGGAATCTCAGCTGCGTGCCCAGGGCGCCGAGGCGCGGATGGACGAGGTGATGGCCGAGGTCCCGGTCGTCAAGAAGGACGCCGGCTACCCGCCGCTGGTGACGCCATCCAGCCAGATCGTGGGCACCCAGGCCGTGTTCAATGTGCTGATGGGCCGTTACAAGAGGATGACCGGCGAGTTCGCCGATCTCATGCTCGGTTACTACGGCGCCAGCCCCGCCGAGCGCAACCCCGAGGTCATCGCGCTGGCCGAGAAGCAGGCCGGCAAGAAGCCGATCACCCAGCGTCCCGCCGATCTGCTGGAGCCCGAATGGGACAAGCAGGTCGCAGAGGCCAGCAAGCTGTCGGGTTTCAACGGCTCCGACGAGGACGTGCTCACCTACGCTCTGTTCCCGGGAGTCGCCCCGACCTTCTTCGAGCACCGCGCCGAGGGGCCCAAGAGCGTCGGGCTCACCGAGGCCCAGCTCAAGGCCGAGGCGGAAGGGGCGAAGTCCACGGCCCTTGCCGGACCGATCAGCTACAACGTGACGGTCGGGGGAACCAGCCACGCCGTCACCGTCGAGCCTGCGTGAGGATGATTGCCAATCATGGCTGACAAGAACGTGATCAAGCTCGCCGAGACGATGGATGCCCGAGTGAGCCAGCTCGCCGAGCAGCACCACATCATCGAGTTGGGGGGTGGGCAGGCCCGGCTGGACAAGCAGCACGAGAAGGGCAAGGAGACGGCGCGCGAGCGCATCGACAATCTTCTCGACCCCCACTCCTTCGAGGAGGTCGGAGCTTTCCGCAAGCACCGCACCACCCTGTTCGGCATGGACAAGGCAGTCGTCCCCGCCGACGGCGTGGTGACCGGCTCGGGGACCATCTTCGGACGTCCGGTGCATGTCGCCTCTCAGGACTTCTCCGTGATGGGCGGCTCCGCTGGCGAGACGCAGTCCACCAAGGTCGTCGAGACGATGGAGCAGTCACTGCTTACCGGAACGCCCTTCCTGTTCTTCTACGATTCCGGCGGCGCCCGCATCCAGGAGGGCATCGATTCGCTGTCCGGCTACGGCAAGATGTTCTTCGCCAATGTGAAGCTGTCGGGGGTCGTGCCGCAGATCGCCATCATCGCCGGGCCGTGCGCCGGCGGCGCGTCCTATTCGCCCGCTCTCACCGATTTCATCATCATGACCAAGCAGGCCCACATGTTCATCACGGGCCCCCAGGTGATCAAGTCGGTGACCGGTGAGCAGGTGAGCGCCGATGAGCTCGGCGGCGCCGTTGCTCATATGACCACCTCCGGCAACATTCACTTCGTTGCCGAGGACGACGATGCAGCCATCCTCATCGCCAAGAAGCTGCTGAGCTTCCTGCCGCAGAACAACACCGAGGACGCCGAGTTCGTCAATCCGAACAATGACGTCTCACCGTGCGAGGAGCTGCGCGAGATAGTCCCGCTGGACGGCAAGAAGGGCTACGACATCCGCGATGTCATTGCCAAGATCGTCGACTGGGGTGACTATCTGGAGGTGAAGGCCGGCTACGCGACCAATATCGTCACGGCCTTCGCGCGGATCAATGGCCGTACCGTGGGCATCGTCGCGAACCAGCCGAAAGTGATGTCGGGCTGCCTCGACATCAATGCATCGGACAAGGCGGCCGAGTTCATCGGTTTCTGCGATGCCTTCAACATCCCGCTCGTCCAGCTGGTCGACGTGCCCGGCTTCCTGCCGGGCGTCCAGCAGGAGTACGGCGGCATCATCCGGCACGGCGCCAAGATGCTCTACGCCTACTCGGAGGCAACTGTTCCCAAGATCACGGTCGTCCTGCGCAAGGCCTACGGTGGTTCATATCTGGCGATGTGCAACAAGGATCTCGGGGCGGACGCCGCGTATGCCTGGCCCAGCGCCGAGATCGCCGTGATGGGTGCAGAGGGTGCCGCCAATGTGATTTTCCGCAAGGAGATCAAGGCCTCCGAGGACCCGGCTGCGACGCGCGCCGAGAAGATCGAGGAATACTCGAACGCCTTCAACACGCCCTATGTGGCCGCCGCGCGCGGCCAGGTCGACGATGTCATCGACCCGGCAGACACCCGTCGCAAGATCGCCGCCGCACTGGAGATGTACGCCACGAAGCGTCAGCCCCGTCCGGCCAAGAAGCACGGGAATATGCCGTGCTGATCGGAGGGAACAGATAGATGTCCGATACAGACAAGGACTTGTTGATCACGACCTTGGCCACGAGGCTGGCCGCGCTGGAATCCGAGGTGGGTGCGCTCAAGGCGGCCAGTCCCGGTATTCCTGAGGACGTCGTGGTGGCCATCTCGGCTGCGGTGTCCGCCTATCTCGGCAACGACGGATCGGTGCAGGCCATTCGTTTCGCCCCGAGCCCCAATTGGATCCGGCAGGGTCGCAGGGCTCTTCAGAACCATTCCATTCGTTGATCGGGAGAAACTGACATGAAGCTGAAGGTAACCGTCAACGGCGTCGCCTATGACGTCGATGTGGATGTCGACAAGACCCAGAACAATCCGCTCGGCACCATCGTGTTCGGGGGCGGGGCAGGCGGGCCGGCCCCCGTCGCCTCCGCCGGCGCCAGTACGGGCGCCAGCGCCGGCGAGGGAGAGATCCCTGCGCCGTTGGCCGGCACCGTCTCGAAGATCTTGGTGGCCGAGGGTGACCAGGTGAAGGCGGGGCAGGTGGTACTCACCTTGGAGGCCATGAAGATGGAGACCGAGATCACTGCTCCGCGCGATGGTGTGGTCGAGAAGGTTCTCGTCGAGGCCCGCCAGCCCGTCCAGGGTGGTCAGGGGCTTGTCAAGATCGGCTGAATCTCTGGTTGCAGTGCCGAGGTGGCCGGCCCGCGTACGCGGGCCGGCCATGTCATTCTCTGGGTCTGGAGCCGCTGCCGCTCAGCCGCGGTGGACCGTGAAATTGTTCACCTGGGCGCGTGGCCGCACGATCATCCGGTCGATGTTCACATGGGCCGGGCGTGTGACGGCCCATCCGATGCAGTCGGCGATGTCCTGCGCCACGAGTGGCTCGGCCACGCCCTCGTAGACGGCGTCGGCTGCCGCCTGGTCGCCCCCGAACCGGACCTTGCTGAACTCCTCGGTCTTCACCATGCCCGGACAGATCTCCAGGACGCGGATCGGGCGCCCGCCCAGCTCCAGTCGCAGTGCCCCGGCGATATTGCGCTCGGCGGCCTTGGCTCCGCAGTACCCGGCCGCGCCGGGATAGGGGTACTCGGCTGCGGTGGAGGTGACGAACATGATGGTGCCCTCGGCCCGCTCGAGGGCCCCGATGAGTGCCTTTGTCACGCGGACGGTGCCGAGCACGTTGATCTCGTACATGGCGCGCCACTTGTCCAGGTCGGTGTCTTCGACCCGGTCCTGGCCGAAGGCCCCGCCGGCATTGTTCACCAGCACGTCGAGGCGCTGGCCGATCCGCTCGGCCAGCGCCGCCACCTCGGCGTCGCTGGTGAGATCGCAGGCGAGCGCGGTACCGCCGATCTCCTCGGCGAGGGCGTGCAGGCGGTCGGCGCGGCGGGCGGCCACGAAGGTGTGGAAGCCCAGCTTGCTCAGCTGCCGGGCTGTGGCGGCGCCGATGCCACTCGAGGCGCCGGTGACGAGGGCGGTTGGGGTTGAGGTGGTCATGTCCGCAGTATTGCACCGCGGCAGGCCCCTCGGTGGCTCCGGTCGGGTGGGCGGAGTCGTCTGAGGGCAGGGGCGGCTCGATAGACTCGCCCCATGACCTACAGGCTGATCCTGCTCCGCCATGGCGAGAGCGAATGGAACTCCAAGAACTTGTTTACGGGCTGGGTTGACGTCGATCTCAACGAGAAGGGCGTCAAGGAGGCGACCCGCGGCGGAGAGCTGCTCGCCGAGCAGCAGCTGCTCCCTGACATCGTCCACACCTCGCTGCTGCGCCGCGCCATCCATACGGCCTATCTCGCGCTGGACAAGGCCGATCGCCACTGGATCCCGGTGAGGCGCAGCTGGCGGCTCAACGAGCGCCACTACGGCGCTCTGCAGGGGCTCAACAAGACCGAGATCCGCGAGAAGTACGGCGAGGAGCAGTTCATGGCGTGGCGGCGTAGCTACGATGTGCCGCCGCCCCCCATTGATCGCGACGGCGAGTGGAGCCAGTTCAACGACCCGCGCTATGGCGACATCCCCGAGGGCGAGCGCCCGCTGGCGGAGTGCCTCAAGGACGTCGTGGGACGCATGCTGCCCTACTGGGAGTCGGACATCATTCCTGACCTCAAGGCCGGTAAGACCGTTCTCGTGGCCGCGCACGGTAACTCGCTGCGCGCCCTCGTGAAGCATCTCGACGAGATCGACGACAAGACGATCTCCGGGCTGAACATCCCCACCGGCATCCCGCTGTACTACGAGCTCGACGAGAACTTCAAGCCGCTCGTGAAGGGCGGACGCTATCTCGACCCCGAGGCCGCGGAGGCGGGCCAGAAGGCCGTCGCCAGCCAGGGCAAGAAGTAGAGCTGCGCTATAGCCAGTGGGGCGCCGTCACCGGCCGGTGACGGCGCCCCACTGGCTGGTGCCCGGCCCGGCGTCCGATCGGGTCTGGCACCAGTGCGAATCAGGTGGTGGGCCAGTCCTCGCCCTCCGGGGAGTTCCCGGTGATGATGTAGATGATGCGGCGACCCATGGCTACTGCGTGGTCGGCGATCCGCTCGTAGTAGCGACCGAGGAGAGCCGCGTCGACGGCCGCCTCCACGCTGTCCTTCCAGTTCGGGGAGGCGAGCATCCGGAACTGCTCGTTGCGCAGGTTGTCCATCTCCTCGTCGTCCTCGGGAAGGGTGTGGGCCTCTTCGAGGTCGCGCTCGGCGAGCGTGCGCCCCGCCTTGCTGATCATCGCCTCGGCAACCACCGACATCCGGTGGAAGGTCGCCACCAGCACATCGGGCACCGCCTTCTCGGGGTACCGGCGCCGAGCGGTCTCGGCGATGTGCGCCGCCAGATCGCCGGTGCGTCCCAGATCCGCGATCACCTGCATCGCGGCGACGATGATCCGCAGCTCGCCCGCAACGGGGGCCTGGCGGGCCAACAGGGTGAAGCAACGGGTCTCCAGCTGATCGTGCATGGCGTCGATCCGCACATCGCCACTGATGACATGCTCTGCGGCCGCGAGATTGGCGTCCAGGAGGGCGGTGGTGGCATCGCGGACCGCCACCTGGACGGAATCAGACATGGTGACGAGCTGGTTGACGACCTCATCGAGTTCGGAGTGGTAATACTCGCGCATTACTCACCTTCCTGCAGGGGCGCCGAGGCGCCGTGCCGACGTGGACCGGTGTGTCCGGCGAGGCCCCGATCCGGGTCCGCGACAAGCCTCTCACAACATCTGCTGCGGCCGGCGATGGAGCCATCGGTCCATGACGCTAGTCGTTCGAGCATGTGCGACGCCCTCGATTGGGCGAAGAGAACGTGAACGGAGGATGAACCTTCCTTGTCGCATACTCCTGATATGACGGTTGAAGCCACCGGGGCGGCGGGCCGTAGAATTCTTGCGTGAGTCTCCTCGCCTCGGTGCTGCTCAGCTTCGGGCTCGGAGCCGTCGTCGGGGGCTCGATCGCCGGGGTCATTGCGTGGGGTCGATTCGCGCGCCTGAGGATGGCTCAGGAGCCGCCCGCCGTCGATCCCGAGGTGCCCACCGTCATCGACTCCTTGCGCCAGCCGGCCATGGTTGTCGGGCCCCATGACGAGGTGCTGCATTCGAGCATCCAGGCTCGCACCATCGGCTTGGCTCGTGGCACCCGGATCGGGATGGGCGAGGTTCTCGACGAGGTGCGCAGCGTGCGCCGTGAACAGCGCCCCACGATCCGCGAGGTGCAGGTGCGCAGCGCCGAGGGCAGTCCGGCTCGTCAGCTTCTCGTGAGAGTACGGCCGCTGGAACGCGGTGCCGTGCTCGTGGTCTCGGAGGATCACAGTGCGGTGGTTCGCGCCGATGAGTCCAAACGCGATCTGGTGGCCAATGTCAGCCATGAGCTGAAGACCCCGGTGGGGGCCCTCCAGGTGCTCGCCGAGACCGTTCAGGAGGCGGCGGACGATCCTGAGGCCGTGCGCCGCTTCGCGGCCCGGATGGCGATCGAGAGCCAGCGCCTCGGTGAGCTGGTCCGCCAGATCATCGAGCTGTCGCGGCTGCAGTCCGACGATCCGCTGCTGGAGGCCGAGGTCGTCGAGGTCGACGACATCGTCTCCGAGGCCGCCTCGCGCACCCGCGACGCTGCCCGCAGCCACCAGGTGGAGTTCGGCGTGGCCGGACAAACCGGTCTTCAGGTGGTCGGCGACGAAGGCCAATTGACCAATGCGCTGACCAATCTCATCCAGAACGCGGTGGCCTATTCTGACCCGGGTGCGCGGGTCTCGGTGACTACCTCGCGCGTGGCGGAGTCCGATGATCACTGGGTGGAAATAGCTGTCACCGACAATGGAATCGGTATCCGGCCGGAGGACCAGGAGCGCATTTTCGAGCGTTTCTACCGGGTTGACTATGCCAGGAGTCGTGAGAATGGTGGCACTGGTCTGGGGCTGTCGATTGTGAAACACATCGTGGCGGGCCACGGCGGCACGATCAGCGTGTGGAGCAGATTGGGGCGAGGGTCGACCTTCACCATTCGCCTTCCGGAGAACATCGATGCCGATGAAACGGGATTGCCATGGGATGTCGAATCGATTGGCATCGTCGATGAGAGGAGCCAGGCGAAGTGACGCGAGTCCTGATTATCGAGGATGAGGAATCCTATCGCGAGGCGACGGCATACATGCTTGCCCGGGAGGGTTTCGACGTATCCCAGGCGCCAGATGGCGAGAAGGGTCTGGCCGAGTACGAGCGCGACGGCGCAGACCTCGTCCTGCTCGACCTCATGCTGCCGGGGCTGCCGGGCACCGAGGTGTGCAAGGCGCTGCGCCAGCGCAGCGATGTGCCGATCATCATGGTGACCGCTCGCGATGCCGAGATCGACAAAGTTGTGGGCCTAGAGCTGGGCGCCGACGACTATGTCACCAAGCCGTTCAGCCATCGTGAGCTGGTGGCCCGTATTCGTGCGGTGTTGCGCCGCGGGCGCGACGAGGAATTGTTCCCGGACGTGGTCGAGAGCAGTAGCGTGCGGATGGACGTGGAACGCCACGAGGTGACCGTGCGCGGCAACCCGGTGCGGCTAGCCCTCAAGGAATTCGAACTGCTGGAATTGTTGTTGAGGAATGCTGGCAGGGTGATGACCAGGGGCCAGCTGATCGACCGTATCTGGGGTGCCGATTATGTTGGGGACACGAAAACCCTCGATGTCCATATCAAGCGGCTGCGAGCAAAGATCGAACAGGACCCCTCTCATCCGGTCCAGCTGGTCACGGTGCGCGGGCTTGGCTACAAGTTCGAAGGGTGATTGGCGGCTGGCAAGGGAAAACACCCGCACCGCTGGCGCCGGCGAGGGTGATCTCGCGGGTTTGCGGATAACTTCTCGAATTCTGCCGGGTCATCTCGGGCGCTGCTGTGGTAGAATCGATAAGGAGAGGGGTTGCACATATGACTTTTGCAGTCGGTGAGACGGTCGTTTACCCGAACCATGGGGCGGCTGTCATCGAAGAGATCGAGACCCGCAAGATCAAAGGTGAAGACAAGCTCTACTTCGTGCTCCGGATCATCGGCCAGAACGATTTGGTCGTGCGGGTTCCTGCCTGCAACCTCGATCTGGTGGGGGTTCGGGACGTGGTCGACGAGGCAGGTCTCGAGAAGGTTTTCACCGTGCTGCGCACCCCGCACGCGGAGGAGCCCACGAACTGGTCGCGTCGCTACAAGGCCAATCTCGAGAAGCTGCACTCGGGCAATGTGCTCAAGGTTGCCGAGGTCGTTCGCGATCTGTGGCGCCGTGAGAAGGACCGGGGACTATCGGCCGGCGAGAAGCGGATGCTCGCCAAGGCCCGTCAGATCCTCGTAAGCGAGCTCGCCTTGGCCGAGAAGGTCGAGGAGGATCGTGCCGAGGTCATGCTCGACGAGGTGCTGGCTTCCTGAGTCGCGGTCCTTGCGCCGCGTCCTCACCAGCGAGCTTCCTGACCTTTGATGAGCCAGGAGATGTCATCCCCGGAGCCGGTCGTTGCCATTGTGGCGGCGGCCGGCTCCGGTCTGCGCCTGGGCCGTTCTTCTGCCGGAGGCCCGGGTCCGAAGGCCCTGCGCACCCTGGCCGGCATCCCCTTGGTGCGGCGCAGCGTCGATCAACTCATCGCCGGAGGTGTCGGGCTGTGCGTCGTCGTGTGCCGCCGCGAGCATCGGGAGGCGATTGCCGCCAGCCTTGATGGCGCCCCCGCGCCCTGGTTGTTCGCGGAGGGGGGCCGGACCCGCCAGCGCTCAGTCGCCAATGGCCTGCAGATGCTGCCGGCGGGCACCCGCGTCGTGCTCGTGCATGATGCGGCCCGTCCGCTGGTACCGGCCGAGGTGGTGGCGCGCGTCATCGCTGCGGTGCGGGCCGGCGCGCCGGTCGTCGTCCCGGCCATCGGGGTCGCCGACAGCGTCCGCATCCTCACCCCCGCAGCGAGCCGCGTAGTGGATCGTTCCCAGCTGCGTGCCGTGCAGACCCCCCAGGGATTCGACGCCGAACTGCTTGTGCAGGCGCATCGCGATGCGCACCGCGATGACTACACCGATGATGCCGCAGTCTGCGAGGCGGCCGGCGCTCCGGTCCTTCTCGTCGAGGGCTCTGCCATGGCGATGAAGATCACCCAGCCCCTCGACTTCGCCATTGCGGAGACACTCATGGCGGGGGGCTTCTCGTGATGCGCACCGGGCTCGGGGTCGACGTGCACCGGCTCGCCGAGGGCGTGGCCATGCACTGCGCCGGGCTGTCCTTCCCGGACGAGCCGCGTGGCCTGGCCGGCCATTCGGACGGGGATGTCGCCGCGCACGCCATCTGCGATGCCCTGCTCAGTGCTGGTGGGCTGGGCGATCTCGGTTCGAACTTCGGAACCAGCGAGCCGGCCTGGGCCGGTGCCGATGGCATCGCATTCATCGCCGAGACGGTCCGTCGGCTGCGCGCGGCGGGGTGGTCGCCGGTCAATGTGAGCGTCCAGGTGATCGGCGAAAGGCCCCGGATGGCGGCCCGGAGGGCCGAGGCCGAGCAGGTGCTCGGAGAGGCGGTGGGCGCGCCGGTGAGCGTGAGCGCCACGACGACGGATGGCCTGGGCCTGACCGGCCGTGGCGAGGGTGTCGCCGCCATCGCCAGCTGCCTGATCGACGACCGGGGGACAGCGGTGCGCTGAGTCTCGCACCTGCCAGGGCGGTGCGGTGAGCCTCGCACCCGTCGGGGCGGTGCGGTGAGCCTCGCACCCGTCGGGCCGGGTGCGGTGAGCCTCGCACCTGCCTGGGCCGTGCGGTGGCTCGGCGGCGGGCACCATGGAGACAGTGATCGACGCGCCGCATGGTGGCGGCGGCACAGCGGAAGGGGCACCATGGGCGATCTCATCGACCTATCGGATTGGACGCGGGAGGATCTCACAGCGCTGTTCGCCAGCGCCGATGGCTACGCGCAGGGCCGGGCAGCCCGCCATGAGGGCGCGGTGGGATTCGTGGGCCTGGGCGGCGTGGAGGCGGTCGCCTTCGAGCGGGCGGCAGTGCTGCTGGGGCTTCAACCGATCCACTGCGGCCCGGCCATGGTTCACTCCACGCCCCTGGGACTCGTCGATTTCGCGACGCAGATCGCCGACTGGCTCGATGTCCTCGTCGTGTGCGAACCCGAGCAGGGCGACATCGAGCAGGCGGCAGCCGCGGTGGCGGTTCCGGTTGTGAACGCGGGATGTGCACAGGCCAGGCCGTGCGAGCTGCTCGGGGAGCTCCATGCGCTGCATCGGATGGGACGCGACCCGTTCACTCAGCGGATCGTCCTCGTCGGTCCGAACGGCCCCGCGGTGCGCAGCTGGGCGCAGGCAGCGAGGGCCTTCGGGCTTGACCTCGTGCAATCGTGCCCCGACGAACTCGCCGATCCGGGGCTGGTGCACGATCCCAATCTGTTTGCCGCGCTGCGCGGCGCGGACCTCGTGATCACGGTGGAGCCGGGGGAGTATGCGGAGCAGATGGCGCCCTATCGGGTGGAACCCGAATACCTCGTCGTAGGCGCTCCGGACTGCCGGGTCAGCCCCCAGGTGCCCTTCGAATGGGGTCGTGAGCTGGCGACCCAGCTGCGCGAGGATCCGCACAGCTGGGTGGGGCCGCATTTTCGCGCTCAGCTCGTCGCGCTGGACCAGGCCATCTTGGCCCGCAGTCTTGCGACGAGCTGAGCGCGGGGCTCACAGCTCCAGGCCCGGGTAGAGCGGGTTCGCGTCGAGCAGCTCATGGGCCTCGTCGTGAACGCGTGAGGTCAGCCCTTCGGCCATCTCGTACTTGGCCTTGCCAGGCTTGCCGTTCGATGCCGTGGCAGCCGTCGTGGCGTTCAGCGTCTCGCAGATCAAGTCGGCCACGCGGTCGAAAGCGTCGGCATCGAAGCCCCGGCTGGTCAGTGCCGGGGTGCCGAGCCGGATGCCCGAGGTGTACCAGGCGCCATTGGGGTCGCCCGGAATCGAATTGCGGTTGGTGACGATGCCGGCGTCCAGCAGGGCGGACTCGGCCTGGCGGCCGGTGAGCCCGAAGCTGGTGGCGACATCGACGAGCACGATGTGGTTGTCGGTGCCGCCGGTGACCAGGGTGGCCCCGCGGCGCAGGAAGCCCTCGGCCAGCGCCTTGGCGTTGCTGGCGATCGCGCGAGCATAGGCCTGGAAATCCGGCGTCTTGGCCTGGGCCAGCGCCACGGCCTTGGCGCTCATCATATTGGCCAGCGGGCCACCGAGCACCATAGGACAGCCCCGATCGACGTCGGCCGCGAACTCGTCGTCCACGAGCACCATGCCACCGCGAGGCCCGCGCAGCGATTTGTGCGTCGTGGTGGTGACCACCTGGGCGTTGCCCACCGGGTTCTCGTCTCCGGTGAACACCTTGCCTGCGACCAGTCCGGCGAAATGTGCCATGTCGACCATGAGGGTGGCGCCCACCTCGTCGGCGATCTCGCGCATCGTGGCGAAGTTCACCCGGCGTGGATAGGCGGAGTAGCCGGCCACGAGAATGAGCGGCTTGAACTCACGCACCTGGGCTCGCACCGCGTCGTAGTCGATGAAGCCCGTCGCCGGGTCGGTGCCATAGGAGCGCTGGTGGAACATCTTGCCCGAGATATTGGGACGGAAGCCGTGCGTGAGGTGGCCGCCGGCGTCGAGGCTCATGCCCATCAGCCGCTGGTCGCCCAGTCGATGGCGCAGCGTCTCCCAATCCTGTTCGGACAGGTCATTGGCGCTCTTGACGCCCAGCTCCTCCAGCGCGGGAAGCTCGATGCGGTGCGAGAGAATCGTCCAGTAGGCCACCAGATTGGCATCGATGCCCGAATGCGGCTGCACATAGGCATGCTGGGCGCCGAAGAGCTCCTCGGCATGGCGGGCCGCAGTGGCCTCGATGGTGTCCACATTGGCGCATCCGGCGTAGAAGCGGTGGCCGACAGTTCCCTCGGCGTATTTGTCGGAGAACCAGGTGCCCATTGCCAACAGGGTCGGCAGCGTTGCGTAATTCTCGGACGCGATGAGCTTGAGGGAGCCGCGCTGATCGGCGAGCTCTTTGCGGATCGCCTCCGCGACGGTCGGTTCGGCAGTCGCAATGACTTCGAGCATTGCCTGATAGGCGATGGTGGCCTTCGCCGTGACGTCGGTGGTGGGCAAGGGAACTCCTCTGGAAACGGGCAGGGAACGGCTCAAATCTAGCGTGGTGGCCTGTCTCCCATCGAGTGGACGGGCGCAGTGTGGACCGATGAGGCCGACCGGCGGGAGGCGGATCGCTGCCGGGCCGAGGGGTGCGACGGGCTCAGGCTGCCCGGCAGCGGTATGCCCGCACCCGCTGGGGCACGCTGAATTGCTGGCGTCCCGCGGTGTGCGGATCATTGCCGAGGAAGCGCAGGGCATTCTCGGACCAGCGCTCGCGCATTGCGGCGGTGGCGAGAATCCATGTCGAATGGGTGGCCAGCTCGGCGAGCAGCTGCGCCGGTGTCATCGTCCGAGACCAGCGGAACGACATCTCCTCCATCGGGCCGAAGCCGTGTCCGGGATGTTCAGGCTCCTGCGTGCGGATGAGTGGACGTGAACTCTCGCTGTCATCGCGATGGCCCGCGTACAAGGCAGCGATCCAGTCGACGCTGCGGTCCGGGCCGTTCCAGGAGAGCCCGAGGCGCCCGCCGGGCCGAAGCACCCGTGCCAGCTCCGCTCCGGTGCTGGCGGGATCCATCCACTGCCAGGCGGAGCCAACGACGACTGCGTCCACGCTGTCATCCGGCAGCGGTATCGACTCACCGGTGCCCACCAGGCAGGGCACGCCGGGGTGCTTGCGCGACAGCTCGGCGAGCATGGTGGCCGAGGGGTCGACGGCGCTGACCTGGCGGCCCAGCCGCAGCAGCGAGTCGGTGAGCTTCCCGGTGCCCGCCGCCAGATCGAGAACATGGTGGGCCTCGCCGACCATCCAGGCCGTTGCCTCATCGGGCTGGTCGGGACGGTATCGCTCGTAGTCGGCGCCGATCTGCTCAAAGGAGGCCGCGCGACGGGCACGTTCCGCGGCCTGTTGCGGGGTGTCGTGGCGGGAATCTGCATCGCACGTCATGGGCACAGTCTGGCAGCCCTTGCCATGAGCCGGCGGCCGCTGCGCCGCCTGGCTGGTGGGTGGCCCCCACATGCTGGCTGGTGGCGGCCCCCGCGGGCGATGAGCCGGCGCTCGGCTCGCGGGCGATCAGCCGGCGCTCAGCTCACCGGCGATGTCCACCGCCATCTGTGCTGCCAGCTCGGCGCCGCCCAGTCCCTGGCTCAGCAGGAAGATGACCTTGGCGTAGACCGCCTCGGCGGTCATGTCGCCGGCCGAGATCGCCCCGGCCCGGGCCAGGGCATCGCTGGCCTCGTAGTGGCCCAGCCGCACATTCGCCTGCAGGCACTGGGAGGCAATGACCACAGGCGTGCCGCTGTCGATCAGGGTGGTGAACAGCTCGGTGAAACCGGGCTGCTCACTGGGGAGATTGCCCACCCCATAGGCTCGCAGCACGACTGCTGCCGGTGCCGGGCGCAGGGCTGCCGCGAGCCGGGCCGTGCCGACACCCGGCGCCAGGTCGAGCACCACCACGTCCTGCGCACGGTAGGGCAGCGGATCAGGCCAGCCGGAGCCACGGGCCCGCGCAGCACCCCACTGCCAGGGAGCGCCGGTGAGCGCCAGCGGAGCGACAGCGGGGGAGTCGAAGCCACGAAAGGACCAGGAAGACACCTTCGTCGCGCGATTGCCTGACAGCAGGCGATCCCCGAAGAACAGGCTGACCCCCGGTGCCCGCCCACTCGTGGCGGCCTGCAGCGCCCCGAGCACATTCGTGGCGGCATCCGAGCCGATGACCCCGAGGGGGTACTGCGCGCCGGTGAGCACCACCGGTGCCGGGAATTCGGTCAGCGCGTAGCTCAGCGCCGACGACGTGTAGGCCATCGAATCGGTGCCCTGCAGCACGACGAAGGCATCTGCGAACTCGCGCCGGGCATGCAGCTCGTCGACGACCGCCTGCCAGTCGTCCGGCGTGGCATTCGAGGAGTCGATGAGATGGTCCCGCGCGCTGAAGAATGTGCATCCGGCCAGCTCAGTGCCGGCCAGCAGGGTGTGCAGCCAGCCCTCGACATCTGCGCCGGGCGCCAGCCCGTGCGGGCCCTCCACCATGCCAAGGGTGCCACCGGTGTAGACGATGTGAACGCGCATCCGTTTCCCTCCCCGCTGCCCCTGGCGCCTGCCCCAGCCAGCTCGGCCAGGCCGGTGAACCTGATCGACAGGTGGCGAGCGGCTCGCGGCGCTGTGGTCCCTGAGGCGGCTTTCAGCCGCGCGAGCGCGCCACCTCGTGCAGCGCAATCGCCGTTGCCACCGAGGCATTGAGGCTCTCGACGGTGTTCGTGATGGCGATGCGCACGAGGGTATCGCAGTGCTCACGCACCATCCGGCTGAGCCCCTCGCCCTCCGAGCCGACCACCAGCACGACGGGGCCGTCGGTGCCAAGGATCGCCTCATCGCCGTCGCCGGCCAGCCCGTTGATCGTGAAACCGGCCGCCGACAGCTTCTCCAGCGCCCGGTTGAGATTCGTCACCCGAGCCACCGGGATCCGCGCTGCCGCCCCGGCCGAGGCCTTCCAGGCGCTGGCGGTCAGGGAGGCGGAGCGGCGTTCGGGAATGACCACAGCGTCGGCGCCGAAGGCCGCCGATGAGCGGATGATGGCACCGAGATTGTGCGGGTCGGTGATCTGGTCGCAGACCACGATGAGCCCGTGATCGTCGTCGCGGGTCAGCGCCGAGGCCATCACCTCGTCGAGCTCGGCATAGTCGTACGGCGGGATCTGCAAGGCGACTCCCTGGTGCACCGCGCCCGAGGTGAGGGAGTCGAGTTCCTGGCGCGGCACCTGGAGCAGCGTCAGGGAGTGCTCTGCCGCGAACTTGAAGATCTCGCGCAGCCGGTCGTCGCGCTCGGAGCCCTCGGCAACGAAGGCTCGCCGCACCGGCAGCCCGGCCTGCATCGCCTCGAGCACGGGGTTGCGTCCCACGATCCAGTCCGCGCCGGCCCCCCTGCCAAGGCTCGAGGGCTTGGTCGCGCGGGTGGGCCGTCCGGCGGCGGGACGGGCGTCCTTGGGCTTGTAGGCCTTGTGGTAGCTGCGGTCCTCGGCCTTCGGGGTGGGTCCCCGCCCGGCCAGCTTGCGCCGCCCGTGCCCGCCTGTGCCCTTCGTGGGTCGCGTCATGAGTGGCTCACGCTCCATCGCGCGCCCCGCGGGGTGTCCTCGATGCGGACGCCGAGTGAGTTGAGGTGGTCGCGGATCCGGTCGGAGGCCGCGAAGTCCCTTCGCGCCCGGGCCTGCTCCCTCTCGGAGAGGACGAGCTCGATGAGCCCGTTGGTGACCTCGGGCGTGGTGCCGGCAGCCTGGTCGGCCCACTGGGGGTCATAGGGGTCGAGCCCCAGCACGTGCAGCATCGCCCGCACCTGCCTGAGGGCCAGCGCCCCGGACTGCTCGTCGGCAGCGTCGAAGGCCTTGTTGCCTGCCTTGATCGTGTCAAAGATCACCGCCACTGCGGAGGGCGTGCCCAGATCGTCGTCCATGGCCGTCACAAAGCCTTGCGGCAGATCGTCGAAATGGAAGTCGAGCGGCCCGGCCGCTTCGCCCCGCTCCAGAAAACTGTCGATGCGCTCCAGCTGGGCGGTGGCCTCGGCCAGCGAGGTGGGTGAGTACTCGATCGTGGAGCGGTAATGGGGCTGTGCCAGGTAGAGCCGCACTGCCCGCGGCGGGTACTGGCGGGTGACCTCGGTGACGATGGTGCCATTGCCCAGGGACTTGCTCATCTTCTCCCCGGCCATCGTGACGAAGGCATTGTGCATCCAGTACTTCGCGAAGCCATAGCCGGCAGCGCGGCTCTGGGCCTGCTCGTTCTCGTGGTGGGGGAAGCGCAGATCCATGCCGCCGCCATGGATGTCGAAGCGTTCGCCCAGATACTTCAAGCTCATCGCCGAGCATTCCAGATGCCAGCCGGGACGCCCCCGGCCCCACGGGCTGGGCCAGCTTGCGGTCGGCGGCTCGTCCGGCTTGCTGCCCTTCCACAGGGCGAAATCGCGCGGGTCGTGCTTGCCGCGCGGGTCGGCGTCCTCGGCAGTCACCATGTCGTCGATGTCCTGGTGCGACAAGGAGCCGTACTCCGGCCAGCTGCGCACGTCGAAGTAGACGTCACCCGAGCCGTCGGGAGCCACATAGGCGTGTCCGCGTTCGATGAGCCTCACGGTGAGCTCGATCATCTCGGTGATATGGCCGGTGGCGCGGGGCTCGTAGTTGGGGGGCAGGCAGCCCAGTGCCGCGTAGGCGCGGTGCAATTCGAGTTCCACCTGGTAGGCGAGCTCGTACCAGGCCATCCCCGCCTGCTCGGCCTTCTGCCAGATCTTCTCGTTGATGTCGGTGACATTCGCCACCACCTTGACGCGGTAACCGCTGGCGGTCAGCCAGCGTCGCAGGACGTCGAAGACCACCTCTTTGCGGATGTGGCCCAGATGCGGAGAGCTCTGCACGGTGAGTCCACAGTGGTAGATCGACACCTGTCCCGGGACGAGGGGGATGAAAGGCACGACTGAGCCTGTGGATTCGTCGTAGAGCTGGAATGACACGCCGTCAGTCTATATAGGACTGGCCCGGCGACGGCGGTCCTGGCAGGGTGCGGGCTGGCCCGCCGCCCGCGCATCACGTGGTCTGTCCGGCACCCGGTGTTCGGTTCACACAGGTGTTGTGAGATGAGCTCGCTGTCCGAGGTATTCGGCGGAGCCGGCTCTGGCGCTGGGCAGCAGGATGTCGTAGGCGTGGCGGATGTGGGCCTCGGCGAGCTGTCCCGCCAGGGCCCCGTCGCCGCGCTCGATGGCATCGAAGATGGCCCGGTGCTCGCGCACCAGGCCCTCGCGGAAGGTGGGCCAGTCGTCCAACTGCTGTTCGGCGAGCCGGATCGGGCGGGCAAGGGTGTGGCGGATCGCCGTGCAGATCATCGTGAGCATGTGGTTGCCGCTCGCCTCGACCAGGGCCACGTGGAAGGCGGTGTCCAGGCCGTTGAAGTCCTCGGTGCCGATGTGCGTCTCCATGCGTTCCAGCAGCACCTTGGCCCGGGTCAGGGCGCTGCACGGCACATGATTCACCGCATCCTCGCAGGCCGCCTTTTCCAGCACCACGCGGGTCTCGGTGAGATCCGGCACGGTCGTGGAGTCCAGGGCCAGATGCAGCCGCAGCATCCGCGCCAGGGCGTCGCCGGGAGTCACGCGGATCCGGGTGCCATTGCCGGGCCCGGTGCCCGACACCACGATGCCCTGGGCCTGCAGGACGCGGATCGCCTCGCGCACCGCACCGCGGCCGACCGACAGTGTGGCCGCCAGCTCGCGTTCGGTGGGCAATTGCATGCCCGAGACGTATTCGCCCGACTGGATCGCCGACTCGATGTGGTGCAGGGCGACGTCGAACCCGGACATTCCCTTGGCCCGCATGATCGCGCAATCCTGGCATCTCTCGATGGTCTCGGGATCGGTGATGGAGTCTGTCGCCCGCATGAAGTCATTGTCGCCGACGCGTCAAGGGTGACAAGGACGAGGCTGACAGGGCTGCGTTGCCCCGGGTCGGGGCCACGCTGAGGGCTCACAGGTCGAGGCACCGTGGCGGCTCACGGCGTTGCCCGACCCGGGTCCGTGGCAGGGCCCCTAGTCGCAGCGGGAAGCGGCTTGACCTCCTCAATTGGTCAGACCTATTGTTCACATGCTATGACGTCTCAGTGCTGAGACGCCCGAAGTCACGTCTTCAACGCTGAAAAGGGGGTCCAGTGGTTCTTCTGCAAGCCTTCGTGCCGAACACCAACCCGTTGGGCCACCAGTGGCTCTCCGCTCTGGTCGCTCTCATTCCCATCGTCTGCATGCTCGTCACACTCGGCGCACTGCGCTGGAAGGCCTACTGGGCAGGACTCGCCTCGTGGGCCCTCGCGGTCGTCGTCGCCATCGTCTTCTTCTCGATGCCGGTGACCATGGTGCTGTCCACCAGTGTCCAGGGCTTCCTCTACGGTCTGCTGCCCATCGGCTGGATCCTGCTCGCCGCCATCTGGATGTACCAGGTGACCGTCATCTCGGGGCGCTTCGACGACTTGCGCCGCACCTTCTTCCTCATCAGCGATGACCCGCGAGTGCTGGGCATCCTCATTGCCTTCTGCTTCGGCGGCCTGCTCGAGGCCTTGGCAGGTTTCGGGGCGCCGGTCGCCATTGCGGCTGCCATGCTCATCGCCATCGGCTTCGGAAAGCTGCGTGCCGCCGTGACGGCGCTGGTCGCCAATACCGTCCCGGTCGCCTTCGGGGCGGTCGGGCTGCCGGTGGCCCAGGCGGCAAAGGTGGCAGGTATCCCGGTCACCGATGTCGCGCCTGTCACGGCCAGGATCTGCGCGATCCTGTGCCTTGTCGTGCCCTTCCTCATGCTCGGCATCATGGACGGCAAGAAGGGCATCAGGCAGTGCTGGCCCTTCGGCCTGTTCGTCGGCTTCGTCTTCGGTGCAGTCAAGTGGATCGTGGCCGGCACCTCGCTCTACAGCCTCACCGAGGTCTTCGCCGCGGTGATCAGCGTGGCCCTGGGCATGCTCTTCCTGCGCTTCTGGAAGCCGAAGGGTGGGCGCGAGGCGGCCGAGCGCATCGGCATCGCCATGGACGAGAGCATCGAGACCGAGCCCGTCCGGCGTCAGGAGATCGTCGTCAGCGATCTCAACGCATCCCGGATCGTCATGGCGCTCCTGCCCTATCTGCTCGTCATCGTGATCTTCGCCCTGGCCGCCCTGCCGGGAATCAAGTCGCTGCTGGCCGGCGGCGATGTCAAGATGCACTGGCCTCTGCTGTCCGAACTGCGCAACTCGGCGGGTGGAGCATCCTCGCACGTCACCTACACCTGGCCGTGGCTGTCGACGCCCGGCTTCCTGCTGGCCATCGTGGCCATCCTCGTAGGCATCATCTACCGCGTCCCGGCCGGGAAGCTCTTCGGTGAGCTGTGGGTGACGCTGAAGAAGATGAGGTTCTCCTTCGTCACCATCGGGCTCGTCGTGGCACTGGCCTATGTGATGGGCGACTCGGGCCAGACGCTCGCGCTCGGCCTGTGGATCGCCGGTGCCGGTGCGGTCTATCCCTTCCTCGCGCCGGTGCTGGGCTGGATCGGCACCTATGTGACCGGCTCCGACACCTCGGCGAACATCCTGTTCTCCGGCTTGCAGGTCGGGGTGGCCGAGCACATCAATGCCACCACGACTCTGGGTGCCGTCGGCATGAAGGGTCTGCTCGTCGGGTCCGGTGCGGCCGGCGGTGTGGTCGGCAAGATGATCTCGCCCCAGTCCCTCACCGTCGCAGCTACGGCGATCGGCCTCGTCGGTGGCGAGTCGGTGATCTTGCGCAAGGTCTTCAAGTACTCGGTCCTGCTGCTCGTCCTCATGTGCATCCTGGCCGGCCTGATGTCCACCCCGGTACTCAGCTGGCTGCTGCCGTGACCCTCACCTGTCCATCTCGTCCGATTCAAACGGAGGTTCCCGAATGACCACCACGATCAATGCGCCGAGCGAGGCGGGGCGAGCCACAGCAGGCGGCTTGCCGGGCACTGGCCTCGACGTCGCCGTGTTCATCACCTGTATCAACGATGTGATGTTCCCTCAGACCGGTATCGCGGTCACCAAGTTGCTGGAGAGGCTGGGCTGCCGGGTCCACTTCCCCAAGGAACAGACCTGCTGTGCGCAGATCACCACCAACACCGGCTACTTCGACGAGTCGATGAACATGGTGCGCTCCTATGTGAAGGGCTTCGGCGACTACGACTATGTCGTATCGCCCTCGGGTTCGTGCACCGCGGCCGTGCGCGACCAGCACCCGATGCTGGCCCAGCGGCTGGGCGACGCGGGCCTGCAGCGCGATGTGGCCCATACCAGCAAGATCACCTACGATCTGCCGGAGTTCTTGGTCGACGTGCTCGGCGTCACCGATGTCGGTGCCTACTTCCCGCACCGGGTCACCTACCATCCGAGCTGCCACGGCCTGCGGTTGATCAAGCTCGGCCAGCGTCCCTACGACCTGCTGAAGAACGTTCGCGGCATGACTCTGGTCGATCTGCCGGCGGCCGAGCAGTGCTGCGGATTCGGCGGCACGTTCTGCGTCAAGAACTACGACATGTCGGCGACTATGGCCGGCGACAAGGCCCGCCACGTTCGGGAGACCGGAGCTGAGTACGTCGTCGGTGGCGACAACTCCTGTCTGCTCAACATCGGAGGTGTCCTGGCTCGCGAGAACTCCGGGGTGAAGGCCATCCACCTCGCAGAGGTTCTCGCCAATACGGAGGAGGACTGATCATGAGCACCCAGCTGCGTCGTATCAGCGAGGGCAACTACGGAGTGGCACGCCTCACTCCTGCCCCGGAACACCCGGGCACCTTCCTGGGGATGCCCAAGTTCACCAAGGCCGTCAAGGATGAGCTGAAACTGCCCGTCCAGCGCAAGAACATGCGCAATGCCATGACGACCATCCGCACCAAGCGCGCCACCCGGGTGGCCGAGTCGCCCGACTGGGAGGATCTGCGCCAGGCCGCCTTCGAGATCAAGAACCGCGTCGAACGTCATCTCGACCACTACCTGCTGCAGGCCGAGAAGAGCCTCACCGAACGCGGCGTCCAGGTGCACTGGGCCCGCGACGGCGCCGAGGCGAACCAGATCGTCGCCGAGATCGCCAAGTCGAAGGGGGTCGACGAGGTCGTCAAGATCAAGTCGATCACCACCCAGGAGACCGATCTCAACGAATATCTCGAAGAGCAGGGCATCGCTGCCTGGGAGACCGATCTGGCCGAACTCATCGTGCAGCTGGGCCATGACCGTCCGAGCCATATCGTGGTTCCCGCCATCCACCGCAATCGTGCCGAGGTGCGCGAGATCTTCCTGCGCGAGATGAAGAACTATGGCCGGCCGTGCCCCGAGGACGTCTCGTCCAACCCGCCCGATCTCGCCGACGCAGCTCGCCTGCACCTGCGCGAGAAGTTCCTGCGCGCCAAGGTCGCGGTCTCGGGCGCCAACTTCATCCTCGCCGACACCGGCTCGCTGGTGATCGTCGAGTCCGAGGGCAACGGCCGGATGTGCCTCACGCTGCCCGACACGCTGATCTCCATTGTCGGCATCGAGAAGCTGCTTCCCACCTACGACGATCTCGAGGTCTTCCTCAAGCTGCTGCCCCGTTCGGCAACCGGCGAGCGGATGAACCCCTACAACTCGGTGTGGAGCGGCGTCACCCCCGGCGACGGTCCCCAGGAACAGCACGTCATCCTCATGGACAATGGCCGCACCAATGTGCTGGCCGATCCCGTCGGGCGCGAGGTGTTGCGCTGCATCCGCTGCGCCAGCTGCATCAATGTGTGCCCCGTCTACGAGCGGGCCGGTGGCCATGCCTACGGATCGGTCTATCCCGGCCCGATCGGCATCACTCTCACCCCACAGCTGCGCGGAATGCAGGACCCGGTGGACCGTGCGATGCCTTACGCGTGTTCGCTGTGCGGCGCGTGCAACGAGGTCTGCCCGGTGAAGATCCCGTTCACCGACATCATCATCCACGTCCGCAACAAGGTGGTCTCGGCCGAGAAGGCGGATCGCTTCCCCAAAGACCCCGAGGTCCTCGGCGAGATGGCGCTCATGAAGACCGCCGCCTGGGTGCTCGGTGACTACAAGCACTTCGAGTCGATCATGTACGGGTCGAGGGGTGTGGGACGGGTGCTTCATCACAAGGCGATCGGCCCGCTGCCAGTTCCGGTTGCCGAGCGCTGGCTCAAGTACCGCGATGTCCAGGCGCCGCCCACCCAGACATTCCGTGACTGGTGGAAGCAGAACCGTACTGAGAGCGAAAGGTGAGCGAGATGGACGCGAAGCAGGAGGTACTCGCCCGCATCCGGCAGGCCACCACGGACATCACGGAGAAGGATCCTCTCGTCGACACCCCGGTCACCTGGACCTATGGCGGCGGGATCGAGATGGACGATGTGGTGGGCACCTTCCAGGAGAAGGTCGAGGATTACCAGGCCACTGTCGTGCGTGCTGCGCACGCGGACCTGCCCACGGCGGTGGTCGATGGGCTCAAGGCCACTGGTGCCGCCGAGTCCGTGGTGGTCCCGGTCGGCCTCGACAAGGACTGGGTGAAGGCCATCGAGTCCGCGGGGCTCACCGTTCACGTCGATGATCCCCAGTTGAGCAATGCGCAGCTGGACAAGACCGACGCGGTCGTTACGGCGGCAGCGGTCGGGGTGGCCGACACCGGCACGATCGTTCTCGACCACGAGGACGACCAGGGGCGGCGTGCGCTGTCCCTCGTGCCCGACCGTCACGTCTGCGTGATCCGTACCGACCAGATCGTCTCCGACGTTCCCGAGGCCGTGCAGCGGGTCAAGCAGGCGGTTCACGCCGGGCGCCCGCTCACCTGGATCAGCGGTGGATCGGCCACCAGCGATATCGAGCTGTCCCGCGTTGACGGCGTCCACGGTCCCCGCAAGCTCTATGTGATCATCGCCGAGGACTGAGCGGGCGACGCTCCCTGCGCCACACAGAGGGTGCGCCACCCGGCCCGCTGGGTGGATCGGCAGCGGCATCATGAGCGGCCACGGCGCGTCCTCGCGTCGTGGCCGCTAGCCTTGTCAGCGGAGAGTCAGGAGGGCTTCGATGGCAGAGATCCGCAAGCACACGCCGCGCAGCACTGCGATCGGCGATCAGGTGAGAGCCGCGATCGGCGGTGTGCCCCGTCCCAACCAGCCCGGCGGAAAGCCCGTCGCCCCCGATCCCTTCTACGAGGAGACGCGCGGTTCTGAGGCCAGCTCCCAGACAATGTCTGCCCGATCCGGCGCCGCAGCGCAGTTCGGTGGCTTCACGCTGCGCGTCGACGAGCGCCCCGGGCTCGTGCCGCTGGGTCCTCACGAGATTGCCGCCTTGTCCAGGCTGGTCCGCGACGAATCGTCTGCGGAGCCCGGCCGCCCGGTGGGCGAGGAGGCGGGCAGCTAGCCCTTCTTGGCGCGCAATGCGTCGATGTCGAAGTGGTCGAGCGAGGAGATGTCGACGTCCTGCGCGGCCTCCTCCCAGGGATCATGCACCGCAGGCTCCTCCTCGTCGGTGGCGAATCCCATCGACGGATCATAGGGATTCGCCAGTTGGCGGGTGTCCCCGTTCTGCACCTGGACCAGAGCGGCCCTGCTCATCACCTCGTCGGGCAGATTGCGCAGCACGTCCTTGATGTATCCCCGCATGGCCTCGGTGAGCGGCACTTCGCGCTTCTCGCGCTGGGACATGTACCAGCGGTAGTCGAGCACTTCGTGGTAGACCTGCGCGGGGTCGCGCTTGTCCGCAAGATCCGCAGGGACCATGTTCACCACCGGCTCGAAGCACTCGGTCAGCCACTCGTGGGCCACCACGGCCTCGTCGACATGCTGCTGATTGGTGCGCGCCCGGTAGGTGTCCAGATCATTGAGCAGTCTGCGGGCCTGGTTCTCCTCGGTGTCCAGCCCGGTGAGGCGCATGAGCCGTCGCGAGTGGTGCCCGGCGTCGACCACCTTGGGCTGGATCGTGATCCGCTGACCATCCGGGCTGGTCTGGATGTCCAGCTCGGCGATGTCGAAGCCCAGTGCGTTGAGCCGGCGCACCCGGCTCTCGATGCGGTACAGCTCCGATCCGGAGAACTCCTCGATACCCGTGAGCTCCTTCCACAGCTCCTGGTAGCGAGCCTCGATGGTGTCCACGAGATTCAGCGGATCGAGAGATTCGTCGAGCAGCCCGCCGGCCTCCAGGTCGCAGAAGTCCCCGAATATGTTGATCCGGGCGATGCCGAGGTCGTGGGCGCGCTGGCCGTCGGAGAGCCGGTCGTGCAGCTCGCCGGTTTCGGCGTCCACGAGATAGGCGGCGAAGGAACCGGCATCGCGCCGGAACAGGATATTGGACAGTGAGACGTCGCCCCACATGAAGCCCAACAGATGCAGGCGTGCGAGCAGGACCACCATGGCGTCGAGCAGGCGGATCACCGTGTCATGGCGCACCCCTGGACTGAACAGCGAGCGGTAGGGCAGCGAGAAATCGAGGTGCTTGGTCAGCAGGATGGAATCGAGTGGTTCTCCGGCGTCGTCCACCCGGCCACTGACCACGGCGACGGGCTCGACGGCCGGGGTGTGCAGTCGCATGAGGTCGTGCAGCAGGCGATACTCACGCAGCGCCAGCTCCTGGTTGACCTCCTTGGCCGCGAACACCCCGTCGCCCACCGTGATGAAACGCACCACGTGGCGCGAAATACCTCGAGGCAGGGCGACCAGGTGTTCGGCCGGCCATTGTGACAGCGGGGTGCTCCACGGCAGGGGGATCAGTCTGGCGTCTGGCTTGGCAGACAGGAAACGCGGCACGTCAACAGTCTGCCATCACGCAGCGCGAGCTGCCCGGTCGAGAGCAGCGGTGAGGTCGGCCAGCAGGTCGTCCACCGGCTCGATGCCCACGCTGAGGCGCAGCAGATCATCGGACAGCCCCGCCGCCGCCCGGGCCTGGGGCGTCATGCCGGCGTGTGTCATGGTCGCGGGGTGGGCGAGGAGCGATTCGGTGCCCCCCAGGGACTCCGCGAGGTCGATGCAGCGAAGCCCGTCGATGAAGCGCCGGACCGCATCGATCCCGCCGGTGAGCTCGAAGCTCAGGAGTGACCCGAAACCGGACTGTTGGCGGGCCGCCAGCTCGTGCTGGGGGTGCTCGGTCAGGCCCGGATAGTGGACGGCTCGCACCGCCGGATGCTTGACGAGCAGGTCGACGACCGCCGCCGTGTTTGCCTGGTGCACGCGTATCCGCGCGTCAATGGTGCGCAGTCCGCGCAGCGTGAGCCAGGAGTCCCAGGCTCCTGCGGTCAGGCCCAGGGCATTGGCCCAATGGCCGATGAGCTCGACGTGCTCCGCACTGGAGGCAATGACGGCGCCGCCCACCACATCGGAGTGGCCGTTGATGAACTTCGTCGTGGAATGCACCACGACGTCGGCTCCCAGGTCAAGGGGGTTTTGCAGCAGGGGTGAGCAGAAGGTGTTGTCGGCCACAACGATGGCACCTGCCTGGTGCGCCAGCTCACTGACGGCTGCGATGTCGGTGATGTGCATCAAAGGGTTCGAGGGTGTCTCGATGAACACGATCTCGGCGGGCTTCTCCAGGGCTCGGCGGGCCTGGTCGGGATCGGAGAGGTCGACGAAGTCGACAACGAGCCGTTCCTTGCTCGCGAGGTGGTCGAGGAGGCGCCACGTGCCGCCGTAGCAGTCGAGGGGCGCGACGATGCGCCCGCGGGGTCCCAGGAGAGCCTCGACTGTGGCGGTGATGGCCCCCAGGCCAGAGCCCGTGACCACTGCGCCAGCTCCGTGCTCGAGCTGCGCCAGCGTGCGCGACAGCATCGTGCGGGTGGGATTGGCCGATCGGGAGTAGTCGAAGCCGGGGCGTTCGTCGATCGAGGCGAAGCGGTAATTCGTGCTCGGATAGAGCGGGGGTACCACCGAGCCGTACTGGGTGTCCGAGTCGAGTCCGGCTCGGACCGCGTTGGTGAGGGCACTCGGCTCGTCGCGGTGTTCGTGCATCAATCCTCCTGTGAGATCATCGGCCACGGGCTCGCCCGGTCTCGCGCCCAGTCAGTATCACCCGGTGGCTGTGCGAGCTGGTGGGCAGAAAAACAGCTGGGCCCTGCGGTGGCAGGACCCAGCTGAGGTTAGTGCACTCGGCGCCGTGCGGCGGACGCCGATCAGGAGATGCGCAGCGAGCTGATCTTGTCGAAGACGTGCAGGTTCGCCGGATCGACATGCAGGCGGATGGTGTCCCCGCGCTGCGGGGGCGTCCGTGTGGTGACACGGGCCACGACCTGCTGCACCTCGTCGCCGAGAGTGGCGGGATCCTGGTTGCCCAGGGTGCCGTACAGATAGGAGTCCGCACCGGTCTCCTCAACCGCACTGATCTTCATCGCGATGCCCTCGCCGGTCGGCGAGACCTCGAAGCTCTCGGGCCGGATGCCCACCACGAGATCGGCGCTCTGGGCCCGGTCGAGTACCTCGCGGGCCACAGGCACGACATGGTCGGTGACCCGAACCCCGCCGTCGACAATCGTGCCCGGCATGAGGTTCATGGCCGGGGAGCCGATGAAGCCGGCCACGAAGATGTTCTTCGGCGTGTCGTAGAGGGCAAGCGGGCGGTCGACCTGCTGCAGGACGCCATCCTTCATGACGGCGACGCGATCGCCCATCGTCATTGCTTCGACCTGGTCGTGCGTGACGTAGACGGTCGTGACGCCCAGACGGGTCTGCAGCGCAGCGATCTGGGTACGGGTCTGGACACGTAGCTTGGCGTCCAGATTGGACAGCGGTTCGTCCATGAGGAAGACCTGCGGGTCACGGACGATGGCGCGGCCCATGGCCACGCGCTGGCGCTGGCCGCCGGAGAGATTCTTCGGCTTGCGTGCGAGCAGGTCCTCCAGGCCGAGCAGCTTGGCGGCTTCGAGGACGCGCTTCTCGCGCTCGTCCTTGTTCACGCCCTTCATCTTGAGGGCGAAACCCATGTTGTCCGCGACGGTCATGTGCGGGTACAGGGCGTAATTCTGGAAGACCATCGCGATGTCGCGATCCTTCGGGGGGAGGTCCGTGACATCGCGGTCACCGATCCACACCGAGCCGGAGTTGATTTCTTCGAGCCCGGCCAGCATGCGCAGCGAGGTGGACTTGCCGCATCCGGACGGTCCGACGAGAACCATGAATTCGCCATCGCCGATTTCGAGGTTGAGCTTGTCGACAGCGGCATGATCGGCACCCGGGTAGACGCGGGTGGCTTCCTTATAGGTAACTGTGGCCATGTGAGTCAGCCAATCCTTTCCACGGGCAGGAACGTGCCCGACGATCCGTAGTAGAACGGGACGAATGACGCCTTCGTCCGTGACCAAGCATGACACAACTGCGCGTCGGTGTCCCCTCCCGGGTGCGAATCAGTGGAGACACCAGGCGACTCAGTCGTGTGATGTCGAGCGACCCGAGATCGGGAGCTGGCCGGGCGCGAGGCTGCAGGGTGCCGGAGTGCACAAGACGTTGCTGGGTGCTGGGGTGCACAATCGGGGAAGGACACCGCCCCTGGGATGGGCACGTCCTCACACCCGCAGCTGCCCGCTCGGCCCGCGCACGACAGCGGCGATGGGGCAGCAGCGCGATGAAGGGGCAGGGTGAGCAGATGAGCATCGACCAGATGGCGATCCACGAGCAGATCGAGCAGATCGCTCCCCAGATCGTCGCTGACCGGCGGCATCTGCATGCCCATCCCGAACTCAGCCTCGAGGAGTACCAGACGGCGGCGTTCATCGCCGCGCGGCTCGACGAGCTGTCCATCGCGCACCGCTCGATCGGGCGCACTGGGGTGCTCGGCACGCTGCCGGGGCGTGCGAAGGGTCCTCGGATCATGCTGCGGGCAGACATCGATGCGCTTCCGCTGCGCGATGGGTGCGGCGCACCGTGGGCGAACACCGCAAGTGAGGTGAATCACGCCTGCGGGCACGACGGGCACATCGCCGCGCTGCTCGGTGCAGCGGCGGTTCTGGTGCAGCACCGCGACGACTTCGACGGCGTCATCGAGTTCGCGTTCCAGCCGGCCGAGGAGATCGGTGCTGGAGCCATCCTCTTCGAGCGGGCCAAGGAACTGGAGGGCCTCGACCAGGTCTTCGGCCTGCATCTGGTGTCCGGGCTGCCGGCCGGCACGGTCGACTCCACCGCGGGTGCTCAGTGGGCCAGTGTCGACAAGTTCACCATCGATGTCACGGGTCGCGGCGGGCACGTTGCCCAGCCCCAGCTCTCCCAGGACGCGCTCGTCACCGCCGCAAGTATCGTCGTCGAATTGCAGCAGGTGGTGGCCCGGGAGCTCGACCCCTTCCAGCCCGCCGTGGTGGGCATCGGTGTGCTGCGCTGTGGCGAGAACTACAACATCATCGCGAGTTCCGCCCACATCGAGGGCACTGTGCGCGCCTTCGACGAGGCGGTGAGAGCTCAGCTGCTCGCGGCGCTGGAGCGCATTGCCCGGGGCGTCGGAGAGGCTCATCGCACGAGAGTGGTATTCTCCACGCGGCCCTATACCGATGCCTTGAGCAATGACCCGGGGGCCGCTGCGCTCGCAGCACAGGTGGCGGCCCGGGTGCCGGGGGTCGACCACGTCGTCACCGACGGGGTGGCCAATGCCACGGGCGATGACTTCGCGGTGTTCCTCCATCACGCTCCGGGCGTCTATCTGCGAGTCGGCAGCGGCGGCACCCCATCGACGTCAGTGCCGCACCACAGCTATGGCTTTGCGCTCAACGAGGCAGCATTGCCCATTGCCGCCGAGCTCCATGTGAGCTACGCCCTGAGCTGGTTCGGCACCCGCTGAGCGCTCGCCGATCCTCGGCCGCACCCGGAAAGCCTCGGTGCCCCTGGGCCCGAGCTGCCCCCCCATCGGTCCGTAGGGGGCGGGCGCTGTGACCTGGGTGTGGTGCCCGATCGGGGCGGCTGCGACCGTGGTCGTTCATTCTTCGGTGGCCTCCCTGGTTGCGTGACCATAGTTCCTGCTATGCTCGCCGCGTACTTCAGTGACGAATGTCCTCATTCCAAATGAGAATGAGGGGGAAGCGGTCGGCGATGACTGAGTTCTCGAAAGAGGCCTTTGACCTGACAGGCAGCGTGGCGCTCGTGACGGGCGCCTCGCATGGGATCGGCTTTGCGATCGCCAGCGCCTACGCGGCGGCGGGCGCCAAGGTCGTCTTCAACGCTCACTCTCAGGAGGGGGTTGATCGGGGACTGGCGGCATACGCCGAGCGGGGCATTGATGTGCACGGCTATGTCAGCGACGTGACCGATGAGGATGCGGTGAACGAACTCGTCGCGAAGGTGGGCGAGGACGTCGGTCCGATCGACATCCTCGTGAACAACGCGGGCATCATCAAGCGGATCCCGATGCTCGACATGTCGGTTGCGGACTTCCGGGAGGTGGTCGACGTCGATCTCGCGGGGCCGTTCATCGTCTCGAAGGCGGTGCTGCCAAGCATGATCGAGCGGGGTCACGGCAAGATCATCAACGTCTGCTCGATGATGAGTGAGCTCGGTCGTGAGACCATCGCCGGCTACGCGGCAGCCAAGGGCGGCCTGAAGATGCTCACTCGCAACATCTGCGCCGAGTTCGGATCGGCGAACATCCAGTGCAACGGCATCGGGCCCGGCTACATCGCCACCCCGCAGACTGCGCCGCTGCGTGAGCGCCGGCCCGACGGCAGCCGCCATCCCTTCGACGAGTTCATCGTGGCACGTACCCCGGCAGCCCGCTGGGGAACAGTCGAGGATCTCCAGGGTCCGGCAGTGTTCCTGGCCTCGCATGCCTCCGACTTCGTCAACGGGCACGTGCTCTATGTCGACGGCGGGATCCTGGCCTATATCGGCAAGCAGCCGTGACCATCGCGCAGCGACGACCTGCTGCGCGAATTCTGGAGGAACAATTTCACAAATCAGGTGTGACTGATCGGCGGTGCGGGCCTCGTGGCGCCTTTCATGATCCGGATGCACAACGAAGAAACCGGAAGCTGACGGGCGCGCATTTTTTTGCGCCTCTTGTCTCTAGGGTAAGGAAATATACATGATCTCGATGGTGAGAATCGATGATCGACTTGTACACGGTCAAGTGGCCGTCATGTGGAGCAAAGCACTCAATATCAACAGGATCCTGGTGGTCAGCGACGAGATCGCCAAAAACGAGATCCAGATCAGCGCGCTGATGATGGCCGCCCCAGGCAATGCGAAGGTCTCGGTGCGCTCGCTGGACAAGGCAGTCGGCATCCTCAAGGATCCGCGCGCAGCGGGTCTCAGGATCCTCGTGATCACGAATGATCCCAAGTATGTCCTGGGCCTGGCCAAGGCGCTGGATGACAAGTTCGTGCTAAATGTCGCGAACTACGGCCGCATCAATGGCTCTGTGAGCGACAAGCTGAAGATCTCTGACTCGGTATATCTGACCGAAGCCGATCGGCAGGTTTTCGAAGAGATCTCCGCAGAGGGAATTGAGATCATCCATCAGCCGCTCCCGGACGATCCAAAATTGGAGTTCACCAAGCTGATGGGGAAGGTGAAGTAAGTGTTTCTCGATGCGTTAATTGTTGGACTGGTGACAAGTTTCGCCAAGTTCATTGACTGGTGGGGACTGACGAACCAGCTGGCCCGCCCGATCTTCATTGTTCCGGTCCTGGGTCTTTGTCTTGGACATCCCACCCAGGGAATTATTCTTGGAGCCTCGCTCGAGTTGATCTTCCTCGGGAATGTCTCGCTCGGCGGCGTGATGCCGTCCGACATCACGTTGGGCGCGATCTTCGGTGCAGCGTTCGCAATGATCTCGGGGGCCGACACCGCCACCAGCATTGCCATTGCGGTGCCCGTCTCGTTGCTGGGCACCTTGCTCTTCAACCTGATGGAGATGGTCATCTCCGCCTTGGTGCCGGTATTCGAAGGATTCATTCACAAGAAGAATTTCCGAGCCTACAACAGGCTCTATTGGGCTCAGTTCGCTGGCTACCAATTTGCGTGGTTCCTGCTCGGATTCATCACGATCCTCGCGGGCGCGCAGGCAATCACACGTTTCGTCCAATGGCTTCCGGACTGGCTGCAGTCATCCATGACAGTCGCCTCGACGATGCTCCCCGCAGTCGGCCTCGCGCTGCTGCTCAAAATGCTGTGGCAGCGGTCCTTGGCACCTTACTTCTTCCTCGGCTTCGGCTTGGGTGCATTCTTCCTCTATGACAAGGTGAGTTCCGGAACCGCCGCCAGCGATGGCAAGGTGACGGTAGTGGGCGTTCCGACCAACATGATGTCGCTCATCACCATCGCCTTCTTCGGGTTCGTTATCGCGGCATTGGTTGTGATGAGTGAACTCAAGTCGGCCAAAGATAAGCAAAATGCGAGCCGGGCGGCAGTGGCCACGTCGGCGGGAACCAGCGATGGAGAGGATTTCTGGCTCTTCATAGATGAGGGTGTAGGGCATGTCGCGCGGTCGGGTGGCGCGTCGGTGTGGGGGGAGGGGTCGAGGTCTTCCGAGGATGGAGGTT
>NZ_FOGZ01000006.1 GCF_900111365.1 Propionibacterium cyclohexanicum
CCCTCGGCTTCCGCAACCTCACCAACTACATCGCCCGCAGCCTGCTCGAGACCGGCGGCTTCAGACCCCACCTACACCCTCATCTGTGAAGAGCCGGATTGCTGCGTGGCCTGCTGGATCGCAGGCGGGCAGGCCGCCTGCGATCGTCCTCGGCGCGGAATTGCCCGTATTTCCACAGAGCCCGCGGCAAACCCCGCCGTTGCATCGATCGTCGCCACGGCGCGGGAGAGCGTCCGGCTCAGTTCTCCGGGTGACCGGGATCCGGCGTCGCGGGCTGGATCCACAGGGCATCCCCCGAGGCATCGCGGATCGTGACGGTCCGGGGGGAATCGAGATCGATATCCACATCCAGGTGGTCGTGGCCATGCCGTGCGCTCACCCGGTAGGCGAAGACCGTGTTCGTCAGGTGCAGCGTCTCGGTGCTGGCAGTGGTGAGCCAGGGGTGGCGCCGTCGCAGGCCGATGAGGTCCTGGTGGACGCGGTGGATCTCCTCGCCCCAGGGCGCAAGCTGGTCGGGGGTCTGGGGGAAGGCGGGGCGGATCGCGTCGTCGCCGCCCAGCCGGTCCTCCTTGACGCCGGTGAAGCCCTGCTCATCGCCGGCATAGATTGAGGGGATGCCTCCCACTGTCATGAGGATGGCCAGGGCCGTGATCGCTCCGTGGGCGCCGAGCCTGCTCGCGATGCGGGTGACGTCGTGGTTGCCGATGAAGGTGTTCGGGATGAAGTGCTCGAGAAAGCCGTTGTGACGGCCAAGGGCCCACTCGAGCTCGAAGAGGTTTCGATCACCGAGACTGGACCAGATGGCCTTCCACAGCTCGTACTGGGTGACCGAGTCGGCCCCGGAGGCGGCGACGAACGCTGGGTAGTCGCCGTGAATGATCTCTCCGAGGAACCAGGCGTCCGGGTGCCTGGCGCGAACCCGGGGAAGCACGCGTGCCCAGAAAGCCGGATCGACCGAATAGGCGGCATCCAGGCGCCATCCGTCGATACCGCGGTCGAGCCAGTGGAGCATCACTTCGGTCACATAGTCCACTGTCTGAGGGGCAGCATGGTTGAGCCGTGCCAGCCCCTCGTGCCCCTCGAAGACCCGGGGGGCCGGTCCGCCATCGGCGTGCCAGTCGATATCGAACAGCGCGGCGGCGTGGCTGTCGGGGCCCTCGTGAAGGGCCCGCAGCAGCTCGGGATGGTCTGCCGAGACATGGCTGAAGACTCCGTCCAGGACTATGCGCAGTCCTCGGGCCTGGCAGGCGGCGAGGAGTTCGTCGAAGTCCTTGTCACCACCCAGACGAGGGTCGATGCGGAACTGGTCGAGGCTGTCGTATCCGTGTGTGCGAGAGGCGAAGATCGGCCCCAGCAGCAGTCCGGAGGCGCCCAGCTCTACGGCATAGTCGAGCCAGTTCAGCAGACGGCGCAGCCGGGGAGCGGAGGAGGGGTGGGGTTCGCGGATCGGGGCGCCGCAGAATCCGAGCGGATAGACGTGCCACCAGATTGCGTGCTCGGTCCAATTCATCCCTGCCTCCTACTGAAGGACGTTCACTACTACTAGTGATGCTAGTTCAGTAACGTTAGGATGGGCAATATGGCACGCATCGACCGCCAGCCACGCACCAGGCTCGATCCCGACGCACGGCGTGCCGCGATCCTGGCCGCGGCTGCCGAGGCTTTCGCTGCGCATCCCTACGCCGAGGTGACGGTCTCGTCCATCGCTCAGCGGGTTGGCACCTCGGATGCCCTGTTATATCGCTACTTCTCGGGCAAGGAGGAGCTCTACGCCGAGATCGTGCGGCTCGCCATCGACAGCCTTCTGGCCCGCCAGGGAGCTGCGCTGGCTAGCCTTGCGCCCGGAGTCCCGGCACGCGATCGACTTCTCGCAGCCACTCGCGTCTATCTCGACCACATCGCCAGCCACCCTTCGGCCTGGGCGATGCCCTTGCGCAACCCGGGCACCGAGCCCTCCGCTGTCGCCGCCATCCGTCTCGAGGCCCGTCACGACTACGTGAATCGGCTGGCAGCCATCCTCGCGCCCAGCACCCTCGCGCGGCACGACTATGCCCTGTGGGGCTACTTCGGGTTCCTCGATGCCGCCTGCCTGCACTGGGTCGAGCGCGACTGCCCCGAGGATGAACGGTCCGCACTCCTCGAGGCTGCGCTCGGGGCGCTGGAGGGTGCCCTGGGCGATTGGTCGGCCTGACCAGCTGGCGCGCCGGCGCGAGGGCCGCTGATCCGACGCCGTCGCGGTGGCGCGCTCGGCATCGCGCGATTTCAGCTGGTCCGTGGCAGCACCGCCTTCGCCAGGCTCGCGAGAGGATCGATCTCGCGGCCCAGCAGAACGTCGCCGACCATCCGCAGCAACGGCAGGTGGTCGAGCAGCCCATGGCCGATCTGATCGGCGAACAGGAGTGCGAGCCTGGTCGAGTCGATGCCCTCGACACTTTGCCCCAGCGCCGCCATCTCCTCGCGCGCCTGAGTCGTGCTTGCGCCCAGCCCGATCCGTCGCCCGAAGCCGTGGTTGCGGCCCGCCTGCCCGGTGACCTCCAGATCGCCCAGCCCCGCGAGCCCGGCTGCCGTCATCGGGTCGCCTCCGAGCTGGCGCCCGAAGACCGCCATCTCGTGCACCGCTTGCACGAACGTCGCGGCGCGCAGATTGTGCGTCGCCGCGCCGTCACGCTCGCTCAGGCCGTCGACAAGGCCCAATGCCATCGCGTAGCTGTTCTTCAGGGGCGCACAGACCTCGACGCCGACCTCGTCGCCGCTCGCCATGATCGAATAGGCCGGGGTCGAGCATTGCCGCGCATAGCGCTGCGCGACCGAAATGTCGTGGCAGGCAAACACCGGGGCAGTGGGACGCGCCGCCGCGCATTCGTCGGCCAGGACCGGCCCGGCCACGGTGACGATCGGTGGCAGCTCGACGTGCGCTTCCTGGGCAATCCTGCGGAGATTCTCCGAGAGCAGCCTCACCCGGCCGTCCTCCACCTGGCTGAAGCCCTTCGAGGTGAGCCACAGGGAATCGGCGTTGGCGAGCGGCTCGAGGATCTCGCGGGCCAGCCGGGGCACCTGGGCGGAGATCACCGCCATCACCACCACTCGGCTGTCTGCCAGCGCCTCGCCCAGCTGACCCGATCGATAGATGTGAACCGAATCGGGCAGTGGCACGCCGGTGCGGGGATGCGGGGCACCCGTGGACAGCAGGTCGAGCAGCTCATCATCGAATCGCGTGCCCCACAGCCGAACGTCCCACCCCGCATCGGCCAGTGGCCGGCACTGTGCCGCCCCCATCGCGCCTGCACCAAGAATCGTGACCGTCGCCATCGTTCCCCCTACTCATGCGAGCCGGGACGCTCGCCGTCGGTGCGTCGATGACACCACGCTACCGTCGGGTCTGCGGCTCAGCCCTGATCGAGGCCCAGCTCGCGGGCGATGACGGCCCCGACGCCACCCTCGGCATTGCTGCCGGCCACCGGGTATCCGGATTCGAGCACGCTGGCATGGGAGTTGGCCATCACATAGGGGTGCCCGACGAGCGCCAGCATCTCCAGGTCGTTGGGCATGTCCCCGAAGGCCATCGCCTCATCGGGCGTCACTGCCTGTTCGTCGAGGATCGCGCTCAGTGCGGAGGCCTTGCTCACGCCGGGCGCGCTGCATTCCACGAAGCCAGCCGAGCGGGCGAACGAGAAGGTGGGGTTGACTCGTCCATCGGACGCCTGCCGGCAGGCCCTGGCCAAGCTCTCGGTGGGCGTGCTCGGCGACAGTGCAATGAGCTTGACGACGGGACCGATGTGCACCAGTGAGCTCAGCGTGTCGACGTGATCCGGCCGCTCGGCTGTCTCGTGACCGGCGAACATCGTGTCGGCGCCCCAACCATCCAGGGCGTACTCGACTGCGAAGCACACATCGGGCACCAGCTCCGCCAGGTCGGCGGCGAAACCGAGTGCCTGGTCGGGGCCCAGGGCATGGAAGTCGAGCACCCGGCGGGCGTGCGGGTCGACGACGACCGCGCCATTGCTCGCGATGAGCGTGTAGGAGATGTCGAGCAGCGGCTCGAGCACGACCGTCCAGCGTCGCGGCCGTCCCGTGGCGAAGACCACCTGGGCACCACGCGATGCAGCCTGCCGCACCGCACTGACGCAGGCGGGGTGCAGCTGCTGATCGGGCGCTAGGAAGGTGCCGTCGAGATCGGTGGCGATGAGCCGGAAGCGCGCTGGCGTGCCCGACGTGGCGGGGGCGTCCGGGCCGGGGATACGCGCCTGGCTCACAGCACCGACTCGTCGCTCGTGGGATTCTGGGTTGCGCTGGCCGTGCCGGACCCCGACACGCCCATCGACGGAGTCCTCGTGGGGGAACCGTGGTCGCCGGGGCTGGACTGGGAACCCGATGGTGTCGGGGAGGCGGGCGTACTGGGCGATTCCGAGCCGCTTTGGCTCGGCGATGCGGACTGGCTGGGTGAGCCCGACTGGGACGCCGATTCGCTCGGGGACGGGGAGCCGGTCGGGCTCTGCGAGGGCGATCCAGACTGGGGGCTGCTCTGTGAACTCGTGGCCGAGCCGGTCACCGGGGCGCTGGGCGACTCGGGCGGCCTGTTCTGGAAGATCAGTACGGCGATGAGCAGCGCGAGTGTGGCGAGCAGGACCATGAGCAGCCAGCTGGCCAGCAAGGGAACCCAGCCGGCGCGGTCCCTGCGTCCTGGCCACGGCAGCGGCCAGGCTCGCCAGGTCCCGGGCCGGGAGTTGCCGACCCATGGCAGGGCGAACGAGGGCCCGGTTGTCCGACCAAGTTGGGGAGTGCTCGACAGGTCGACGGTGCGCAGCAGCCGGTCTGCCTCGGCGAGGGCGTCGCGCGAACCATCCCATGCTAGCGCGACCCAGGGGGCCTCTGGCGTCGGGTCCGGGGATGGGGGGCGCGTGGCATCGTCGCGGTACAGATGCCCCAGCCGCCCGTCGTCCTGCCCCTGACCGCCTCGCGCGACAACCGTGGCGGCATTCATCTTGTTGACCTCGCCGGCCAGGCGGTCGCGGGCGGCAGCGTCCTTCGCCGCGCCGTCGGACAGCATGAGGAGCATCACCTGGGGCTGCCCGTCGGCGTGCGCCAGGAAGGCGACCCCGCTGCTGCGTGCCACGAGGCGGGAATCGAGCCAGAATTCGTCGATCTTGGGAGGATCGGTGGTCAGCAGGGGGTAGGAGTCGACAAGAGGAGCCGCGGGGAGCTGTTCGTTCTCCGGCGGCGTTCCAGTGTTGTCCGGTGCTGACATCGCTCCCCATCTCATCACAACTGCCAAACGACCGAAGCCGGCGACCAGGCTGCAGCCGGTAGCTGTGCGCAGACTGTGAGTAGCTGTCAGCAACGCGTGGCAGGGTAGTTGACACATGGCCGGTCCGGCGCCGCGGGGTAAGGTTGCCTGCGACGCTGACTCCGCGCCCGCCAGGCGTCCCCGAGCTGTCCAGGAGAGTTGAGTTGAGCACACAGAACGAGCAGCCCCTGAGCACCGAGGATGCAGCAAAGCTGCTCGGGACCGCGATCTCCCAGGTGCAGCGGGTCATCGTGGGTCAAGAGCACATGGTCGAGCAGCTCATGGTCGGGCTGCTCGCCAAGGGTCACATCCTTCTCGAGGGGGTGCCTGGCACCGCCAAGACGCTCGCGGTGCGCACCTTCGCCACCGTCGTGGGGGGTTCCTTCGCGCGCATCCAGTTCACCCCCGATCTGGTGCCCTCCGATATCGTCGGGACACGCGTCTACTCGGCCAGCAAGGAGAGCTTCGATGTGGAGCTCGGCCCGGTCTTCACCAATTTCGTGCTCGCCGACGAGATCAACCGTGCCCCCGCCAAGGTGCAGTCGGCCATGCTCGAGCTGATGGCGGAGAAGCAGGTCTCCATCGCCGGTACCTCCCACCCGGTGCCCGATCCGTTCATCGTCATCGCTACCGAGAACCCCATCGAGTCCGAGGGTGTCTATCCATTGCCCGAGGCTCAGCGCGACCGCTTCCTGCTCAAGGTCGACGTGCCCTATCCGAAGGGCAACGAGGAGTTCGAGATCCTGCGGCGCATGTCGGTACGACCGCCCAGCGCCACTGCGGTTCTCGACCCGGCAACGACCAAGCGCCTGCAGGACCAGGCGGCCAATGTATTCGTCCACAACCTGGTGGCCGAGTACATCGTGCGCCTCGTGCTTGCCACTCGCGATCCGGCAGGCTTCAACATGCCCGATCTCGCCAAGGTGATCCAGATCGGCTGCTCGTCGCGCGCGACGCTGGGTCTGGTAGGGGCGGCTCGTGCGCTGGCCCTCATCCACGGACGCGACTACGTGCTTCCCACCGATGTTCAGGCGGTGGCGCCCGATGTCATGTCGCACCGCATTCTGCTGAGCTTCGATGCCATCGCCGACAACGTCAATCCTGCTCAGGTGGTGGAGCGGGTGCTGGCCATGGTGCCGGCGCCTACTCCGGTGTGGAACTCCCAGCAGCGCAGGCAGGCCCAGGGACAGCATCGCTACAGTCCCGAGAATGGCCACCCGGATACCGCAGCTGCCCGCCAGCGTCCCAGCGGGCCGTCTGCCGGTGACGGCGGGGATGGCCAGTCCACGAGCGGGTCCATCGCGTCGTGACTCCCGGCACTCCCGACTTCGAACCACCGCGGCCAGCCAAGGGCACGCGGGAACTGGGAGCCGTGCTCTCGGTGCTGCGTGAACCGGGTGGGCCAACGCTCTCGCTGCGCTCGTTGGCGCCCGAGGCGGCGTTGCGCCGCCTCGAACTGACGATCGTGCGTCGCCTGGAGGGCTTCCTCCAGGGTGATCACCTCGGTCTGCTGCCCGGCGCGGGCTCCGATCTCAACGACGCGCGCGTCTACGTGCCGGGCCAGGACGATGTGCGACGGATGGACTGGGCTGTCACGGCTCGCACCACGGTGCCCCATGTGCGCGACACCGTGGCGGACCGCGAGTTGGAGGTATGGGCCCTGCTGGATGCCACTCCGTCCATGAACTGGGGCACCGGCGGGGTGACCAAACGTGATCTCGGCATCGCCGCCGTGGCCACCTTCGGATTCATCAGCCAGAAGATGGGCGACCGCTTCGGTGGGCTTGTCATGCACTCCGACGCGGTGATGCGCATGCCGGCTCGCTCGGGGCGTACCGCGCTCTACGGGATGCTCGGCAAGATGCTCGAGGACCCCATCGAGCATGACCGGGCCGCCGGCTCCGTCGACCTGAGTCAGGGCATCGAGGCGCTCATCCGTGCCCAGCAGCGCCGTGGCCTGCGCATCGTCGTCTCCGACTTCCTCACCGCGGGCGAGGCCGAGATCAGCGCCGCCCGCCCGCCCGCCTGGGAGCGGCCCCTGCGGCGGCTTGCGGTGCGCAACCAGGTGGTGTGCGTCGAGGTTCTCGATGCCGCCGAGGTGGACTTCCCCGATGTGGGTGAGGTTCTGCTGCGCGATCCCGAGACGGATTTCGCGCGTTTCGTCAATACGAGCGATCGGCGGGCGCGCGAGGCCGTCAGCCGGGCATCTCGCGCTCAGCGGGAACGTACCGCTGCCGCGATCCGGCGCGCCGGTGCCGGTCACGTGGTCTTGCGCACCGATCGTGACTGGGTGGCCGACATCGCCCGCTTCGTGCTGACCTACCGGCGCACGGCCGCCGTGATCTCCCAGCCTCCCAAGGGGGTGAGCCGCTGATGGACTCCGTGACCCGTGTCCTGCTCTGGGAGTTCGAGCGCCCTGCACGGCTGTGGGCCCTGCTCGTCGTGCCGGCCCTCATCATCGCCTATGTGTTGATCCTGCAGCTCGCCCGACGCCGGGGAATCCGCTACACCAACACCGGCGTGGTGGGAGCCGTGCTCCCGCACCAGCGCCAGTGGCGCCGTCACGCGTCGGTGGCGATGGCGCTGTGCTCGATGATCCTCATCGGCGGTGCCTGGGCCAAACCGGTGGCCACCGTCAATGTGCCGCGCGAGCGGGCCACGATCGTGCTCATCATTGACGTGTCGCGCTCGATGGAAGCCACCGATGTCAGCCCGACAAGGCTCGATGCCGCAAAGAAGTCCGCTGCTCAGTTCGTCAACTCATTGCCGGCGCAGTACAACGTGTCACTCGTGACGCTCTCGGGCCATCCCAACATCCTCGTTCCCCCCACCGTCGATCGGGGGGTGCTCAATCAGGCCATCAGCAAGTTGCAGGTGGCGGACGGCACAGCTATCGCGCAGTCCATCACCGAGGGCCTGAGCGCGATCTCCCAGGCGCCCACAGGCGACGACGGCCGTCCGGCCCCCGGCCTCATGGTGCTCATGTCGGACGGCTCGGAGACCGCCGGCGGCGATCCGGTGGCCGCTGCCAGCCAGGCCAAGGAGAAGGGGGTGCCGATCAACACCATCGCCTTCGGCACCCAGAACGGCTATGTCGACGTGAACGACAGGCGATACAACGTGGCACCCGATACCGCAACTCTTGCAAGGATCGCCCAAGTCAGCGGCGGCAAGGCGATGACAGCCTCGAGCGCGGGCCAGCTCGACAGCGTCTACAAAGACCTGCGTTCCGATGTCGGCTACCAGAAAGAGCGCGCCGAGGTGACCGCCCAGTGGGCGCTGTATGCGATGGCCTTCGCGGTCGTGGCGAGCCTGGGCGTGGTGTCGATGGCGGCGAGGTGGCCATGATCATTCCCCTGTTGAGCTTCATGAATCCGGGCCGGCTGTGGTGGCTGCTCGTGCCCGGCGCGCTGGCAGCGTTCTATCTCGTGTTGCTGGCACGCAACCGTGCCGCCGGGCGCGGCAGCTCATTGTTGCGGGCGATTCTGCCGAAGGACGCGAACCTCAAGCGTCACCTTTCGGTGGTCGCCTCGCTGCTGTCGTTGGCGTCGCTCGTGGTGGCCTACGCCCGCCCCCAGGCCCTGGTGAATGTGCCGCGTGATCGCGCCACGATCGTCGTGGCGATCGACGTGTCGCGGTCGATGATGGCCACCGATGTCAGCCCGACCAGGCTGTCCGCGGCCAAGCAGGGCGCCAAGCAGTTCATCGCCACATTGCCGGACACCTTCAATGTCGCTCTCGTCTCCTTCGCCGCCACGGCGGAGATCAAGATGCCCCCGACGACCGATCACTCGGCCGTCGATCGGGCGATCGACGCCCTGAGCCTGCAACCCTCGACGGCGATCGGTGAGGGGATCTACACCTCCTTGCAGGCCCTCACACTTGCCCCCGAGGATCCCAAGCATCCGGATGATCCGGCCCCGGGCGCCATCGTGCTGCTCTCCGACGGGGCAACGAACATGGGCCGTGACTCCGCCGGGGCAGCTGAACAGGCCCGCAAGCAGAATGTGCCGATCTACACGATCGCCTACGGCACGCCCGGAGGCTATGTCTACGAGAACGGGGTCCGCCAGTCGGTGGCCGTCGATCACGCGGAGCTGGCGAACGTGGCCCGTCTGTCGGGCGGGAAACCGTACTCGGCTGATTCTCTGAACAAGCTCCAGTCGGTGTACCAGACGATCTCCCAGCAGATCGGCTACACGAAGCAGGGCCATGAGATCACCGACCGCTACGCAGGCATCGCTCTGGTCCTTGCACTCCTTGCCGGTGTGGGTGTCATATCTTTGGCGGCACGATGGCCATGATCGAGGACAGTGCAGCGAGCGGCGAGACGCCGGGCGGATTGCGGGCGGACGAGCCGGCGCGCACGGCGGCAGGAGCGGACGAGGTGAGGCAGCTCTGGCGCGGCGCCGTAGGCACCGACCTCCCGAGCCGGGTCAGGGACGTGTGGGACCGTGTCGGGCGGGCCTGCGCCGCGGCCGGGCGTCCGCGCAGCAGTGTGCGGCTGCTTCCGGTGAGCAAGACCCACTCCGCAGCCTCGATCCTCGCAGTCGATCGGGTCCTGGACACGCTGGCGACGCGGGAGGAGGTGCCAGCAGGCCCAGCTGGTCGGCGGCTGTTCGGTGAGAACCACGTTCAGGAGATCGTCGCGAAATCTGCGCAGCTCGCCGGGCACGACGTAGGTCTGGCGCTCATCGGGCATCTGCAGTCGAACAAGGTCAATGCGGTCGCCGGACTCGTCGAGGAATTCCAGGCTCTGGATTCCCTCAAGCTGGCGGCAAAGCTCGACCGTCGGCTCAGTGCCCTGGGCGTGTCCCTGCGCGTGCTGGTCGAGGTGAACACCTCCGGTGAGCAGGCAAAACATGGTGTGCCGATGGCCGAGGCGACAGCATTGTGCCGCCGCCTCGGCGACTTCGACTGTCTCGAGGTGGCTGGGCTCATGACAGTCGCCGTGAATTCGCCCGACCGGCACGCGGTGGCAGCCTGCTTCGACCGGCTGGCGGGCCTGCAGACCCAGCTGCGCGATGACGCGGTGCTGGATTCGAGCTGGCCGGAGCTGTCCATGGGCATGAGCGGCGATTTCGAGTTGGCCATCGCGCACGGGGCCACGACGGTTCGGGTCGGTACCGCCCTGTTCGGGCCGCGCGACTACGGACAGGGCGACTGAATCACACCCGCCCGCAGCTCATAGATTCTCTACCTCCACCTCATCCACGCCGGGAGGAACCGCCAGGCCGAACAGCTGGCCCAGGAAGCTCAGCTCGCACTCGAGTACGCGATGACGCGTCGCGGGAAGCCGGAAACCGTGGCCCTCGCCCTCGAAGGTGACCAGTGCCACCGGCAGTCCGCGGGCCCGGACCGCCTGGGCCATCTGCTCGGCCTGCTTCGGCGGCACCACGCGGTCGTCCAAGCCCTGGAAGAGCAGCATCGGCGTTGCCAACCGGTCGAGGTGATTGATGGGGGAGCGCTGCTCGAACAGGGCCCGGGCCGTGGGCCAGGGCCCCACCAGCCCGTCGTTGTAGCGTGCTTCGAACTTGTGCGTGTCGGTCTGCAGGGCCACCAGATCGCCGATGCCGTAGCGGCTGATTCCGGCGGCGAATCTGTCCGAGGAGGTGAGGCAGGCCAGCACCGTGAAGCCGCCGGCGCTGCCCCCTTCGATCGTTATCCGGTCGGGATCGGCCAGCCCCTCGGCGATGAGCGCGTCGACCACATCGATGCAATCGTTGACCTCGGCGACGCCCCACTGTCCGCGCAGCCGTTCGCGGTAAGCACGCCCGAATCCTGCCGATCCTGAGTAGTTCACCTGGACCACGGCGAATCCGCGTGAGGTCCAGAAGGCGATTTCGGGGTCATAGGAGCCGGTTGCGATACCGGTCGGGCCGCCGTGCACAGTGAGGATGACCGGCGGGAGCTCATCTTCAGGTGCACTCACCGCATCGTTGTGCGGCGCGAAGTACCAGCTGTGCACCACGCCCTGCCGTCCGGTGACGGTGAGTGGACGGGCGATCGATGTGATGGCTGGGTCGGGCGGCAAGCTGGGGCAGCGCACCACCCGGATATGCGCCTCGCCGTACCGATCAGCGTCATCCACCTCGACGATGGCCGTCGGCGCGTCGGCCCGGCCGACCAGCGCAAAGACACTGTCTTTGGCGCTCACCACGGCATCGACCGAGGCGAAGCGCTCGATGCGCTCGACGGCACCGCCGGCGAGCGGCGTCCTGGCGAGCCAGCACACTCCCTGGTCGCGCAGCTCGTGATAGACCCAGCCACCACTGACAGCCAGCGCCTGGCGACCGAGCTGCCACATCGGCTGGTCCTCCTCGCCATCCTGCTGGCTCAGCCGGTAGGGAGCCTGACCGGAGCGGGGCCACCAGCGGTACAGCGTCCACCAGCCCGAGGCGTCAGCGGTGAACACCAGCGAGCCGTCGGGTGCCCAGTGAGGGTGCTGCACCGAGACGCCCTCTCGGGGCGCTGCGATACGGCCGGCAACAGTGAGCGGGGAACTCACCCGGAGGCCGCTCCCCGCGGTGGAGTCGTCAGCTGTGGTCAGCTCGGCCACCACAAGCCGGGTGGCGTCCCACGGCATCGCCGGCTGGTCCCACTCGATCCACGCAAGGAGGTCATCGCCGTTCCACGCCGGGTCGGCGTAGAAGTCCGCGCCGCTCGCAATCACCAGCCCTGAGGTGGGCGCAGCCCCGGGGCTGGGCAGCGGCAGGGCCACGAGGGTCGTAGTGATCGCGAAGTCGCTGTGCTCCTCGCGCACCGCAATGACGATTCCGAGCTGTGGGCACAGCTCGAGAGCGCCATAGCGATACCGCTCGCTGGGTGCGCTCACAGCCGATGGCTCCTGATCGCCGGTACGGGCAAGGACCTGGCCGGTCGTGTCGTCGCACCACACGACGGTGGTGCTCCGGGCCGCCCAGGCTCCGCCGCCGTATTCATTCACTCGGCTCCGCACCGATGAGGGCGCCGGGCTCACCTCGACCGCTGCGCGGTCGCGCAAGGTCATGAGGGTGAGCCTGGCCTGCGCGTCGGGGGTGGACTCCACCCAGAACGGCTGGTGGCCGTCGCTGCCCAGTTCGCGCACGGTGACTCCGGCGCTCACCGCCTCGTCGATCGACATGGGCGAGGGCCAGCTTCCGTAGCCGACCCGGAGCCGCTCGCGTGGAGCGCCATCCTGGCCTGCCCGGGTGGGGTCCGGGTGGCCGGGTCCCTCGGTGCGTGAGTTCGCAGGGGCGCCGCGAGCGTCGGTGCTCGGGGCAGGCCCCGTCTCCGGTGATGCCATGACGATCACCCTAGCGACAGATCCCCCTGCCGCGTCGCGGCCGGTGCATCGGGTGGGACCGATTGGGGCTTCGCTCCCTATCGAATTCGCTTGGTCAATCGGGCCGATGTGGTGCAAACTCAACAGCACAACCGAATATCTGCTGGCCACTCGCGCGCAGGCTGCTGGGGAAGGCACACCTGAACAACGAGAGGAACCGGCATGGTGGAATGCACTCGCGGCATGATCTACATTCACTCGGCCGCAGCAGCGCTGTGTCCGCACGTCGAGTGGGCAATCGGCGGGGCGCTGGGGCGTACGGTGCACTGCAACTGGGCGCGTCAGGGCGCTCAGCCCGGTACGCTGCGCACCGAGCTGGGCTGGGACGGCTCCCAGGACAGCTGCGCAGCGCTGGTCTCTGCTCTGATGCGCTGCCGTGAGCTGCGCTTCGAGGTGACCTGCGATGCAGGAGCCGGGATGGGGGAGCGCTACAGCTACACGCCCCGACTCGGTGTCTTCCACGCACTCACCGATGAGAGCGGCGACATCATGGTCGGGGAGAACCGGCTGCGTGCCGCGGTGGCGCGAGAGGCCCTTGGCGGGCGCAGCCTCACCGAGGCCATCGCCGATCTGCTGGGCACACCGTGGGACGAGGAGCTGGAGATCTTCCGGCGGGCCGATGACGGCGACTCGGTGCGTTGGCTCAGCCGCGCCGTCTGAGTTCGCCGGGGTGCGCAGGTACCAGCAGGACACGACAATCGGACGAGCGAGGGAGCACAGCACCATGGCAGGCGAGGAGGTGACCTGGCGGCTGCAATGCCCGGACCGGGAATCGCTTCTCGTCAGGTCGTGGCTGCCCAGGGGGGCGCCGAAGGCGGTGCTGCTCGTGAGCCATGGGATGGCGGAGCATTCCCTGCGCTATCGGCAGCTCGGACGGGCGCTCGCCGAGGGCGGCTGGGCGGTGTACGCCCATGATCATCGCGGGCATGGCGGGACTGCCCTGCACCCCGGACGCGCCGGTCGCCTTCCCGCTGAGGACGGCTGGAATGTCCTCGTGGAGGATCAGCACCGAGTGTTCGAGGCGGTGACCCGGCGGCATCCCGGGCTTCCTTGTTTTCTGCTCGGCCATTCGATGGGTTCGCTGGTGGCCCGGGACTTCGCGATCCGCTGGTCCTCCCAGATCGATGGGCTGGTGCTCAGTGGCACCCTGGCGCCGCTCGGTATCCGGCGCCGACCCAGCGAGATCATTGCCGGTCTCGTCGTTGCTTGGGGAGGCGCTGCGCGTCCCTCGGTGCTGCTCGACGCCATGAGCGTCGGTCGTTACGCACGGGCAGTGCCCGGTGCCCGAACCGACGCCGACTGGCTCAGCCGCGACCCCGATGAGGTCGATTCCTACCGCGCCGATCCGTGGTGCGGTTTCACCTGTTCTGCGGGCCTGTTCCGTGCGGTCCTCACCGGCCAGGTACGGGTGGAGGACGACGGGCTGGTGGGTCTGGTACGTCCCGGCCTACCAGTCCTGCTCATCGCTGGCGGGGACGATCCGGCGGGCGCCGGACGGCGCGCGACAGATGCGACAGCCGTCCAGTATCGGGATGCGGGAGTGCGCAATGTGAGGGCCCGGATCTGGCCCGGCGCCCGTCACGAGCTGCTCCACGAGGTGGATCGCCAGGAGACTATCAGCTTCGTGCGCGACTGGCTGGACAAGCACCTGATGTCCTGAGTTCCCGCTCTGGCAGGAGCTCAGGACCATCGCACAGCCGCGCGCTTGGCCCGTGGCCCTCAGTCGGTGGCGTTCTCGTTGGTGATCGCGACGGCCACATTGTGGCCGCCGAACCCGAACGAGTTGTTGATCGCTGCGAGCGGTCCCTCGGCCGGAAGCGGCCGGGCCTGCTTGGCGGCAATGTCGATGCGCAGATCGTCCTCGGGATCATCCAGGTTGATGGTCGGAGGCACGAGCCGCTCGCGCAAGGCGAGCAATGTGGCTACCGACTCGAGGGCGCCGGCGGCCCCCAGCAAGTGCCCGGTCATGGACTTCGTGCTCGTGACCACCACGTGATCGGCCTCGTCACCGAGCAGTTCGCGGATGCCGTGGGCCTCGGCGAGGTCACCGGCCGGGGTGGAGGTGGCGTGGGCATTGATGTGGTTCAGATCGCTTGCACTGATCTGCGCGCTCTCCAGGGCCTTGCGCATGGCCGCCATCTGGCCATGCGGTGAGGGCTTCACCATGTCGAAGGCATCGGCGCTGATTCCCGCGCCAGCGATGGTTCCGTATATCTTCGCGCCCCGGGCCTTCGCCGATTCGAGGCTCTCGAGGACGAGGGTCACCGCGCCCTCGCCGAGCACGAAACCATCGCGCCCCTTGTCCCAGGGCCGCGAGGCGCCGGCCGGTTCGTCATTGCGCTTGGAGAGCGCCTGCATCTGGGCGAACGCCACGATAGGCAGTGGGTGGATGAGTGCCTCCGTGCCGCCAACGAGCATGATGTCGGCCCGCCCGAGCTGGATGGTGTCCACCCCGAGCGCGATCGCCTCGTTGCTCGACGCGCATGCCGAAACCGTGGTGTGGGCGCCGGCGCGTGCGCCGATCTTGAGCTCGACGTGGGCTGCCGGCGCATTGGACATGAGCATGGGCACGGTGAAGGGGCTGACGCGGCGCAGTCCCTTCGTGCGTAGGAGCTCCCACTGGCTGATGGTGGTCTGGAGACCACCGATGCCGGTGCCCAGGGCCACGCCCAGACGCTCGGGATCTGTCTCGTTGTCGGGCGCGAAGGTGAATCCGGCGTCCTCCCAGGCCTGCTGGGCGGACGCGACGGCGAGGACGCTGCACCGGTCCATGCGCCGTGCCTCGACGCGCGGGACGGCATCGCTGAGATCGGCATCCACCTGCCCGGCGAACCGCACCGACAGCTGGGTGGCCCACTCCTCATCGATTGTGCTCACTCCACTACGGCCATTGCGCAGACCATCCCAGGTCTGCGTGACATCCGCTCCGAGTGGGGTGATGGCACCCAGTCCGGTGACGACGACGGTTGTCATGCAGCTTCCTCCAAATGCGGGGTGGCGATGGGCGCCGGCCCCCGGTCGAAACTTCGATGAATGCCGACCTCGCGGCCGGTGTCGTGCAGGCGCTGGGCTCTCAGGCCTGCTTGTTCTCCTGAACCTTCTCGACATAGGCGATGGCGTCGCCCACGGTGCGCAGGCCCTTCACGTCCTCGTCGGGGATCTCGACGTTGTACGCCTCTTGCAGGGCATAGACGATCTCGACCATCGACAGCGAGTCGATGTCCAAGTCGTCCACGAAGTTCTTCTCGTCGGTGATGTCCTCCACCGGGACGCCGGCGACGTCATTGACGATTTCGGCGAGCTTGGTGCGGATCTCTTCGGTGCTGGCCATGGTGTTGCCTTTCGTGTTGTGGCTTGTCGAGCCGGATTGGCTCGCGTTGGGTTCGATGGGCGCGGACTGCGTGAGTGCTCTCAGGGCAGGACGACGACCTGGCCTGCGAAGACCAGTCCCGCTCCGAAGCCGATGATGAGCGCATTGTCCCCGCTCTTGGCCTCTCCCGATTCAAGCAGAGCGTCCATCGCAAGGGGAATCGATGCCGCCGATACGTTGCCCATGTGCCGGATGTCGCGGCTGACCGTCACGGTCTCGGGCAGGTGCAGGCGGCGCAGCAGGGCGTCGGTGATGCGGTTATTGGCCTGGTGGGGGATGAACACATCGAGTTGCTCGGGGGCCAGACCTGCCTTGTCGAGTGCCTCGACGGCCTTCTCCGCAATGAAGGTGGTTCCCCACAGGTAGACGGCGCGCCCGTTCATGTGGACGACCGGCGGGCGCCCGGTGCCCAGGGCATCGAACCAGTCCTCGGTCCAGATGGCGTCGTCCTGGGAGGGGTCGGAACCCCATACGGCGGGCCCGATGGCCGGGGTCTCGCTGGGTCCGACGACGGCTGCCCCGGCGCCGTCACCGAACAGGAAGGCGGTGCCGCGGTCGGTGAGGTCAATCTGCTTGGACAGCAGCTCCATGCCGATGATCAGGACGTGATGGGCCGAACCGGTGCGGATCAATCCGTCGGCCTGGGACAGTGCGTAACAGAATCCTGCGCAAGCGGCGCGGATGTCGTAGGCGGCCGGCGCGGGAATCCCCAGGGCTCGCGCGACCTCGCAGGCGAGCGAGGGGTATTGGCGGAAGTTGCTCACCGTGGAGACGATGACGGCATCGATATCGCTGGCGCCCAGCCCCGCTCGCTCGATGGCCTTGGTGGCTGCCTGGACGCACATGAACGCCGGTGTCTCTTCCTCGGTCGCCCAGCGGCGCTCGGCGATGCCGGTGCGCTGCTGGATCCACTCGTCAGAGGAGTCGATGTAGGTGCACATCTCGGCGTTGTCCACGACCCGGCTACCCCGATATCCCGCGACGCTCATGAGGCGGGCGTACTTGGCTCCGGTCGAGACCTTGATGGGTGCACTCATTGATCAGGCTCCTTGCGTTGCACGGTCAGACGACGTCGTGGCAGGCGACGTGGTGTCAGGTGAGGTGGTGTCAGGTGAGGTGATGCGACGGCCGGCGTGGGCGTGGCAGAAGGCCAGCGCATCGTCCAATTGGGTCGGCTCGTTGAGGTTGAACAGTTCGACGCCCTTGAGATTGCGCTTGGCGATACCGGTGAGGGTCTTGGCCGGCGGCAGTTCGAGCATGCCGGTGACACCGAGCTGGCGCATGGTGTCCATGCACAGGTCCCAGCGGACGGGCACCGTGACCTGCGCGACGAGACGCTGCAGGAAGTCCGCACCCAGGGAGACGATGGCGCCGTCGGCGTTCGACAGCAGCGCGGTGATCGGGTCGTGCGTGGTCATCGTCCGCGCCAGGTCCGCCAGGGGCGGCTGGGCAGCTGCCATGTGCTGGGTGTGGAAGGCCCCGGCCACTTTGAGCGGGACGACACGCGCCCGGGCCGGCGGAGCGGCGCGCAGCGCCTCTATCTGTTCGAGAGTGCCTGCCGCGACGATCTGTCCGCTGCCGTTGAAGTTGGCGGCGGTGAGCCCGCACTCGGCGATCCGGGCGAGCACTTCCTCGGGTTGACCGGCGATCACGGCCGCCATCCCGGTCGGCGAGGACGCCGAGGCCCGGGCCATCCCGCGGCCACGCTCACGGATGAACAGGGCAGCCTGGGCCGGCTCCAGCACGCCTGTGCCCGCCGCGGCGGTGATCTCGCCGACGCTGTGCCCCGCGACAACATCGGCCAGCGCGAAACCGCCATTGCTCGCAGCCTGATCAAGGGCCAGGCCGGCGTACAGCCCGGCTCCGAACAGGAGCGGCTGGGCGACCGCGGTGTCCTTGATCGCCGCCTCGTCGGCCTCGGTGCCGAGGTGGATCAGGTCGAGGCCGGTCACCTCGGACAGCTCGGTCAGACCCTTGCGGAAGGAGTCGATCTCGAGCCAGGGAGTGAGGAATCCTGGATTCTGGGCGCCCTGTCCGGGTGCGACAATCGCGAGCACCCTCCCATCTTGCTCCGTCGGGTGGCGCACAGCCGAACTGGAACAGACGAAAATCACTCCGATGTCTTTGTAGGAATCCCACAAAACCGGCCGATGGGGCACGGTCAGTTCGCGGTGTCTGTTGTTGGTTCCCCAATAGCTTTGTCGTCGGCGCGGGCGCCGTGAGCGCCGGCCCGGCGCTCACGGGGCGTCGGTGTGCCCAGGGCTGGCGGCTCGGCCCGGAGCGTCGCGGTCGAAGTGGTGGGCAGGCTCGTCCTCGCTGAGCCTGCCCAGGGTGATCGCCAGGTGCAGGACATAGGCCTGGCGGGGCTGGGCAGGGGAGTATCCGCTCAGCTCGGCGATCCGACGGATTCGGTAGCGCACCGTGTTGGGGTGCACGAACAAGGCTCTGGCGGTGGTCTCCACCGAACAGCCGTGGTCGAGATAGCTCACACAGGTGCGCATCAGCTCGGTTGCTCGTGACAGCGGGCGGTAGATCTCCTCCACTAGGGCGCGCCGGGCCTCGTCGTCCCCGGCGATGGCGCGTTCGGGAAGCAGGGCGCGGCTGGCGACCACGCGCGGGCTGGCAGGCCAGGCATGCGCGGTGCGGGCTGCCGAATGGGCTGCCCGCGCCGATCCGGTCGCTGCGATGAGGTCGGCGACCAGCGGGCCGACCACGATGGTGCCCGGTCCGAAGTGGTCGGCGAGCGAGGTGAGCGCCCCGACCACCGCGTTCTCCTCGGTGAGCTGCCTGCCGCTGACGATGACGACGAGACGTCCACCCTGCACCGAGGCGAGGATCCCCAGGTCCTGTGTCTCGGCGTCGTGGCGCAGGGCGTCGAGATCGGGCTGGGCCGGGGCCGGTCCGACGGCCACCGACACCTGCCCCCTGTCCAGCCAACCCAGCGCGGACGCTCGTGACAGCACCATCTCGTCCGCCTCGCCGCGCACCACCGCATCGACGATGAGAGCCTCCATTCGCTCGTCCCAGCCGCCACGCAGCTCCGCTGCGCGGGCGTAGACCTCGGCCGCTGCGAAGGCGACATCACGCGAGAAGTGCAAGATGGCGATCTCCAGGGCCTGCTGATTGCGAGGAGGAACCAGCTCGCCGACCTGCTGCGCGACGACATCGATAGTGGTGCGCACCAGGTCGACCGTCTGGTGCAGCGAGATCTTGCGGGTCAGCACGCGGGGGGCCACATTGAACAGCAGGCCGGGATCGCCCGACATGCTCGAGTTGTCGCCGAACCAGGTGATGAAGTTGTCGATTCCGGCCCGGGCCACCAGGGTGACCCAGCTGCGCTCTTCGGCGCCCAGGCGCAGGAACCAGGGATGGCTCGATTCCATCGCGGCGACGATCATGCTCGTGAGCTCGCCGGTCCGGGCCGCAAGCCGCCGCGCCAGGGCGCTGCGCTCGGCGGGATCGGGGATCAGTGCGGGTCCGGTGCCGATCAAGGGGTGCGTCACGCGCGGGAGCCGGCGTGGGCGGCCCTCACTCGCATCGGCCATCACAGCCTCCCGCCCGCCAACTGCCGGCGGGCGGGAGCAGGGAGCGTCACGCCGCGGAGCGCACAGCCGCGATCGCCGTGGCCACGTAATCGACATTGCCCGGATTGAGCGCGGCCACGCACAGCCGGCCCGCGTCGGTGCCATAGACGTGGTGCTCGGTGCGCAGCAACTCCATCTGTTCCTTGCTGAGCCCGCAGTAGCTGAACATGCCCGCCTGGGTGTTGATGAATTCCATGTCGTGGACGCCAGCCGCATTGAGGCCGTCCACCAGAGCCCTGCGCATCGACTTGATGCGTTCGCGCATCGCCGTGACCTCCTCGACCCACTGGGCGCGCAACTGCTCGTCGGAAAGGATCGTCGTGACGATCCGGGCACCGTGCAGTGGCGGGGTGGAGTAGTTCTCGCGTGCGGCAGTCTTGACCCGGCTGCGCACCCGCTCGGCCTCGTCGGCGTCTGCGCAGACGAAATGGACCGCACCGATGCGCTCGCCGTACAACGAGAAGTTCTTCGAGAATGAGCTGCCCACAACGAAGGTGAGACCATCTGCCACGAGCCGGCGAATGGTTTCGGCGTCCTCGTCGAGGCCCTCTGAGAAGCCCTGGTAGGCCATGTCGATGAAGAGCGTGAGCCTCCTGTCGCGCGCCAGCTGCGCCACCGCGTCCCACTGCTCGCGGGTGAGGTCGTAGCCGGTGGGATTGTGGCAGCACTCGTGCAGGACGATCACCGTGCCGGCCTCGGCCGCCGACAGATCGGCGAGCAGACCGTCGACGTCGACACCGTGGCGTTGCGCGTCGTAGTAGCGGTAGGTGCCGACCGTGTAGCCGGCCCGCTGGAGGATGGCGATGTGATTTGCCCAGGTGGGTGAGCTCACCAGCGCGGCATGGTTGGGGGAGGCGGCCGAGTAGACATCGGCGGCGACGGTGAGCGCACCGGTGCCCCCCAGGGACTGCGCGGTGACGATGCGCCCTGCGGCAATGGCCGGGGAATCGGCGCCGAAGACCAGCTTCTGCGCCTCGCGGTTGTAGTCGGCCAGGCCGTCCATCGGCGGGTAGGGGCGGGGCAGGCCCTGGGCGTCGAGGCCGTTCTCGACCTTGAGCACCGTCTTGAGCAGGGGGACCGCGCCATGGGCGTCCTGGTACATGCCGACCCCGAGATTCACCTTGTTCGGATCCGTGTCCTTGTTGAACCTGTCGGTGAGACCGAATATCGGATCGTTGGGAGTGGCGCGCAGACCGGCGAACAATGACATGGTGGTGAATCCCCTTTCGTCCGCTCGATGGTAGCGGTCCGCGAGGGCTCGGCGCCTGGGTAGTCTCGCGATGGAGTGGCGGGGCTGACCGGGGACCTCGGCGAGTGCCGTGATTTCGCTCTTGGCTCGCCCCGTGCATGCGACAAAAGCCCTGGCGAGGATGGAAGATGGACGTCATGGGCCAGCAATGACGGCTGGTCGCATCTCATTTGAAAGGATGACACGTGATCCCTCGTGAGCAGCCGGGTCCGATCCTCAACGGGGTACCGACCAACCTTCCCGACACCGACCAGGAGGAGACCCAGGAGTGGGTCGATTCGCTGGACCAGATGATCGATGCAGACGGTCGCAATCGGGCGCGGTACCTCATGCTGAAGCTCAACGAGCGTGCTCGGGAGCGTCAGATCGGCGTGCCTTCGTTCACTTCGACGGACTACGTCAACACGATTCCCCATGACCGCGAGTTGGCATACCCCGGCGATGAGGCCCTCGAGGAGCGGTTCCGTCATCTGCTCCGCTGGAACGCGGCAGTGACGGTGCACCGCCAGCAGCGTCCCGGGATCGGAGTGGGCGGGCACATCGCCACCTATGCCAGCGCGGTGCAGCTCTACGAGGTGGGCATGAACCACTTCTGGCACGGCAAGGACCATCCGAGCGGCGGCGACCAGATCTTCTTCCAGGGCCACGCCAGCCCGGGGATGTACGCCCGTGCCTATCTGGAGGGGCGTCTCACCGAGGCGGATCTCGACGGATTCCGCCAGGAGTACTCGAGGCCGAAGGGCGGACGGGGCCTGCCCAGCTACCCGCACCCGCGCCGGATGCCCGACTTCTGGGAGTTCCCCACCGTCTCGATGGGCATCGGGCCGCTCAACGCGATCTACCAGGCGCAGTTCAACCGCTATCTGGAGAATCGCGGGATCAAGGACACCAGCGGTCAGCACGTGTGGGCCTTCCTCGGCGATGGCGAGATGGACGAGCCGGAATCCCGCGGAGCCCTGCAATTCGCGGCGAACGAGGGCCTGAACAATCTGACGTTCGTCATCAACTGCAATCTGCAGCGCCTCGACGGCCCGGTGCGTGGCAATGGCAAGATCATCCAGGAGCTGGAGTCGTTCTTCCGGGGTGCCGGTTGGAATGTCATCAAGCTGATCTGGGGGTCGAACTGGGATCCTCTGCTGGATGCCGATCGCGATGGCGCCTTGGTCAATCTCATGAATTCCACCAGCGATGGCGATTACCAGACATTCAAGGCCAATGACGGGGCCTATGTGCGCAAGCACTTCTTCGACAAGGACCCGCGCACCTCGGCGATGGTGCGTGACTGGACCGACGACCAGATCTGGGCGTTGCGCCGTGGTGGACACGACTACCGCAAGATCTACAACGCCTATCGGGCCGCCACCGAGTTCAATGGTGGTCCGACCGTTATCTTGGCCCACACCATCAAGGGCTATTTCCTCGGCAGCCACTTCGCGGGCCGCAACGCCACCCACCAGATGAAGAAGATGGCACTGGACGACCTCAAGGGCCTGCGCGACCGTTGCGATATCCCGATCAGCGACGCCCAGCTGGAGTCCGATCCCTATCAGCCTCCCTATTACCGCGATCCGGAGAACTCCGAGGCGATGCAGTACATGTTCGAGCACCGCCGCGCCCTGGGCGGGTTCCTTCCCGAGCGGCGCACCACCGGTAAGAAGCTCGAATTGCCGGCGGATTCCGCCTATCGGGGGGCACGCAAGGGTTCGGGAAATCAGAAGATCGCCACCACTATGGCATTCGTGCGGCTCCTCAAGGACCTCATGAGGGACAAGAACTTCGGGCCCTATGTGGTGCCGATCATCCCCGATGAGGCCCGAACGTTCGGCATGGACTCGTTCTTCCCGACGATCAAGATCTACAACCCGAATGGCCAGAACTACACGCCGGTCGACCATGACCTCATGCTCAGTTACCGCGAGGCGCGCAATGGCCAGATCTTGCACATGGGCATCAACGAGACCGGATCGGTGGGAGCCTTCACTGCAGCCGGCACGAGCTATGCGACCCACGGGCGTCCCATGGTGCCGATCTACATCTTCTACTCGATGTTCGGCTTCCAACGCACCGGCGATTTCATGTGGGCGGCGGCCGATCAACTCGCCAAGGGCTTCTTCCTGGGCGCCACGGCGGGACGCACCACGCTGACGGGCGAGGGCACCCAGCACATGGACGGGCACTCGCCCATTCTGGCCAGCACCAATACCGCGGTGGTGAGCTATGACCCGGCGTACGGCTATGAGATCAGCCATATCGTCCAGGACGGGCTGAGGAGGATGTACGGCGACGAGCCCGAGGACCTCATGTACTACCTGACCGTGTACAACGAGCCGATGGTGCAGCCCCGTGAGCCCGAGAATGTCGATGTCGAGGGCATCCTCAAGGGCTTCTACCTGCTCAAGGAGGGCAGCATGGCGGGCGTCAATCCAGATGCCCGCCGGGCCCAGCTGCTGGCCTCTGGTGTCGCGGTCCCGTGGGCGTTGGAGGCCCAGCGGCTGCTCAAGGAGGATTGGGGCGTCGTGGCCGATGTGTGGAGCGTGACGAGCTGGGGGGAATTGCGCCGCGATGGCCTGGAGAGCGATGAGCAGGCCTTCCTGCATCCCGAGCGGGAGGAGCGGGTGCCGTACGTCACCGCGCGGCTCCAGGATCGTCCTGGACCGGTGCTCGCCACGAGCGACTACATGCGGGCCGTGCCCGACCAGATTCGCGAATGGGTGCCTACCGACTACGTGACACTGGGCGCCGATGGATTCGGCTTCTCCGACACCCGTCCGGCAGCTCGCAGGCATCTGCACATCGACGCGGTGTCCCTCGTCGTGCGCACCCTCCAGGTGCTGGCGCGCCGCGGCGAACTGCCCGTTGACTGGTCCCGCAAGGCCGCTGACCGCTATGGGCTGCTCGATGTCCATGCCACCGAGGTCGACACGGCTGGTGGGGAGTCCTAGTCGAGGTCGCTGGGGGGCTGGGTGCCGGATCTCCGGAGCGGGGCCCAGCCTCCCCGGACCTGCCATGTCTGCCCGTTTCTCGCTGTTGGTCCATTCAAGTGGTGCCCGGCCGAGCGAATGTGGTGAAGTAGGTGCATGGTAGGTACGACAGGCAGGTCATCTGCCTCAGTGGGGGGAGTAGAGCAACTCAAACTGGAACCGGGTGAGATCGTCCAGGAGCTCGGCTGGGATGAGGACGTCGACGAGGAACTCCGGTCCAACATCATGGACGCCATCGACGGGGACCTCGTCGAAGACGTGGTGGAGGCCGTCGATGTGGTGTTGCTGTGGCAGCGCAACGACACAGACGTTGCCGATTCACTTGTTGACGCGCTGCGGGATCTGAGCGCAGGCGGACGCATCTGGCTGCTCACGCCGAAGATCGGGCGGCCCGGGTATGTCGCCCCGGCGGATATCGCCGAGGGTGCGGAGGTCGCCGGCTTGGCCCTGACAAGCGCTGTCGAGGTTTCGGCGGACTGGCAGGCGTGTAAGGTCGTCCGCCCCCATGCCCACGGGAACCGCCGTTGAGCGCCCGAATCATGGCCCCGGGCTCCCCATCGCCCAGATGAGGCATCGCGTGTTCCAGGAGCGGTTCACGAGCTGATCCGCGACTGCGTCCACTGATCATGTGACCCCCCACCGCGAGTGTGACGCTCGCGATGGGGGGTCTTGTCCTGTCTGGGACCGGCTCGTAGAGACATCGGCACAAAGAGTTGAGTCTGCAAGACTCATGGTGGAATAATCAGAGTTGAGCCTTGGTTGCTCAGGGTGTACGCGGAGCCATCCAGGATCCGCGAGAACAACTGAACGATGACATGCGTGACCGCAAGGGCGGTCACTGAGCACGATTCGAGGAGCAGACAATGAGCACCATCATGTACAACCCCTTCCGGGATCTGGATCGACTCTTCGACCAGGTGACCAGGACGGCCACTGGTGAGACGAGGCTGATGCCGCTCGATCTGTATCGCGACGGCGACAACTTCGTCGCCAAGGTCGATCTTCCGGGAGTCGACCCGAAGAGCATCGACATCGATGTGGACGATCGCACGCTGAGTATCAGGGCGGAGCGCAAGTCCGACGAGATCCGCCGTGACGACCAGAGCCACTGGGTGAGCCGTGAGCGCAGCTATGGTGCGTACGCCCGCCAGCTGACCCTGGGACCGGGCCTCAACCTGGCCGACATCCATGCCGACTATGCCGATGGGGTCCTTACGCTGACCATTCCGGTTGCCGAGGAAGCCAAGCCGCGCAAGATCTCGGTCACGGCGAGCAACAAGCACGAGACGATCGAGCAGGGATCCGAGGGCGAGGCCGGCGGTGCACCGCAGGTTACCGAGAACCAGCCTCAGCACGTCGCGGGGTGATGTCCCCTCGCCGCTCGTAAGGACTCCCAGCGCCTGACGAGGCCGATACCCGACGCCCGCCACCAGTCACCCGGTGGCGGGCGTCGCCATGCCCGGGGCTCAAGACCGGGGTTTCACGTCCGGGGGAGCGGCGGCGCAGTCAGGCGGGGCGAGAGCCAGACCGGCAGGGGGGATGGATGTCGGAGATGACCGGGACGGCATGACTCGGCTAAACTCGATCTGCCCCGGGCGCATAGCTCAGTCGGTTAGAGCGCGTGCCTTACAAGCACGATGTCGGCGGTTCGAGCCCGTCTGCGCCCACCCACAGTTCGATGTCCACAAGCGCGACGCCTGCAGGTCTGACCTCGCGCCCCACGCGCACGCCCGCCTCGCAGGTCAGCGGTGGGATGCGACGAGGGGTTCAGCGCCGTGTCGAAGGGCTTGCGCGAGTCCGCATCCGGGATGCCCGCGCTGATGAGTTCGTCACATGGCAGGCCACGCCAGTTCGCTGGACGTCGAGGATTCGCTGAGCGCCTGCACCGCCACCGTGGGAGGCGGCGGCACAGGGTCGGCGACCCGGCTCACGAAGCCGCGAGTTCCTCGAGCCGCTCGGGATCGAGGAGGTCGATCGTGCTGCCCTGGACGCGGATCGTGGCCATATGTGCGAGATGCGCGAGCGCGCGACTCAAGGACTCAGGCGTCGTGACGAGCCAGGAAGCCACGTCCTTCTTCGCCATCGGCAGGTGAACGCGCTCCGGATGCGCGGGATCTGTCGCCGGCAGGTCCAGCAGATAGTTCGCCAGCCGGGTGGTGACATCGGTGGCTCCCAGCGTGAGGCGCCGCTGCGCGTCGACGAGCTGATCACTCACCGAGCGGAGCAGCCCCATGGCGATGCTCGGATAGTCGCCGATGAGCTGGACCAGGTCGGCATGGCGGAACACACATACCACCGTCCTCTCGGTCGTTTCGGCGATGTATTCGGGCCGCTGACCGGTGAGAAAGGCGTGCTCGCCAATGACCTCACCCGGGCCCGCCAGGTGCAGCAGCTGATGACGGCCGCTCGGCGCGATGTGGACCACCTGGATACGGCCGCTGTGGATGGCGAAGAGTTCACCCAGCGGATGTCCCATGTCGTGGAGCAGAGCGCCCCCGGGAAGTGTGGCGGGCCCGGCCAATGAGGCGACGACCTGCTGTTGTTCCACGGTGAGGCCGCGGAAGATGGGCACCTGGCTGACGCAGCTGTCGTGGTGTTCCTCACGAGGGGACGACTGACGCATGCACCCAGCCTGCCACTGGGCAGACGAAGGCGCCGGGGTCCGGGAACCACGTGGATTCCCCGACCCCGGCGGCCGTCGTGGGCTGCTCAGCACAGTGGCCCGCGAGGGCCACTGCTCAGAATGCGGCAGGTGCGGCTCGATAGCCAGCCTTCGCGACGGCGGCCACGAGGGCGTCGGTGCTCAGGCGGGGATCGTGGTCGATCTCAATGCGCGAGGATGCGAAGTGCACCTGCACGTCCTTGACACCGTCGAGGCGACGCAGCTGCTTGTCGATCTTGGAAACGCAGGACGGGCAGCTGAAGCCCTCTGCGCGCAGGATCGTGTGCTGGATGGTCGGGGCCTGCTCGGTGATGTTCTGGGTGCTCATGATCTGTGACCTTTCGGAGGATTGGTTTCCTGCTGACGAATACGAGGCTAGGGATGGCGGCTCTCCGCGTCCTTGACGCTTGTCAAGCTGCCGGGGATCAGCGGGCATGGACGACGGTGGTGCGTGCATCGGCCTGCTCGACATCGCCAGCCGCAGTCAGGCCAGCTCGGCCGGCGGGACGTGCCCGGTGCCGAGCTGAGCGGCCCAGGGGGTCGGGCGTGGGATGTGCATGGCGCAGGGCCGCTGTGTCAGTCCAGGTGTCATTGGCCTTCCGGCGCAGCAGACGCATCGCGTTGATGATGACGACAAGCACAGACGCCTCATGGACGAGCATCCCGACCGCCATCGTCACCCCGCCCACGAGCACACCGGTCAACAGGACCGCCACGGTGACCAGAGCGATGAGGATGTTCTGGTGCATCACCGAGACAGTGCGCCGAGCCAGGCGGATGGCACGGGGCAGCTTGAGCAGGTCATCGGCCATGAGGGCGATGTCGGCAGTTTCGATTGCCACGCCGGTTCCGGCAGCTCCCATGGCCACCCCGATGTTCGCTGTGGCCAGGGCAGGAGCGTCGTTGACGCCGTCGCCGACCATGGCGACCACCTCGCCCTCGCGCTGCAAGTGCACGACGGCGTTCAGCTTGTCCTCCGGGAGGAGACCGGCATGAACCTCGTCTACCCCCACCGCGGCCCCCACGGCTCGGGCCACACGCTCGTCGTCACCGGTGAGCATGACGACTTTGTGCACTCCGGCGCTGTGCAGACGGCGCACCATCTCGGCGGCGTCATCGCGCACCCGGTCGGCCACCGCCACGACCCCGAGGAGAGTCGTGTCCGCCGCAACCAGCATGGCGGTGCGGCCCTCGGCGCTGAGCCTATCGAGAGTCGCGGTGGCCTCGCCGATCTGCACGCCCTCGGCCTCCATGAGACGGCGGTTGCCGACGGCGACCCGCTGCCCATCGAGGACCGCGAGGACACCCTTCCCGGCAACAGGCTCGGTCAGGGCGGCCAGCCGGCCGGAGACGTCCATGCCGCGCTGGGCGGCCGCTTCCACCAGGGGCCGCGCCAGCGGGTGCTCGGATCCGGCCTCGGCCCGCGCGGCGAGGCCGAGCAACTCGTCGGCCGTCCAACCCCCGTGGAGCACCTCGACATCGGTGAGCTCAGGACGACCCTCGGTGAGCGTCCCGGTCTTGTCCACAGCGACGGCGCTGATGCGCGCCGAGGTCTCCAGGAACTCCCCGCCCTTGATGAGAATCCCGTCGCGGGCGCCGCGACCGATCCCGGCCACGACGGAGACCGGGATCGAGATCACCAGGGCACCGGGGCACCCGATGACGAGCAAGGTCAATGCGAGTTCAGTGTCCTTGGTGAGCAGCCCGACGGCGAGGGACAGGGCGATGATGCCCGGTGTGTACCAGGCCGAGAACCTGTCCATGAAGCGCGCCGTCTTCGCCTTGGCGTCCTGAGCATCCTCGACGCGGTGGATGATGCGCGCCAGCGTGGTGTCGGCGCCGACATCGGTGGCGCGGACCTGCAAGAATCCGCCGGTGGCGATCGTGCCGGCGAACACCTGGTCGCCCCCGAGCTTCTCGACGGGCAGGGATTCCCCGGTGATAGCGGCTTCGTCGATGGTGCCGGTGCCTTCGAGCACTGTGCCATCGACGGGGACCTTCGCGCCGTTCTTCACCAGTACGGTCTCGCCGGTGCGCACCCCAGATGCCGCCACTTCCTCCTGCCGGCCCTCACGCAGGACCACGGCGACCTCGGGTGCGACCCTCACGAGTTCCCGCAGCGCCGATCGGGTCCTGTTCAAGGTCGCGTTCTCCAGCGCCCCGCCCACCGCGAAAAGGAAGGTGACCGCTGCAGCCTCCCAGAATTCCCCGACGATGACCGCTCCGATCGAGGCCACCGAGACCAGCAGGTCGATGCCGATGACCCGGCTCCGCAACGCTTTGATGGCCGCGAGGACAATCGGTAGACCTGCCACCAGGGCGGCCGCAATCATGAGCGCGTCACCGGCGAGCGGATTGGCGGACCTATTGCCGGCGAGTCCGTGTACCGCGAACGAGGCCGCGATGAGAGCCCCCGATACGATGGGGACCGCCCAGCGGCCCCGTAGCCAGCTTCCCGCCCGAGTCCTGGTCATGTCCATTCCCCTCTCTCGTCACCGTCCGGTGATGTGTGACAGTGACGCTAGGGGGGTGCTGATTCGTGCTCCTTGACAGACGTCAAGTGCTGCGAGGCCCGCCACGAGAGACAGGAGCGGCTTGCCGCTGGACCGGGCGTTGGGTCCGGCACGACCGTGCGACCAGATATGCCGGAATGACCGCAGTGACCGGAATGACCGCAGTGACCGGAATGACCGCAGTGACCGGAATGACCGCAGTGACCGGAATGACCGCAGTCACCGGAATGAACTGGGTGCGAATCTGTTCGGCGATGCTCAGACAATTCCCAACGCAAGCATGGCATCGGCGACCTTGATGAATCCGGCGATGTTGGCGCCAGCGACATAGTCGCCAGGCTGGCCATATTCCTCGGCGGTCGTCAGGCATTCGCGGTGCAGGGCGCGCATGATCGTCGACAGGCGTTCTTCGGTGTAGTCGAAGGTCCAGGAGTCACGTGAGGCGTTCTGCTGCATCTCCAGCGCGCTGGTGGCCACTCCGCCGGCATTTGCCGCCTTACCGGGTGCGAAGAGCACACCGGCCTCGGTCAAGAGGCTGATGGCCTCCGGAGTCGTAGGCATGTTCGCGCCCTCGGCGACCACGATGCAGCCATTCTTGACCAGCGATCTGGCTCCCTCAGCACCCAATTCGTTCTGCGTGGCACAGGGAAGAGCAATTTGAGTGGGAACATCCCAGATCGAACCGTCCGACACATACGTGGCGTCGGCCCCGCGGGCCTGTGCGTACTCGCTGACGCGACCTCGGTGCCCGTTCTTGATCTCCTTGAGAAGCTCGAGATCGATGCCCGACTCGTCGACCACGTAACCGTCCGAATCGGAGCAGGCCACGACCCGCCCGCCCAGCTGGTGCACCTTGTCGATCGCGTGGATCGCCACATTGCCCGAACCCGAGACCACAACGCGTTTGCCGTCGAGCGACTGGCCCTTGTGCTTGAGCATCTCGTCAACGAAATACACGGTGCCGTAGCCGGTCGCCTCGGTACGCACCTGGGAGCCACCCCAGCCGAGGCCCTTGCCGGTCAGTACACCGGATTCGTAGCGGTTGGTGAGCCGCTTGTACTGGCCGAACAGATAACCGATCTCGCGGCCGCCCACGCCAATGTCTCCGGCCGGCACGTCCGTGTGCTCACCGATGTGGCGGTACAGCTCGGTCATGAATGACTGGCAGAACCGCATCACCTCGCGATCGGACTTTCCCTTCGGATCGAAGTCAGAACCTCCCTTGCCACCGCCGATCGGCAGGCCGGTGAGGGAGTTCTTGAAGATCTGCTCGAAGCCGAGGAACTTGATGATGCCCAGATAGACACTCGGGTGGAAGCGCAGCCCGCCCTTGTAGGGCCCCAGCGCCGAATTGAACTGCACGCGGAAGCCACGGTTGAGCTGGACGTGGCCGGAATCGTCGATCCACGGAACACGGAAGATGATCTGGCGCTCCGGTTCGCACAAGCGACGGATGACTTCGGCGTCGGCGTATTCGGGGTGCTTGTCGACCACCGGTGCCAGACTCTCGAGGACCTCCCTGACGGCCTGGTGGAACTCGGTCTCCCCGGGATTTCGCTGGATGACTTCGTTGAAGACTGGGACGAGGCTCTCCGCGAGTGCTGGCACAACTGCTCCGTTCGTTCGAACCCGCGCAGACGCGGCCCGGCGCCGCATCTCGACACCGACGTTAGGCTACCCTCCACCGTTCCGGATCCCCGGGCACCCGATCTGCGCTGGTGCCTGCGACGGCTCAGCCGGCCAGTGCCTTCTTCACCAGCGCCGCGACCTCGCGTCCCTCGGCACGTCCCTTCACCCGCTCATTCACTGCCCGAACGATCGAGCCCATCTGCTTCATCGTGGGCTTCTCGTCCTGTCCCGCGGCGGCCACCTCGGCATCCACGATCTCCTGCAGCTCGTCGGCGCTCAGCGGCGCGGGTAGATAGCGTTGCAGGATCGTGGCCTCAGACCTCTCCTTGGCCGCCAGCTCGTCGCGGCCGGCCTGGGCATAGGTCTGGGCCGATTCCTCGCGAGTGCGCACCTCACGCGTGATGATGGCAAGCTCCTCGGTGTCGCTGAGCTCGTGGGCTTCGCCCGCCACCTCGGCATTCATGATCGCCGCGATCGCCATCCGCAGGGTCGACTTCGACTGCGCATCCTGCGCCTTCATCGCCTTCACGAGATCCGACTTGAGTTGGTCCTTCAGCGTTGCCATCGATGGCTCCTTCCGTGCCGCACCAAGGACGAAGACTACCGGTCCGCTCCGGTGCCAGCAGGACGCGGCCTTGTGAGAGCTCACCCACTCGGGCACACCCGGTAGAGTTGCACAGCGTGGCACTCGATGAACTCTCCGAACGAATCGCTCAGCTCGACCAGTCCCTGACCTCGATCGAGGCGGTCATTGACGTGCCTGGCAAGCAGAAGCAGATCGCGAACCTCGAGGAAGAGGCCGCCGCACCGGATCTGTGGAGCGACCAGGAGCACGCCCAGGCTGTGACGAGCAGGCTGTCGCGTCTGCAATCCGATGTCGAGCGCGTCCAGGGCCTGCGCTCACGGCTCAGCGACGTCGCCGTGCTGCTCGAGCTCGCCGCCGAGGAGGACGACCCGGACAGCGTCAAGGAGGCCTCCAAGGAACTGGATGGCCTGGGGGAAGAGATCGACGCGCTGGAGGTGCGCACCCTCCTTTCGGGCGAGTACGACGAGCGCGACGCCCTGGTGACCATCCGATCGGAGGCCGGGGGAGTGGATGCCGCGGACTTCGCTGCCATGCTGCTGCGCATGTATGAGCGCTGGTGCGAGCGCCACGGCTACAACTACGAGGTCTACGACATCAGCTATGCCGAGGAGGCCGGCATCAAGTCCGCCACCTTCACGGTGAAGAGTCCCTACGCGTATGGCACCCTGTCTGTCGAACAGGGAACGCACCGGCTCGTGCGGATCAGCCCCTTCGACAACCAGGGGCGTCGCCAGACGAGCTTCGCGGGAGTCGAGGTCCTTCCCGTCGTGGAGGAAACTGACCACATCGACATTCCAGAACAGGACATCCGTACCGATGTCTTCCACGCCTCGGGCCCCGGCGGGCAGGGCGTCAACACCACCGACTCAGCCGTCCGCGTCACCCATCTGCCCACCGGCATCGTGGTGAGCTGCCAGAACGAGCGCTCCCAGATTCAGAACAAGGCCGCCTGTCTTCGGGTGTTGCAGGCAAAGCTGCTGGAGCGCGCCCGCCAGGAACGCGCGGCCGAGATGAACGCGCTGAAATCAGATGGGAATTCCTGGGGTAGCCAGATGCGCTCCTATGTTCTGCACCCCTACCAGATGGTCAAGGACCTGCGCACCGGCTACGAGAGTGGCAATCCCGACGCGGTCTTCGACGGCGACATCGACGCCTTCGTCGACCGGGGCATCCGCTGGCGCCGGCAGGAGGAGCAGGCTGCGGCGGTCTGAGCGAATCTGTGAATCGTCTCGTCCCGCGCGTCCAGCGGGCGCTCGAGAGGGCGTTCGCCTAGACTCACACTGTCCGGGCTGAGATTTCTCAGCAACCTTCCCCATCATCATCCCGGTCAGGACTGCTGTGATCACATTCGACGATGTCTCGAAGCTATACCCGCGTCAGCTTCGTCCCGCCCTCAGCCACGTCAGCGTCGACATCGACGAGGGCGAGTTCGTCTTCCTCGTGGGCATCTCTGGCTCCGGCAAGTCCACCTTCCTCCGGTTGATCCTGCGGGAGTACCGCCCCACGAGCGGCACCGTGACCATCGATGGCAAGAACGTGGGCACGATGCGCAACGGCCGGGTGCCCAGGCTGCGCCGTCAGATCGGCACTGTCTTCCAGGATTTTCGGCTGCTGCCGGGCAAGTCGGTATACGACAATGTCGCCTTCGCGCTCCAGGTCCTCGGACGCCCGACCCGTGAGATCCGGGAGCGGGTGCCGGCCACGCTGGACCTCGTGGGTCTGGGGACGAAGGGTCAGCGACTTCCCGAGGAACTGTCGGGCGGCGAACAGCAGCGCGTCGCCATTGCGCGCGCCGTGGTGAACGATCCGAAGATCCTCATCGCCGATGAGCCCACCGGAAACCTCGATCCGGCCACCAGCGTCGGCATCATGAAGCTTCTCGACCGGATCAACCGTCGCGACACCACAGTCATCATGGCCACCCACGATTCGACGATCGTCGACCAGATGCGCCGTCGTGTCATCGAACTGGACAAGGGGCTGGTCGTCCGCGACCAGCGCCAGGGTGCCTACGGGAACCTCTGAACAGGCGGCGGGACCATCATGAGACGAGAGGAAGTGCGCTAGTGCGTCACACGTTCCGTGAGACCTGGTCGGGCCTGAGGCGCAATGCCTCGATGACCGTAGCCGTCATTGTGACGATGTGGGTCTCGCTGGCGCTGTTCGGGGCGAGCCTTATGACGATGCAGCAGGTCGAGGCGATGAAAGGTCAGTGGTACGACAAGATCGAGGTTTCGGTCTTCCTGTGCACTGCCGACAATGCCACCGATGGCGAGGGTGGGAATTGTGAGTCCGCCCAGGGCGTGACCGATGCCCAACGCGATGCCATCCGTGCGCTGCTGGAGAATCACCCGGACGTACAGACCGTGTATTACGAGTCGAAACAGGATGCCTTCCGAGAGTTCCAGACAACCTATGCCGACAATCCGATCAAGAACTCGTTGACCGCCGACCAAATGCAGGACTCCTTCCGGGTGAAGCTGAAGGATCCACAGAACTACCAAGACGTCGTTTCCGCTGTCGAGGGTCTACCCGGAGTCCAGGCGGTGCAGGATCTGCACACCGTGCTCGACCCCTTCTTCCGGGTCCTCAACGTCCTCAAGTGGGGGACGATGGGCATCGCAGCGATGCTGCTGCTCGCAGGTGCCCTCCAGATCGGCAACTCGATCAGGATGTCGGCGTACACCCGGCGCCGCGAGATCGCCATCATGAGGCTGGTCGGTGCATCCAATCTCTACATCATGCTTCCCTTCCTGCTCGAAGCACTTTTCGCGGGGGTCGTCGGCATCCTGCTCGCCGGCGCATCGATGGCCGCGCTGCAGTACTTCGTGGTGGACCGGGTGAAGTCTCAACTCTCAATTCAGAGTCTTGGCTGGATCACAGGTTCGAGTACCGCGCTGGCCATCGGGGGGGTTGCGGTGGTGGGCGTCATTCTCTCTATCATTCCCACGGTACTGGCGACCAGAAGATATCTGAGGGTGTGACGTGAGCCCATGGGAAAGCACAGGAGGAGCCTCGTGACCCGAGCAGCATTGTCCAAGGGCACACCGGCCAATTCCGCGGCCTCGGTATTCGGGAGATGTGGGCGGGTCGTGGTCAGTGGCTTGCTGCTCGGCTCATTGGCCCTGACCTTCGCACCCGGGATCGCACGCGCGGACGACCTCGATGACCAGCAGGTCTCCCTGGCCCAGCAGGTCTCGGCATCCGATGACGAGGTCACTGCCGAGGACCAGGCCCTGGCCACCGCCCAGGATGCTCTCGCCAGCTCCCGCCAGCAGCTCGCGTCCGCTCAGACAGCACTTGCCAGCGCCCAATCCGATCGCGATGCCGCGGCGAAGAAGGATTCCGATGCGCAGGCTGGGCTCGATGCTGCCACCGCGGCGCTTGCCAAGGCCAACGATGACCTGGCTGCCGCGCAGGAAGCTGTCGCAGCCCAGAAGAAGTCGGTGGGCTCCGATGCCCGGGCCAGTGTCCAGCAGAGCACCTCGTTGGTGACCATCGGGCTGCTCATCAGCGGCGCCTCCACCTCCGATCTGTCCGATCGGGTGCAGTGGACCGACCAGGCTCTGCGTGCCCAGCAGACCAAACTCGATCAGCTGAATTCGGCGCAGCTGAGGTTCGAGCAGGCCCAGCAGCGTCAACAGGCTGCTCAGGCACAAGCCGATCGGCAGCGCGCCGCCGCCGCCCAGACACTGGCTGCCAAGCAGCAGGCCGCCGAGGCGGCCGAGAAGGCCAAGCAGCAGGTCGACGCGCTGGTCACCCAGCGCAATGATGACGAGGCCGCCGCCCAGCGGGCGCTGGCTGCGGCACAATCCAAGAACGCCCAGCTCAAGGCGCAGCAGCAAGAGCTCGTCCAGCAGATCCAGCGACGTAACGAGGAGCGCGCGGCCGAAGCGGCCCGTCAGGCCGCCGCCGCCCAGCTAGCGGCCCAGCAGGCGGCCGCCGCCCAGAAACAGCAGGCGGATGAGGCTGCGGCTGCCGCTACCGCCCAAGCCGCGGCGGCTTCCAGTGCCGCCGCCGGGAGGTCCACCCCCAGCTCGACCGCCGCGGTGCTGACCGATCCGGTGCCCGGAGCGCCCGTCACCTCTCCCTATGGATACCGCATCAACCCGGTACGTGGCACCTCTGAGCTGCACGATGGCGTCGATCTGGGCGGGGCCTGCGGAGCCCCCATCTATGCTGCCGGCGCCGGCACCGTTTCCCAGATCCTCACCCCGGACCAGTCGGGCGGCTATGGCAACCGGCTGGTCATCGACCATGGCCTCGTCAATGGCGTCTATCTGTCGACCGGATACAACCACGCCGAGAGTTATGTGGTGGGCGTGGGGGCACAGGTGTCCCAAGGCCAGCTCATCGGCTACGTCGGGACGACCGGACTGTCCACCGGCTGCCACCTGCACTTCCATGTCTACGTCAATGGCGCCCCCATCGATCCGCTCACCTGGATTACCCTGAGCTGACCCCCAGCCCATCCCGGGACGCCACCCCAATCCTGAGTCCACCGGAGGCTCCGCGAGCGGTGTCGGGCGTTGTGGCAGTCGTCCCCTGTAGGGTTGTCTCACGGCGACGAAAGAGTGTCGTCGTTCCCGGCCAGTGACCGGAGGTGCGCCATGCCACGGGAGAAGGGCGAAAAGATGATCGCCCGCAACAAGAAGGCACTGCACGACTACTCGATCGGCGACAAGATCGAGGCAGGTCTCGTGCTCGTCGGAACCGAGGTCAAGTCGTTGCGGGACGGGCGCGCTTCGCTCGTCGACGCCTTTGCCACGATCGACGACGGCGAGGTCTGGCTGCGCAACGCCAACATCCCCGAGTACTCCCACGGCACCTGGCGCAATCACACGGCGCTGCGCAAGCGCAAGCTCCTTTTGCACAAGACCGAGATCAGCCGCCTGGAGCGGGCCCTGGGGGACAGCGGACGCACTCTGGTCCCCCTGGCGCTGTACTTCCGCGACGGGAACGCCAAGGTTGAGCTGGCTGTCGGCACCGGCAAGAAGGAATGGGACAAGCGGCAAACCATCAGGGAGCGAGATATGCGGCGCGAGGCGGAACGCGATCTCGCTGATCGCTCGAGGAGGCGACGATGAGAAGACGTGTCATGGCGGCGCTTGCCGCGCTGGTGCTCGCCGTGGCGGCGTGGCTCCAGCCGGTCCGCGCCTCGGCCCAGACCAATGATCAAGTGGACTCCCTCAAGCAGGACTACACGGTCAGCGCCGATGGCACGGTGCACGTCAACGAAACCTGGGTCTACCGATTCGGTGACAACTCAGGGCGACACGGCATCACGCGCACACTGCTGACGCGCGAGCCCAATGGGAAGAACTCCGATGAGGATGTCGTGTACACCATCGACAACCTCAAGGTGTCCAGCCCCGATGCCTCCGCGAAATTCACCACACAGGAGGCCGCCACCTCGGGGGATCCCAGGGAGCGCTACCTCACGATCACCATTGGTGACCGCAATCGGACGATCACCTCCGACACGGCCACCTACCAATTGAGCTATGACATCACGGGCGCCCTGCGCAGTCCCGACGACAAGCCGGAGTTCGCCTGGGACATGCTCAATGACCTCACCCCGGACGTGCATAACATCTCGGTGACGATCAACGTCCCGGGCGGAGCGCAGGCTGCCAAGTGCGTGTCCGGCCCGGTCGGGTCCCAGGACAGCTGCACCTCGACGAGCGTTGACAACGGCGTTGCCAGCTTTACCCAGGCCCTCAAGCCAAGGGGCGAGATCATGACCGCCGCGGTCCAGATCACGCCCGGTCTGGTGAGCAACGCCACCCCCCATCTCGTACCAAAGGCGAAGAGCCCGGTCGAGCAGGGCTTGCAGACCGCCGGTGTGAGCGCAGGCGTCACAACGCTGGCCGGCGCCCTCTACCTCATCGTTCTCGGGCGCAAACGCCGTGACGAGCGATTTGCCGGCCTGCCGCCAGGCACAGTGCCGACGTCCGGACAGGCAGAGGCAGCCCCGGTGGCCGCCGCCTCGCGTCAGGACGTGATCCCCGTGCGTTTCTCGCCACCAGAGGTTCCGGTGGCCTTGGGCGGCCTGCTCATCGACGGGGCGATCGGTGCCCGGGAGACGAGCGCCACACTGGTCGATCTGGCAGTGCGCGGTGCCCTTCAGCTCAGCAGCGATCCGAGCTCGACGAAGAGCAACCCGAAGCTGACGGCCAGGCTGGTCGATCCGAGCAAGGCAACCGAGCCATTCGAGCGAACGATGCTCGTCGACGTGTTCGGCCCGGGCGAGGTGAGCAGGCCCAGCGGCGCGGAGGTCAACCTGTCCAAGCCGGGCGTTCTCACCAAGGCCAGCGACGAGCTGTCGTACCGCGTGAGCCGGATCGCGCTGGGCGAAGGGCTCATGAAGCATGTCGGTCCGGTCGGGGGCACGGCTGCCGGTGCCTCGCCTGCCAGCATCGCGAAGCTGGCCTGGATTGGCGTGGTGCTCGCGGTGCTGTTGTTGCCCACCTCGGTCGGGATTGCCTCGCTCTTCGCCTCGCCCCTTGTCGCGGTCGGGATCGGGATCGTCCTGCCCCTGCTCGGCATCCTGGTCGTGCGTCACCTCATTACCCGACGCGGCCAGCGCACCGCAGTGGGGCGGGCCCTCACCGACCAGGTCGATGGCTTCTACAAGTATCTGAACACGGCCGAGGCCGATCAGATCCGGTTCGAAGAGGGTGAGGACATCTTCAGCCGCTACCTGCCATGGGCCATCGCATTCGGCATCGCCGATCGGTGGGCCAAGGTGTGCCAGCAATTGGTCGACATGGGCCGCCTGCCAGCCACCGCGCCGACGTGGTACTACGGCGATCCCTATGCCTTCAGCTACGGTTTCTTCGCCGGCAGCGCGTTGAATTCGATGCAGACCGGTGTGATGCCGCAACCGCCTGCTGCGTCCTCCGGCAGTGGATTCGATTCCGGGTCCAGCTTCTTCAGCGGCGGCGGGGGCTTCGCCGGTGGTGGTGGCGGTGGTGGCGGCGTCGGCAGCTGGTGAGTTCAGGGGCAGAACAGGGTCGGCTCCGGTTCGCTGATGATGGTCCTTCGCGAGCCGGGGCGGCACACTTGGAGCCATGTCCGCCAGCCCCTCGTCCGATCCATTCCGATACGTCCAGCAGCACATCGGATCTGCTTGGTCGAATGATCCTCAGCTCGATCTGAGAATCACCCAGGCCCAGCGAGACCGTTCCGAGCGCTATCTGCAGGACTGTTACGCCCAAGGGAAGCTGTCGCGAGAAGAGTTCGACGCACGTATCGGAAAGGTGCTGACAGCACGAACCCGGCGTGAGCTGAATGCGGCATTCGAGGGCTTCGTCCGGGTTCCGCTTGCCGAGCAGGCGGTCGGTCTCCATCCCGTGTACCGGCCGTTGGTGAACCAGGACCGGGATGGGGAGGCTGGACGCTGGATGGGTGCCCTGGCACACTGGTCGGGGCCATTCACCTGGATCCTCGGGCCCGCGGTGATGTATGCGTTGGCTCGACGGGGCAGCTATGCACGCTCCGAGGCCGCCAAGGCCTTCAATACCCAGATCGGTGTCGCGGCGGTATGGGTGGTGCTGGCAATCATCACGCACGTGCTGGGCTTCGGCTGGCTGATCAGCGTGTGGTGGGTTGTGGCCGCGGTCATCGCGGCAGTCAGCGGTATGCGGGCTCGCGATGGCGAGCGGTGGCGCAATCCGATCCAGCGTGTCGTGCCGATCCGTCTGGTCAGCGAGGAGATGGGCAACAGGCCGCCGCTCACGGGCTGATCGCGCGCGCGATGGCGTGCGAGGCGGTGGCGCGGAATAAGTGCGCGGGGAGTAAGGTTGTGGAGAAGCTCGTTTGCTGGTGGCGGTGTGGTGCTCCAGCAGGGGGGTCGTGACAACTGAACAGGGGGGTGATTGGTTTCGACTGGGGTGGTAGTCCCAGGAGAAGCGGGCCGAGAATCCAGAGTCAACTCGTGATGTCCTCTGGGAACCAATAAGTGCCAATTCACAGCGCACTGACTTCGCTCTCGCTGCCTGAGCAGTGATCGAAGGGTCAGCCTGGATGTGCCTTCCGTCCAGATCCTGGCCTCGTTCAGAAGGCTTACTCGATGGTCCTCGTCCGAGGGATCACCGGGGAAATTCATCGGACTGGGCTTGGCTGCAACTTGCTGACGTGAGTGCAGGAGCCGAGTAGACCGACTAGCCAGCTGCGCCCGGAGAAAACCTGGTTCGCCAGTTCAGGACGCGGGTTCAATTCCCGCCACCTCCACCAGATGTTCGTTGTTCAAACTGGCAACGAATGAAGTTTGATTTCCCGACTCGCTCTCCGCCTTGCGGCGGAGGGCGAGTTTTTGTATTTCAGGGTCGAAGAGGATATTGAACGGCTCCCCCAATCGCCCCTCGACACGACTGTCGTCCCGCACCCACAGCTTCTCGAAGAACGCCTGATTGCAGGTCCGTCGCAGCGCATCATCCTGACTCATATACAGCTTGTAGCAATTGCCCGCCAAAGTCAGGCAGTCGTCCAGGTGGGCCTTGGCCTGGTCGTATTCCATGTCCCCGGCCTCGATCTGCACCTCCAGGAACGCCAGGCGCCGGCTGATGCGCTCCTGCTCGCTCTTGAGCAGGTCGATGGGGATGGCTCCCGCGTAGTGGGCCTGGAGCAGCTTGCCTCGCTCGTCCAGCAGGTCGCTTCGCTCGGCTTCGTAGGCGTGGCGCTCCCGGCGGGCGATGTCATGCAATTGGTCGAACTCAGAGACGACCAGTTCGCGCAAGGCGACGACGACGTGCTCGGGTATCTCGATGCGCCGGTAGTAGTCCTCGACGGCGGCCTCGATGTCGGGCACGTACATGGAATGCCGCTCGCATTTGGTGCGCTTGGAATGCCGGCCCGAGCACAGGAAATACGGATAGATGATGCCCTGGCTGCCCCTCGCATTGCTCAAGATAAGCCGGGAATCACACTCACCGCAATAAATGCTGCCTTTCAGATAATGGTCGTGGGCCTGCGTCTTCTCCCCGGAGAGGTGATGATCGGTCAGGATCGCCTGGACACGGTACCAGATTTCTTTGGACACCAAGGGCTCGTGCAGGCCGTCGTAGGCCGCGCCCCTGAACGTGACCTGCCCTTTGTAGTAGGGATTGGACAGGATGCGGTGCACCGACGACAGCGCCGGAGCCTTGGCCGGGCGCTTGGGTGTCGGAACGCTGGTCAGGCCCCGGTCGATCAGCTCCTCGCGCAGCGTGATGGTCGAATACCGTCCGGTCGCGTACGCCTCGAACGCCCACTTGATCAGCGGCGCCCGCTCCGGGTCGAGCTCGACCCCGCGTATCTCGCGTCCCAGCTCGTCGCGCTTGCGCACGTTGAGATAGCCGACCGGGGCCTTGCCCGAGGTGCCGCCGGTGACCGCCTTCTGCGTCATGCCCTTGGACACCTCAGTAGCCAGATTGCGGCTGTAGAACTCGGCGATCGAGGACATGATGCCGTGCACCAACAGCCCCGAGGGCGTCTCATCGATGTTCTCGGTCACCGACACCAGCGTGACCCCGGCCTCCTTCAACGCAAGATGGATGGTCACGTCGTCGGCCCGGTTGCGGGCCAGCCGGTCGATCTTGTGCACGATGCAGTACGTGACATCGTTGGCCTTGACGTATTCGATCATGCGCAGCAGCTCGGGCCGGTCGGCCTTGCGCGCCGACTCGCCGGCGTCCACGAACTCCTCGACGATGATGGCGTCCAGCTCGCGGGCCTTGCGCAGGTTCGCCTGCCGCTGCGCCGGGATCGAGAAGCCCTCCTGTCGGCCGCCGCGCTCGGCCTGCTCCTTGGTCGAGACGCGCAGATACGAGACCGCCAACGCCGTGGTCTGGCGCGAGGGGGCTTCGGTCGCGGGGTTCTGTGTGATGGTCATGATCGTGTTTCCTTACCCAACGATGGGGCCGACGCAGGCGGCGGCAACCGCTCGCGCGGTGCGACTCGTTAGGAAACATGACCCGGAACCCGTCCCGCAGGAGGGGTTCCTTCGTAATGCCCGAAGGCTCAACATGACTGCGCACCGCGGTCGCACTCGAAAGCACGACCGCTGGCTTGTATGTTCTCCTATTCTACCGGGTCATCCGGACGCGCACCAGCGTTCGGATGACCCGGTTCCTGCGCGTCGCGTTCGGCCTTGGCCCGTTGCATGGCCAGGCCGATGATGACCTGGGCGAGCTTGTGCAGGTCCGGTTCCTCGCGCAGCTGCGCCTCAATCCGGTAGTCGCGCATCCGCGCCGGCGGGGTCCTGCGTCCTTTGCTGCGTTTGCGGCTCATTGCACTTCTCCCGTCTCCGGGTCCGCTCCCGCGTAGAACCGGTCCTCGGCGGCCTGACGTTTGGCGACCTCGTCGATGATGAAGTCCACGAAGTCCTGGTCGCGGTTGACGATGGTGGTCTCCTCGACCGGCGGGGCGGGCCGTTCTCCGGGCCAGCTGGTCTGGCGGGTCGGCCGGTCCCGGTCCAGCCGGGTGCCGCTGGTGGCGACCCACTCGCGCAGCCGGGTGCGCGCGTCGGCGAAGTCACGGTGCCAACCCAAGGGGGCGGCGGCGTTCTGCTCGGGGTCGTAGGCGGCCAGCCAGCTCAGATGGAGGGCGGAGAGCTCCCAGAGCAGTTCGGGGTGCCGGTGCCACATCGGCGGGATCACGCTGGCGGGAAGCCCGTAGGTGTGGCGCAGCCAGTCCACCCACCGGTTCAGCTCCAGCAGCTCCGCCTCCAGGTCGGTGGCGGACAGCAGGTTCCAGTTGATGGGGTGCGGGGGCTCGGGCAGGTCGGGACGGGCGTCGAAGGTGGAGGGCTCGGGGCTGTCCGCGTAGTCCTGCCCGTCGGCTTCTTCGGGGTTGGTGTCGGGCGTGTAGTCGTCCTCGCTCATGATGCGCCCCCTCACAGTCCGATGGCCGGGCTTGGGTGCTCGGCGCGCTGGGAGGGCGCGTCACGAGCAACGCCCTGCTGGGCGACGGTGTTCTGTCGGGGTGTGCGGTCGACTTCGTAGCGGGTGCGGGCCATGTCGTGGCCGATGCGGGTGGCGACGAACTCCTCTCCGGCGAAGCGCTGGCCGTCGCGTTCGTAGGAGTAGTCGCGCACCCGACCGTTGGCGATGATGCTGTCGCCCTTGGCCAGCCGGTCGTGGCCCTGTTCGGCGGTGGCCTTGAACGCCACCAGGTCGTGGAACGTGGTCTCCAGCTTCGTGAACGTCTGGTCGTCCTCGCGCCGGTAGTGCTCGATGCCGAGCTTGAAGTAGAGCCGGGCGTCGCCCTTCTCCGTGTAGGACAGCTGCGGGTCGGAGGCCACGAAACCGGCCACCGCCTGCTGGGTCTGAATCCTTGCCATGAGCGTTGCTCCCTATCTGGTCATGCAGCCCGTTCTTCGGGCTGCTGTGCCAGACAGGTAGGTCGATGCGACCCGGACGCTCAGCCCTGCCGCAGGAGCGCTTCTATTGCGGTCCGGTCGACGGTCAGCTGTCGCGCGTCGGGGCGTGTGTGCCATGCCCGCAGGTCGGTGATGATGGGCGGGGCGGAACGCAGCAGCACGATGCCGGTGCCGAAGGGCAGGCGGCGGATGCGGTCGGGCGGCAGGATCGGCACCCGACGTATCGAGCGCTGGTTCGACCTAGAGCCGTGGTCGCCCAGGGTCACGGAATCGGTGGTTTCGTCGCGTTCCCCGATGAGATTCGAGATGTCCTGGAGGTCGCGCGAGCCGGATGCGCCGCCCAGGATGACCTTGACGATGGCCGCGTCCCAGATCGCGCTGGCCTGGTGCTCGTTCCACCGGTCCCTGGCCTGCGAGAGGGACTGCAAGACGGGCATGGTCGTGATCCCGGAACCGCCGCCCTCCGCCATCAATGTGGGCAGGGACGGCAAGGGGCTGAGGTTGGCGATCTCGTCCAAGGCGAGCAGCAGGGGCGGGTCGAGCCGGGCGCCGGGCAAACGCGCCGCCATGCGCCGTGCCGTCTCGATCAAATCCTCCACCAGGGCGGCCACGAGGGCGGCGGAGGCCCCGGCCCCGCTGCCGGTCGCCAGCAGGAACAGGGTGCCGCGTTCCCGGATGAAGGTCTCGGGATCAAAGCTCTCGCCCGGCCCGGGCGACACGGCATTAAGGACTCTGGGGTCGGCCAGTGAGCCGAGGGCGAGGGAGACGCCTTGCCAGATGGAATCCCTTGTTCTGGGGTCGGAGTCGATCATGGCCTGCAAGGACTCCGCCCACCCCGTCGCCGCGCCCGGTGCTGCGTTCAGGATCGCCACGGCGTCGGCGGCCGCCACCGGGTCCAGGGTCCAGCGGAACAGTTCGGCCGGGCTGCGCTGGTCGATGGCCGCCGCATGCAATAGGGCTTGCAAGGCGGTGCGAGTCTTGCCTTCCCAGAAGCCGCCGGAGTCTACGCCGCCCGAGGAGAGTCCTGTTCCTGCGGCCAGGCCGGTGGCGCGGATCATCGCGGTCTGCGGGCTCTCGCATCCCCGGATGGGCGACCAGCGCATCCCGGAGGGTAGGCCCTTGGCCAGATGCTGGGGGTCGAAGATCGCCACCGGCCCGATCCTGGCTCTGGCGCGCATGGTGGCGGTGAGATTGTCGGGGCGGGTCGAAGTGCACACCACTGCGCCCGGCGCGTCCAATATCGCCGGGATCACGAGGTGGAGTCCTTTGCCGGAGCGGGGCGGGCCGATGACCATGATCGAGTCCTCCACACTCGCCCACACGCCCGCGCCCCTCGACCTGCCCAGCAGATAGCCCACATCCCGTGGCTTCGGCGAGTCCAGGCTCGGGCGCAGGCTGGCGGCGCGTTTCAGCAACGCCCTCGTGGAGGCGGTGGCGGTGATGTCACCTCGGGTGGCGACGCCGGCCATGCGCCGCGGATCGGCCTCCACCGCACTGGTGAACCGGCGCACCCGCAGCCAGATGAATATCGCCGCAGTGCCGATGAGGGTCAGCATGAGACCCGTGACCACCCAGTAGACGACCGCGTTCAGCTCGGCTGCGCCGAGGGCGGTGCCGGGGTCCGTGGGATGAAGCAGCACCCGGATGCCGGAGGCGGGCCCGCCAGTCGGCTGCGGAATGCGAGTAATCCATGCCGCGGCGGAGCCGGCCCCGCGCAGGACAAGCGCGAAACCCGCGAGGGCGAGCAGGCCGATGATGGCCGCGTTGGTCAGTTCGTCGCCCATCGACCCCGAACGCTGCGGCTGGCTCACCGGAGCCGCCTGACCGCCAGCGTGCCCGACACCCGGCCCACCAGCACCACCTCGGTGACCCCGGGATGCTCCGTCGGGTCGATGAGCGCCTGCACGGTCCCGTCCTTGCCGGCGTCAATATGCCCGGTGATGGGGGCGATGGCGATGTCTTCGCCGGGAACGAACCCCTCCGCGCGCATCTCAGTGAGCTGCGGGTCGGGTGCGGCGTGCCGCGGCTTCGGCGTTGCGGCCGGCTCGTGGTGGCGGGGCTCTGGTTGGGCTGGGAACAGGTCGGTGAACGAGGTGCCGTCGGTCTCGTGCACCTCCACCCACACCGGGACCGTCCGCCGCTCGGAAGCAGCCTCGATGATCTCGGGCAGCGAGGAGCGCCGCCACGTCGAGTGCGCGGGCGGCGGCAGCACGGTCCCGTCCCGGGTGACGGTGATCGTGCCGTTGCGATGGACGGTCAGGACGACGAGGGGAATCGTGACGGGCGTGGATGATGCAGGCTGGTTCTTCATACCCGGCAGGTACGCGAGCGACTGCCAGAGCGCTGGGTTACGGGCCGGTCGGTGCGTGCGCAGGTGGTCGGGTCTGGTTCGACATCTAGAATTTGAGCATGCTCGACTGGGACCATAACGCCTACTACCACAGCCTGCTGCTGCGGTATTTGCCGGCGGGTTCCAGGCGGGTGCTGGACGTGGGGTGAGGCGCGGGCATGTTCGCTGGAGAGCTGGCGGAACGAGTGCAGACGGTCGACGCCATTGACCGTTCGCCTGAGATGATCGAGCGTGCGCAAGCCAGCACACCAGGCAACGTCCGCTGCATTCTCGGCGACGTGGCATCTGTCCAGCTGCCTGCCGACGAATACGATGCGGTGTTCTCCATCAGCGCGCTGCACCATATGGACTTGGAGATCGTCCTGCCCAGGATTGCAGCATGTCTGCGCCCGGGCGGAGTGCTTGCCGCGATCGCCCTGCCGCGCAGGGATCTCACTCATGAGCTTCCCGCCGAAATAGCCGCAGCCATCGGCCACCGACTGCTGGGGGCCATGTTTACGATCCGCAGACGACTCGGCTTGGAGCGCGGCTTCCCGAAAGGCACAGAATCGGAGGCCATGCCCGTTGTCATGGACCCGCCGTTGACCACGCGGCAGGTCGCGTCGCTGGCGGGCAGAGTTCTGCCCGGCTCGCAGGTGAAACGCCTTGTCTACTGGCGCTATCTGATGGTCTGGCGCAAACCCGTCAACGAGCACCCGTAGTTCTAGCCCATGCGGCTGGTGGTGTCGAAGAGGGCGAGTTCGTTGGGGTGCATCTGGTGCTGGACGACGAAGGACCTGTCTTTGATGCGCCACAGGCCCTGCCCGGTCGAGAGGGTGGGCAGGAGCTTCTGTTCGGTGCCAGTCAGGCCGAGGGTGGTGGCGGTGATGCCGAGCTGGTCGGATTCCTGCCGGTAGATGATGCGCGTCTCCGCGTTCGCCAAGAGACTCGTGGCCAGCGCCCGGTTGGCGGAGCCCAGGTCGCCGACGGTGTCCAGGTCGGTGAGCTTGTGGAAGACGAGCATGTTCGCGATCCCGTAATGGCGTGCCAATCGCCATTGGGCGTCCATGCGGCGCAGCAAAGCGGGGTGGCTCATGAGCCGCCAGGCTTCGTCGTAGATCATCCACCGCTGCCCGCCGTCCGGGTCGAGCAATGCGGCTTCCATCCACGCGGACGCGCAGGTCATGAGCACCGACAACAAGGCGGTGTTCTCCGCGACCTGCGACAAATCCAGGGAGATCATGGGCAGTGAGGGGTCGAACGCGATGGTGGAGGGCCCGTCGAACAGTCCCGCCAGGTCGCCGGCGACGAGGCGGCGCAGGGCGTGCGCGACGAAGCGCCCGTCTTCGGCGAGGCGTCCGTCGTCGCCGTGGGGGTCGGGGGTGAAGAGCCGGTCGACGACCATGGGCAGGATCGGCACCGTGTTCTCCCGGACGGTGGCGGTCAGGGCCGCGTCCAGGGCGGTGTGTTCCAACGGGGTGAGGGGCCTGCCGAGGACGGTTTCGGCGAGGGCTCCGAGGAGGTCGCGGCGCCGGGAGGCGACGGTGGACGCCCACGCCTCATCACTCAATCCTGCGGGCCGGTGGCCCTCGTCCAAGGGGTTGAGTCTGGTGGTGAGGCCGTGGCCGAGGATGATGGCCCGCCCTCCCACGGCCTGGGCGACGGGGGTGTGCTCGCCTTTGGGGTCGCAGGGAATGTAGACGCGCCGTCCGAACGGCAGCGACCTCGTGTAGAGGCTTTTGGCGAGGGAGGATTTGCCGGAGCCGACGATGCCGGCGACGATGAGGTTGGGCGCGGTGATGACGCCCTGCTTGTACAGCTGCCACGGGTCGTACACGAACGAGCCGCCCGAGTAGAGGTCGGCGCCGACGAACACGCCGTCCGCGCCCAATCCTCCTTCGGCGAGGAACGGGTACTGGCCCGCCAGCACGGCCGAGGTGTCCTGATGGCGGGGCAGGCGGAAACGGCCCGGGCTGCGCAGCATCGCGGGCCCGGGCTCGCCGGCCTTGGGCAGGTAGCGGGTGGCGTTGCGTTCGGCCCGCTCCGCCTCACGACGTTCCCGCGTGGCGTCCTGTTCGGCGCGGCGCTGCTGGGCTTGCAGGTTCGCGGCGGCTTGGCGGCGCTGCTTGCGCAGTTTGCGCTTCTCGTGTGCGGGCGAGACGAGGACGGTGGTGTGCAGCTTCTCCTCGCTCATAGCCCCAGCCCCCGAGGAGTGTCGGACGCCGGCCGGCGCGTCGGCTCATAGGGAGTGACGGCCCGTGTCCGGCGGGGCGGCGGCTCCGGCTGGGGTTCGGGCGGAGATGCCGTCTCCTCGGCCGCATCAATTTCGGGGTGGCGGTGGAGGGCGACGTGGCCCATGAACGGGTTATACGTCAGCGTGTACTCGCCGGATTCGGCGGTCCTGTCGAGCACCCCAGCCGGGATCGCATCCCGGACATCCCCGTTGACGATGGCGGCGCTGTCGGTCTCCTGTCCATAGTCCCAATGCGCCAGATGCTCCACCGCCGCATCGACGCCATCAGTCTGGATGATGTCGAGCACCTGGTCGGCCTCTTCGCCTTGCAGGAAGACGACGGTGACCCACCGCCGCTCCAGCACCACGCTGGAATCGGTGTCTGGCGCGGGCTCGCGGTGCCAGGCGACGCGGCCGGCCGCGCTGAATCCCTCGGCCAGCCGGTCATACGACTGGTCGAGCAGCCGGGCCGCCCGGCGCAATTGCTCGGCGGCGTCCAGCGCGTAGCGGACGCCGGTCTCGTGGCTGCCCGCATCGTCAAACGCGAACGACACGCGGGTTTCGTGGTTGGCGGCGACCTGCTCGACGATCTGGTGGAGGTGGCGGATACTGGCGGACAGCTCGCCCAGCACCCGGTACATGTCCGCCGGCCGAGCGAACACGCCGCTGGCGCGCGCGAGGCCGCGCAGGGCTTCGGACGCCTCCGCGGCATCGGCAATGGGGTCGTGGAACGTAGGCATGATGTCTCCCTAGATGGTTCTGGCGAGTGGGAGGGCTGCGGCGGTGAACGCCTGGGCCTGCTGGCCCACCAGCCGCCGGGTCTCGCAGCTCGCTTGGATGGCGGCCTGCTCGATCGCCGCAACCGCAGACTCCAGCTCGCTCTCGCTGGGTGCGCTGATGGAGATGAGACCGGAGTATCGGAGTACGCCGTGGCCGGCGGTGAGCTCGGATTCCTGTTGGAGCACGTCGTGGTATTCGGCCGTCTGGGAGGCGTCCTCTATCTGGCCGATCCTGGCCCTTTGGGTGGCGTCGGAGATGTACTCGACCTTCTTCTTCCTGATGTCCCGCGCCGCGATGTCCGAGCGCAGGGGCGTGTAGAGCAGGCTGAGGGAGCGCTGGATGCCGCTCGACAGCGCCACGGGCGCCAGGAACCCGGGATAGACGAGGGAGCGCGGCCATTCGCTGATCCACAGCACGCAATGGTGGGCGGAGTCGGTGCGCAGACCGCCCCAGGTCTCGGTGACGGCGACCGGGCCGGCCGTGGCCAGCTCGCGCCCGATGGACCCGTGGCGCTCCAGGGCGGCGGCGATGGCGGGGTCGTAGGAGGAGCGCAGGATCACCGCCACGTCCCCGGCGGTCAGCCATCCCGACGGGTTCAAGTCCGCGGACCTGAGTGCGGTGGTCAGCGTCCCCATCTCCTGACGCAGCACGGCCGCGGCGCCTTTGATGCCACCGCCGGCGGTCCTGATCTGCCGGGCCGCCGCCCGCATGTTCAACGCCAGGCTGATCGTCGTGGCGTGGCGTTCCCCGGCGGGGCCAGCCCGCTCGATCAGCTCCGCGTAGGTGGTGGAGGCCCAGGACTGGTCGTGGGTGCCGTGCTGGGCCCACCATTCGGCCAGCCCGGTCCCCGAATCCGGCAAAGTGCGCTCCAAGATTTGCACGGTGGCGATGCGCCCGGAGCGGCACGCGGTCGCGAGCACCCGGCCCCAGGTGGTGACGCGGCGTTCCTGCTCGCCCGGGTCGAGCAAAATGAACGCGGGATGCGACACCTCGCAGATGGCGGTCAGCGTGGTCCCGTGGGGGTCGTGGATCATGCACGCCCCGCTCGCGGGGTCGGTGTACTCGCGCAGTCGGGCCATGTCGCCCGGCAGGGCCAGCGTGCCCTCGGGGCGCGGCGTGACGATCCGGCGCCGGTAGAGCAGCTGCCCGCCGGTGGTCTTCCACAACCACCAGAAGCCGACCGGCAGCCACTCCACCAGGGGCCGGCCCGCGACGGGTATCCAGGTCAGGGCGACGCAGGCCGCCCAGATGGGCGCGGTGTAGGCCAGCATCATGCCCCCGCCCGCGTACACCGCGGTCACGATCGTCGCCACCGCCACAGCCAGCACCGTCAGCTGGGATGCCGAGAGGCCCAGGAGGATGCCTCTGCGGGTCAGGCGGGAGAACTTCACCGGCACCAGCTCGGTGGACGGCGTGCTGTCGCTGCTGCTCATGGTCTTACTCCTTCGAGGGCGGGGTGCGTGGGACGGGCGGTGTGGGTGGCGGCGGCTCGCTGCCACGCGACGCACTCGGACTGCCCGATGAAGACGGAGGCGTCGATGGGGCCGACGGTGGGGCGGACGATGACGGTGCCGCTGAGGGTGCGCGTGTGGGCGCGTTCGACGGCGGCGACGCAGGTGGCGGCGTGCTGCCGGTCTGGTTGGCGGCATCGGCGGTCTGCTCGGCCTGTCCGGCGAGCTTGCCGGCGGCCTTGGGCCCGGCGGTGGCGGCCTCCTTCGCCACGACCACCGCCCCCGCCACCGGGGCCGCAACCGCAGCGCCACCCGCAGCCGCGCCACTGGATGCGCCCGCTCCACTCCCGGTTGCCGCAGCACCTCCGGACGCTCCTGCGCCAGAAGATGCGGCACCGCTCGATGCGCCGGTCCCGGCAGAGGCTCCTGCGCCACCGGATGCGGCAGCACCTTGGCCGCCCGACGAGGGGGCGCTTGGTGCGGGAGCGGCCGGCGACGAACCGCCGTTGCCGCCGTCTCCGCTGTTGCTGGCGCTGCCGTCGAGGATTTTCTTGGGCCCGTCGCCCGATCCCGTGGCGGGGATGGGCAGCGGCCGGTTCAGGGCGCTCTTGGCGTCCTGTTCGGCGCCCATCTGGTTGTACAAATCCACGCCCACGAAGGAGAGGAACCGGTAGACCATGTACGGGCTGAAGCCGGCCAGGGCCATGAGCACGATGCCGGCCAGCGGGTCCGAGACCGACGCCAGGTCGGTGGAGATGGGGGCGGAGACCTGGGTGACGGCGACCAGGAAGATGACCACCAGCACCAATTTCGACAGGATCAGGGCGAGGACGAACATCGCCCACTTGCCGATCCAGCCTTTCGCGGCGTCCCAGGAGGACCCGGAGAACGCCAAGGGGGCCAGCACGACCGCCACCAGCAGCAGCGCCTTGCGGATCAATAGAGACAGCCAGACGATGGCGGACGAGGCGATGGCCAGCCCGGCCAGGAAGATGATCAATATGGCGCCGACGCCGGGCGAGGCCATGGTCAGCCCGCCCAGCCCGGCCACGAGCGCGGCGATCTTGTCGCCCATGCTCGCCGTGGTTTCGCCGGCGGCCTGGATGATGCCGGTGGACAGCTGGTCGGTGATCTGCAACGCCAAACCCACCAGCGTGATGACCAGGAACGAGCACAACACGCTGCGCGCCAGACCGAGGGCGGCGCGGGTCAGGGCGCCGGGGTCGCGGTGGATCAGTCCGGTGATGAGCTGGAGGAGGAAGAACAGGAGCATGAGGGTGGCGCCGATGCCGAAGATGAGGTTGTACACCTTCACGTACTCGGGACGCGCCACGTCCACCAACGTGGTCGTATCGAACACCGTCCAGACGGCTTTGAACAGCCAGCTGGCGGCCTCGCCCATCGCGGCGGCCAGCCACTCGAACGGCGCCGACACCAGCGTGGCTGCGGCTTCTCCGGCCACGTCGCACACATTGGAGATGACGGGGACATCGCACACGCCCATCACCAGCCTCCCTTCGGATCGAAGTGCTGGCTCATACGGCCTGACCGACGTTCCAGAAGAAGTTGATGAGCGTGACCGCGGCCCCGCAGATCACCGCCGCCCCGCAGGAGACGAGCACGCCGACCTTGCCCCGGCTGGTCAGGTGCGGGTTGGAGCTGTTGGCGCCGAAGCCCCACACGATCGCCGAAATGATCAGGGCGAGCACGGACAGGATGAGGCCGACGGTCATGACCGCGCCCACGATCGTGCGCAGCTGGGCGATGCCGGGCAGGCCGTCCGTGTTCGGGGTGATGTTGATGTCCAACGCCACGATGCCCACACTCCGGGCGAAAGCAGTGGTGATGAGGTCGTGCATGACGGGCTCCAATCCAAGAGGGGCCGCCCACCGGAATGCGGGCGGCAGCGTTATGTCCCCAGACAGGTGCGCCCCCACACCCCGAGCCCCAGACATGGAAAGCGCCCGCCCTCCGAGTTGGAGGACGGGCAGCAAGAAAGAGCTGAGAAGCGAGATGAGCCGCTGGCTAGAGTTGCTGGCCGACGCCGATCAGCCAGTTCAGCAATGCGCCGCCGCCGCCGGTCATGACCGCGACGCCCAGGGCGACGAGCACGCCGGTGCGCCCGCGCGAGGCGAGCTGGTAGTTGCCATTCGAGGCGCCGAACGCCCACACCACCCCCGAGGCGATGAGCGCGGCGACGGCGGCGACCAGGGTGATGGTCAGCAGCGCGCCCACGACATCGCGCAGGCTGTCGATGCCAGTCAGGCCGCTGAAATCAGGAAACACATTCATTGTTGCCACCTCGCTAGGTTTGGCGGCAGCGTCGATTCCTTGATGCGGTGCTGCGGCCGGGTATGGGCTCTGCTGGCAGGTGCGCACCGGCCGCCCCGCCGGATGGCGCGGCTGAGATGGTTTCCTTTGGCGGTCAGGCGACACTCTCATGAATGGTCATCGTTTGCTGTATGGTCAGCGGTTGATGTATGGTCATTGTATGCTGACTATTGCTTCGAGGGTTGATGCGATGAACCGGTTGGGCCGCGCTATGGCGGACCCGACGAGATCGCGTATTCTGCTGGCGCTCCTGGAGGCGCCGAGCTATCCGGCGGTGCTGGCGCGCGAGCTCGGGCTTTCGCGCACGAACGTGTCGAACCACCTGTCGTGTCTGCGCGGCTGCGGCATCGTCGTGGCCGAGCCGGAGGGGCGGCGCACGCGCTACGAGATCGCCGACCCCCATCTGACGGCCGCGCTGACCGCGCTGGTGGATGTGACGCTGGCCGTCGACGAGAACGAGGTGTGCCTGGATCCCGAGTGCGCCACGCCCGGCTGCGGGGCCAAGGCCCCGCAGGACAGCGGCGAGGCGGTGGCGATCCATGAGTGACGAGTGCTGCGGGGCCGAGAGGTCCGCTAGCGCGAAGAGTCCCGTGTCGCTGACCCGGGTGCCGCGTCAGTCCGCGGCCCCTTCATGCGGCTGCTGCGACCACGACGAACCATCGGCGGCAGGACTCGACGAGTCGCGGGAGTGTGCTCGGCCCGTGGCTGATGATGGCGACGCATGCTGCGGCCCGAATCCCGCGCCGCTGTTCGGCGCGTCGAAGGACGACGATGAGGAGGCGGTGCGCCCGCCGTGGTGGCGTGACCTGGCGTTGCTGCCCTCTGCGATCTCCGGCGCGGCACTGGTCGCGGGCTACGGCCTGCAATGGTCTGGCCTGGGCACGGCGGCAACCGTGCTGCACTGGGTCGCGCTGCTCTCCGGCGCATACACGTTCGTGCCCGGCACGCTGCTGCGCCTGATCCACGGCCGCATCGGTGTGGGTCTGCTGATGACCATCGCCGCGGTGGGCGCGGTGATCCTGGGCCATGTCGGCGAGGCCGCCGCCCTGGCATTCCTGTTCTCTCTGTCCGAGGCCCTGGAGGACCGGGCGATGGACCGGGCCAAGGAAGGGCTGCGCGCCCTGCTGTCGCTCATCCCGGACACCGCACGAGTCGAGCGGAACGGGGCCGAGGAGACGATCCCGGTCGCCCGGATACGCGAACTCGATCTGCTCGTGGTCGGTGCCGGCGACCGGGTCGCCACCGACGGCGTCGTCGCCCAGGGCCGTTCCAGCCTGGACACCTCGGCGGTGACCGGCGAATCGATTCCCGTTTCCGTCGAGCCTGGCGACCAGGTGCTGGCCGGATCGGTCAACGGCTCGGGCACGCTGCTCATCGAGGCGACCGCCGACGGACGCGACAACTCGTTGACCCAGATCGTGGCCCTGGTCGAGCAGGCCCACGCGAAGAAGGGCGAACGGGCCCGGCTCGCCGACCGCATCGCCCGCCCCCTCGTGCCCGCCGTGCTGATCATCGCCGCGCTGATCGCCGTGTTCGGGTTCATCGTGGGCGACCCGGGACTGTGGATCGAACGCGCCCTGGTTGTGCTGGTCGCCGCCTCGCCGTGCGCCATGGCCATCGCGGTACCGGTCACCGTCATCAGCGCCATCGGCTCGGCCTCTAAGTACGGCGTGGTCATCAAGTCCGGCCAGGCCTTCGAGCAACTCGGCACCATCAGCACCGTAGCCCTGGACAAGACCGGCACCCTCACCCGCGGCGAGCCCCAGGTCGTCGAAGTCGCCTCCAACCAATACCCGGAGCAGGAGCTCTTGGCCTTCGCCGCGGCACTGGAGACCTCCAGCAGCCATCCGCTCGCCGCCGCGATCACGGCCGCATCCCCAGAGGCTCCGGCCGGCCGCGACATCGAGGAGGACGCCGGACACGGGCTGAGCGGCACCGCCGGGATCACCAAGGTCCGGGTGGGCAACACCCGCTGGCTGGACCCCGGCGAATACGGGGAGGCGGCCGAACGCATGGCCGCCCAGGGCATCACCGTCGTCGCCGTCGAGACCGACGGTGCCATCGCCGGTCTGATCGGCGTGCGCGACGAGCTGCGGCCCGAATCCGCCCAGACCATCGCCATGCTGGACGCCATGGGCATCGCCACGGTCATGCTCACCGGCGACAACCCACGCACCGCGCACGCCCTCGCCGCCCAGGCGGGCATCAGCGACGTGAAAGCCGGACAGCTGCCCCGCGACAAGGCCGAGGCCGTCGCTTCCCTCGCGAGCAAAGGGCCGACGGCCATGGTCGGCGACGGCATCAACGACACACCCGCGCTGGCTACCGCCACCGTCGGCATCGCCATGGGCGCCAAGGGATCGGCCGCCGCCATCGAGTCCGCCGACGTGGCCTTCACCGGCGACGACCTGCGGCTCATCCCGGCCGCCCTTGCCCACGCACGCCGCGGCCGGCGGATCATGACCGTGAACATCGGACTCGCCTTGGCGATCATCGTCACCCTCTTCCCGCTCGCGCTCTTCGGCGTGCTCGGACTGGCCGGGGTCGTCCTCGTCCACGAGGTCGCCGAAGTGCTCGTGATCCTCAACGGCATCCGCGCCGCCCAGCGACCCGCTGCCCAGACCGCACCCGAGCCCGACAAGACGGCATGACGGCGCGACCGTTTCCGCTGGGCTCCGAAGCAAGGACCTATTCTTTGACGGTGATGTGCAGGTGGTCCCAGTGGCCGCCGGTAACGTCGGTGGGGTCGTGCATGCCTCCGCCGTTGTACGATCGCCAGCCCTCTGAGTCGCGGCCGAGGGACCAGATTCTGCCCTGCCAGATCAGATACTCGACGCCTAGGGTCTCGGCGTTGTCCTTGAGCCAGTTCGTCGTCCGCCAGCCCGCCTCCAGCTGGCTGCTGGTGGGTCGGGTGCCGATGGGGTTGCCGAAGGTCACGTCGCACGCCCGCCCGAGGGGGTGCTCGGACTTTTGGCCGGGGCGCGGCGACCAGCACGCCCACGCCGTGTCCGGGAACGCCGTCTTGGCCTGGTCCATGATCTGGGCACTGCGTGCGGTGATCCGCCCCTCGCTGGTCGGGTCATCCACCAGCCGGCCCCCGTCCCCGCCGATCGGGGTGGCGGTCCCGCCGGGAGCGTTGGAGGAGCATCCGCTGCTGCTGCCCGCGTCCGTGTCGCTGCCGGTCTGGCTGGTGGCGCCGTGGGCTGTGAGCCACTGGTCCGGGTCGATGGGCTCGCGCCCGCCGGGCCGGACCTCGAAGTGCAGGTGGGGCCCGGTGGAACGGCCCGAGGAGCCGACGTCGCCGATGCGCTGCCCGGCGGTGACCTTCTGGCCGACCGTGACGTGGATGCCGGTCTTCCACATGTGGATGTACCCGGTCGAGACCGGCTTGCCGTCTACCGTGTGATCGATGACGATATGCCCGCCCCACGCATCCGAGTAGTCGGCGACCGCCACGATGCCGTCGGCGGCCGCGTAGATGGGGGTGCCGTCGGGGGCGGCGTAGTCGGTGCCCTCGTGCAGGCTCCGCTCGCCCGTGATCGGATGGGTCCGGTAGCCGAACGGCGAGGTCAGCACCCAGCTGCCCTGCGGCAGCGGGAACACGACCCGCGGCGTCTCGGGGATCGCCGCGTTCGGCTTGTCGTCGCTGCTGGCCGCTGGCGTGGTGAGCGTGTCGAGGATCGTCTTGGCCGTCGGCTCGTAGTTCTGGTAGCGGTCCGGATAGGCGGAGACTTCGACGGCCTGCGCGGCTTGGCCCTTGTCCATCGTCTGCCAGCCGGGGATGTCTAGGAGTCCGCGCGGCGAGGGATAGTTCGGGCCGGTGGGCCCGCCGAAGAACGCCCGCAACTGATACGCCGGGTCCATCAACTCTTTGACGCTGCCCCAGCCGGATTGGGGGCGCATCTGGAACAGGCCCAGCGAATCGTGGTCCCCGCCGTCCCCGTCGTTCGGGTAATTGGCGCTCTCGGGGTAGGTGCCGGTGTTCGACAGCATCCGCAGGGTCGATTCGGTCAGGGCGGCCATGAGCGCGATCTGCACCCCGTCACGCGTCACCCCCTGAATCTTCGAGCCCACCGCGATGATCGTCGCCGCATGGGTGAGCTGCGCCTTGTTGAGGGTGAAGGTGGAGCCGTCCCGAGTGGTCACGGTCAGGGAGCCGGGCACGGGGCCGACGTTCAGACCACCCGGCGCGGTGCAGGCGGCGCCGGCCGCCGGGCTGGCCAGCAGGCCCACACCCACCAGCAGCAGGAACGGGCCGAGCAGGAGCAGCGCCAACGCGGCGAGAGCGAGCTTCTTCACCATGACAGCCACCGGCTACTTCAGGGGATTGTCGAGCTGGGACAGGCGCAGCGCATGACACGAGCCGCCTGTCGGGCAGGCGAGGAACACGGTGAACGACACCGCGAAGTCCTCGCCCACCGGCCGGCCGTTCCACTCGCCGTTTCGGTGCCGGGTGCCGTGGATGGTGACGGCCGTCGCCCCGGACGGTATCTGGCCCGGCTGGGCCTGGCGCACTGCCTCATGCCATGCTTCGGGCACATACGAGCGCGTGATCGTGAGGGATTGGCGGGTGGCGTGCTTGCGCAGTTCGACCCACTGCTCGCGCGACGGCAGATACGCCGCCACATCCGAGGCAAGTCCGGCCTGCTCCATGCCGGTGGGATCGCCGACCGCGAGAATCGAAGCGCTGTAGTCCAACGGGAACAGGCCGCTGGCGGTATCCCACGTGAACAAGGAGGTGGCGAGGTTGCGGGCGAACACGTCCGGGTCCCGCGACCCCTTCACGGCCGGCGGCCTCGCCACCGTTGGCGATGGACTCGCTGATGCAGATGGCCCAGGAGCAGGCGAGGCGGACGGCGGGGACGAGGGTTGGCGCGTGGGCCCGGCGAGCAGGCCGTAGACGCCCACCCCGGCCAGCAGCGCGAGGACGAGGGCGGCGGCGATGAGCGCGTACAGGCGGACATGGGAACGGGAATCAGGTGAAGTCTTCATGCCCGGCAGGTACGCAGCGCGCCCCGCGAACGGTCAGAGCGCGTGGAGGCGGGGCTGCCCATCGCGCTGGTCGCGCAGTGCTCGGAGCTTGTGGGCTGCTGTGGCGGTGCCTTCGGCGGTGGCGTAGAACGCCTCGGCCTGCTCCTCGGTGAGTTCGCGGGCCAGCAGGTCGAAGTCGTAGCGCTCCCACCACTCGTACAGCTCGCCCCAGGTCAGGTTGAACGCCCGCACCGGATAACGCGCAGGCACAGCTTGCCGCCGCGCCGGGGCCTGCCGTTGTTTCTTCGGGTCGTCTTTGACCCGCGCCAGCGCCTCGTCGGCCAGCCGGTGCAATTGGGCGTCGCGATCCTGCCTGGCGGCATCCACCGCCGACCGGATGGCTTGGTAGATGGGGTGCACCGGCGCGTCGGCCTCGATCTGGGCCAGGCCGTCGGCAGCCTGCTGCCTGATCTCGTCGGAGAGTGTGGGGTTGGCGGCGATCTCGCGTAGGTAGCCGACCTTCTCCAAGGTCTTGTAGGACGCTCCGCCGGGGATGGTCGCCGCGGCTTGTTCGCGGGCGTCGCCGTGTGCTTCCGACGGTGCCGGAAATTTTCCGGGACCGTCACTTCCCGGCTGATTGTCCGCGCTGAACCGGCTGGCGGTCTGCCGTCGGGAGGCGTCCTCGGCGAGCAATTGCTTGATCTCCCTGTACAGGGCTTCGGCTTCCAGCGGGGTGAGTTCCTTGTGCAGCATGTTGTCGTCCTGCTCGGCCAATAAATGCGCGAGGCGGTCGCTGATGGCGGAGCGCACCCACACGTTCACCGTCTTCCACCCAAGAGCCCGCACTGCGGCGAGCCTGCGCGCCCCGCACACGAGGAGGCCGTCGGGGGTGATGGTGATGGGCTGCAACAGGCCCTCGCGCTGGATCGAGGCGACGAGGGCGTTGAGGTCGCCCAGGTCGCGGCGGTGCCGCTGGCCCACGCGGATGGAGGCGACCGCCCGGTCCAGCTCGATATGCCCGCTCGCCGTGTTCATCACGCACCCCGCACGCCCGGACTGCCGGGTGCCGACAAGACGATGAGGGCGACGAGTTCGTCGTCGGCCAGCAGGTCGACCAGCCGCTCGCCCAACAGCAGACGCAGCAGGATGCCCTGGCCGCGCCCGGTGGCCGAATAGGCGGCGTCGGGGCTGCCGAGCAGGACGCGCAGCAGGCCCGTCCACGACACCGCCGGCACATCCAGCAATGCCCGTGCGTGCCGGTCGCGGCGCAGCGCCTCGTACGTGCTGGCGCGGGAGCCGAGGCGGGCCAGGGCGTCGCACACGTGCCCGATCGCCGTGGCCGCGGTGCCTTCGGGCCAGCTCAGCAGCGCGAACAGCGCCACCGCATCCTCGACCACCGCCACGACCAGCCCGGTGTCCTCATGGTCTGGCTGTTCGTCGGCGTGCTGGTCGTGGACGTGGAAGGCGGGATGGTAGTCCGTCAGCAGGTTCTCGCGTTCGGAGAACCGCTCGGGATCATGGAACCGGGAGACCTGGGGGCGGCGGGCCTGGTGGGTGGAGCACAGGAGGCCTTGGGCGCGCTGCTCGGCGATGCAGGTGATGCGCACGGCGTGCGTGACCACCGCCCACGGATCATCGGCGGTGCGGGCGGCGCGGGTGCGCATCACGTCGAACGCGGCCCCGGCCGCCTCCCACGCATCCAGCCCATGCTTATGGGCCAGGGCAGAGTATTTCTCGGCGGTGAACGTCATCAGCTCCGCGGCCACCGGGTCGCGCCGCCACGCGCCCGGGCCGGCCTGGTGCAGGCGGGTCAGGAGGGCGCGCAGGCCCTCGCCGGTACGGAAATCATCCTCGCCACTGGTGGCGGTGTGCTGGGGTGTGGGTCTCATGGTGTATGTGCCTCCTGGGAGGCTGGTGCGCACCGGCTCCCTGGATGGGCGGGGCCAGACCGGTCGAAGCGTGTTCATGGGTCATCACCGCATCCCCACCCCGGAACGGGTCGCGGCCGAAACCGAAGCCGCGCGGCGTCCGAACGCCGAGACCGGCGGCAGCTCACGCACCCGCCTCGACACCGCCTTCGCGCTGGCCGCGAGGCCGCGTCGGGTGCGGGTTCCGGCGGCCTGGTGCAAGCGGATGCCCGTCCATGCGATGCGGCCGGTGCCGCGCGAGAGCAGATCGGAGGCCCGCACCCACTCGACCCCACGCGCCCGCGCCGAATCCACCTTCTCCTTGACAGTCTGGCGGGACGCATCCGTCTTGACCGCATCCGGCACCACGACGCTCTCAGCCGTCTCTTCTGCCGCGGCTACAGCGTTGCGAGTTTCGGCCTCTTGGACGGCCGTCGGCTCTGAGGCCAGCACAGTCGCGTGCGCGTCGAGACGGGTCTGCTCGTTTTCGACTCCATCGGGCGTCTCTCGCGTCTTGATGGGGTTCATCGCTGGTGTGTGCTTGTTCATGGTTCATCTCCTGCCGTATCCGATTCGATTCCAGTAATGGGGTGCGCGAGCGCGAACCAGCGGCCCACCGTCGAGGCATGCACGCCCAGATGCCGGGCGATCCGCTTGTTCGACCAACCAGACTCACGCAGCTCCTGCGCCCGCTCGCGCCGATCCGACGGCGACTCTCCGGCCAGTGAATCGCCGCCGGTGGACTCTTCAATAGGGGGCGCGTCGGTAGTCGGCTTCCTCTCGACGTTCTCCGTAAGCGACTCGATCTCGCTGAATGTCTGGCCGAGTTCCGGGATGTGCTCGACACTCGGGAGTTCTGGCGTTGTCTCGGCTGGTGCGGGACGCGGAGCCTCGTCCGGTGCCGAGACTTGATGGACGGCGATTCGCGGCGTCTCGGCGGGTTCGTCGGGTGTGCGGGTGAGGATGACCGTCAGATGGGTGATGGCCAGGAGCACGATGGGCGGGACGGCGGCGACCGCCGCGGCCAGAATGCTAGGCACGCTGGTGTCGGCGGAGACGATGGCGTGCACGGCGTTGGCGGTCACCGAGATCAAGGCCCCGCCGGCCAGGAGCATCCACGGATACCACGCGCGCTTCTGCCCGGCCAGGGCGACGACGGAGACGGTGGCGACCACGATGATCCCGTCCACGATCAGCGGCCACGCCCACGCCTGGCCTGACGCGATCCCGGAGCGGGCGGCGAGGTCGGCCAGTGCGGTGAAGGACAGCCAGAACGCGCCCAACGCGATCACACACGTCCCCGCCACAGCGGTCCTTGCCGCCCACCGGCGGCTTCTCATCCCAGTCATGGCAGCCTCCTTGCCGGTGAGGCGTGCTGAGGGTCACGACGTGCAAAGGAGTCGGGCGATGAAGTGCTGCTGACGGGCGTGGGCTGGGTGGTGCGGTAGGCCGAGCGCACCGTCACCGCGACCTCCCGCTCCGAGAGCCCGACCGTCTGCGCGGGGTCACGCAAAGCGTCGAACGCTTCAACAGGCGGCAGCCCGTGTTCGGCGAGGCGGCAGGCGGCCCAGAACAGGCCCCGGTTCCGCTCGCCCTCCACCAGCGTGCCCACCCACGACACAATCCGATCCACCGCATCCGCCGAAGACAACACAGGCTGTCGGATGTGTGTCTGCTCGGCTGGCTTGGGGCCGAGGAAATTCCGCAGCCTTGTCGCGTCCACCGGCTGACTGTCGGCGTGCAGCTCGACCACCTCATACGCGCGCAGCACGCCGTTCACTGGGACCGTCGAGGGTGGGGTGACGATATAGCCGCCGTCGCCACGGAAATCGATCCCGACCCGCGCCGCCTGCCACGACCGCTGCTCGACGACCTCGCTGGCCGGGTAGTAGAGGTGCATGCCGCCCGACGGGGTGCGCACCACCGCCAACGGCACCGGCAGCAGACCAGCCTCACGAGCACGACGCAGCGCCTCGAAGCCGTTGACGCCGTGCACGTCGACATCCACCACCACGACACCGGATGTCTGTCCGGTGGGGATGGCGAGATTCGCTGTTGGCACCCGCCGCCACCATGACTCGATCGGTGCAGGGTTGGTGGTGGCGTCGAGGAAGCCGCGGCTACCCGGAAGCGGCCGCTTGCCGCCGGGCACGCACGCGAACACCGGCACACCAGCCCCGGCCAGCTGACGCGCGGCAGTAGCGGGATCGGACGAGAGGCTCCTGAATGCGAAGATGAGAAGGTGCGTGGCCATCACAGCCTCCGTCCCGCAGCAGCCGGCTCACCGGCTCCAACCCGCTCGCGCTCGACGGGAGGAGCTGGCGGCTTGCGTGACGCCGTTCGGCGTGGGCCATCCACTGTGGCGGCCTTGTCGAGTCCGGGTGGGGTGCCGTCGCCCACCTTCATGGTGTCGAGCCGGTCGAGGATGCCGAGCGCCGTCTTGCGCACGCGCTCGCCCGTCGCCTTGACGACCTCCACCGGGCTCGTGTCCTTGACGGAGGCGGCCCACCCGGACACGTAGGGCACGGTGTAGCCGCTGGTATCCATGCCGTGCGCCGCGCCCACCATCAAGGCCACCGACTCGGCCTCCACTTCCGCCACGCCACGATGCCGCACGGCGTCGGGATTATTGGGGCCGTACAGGAGCACATGCGCCAGCTCGTGCGCCAGCGTCTTGACCCGCGCCGCCTCAGGCATATCCGACCGCACCGAGACGGTCTTCGCCATGTAGTCGGTCAGCCCATTCGTCCCACCAATCGACGCCGCGTCGGGAACTTGCGTCAGCTCGAAGCCCGCCGCCTTCACTTGTGTGGCCAACCCGTCCCACAGCCCTTCCGGGGCCTGGCCTTCCAGCAGTGTCGGGGCGGGTGGTTCGGGGATCGGCGTGCCGTCGGTCTGGCTCACGTCCCACACGTAGGCGGGCTTGACGCCCACCATGCGCGAACGCTCCACCTCGCCCGCCTTGCGCTTCTCGCGCGGTGCCAGACGCCGCCACGACATCGGGTCGGACGGGTTCGCGGAGGCGAAGCGGGCGGTGACCGGCGCATAGATCATGTAGCCCGCCTGGCCCCGGGCGACCTGGCGGCCCAGAGCCTGCCACTGCCGGTAGCCCGCCACCAAGGTCGGGTAGGGGTCGGGCACGCGGCCCTGCTCGAACGCCTGCTCGTGCTGGGCCCAGATCAGCAGCGTGTTGTTGAAACTGCGCGAACGGAACCTAGCCGCAAACGAGAGCGCCCGCGCCCAGTCATCGCCGGTCACCAGTCCTTCGACCGCGCCCGTCAGCTGCCCGTGCAGTTCCTCCAGCCGCGCCTCGCGCGCGGCCCGTGTCTCCTCTTTCGTCGCCATGTGGGGACCTCCCTCCGGTCGGGGACCACCCCAGACAAGAGGGCGGTCATGCGACTGTGAGGTACGCCAGGCAATCCGAGAAGCAGAAGAAGGAGCAGACCAAGAAACAAGCGGCCGCACCCGCCACGGCAACCCGAACAACCCAGCGAGAACTAACAGACATACCCGAAAACCAAGCGACACAGGAGACCAGACCGGGGAATGCCCCAGCACTGAGGAGATTGACTAGAGTTTCGGGTAAGTCACGCCAAGGCGTTGTGCGTGCGCCGGTACGTGCCGGGCGTCATGCCGACGTAGGCATGGAACGCGCGGATTGCGTAGCCCATGCTGTGCCAGCCGACCTTCTCGATGGCGTTCTCGACCAGCAGGTTGGTCTCCCGCAACAGGCGGGCCAGCTCTTCGATCCTGAGCATCGTCAAGTAGGCTATCGGCGTCTTGCCGTAGGCGTCAGCGAACACATGCGAAAGCCAGGACTCTGACAGGTGGACACGGTCAGCCAGCTCTTTGACCGTCCAATGATGAGCGAGGTCGTTTCGCTCCAGCTCGGCGACCTGCATGGCCTCGGGTCGCAGCGGCGCGAACCGGCGATGCCGGGGCATGGTGGGCCGCAGCCGCTCTCGCTGAGACGGCGACAAGCGCACCGGAGAGACCTTGACGAACGGCGTAATCACATCAGCGATAAGGAACCACATCGCCTGGACGCGGTTGAACCGCTTGATGCTATGGCCGGTGCCTGTCAGGCAGACCAGCTCGTCCAACCACGGCGCGATCCGGTCAAGCTGCTCAATGCCGATGCGGAGCAGTTGGACGGGTTCGAGATAGAGCTTTCCGGCCAGCTCCCGCGCGTCAAGCCGGTCAGACAGGAGACCGACATGCTCCCAGAACACCTGGCCGATCAGGTAGTCCGTGTCGATGCGAACGAGCGTGACAGTGCAGCGGTCCTCAGGCTCGACAGCGCACAGCGTGTTGGCACACAGCAGCAACGCATCCCCGACGGTGGCCGGCCGCTGGCCGAACTGAGAGCACACAATCGCCGAGCCATCGCGAACCACGGCAAGCTGCACGCAATCAAAGGCCACCGGGCCGACCAGCGATTCCAGAATCGCCGTCGCTGCTTGCAACGGGCGGCTTGCCAGGCTTTCGCTGCTGTCCCATCGACTGGTCATCTCATCGCCACCTGTTCACGAAGTGCTTCTTCAGTGCCAGGTCAGACCGTTGCCCCGCACTCACTCGTCCAAGCTGGGGCTCGACGTATGGACGTCCTCGCCCAGGATCGCCAATTCAAAGAGTTTCGGCCTTGGCTTGGCTTCCGGATTGAAGTTGGAGAGGGCTCTCTTCGTGATCGATGCCATAGTGTTCCTTGCCGGGTTGGAAGTTAAGCAGGCGCAGTGCATTGGCTACGACGAGCAGGGTGGAGCCTTCGTGTATCAGGACGACCAGGCCGATATTGAGCCCGCTGAAGGTCATTATGATTAGGAAAACAACAACCAGCATGCTGGCGGCGAGGTTCTGTGCAATGATCCGGCTGGTGGCCCGGCTCAGTCTGACACCGAACGGTACCCGGCCCAGGTCGTCGCTCATCAGCGCGATGTCGCAGGTTTCCAGTGCCACCGCCGAGCCTGCGGCTCCCATGGCTATAGCCACGTCGGCTTTGGCCATGGCTGGGGCGTCATTCACGCCGTCGCCGACCATGGCGATGGGCTGGTGCTGTTCACGCAGTGTGCTGATCTGGGTGACCTTGTCTTCGGGCAGCAGGCCTCCCAGCGCGACATCGACTCCGACCTCGCGTCCTACGGCGTCGACGACAGGCTGGTTGTCGCCGGAGATCATGACCATCTGATCGACGCCGGATTCGCGCAGCGCCTTCATGACCTGGATCGATTCACGGCGCGCCTGATCCATCACACCGACCAGGCCTAGGAAATTCCCGTCGTAGCGTACGATCATGGTGGTCTGACCACTGTTCTGGGTTTGGCAATAGCTCTCTTGGAGCCCGGTCGGCAGGTCCAGCCCTTGTTCGCTGAACATGCGCAGGTTGCCCACTTGCACGGGCTTGCCGTCAACAGTGGCGGTCAGGCCGCGTCCCGTCACGGCGTGCAGGTCGGCGGCTTTGAGTGTCTGGTCAACTGGAATCCGGCTGGTCAAATCACGGACGATGGCTGTAGCCAGCGGGTGGTCGCTCAGGGACTCGACGGCGACGAGAACCGGGACGAGCGCTTCGCCAGCAGGCCCTGGAACCGGTTTGAGGGCCGTCACGCTGGGCGTGCCCCAGGTCAGAGTCCCGGTCTTGTCGAAGGCGATGGCTTTGACGCGTCCGAGGGTCTCCAGCGGAGCGCCGCCCTTGACCAGCACCCCGGCGCGTGCCGCCCTAGCAATGCCGGCGAGCACCGCCGCTGGCGTGGCTATGGCCAAGGCGCAAGGGCTGGCGGCGACGAGTACGGTCATAGCGAGATAGAACGCGTCTTTGAAACCGTTGCTGAGAACTAGCCACGAGACGAGTAGTGTGGCGATGACGCCGAGGATGACTGCGGGAACGTACCAGCGTTGGAACCGGTCGATGAACAACTGGGTCGGCGAGGCGGTCTGGTCGGTGCTGGTCACCAGTTCGACAACGCGGCTGAGGGTCGAGTCGGCTGCGGTCGCGCTCACCTGGATTTCCAGCGCTCCGCTGCCGTTGACGGTGCCCGCAAAGACCTTGTTTGCGGCGGGAATGGCGTCGGCGTTCCGCATGTCTCGCTGCGGATCGGCCACAGGCTCCTTCTCTACAGGAATGGATTCGCCCGTGACTGCCGACTGATCCACAGCTGACATTCCCGAGATCACGAATCCATCGGCGGAAATCCGTGAGTTCGGGCGCACAACGACCACATCGCCGACGCGCAGGTCTTCGACCGGCACTTCGACCGCCTCTGCGCCGTCCCGCCGCACGAGCGCCGTGCGCGGCGCAAGCTGGGCGAGCGACTCGATCGACCTGCTCGCTCGACCCATGGCGTAAGCTTCCAGCGCGTGTCCCAAGGAGAACAGGAACAGCAGCACCGCCCCCTCGCCCCATTTGCCGATAGCGCCCGCCCCTATGGCGGCGACCAACATCAGGAAGTCGACCTCGAACTTGCCACGCAAGGTCGAGGCGATCGCCTCCTTGAAGGTGAAGAACCCGCCGAAGAAGTACGTAGCGAGGAAGAAGGCCAAGGGCAGCCCCACCAGGGGTACACGCAGAATGTATTCGGAGACCATCCCGGCCGCGTATGTTGCTCCTGCGAGGATAGCGAACCACAGCTCGATGTTGGACGTGCCGTGTTCTTGCTTGACATCTGAAGTAGTGTTCATACACACAACAGTACATCATAATATTTGGATATGTAAATATCATGTTGTGGGGTGTCGCCTGTAGAATGATTCTCATGAAGAAGACCCAGACGACCCCGAGCATGCCCACTCTCAGCGAGGAGGACGCGCAGTATCTCGCCGAGGTCATGCGGGCCTTGGCCTCGCCGCTGCGGCTGCGGATTCTTAGCTGTTTGCTTGAAGGTCCCGCCACAGTCAGCGAGCTGTGCGAGAGGCTGAGATCGGCACAGGCAGCGGTATCGAATCACCTGCGGCTGCTGCGCCACCTGAATCTCGTGACCGGCGACCGTCAAGGACGGAACATCTACTACCGGCTCTTCGATGAGCATGTCAACGACCTACTCAATCAGGCCATCGGCCACGCATCCCACCTGTCCGACCGAATTGCAAAGTAATCCTTCGCAACTTGGAGCCCACAAGCCCCAGCATCATAAAGTGAAGAGGCAGCACGAAAGCCGACTAGCGCGGGAGCAGTCGCAGTGAATCGATCGCCGTGGCGGCTTGCAGTGGGAGGACGCCGTTGCCGAGGACGGTGATCTGCTGGCTGTTGGTCAGTTCGCTGTGCTGGGGGTCGGTGACCCATCCTTGGGGCAGTCCCATGAGCCATTCGACGAAGGCCGGCGCTGGGCGTGGGCCTTCGGTCTGGTTCAGGAGCGCGGGTGCTGGGGCTTGTCGTCCGGTGATGCGCTGCCAGCGGGCGATGGCTGAACCGTAGCGTCCCCATTGTCGAAGAGTTGCTCGATCAGGGGCCACAGGGTCTCCGATTCGCCGCTCCTGTTCGCTGAGCCATGCGGCCCGTTCAGGGCGAGGTCGATGATCTGGTGCGAGAGCGCGATCGTGCCTCGACGCGCTCGTACGTGCTCCAGGCTCTCTCCGCCCCATTGCGAGTCCGAGGCCAGGGGCGTGCGGAATCTGACGATGGGCGAGGATGAAGACGCGAAACCGGTGGTGGGGAGCGCCGACAAGGGCAGCGGGTATGCCGACCCATCGCGCAGACATCCGCAGGTCGGCCAGATCGCCGAGTACATCACTTATGCGGAATTCCGCATAAGCGCCGGTATGTCGCCCTCGTGGTTATGTTGACCGGTGTCGCCGGGCCGCGTGGCTGCTGGGCTCGGGGGCTTTGCCGGTCAACATAACCATCGGCCGTGTCATTGGTTCTTGAGGAACGCGAGTAGCGCGTCGGAGGCTTGATAGCGGGCTGGCGGCTGTTCGTCGATGGTGGGGAGCCGGTCGAGGGTTCGGCGTTTGAGTTCCAGATCGGCGTGGAGGTAGATCTGCGTGGTCTGGATGTTCGCGTGCCCGAGCCAGAGCGCGATGCTCGCGGTGTCGATCCCGGCGTGGAGGAAGCTCATCGCGCAGGTGTGCCGCAGCGTGTGCGGGGTGACGTTCTTCGCGGCGATTGAAGGACATCGTCCTGCCGCGGTCGCCGCGTGCCGGGCGACGAGTTTGCCGACCGCGACCCTGGTCAGGGGCGTCCCTACGTGGGAAGGGAACAAGGGCGTGTCGGGTGCGGCGGGGAGCTCGCGGAACCAGGCGGTCAAGAGCGTGGTGGTGTTTTTCTGGAGCGGGATGACACGCTGTTTGCGTCCCTTGCCGACGCATTCGAGCTGACTGCGCAGCCCGATCTGGATGTCGCTGATGCGGAGGCTGACCAGTTCGCTGACGCGGAGCCCGGTCTGGATGCCCAGGTGCAGCAGGAGCCTGTCGCGCCTGCCGAGCCATGTATCCGTGTCCGGCGCGCCGATCAGAGCCTCGGCCTCGGGGACGGTGAGGAACGAGACGAGGGTGGTCTTTGTTCGTTTCGCGGGGATCGCGAGGACCTGGCTGATCGTGGCGATCGAGTCCGGGGCGCGGTAGCTGGCGTAGGTGAAGAACGACCGCAGTGCCGCCCGGCGGGCGTTGCGGGTCGCCGCGGAGTTCCCTCGGACGGTCTCCAGATGTTGCAGGAATCCGCCGACCAGGTCCGCGTTCAAGTCGGCCAACGTCAGCCCGGACGGGGCGACGCCGGTCGCGTCCTGGGCATAGAGCAACAGCAGCCGGAACGTGTCGGCGTAAGCGGCTTTCGTATGAACACTGGCGTTCAGGTGCCGGTCGAGCTTGTCGGTGAAGAAGCTCTGCAGCAGCGGTGCGAGGTCACTCATGGCCGGCTCCTGCGTTCTGGATGCGTTCGGCGAGAGCGGCGGCGAGTTCGGGCGTGTTCGAGAGATACCAGTAGGTGGATTCCGGGCTGACATGGCCGAGCCAGGTCGAGAGCACTGGCATCATCTGATCGACGTCTCCGCCTGCGCGGATGTGTTCGATGAGCGTGTTCGTCGCGAACGAGTGCCGCAGATCATGCAGCCTCACTGCGGGCTGGGTCGGCCCGCCAGACAGGCCCGCCATCGTGCGGATCTCTTGGAACGTCTGGCCCGCGGTCGATCTCGCGATCCGGGTGCCGCGACGCGCGACGAACACGGCCGTGGTCTTCGGTTCTGGGAACGTGCGATCCCGAAGCCGCTGGAACCTCCGGGTCGCGGCCAGTGTCGAGGCATGGATCGGAACGAGCCGGGACTTGCCGAACTTCGTGTCTGTGACCCGCAGCCAGCCGCCGTCGCTGTCCTCATCGGCGGTGATATCGGTGTCGTTGAGATTCCGGGCCTCGCTGATCCGTAGCCCGGTCACGGTCAGCAGCCCGAGAAGTGTCTGCCAGGACGCCGCGCGGACCGTCGGGCTCAGCCGGCCCGCCGCCGACAGCAGCGCGTCGACCTGCGGCGGGGTGAGAATCATCGGGTGAGCACGGTGACTGCCGTAGGGGTTGCCGTCGACCAGCGGAATCTCCGTAGCGGGGTCGAACCAGGCGGCGTGCTGGGCGAACTGGCGGATGTGGTTGAGGCGTTCCGAGACCGTGCGGCGGGAGAACTGCAAGACCCACTCGGTGGCCAGGTCGCGGCGGATCGTCGGCTCGCCGTGTTCGTCCATCCAGGTCACGAACGCGTCGAGCGTCTTGCCCGGTGCGGTCAGCTTGAACCCCAGCGCCCGCCGGGTCGCGAGGTAGCTGTCCGCGAGGGCGCGCAGATCGCTCATCGCGTCCACCTGCCCGATGCCGCACTCGGCCATTCCGAGACGAGCTGCGTGAGCCGGTTCGTGTCGACTTTCGCGTAGATCGCGGTCGTGCGCAGATGCGCGTGCCGCAGCAGCCCCTGGACTTCCTGCAGCGTCGCGCCCGAGGCGAGTGCCCCGGTCGCGAACGTCTGCCGCAGCCGGTGCGGGCCGAACTTCGTGACACCCGCGTTCACGCAGAGCTGTCGAACAGCGCCGCAGACCCCGTTCGCTGTCAACGGCTGGACCGGCGCGATCACGGTCCAGAACACCTCGTCACCTTCAACAAGGCCGCCGCGACCGTTCAGGACATAGTCTTCCAGCGCTTTCCCGACCTCGTCGGGCAGCGGGAGCTCGTCGACCCGGTCGCCCTTCCCGTGGATGCGGAGGCTGCCGGTCTGCCAGCCGATATCGCCCAGCCGCAGGCCGGCGATCTCGCAGGCCCGCAGTCCGAGTCCGGTCAGCAGCAGCAAGATCGCCCGGTCCCGCAACCCCTTCGGGGAGCGCGGATCGAGACTGTCGAACAGCATCTCGATCGTCCCGGCAGGGACCGGGTCAGGGATCGATGAGAGCCGCCATGCGGCGGCATGCGGAACCACGCCGGCGAAGTCCTGGCCGGTTCGGCCCGTGCGGTGGCAGAACTGCAGAAACGAGCGCAGCATCACCATCTGCTTACCCAGCGTCGACGCCTTCAACCCGCGGGCGGCTTCGAGGTTCACCCACTCGATCACGGTCGCGGCCGTCAGCGCCCGCAGCGTGTCATCGACCGGTGCGGGCAGCCACTCCACGAAGCCCGCGACACGGGCCGTGTAAGCGGCGGCGGTGCGATCCTGCGTCGATCGCTCCCGCAGCAGCCACCCTTCGAACTCGTCCAGCACGACACGCGTGTCCGCGCGGCGTTGATCACGATGAATCACCATCTCGGTCCTCCTTGACCTGACGCCAGACGATCACCGTGACCGCCCAGTCAGATCAAGCGAACCCCGCCAACAGCGCCGATGGTTATGTTGACCGGCAAAGCCCCCGAGCCCAGCAGCCACGCGGCCCGGCGACACCGGTCAACATAACCACGAGGGCGACATGCCGGCTCCCATAGCCCGCAGAGGTCGAGCTGCGCCGTCTGCCAGATGCCACGGGTCGGGTCCCAGGTCGCGAAGGGTTGCATCCGCAGGGGTTGCGAGGTCGGGGTTGCATTGCTCATTGTTGTCTCCTTGCGTTGGGAGTCGGATGGCGGTCGCGGAGAGCAGTCCGCGCACGTTCTCGATGACGACCCACTCCGGTTGCAGCGCGTCGATGGCTTCGGCCATATGCGACCACAGACCAGAACGAGTGCCGGGCTTCAAACCCGCCTTCTTGCCGGCCGTGCTCACGTCCTGGCAGGGAAACCCGCCGATGAGGATGTCCACCGGCTCGACCTGATTCCAGTCGATGGCGGTGATGTCGCCCAGGTTCGGCGCGTCCGGCCAGTGATGGGCGAACAGCTCGGCGACGGGCTGGTTGATCTCGGAAGACCAGATGGTCTGGGCGTTGAAGGCGTGCTCGACGGCCAGGTCGAGGCCACCGTAGCCGCTGAACAGCGACCCGACCCGAAGCCGGGGCGAGTGAGTGGTGTCGTGCATGAGGGCTCCCCGTGACGGGCGACCCCGACAGCGACTTCTCCTGAGCTGCTGCCGGGCTGGTCACCTGTCAGGTGCACGACCCTCCACGCCCGCCACTGCCGTCTGCCCGACGATGAGCGCCCGTCGGCCCACCGCGAAGCCTCCGGGATTCGCGGCCTTCTCGGCTGCCCGTCTCGCCGCCGCCCGACCGTCGTCGTTCCGGCTCTCAGCGCCGTCTTCTGGCCTGCCACACTTCTTTCAACGCGTTAGCGGGCGGCCGTGGCGGGTGCCTGGCTGGTGGCCGGGGCGGCGGGGGTTCACCTGCCTGGCATGACGGTTTCGATGCGAGTGATGAGCGCCGGCGACGGGTACGAGTACCTGCTGCGCACGGTCGCGGCCGGCGACGGCGACCGGTCGCTCTCGACCCCGCTGACCCGGTACTACGCCGAGGAGGGCACCCCGCCCGGCTTCTGGCTGGGCGCCGGCCTCTCGCGCCTGGGCCACGGGGAGCTCGAATCCGGCGGCCGGGTGTCCGAGGCCCAGCTCCAGCTGCTGATCGGCATGGGCCACGACCCCATCACCGGCCAGGCCCTGGGCTCGCCGTACCGGAAGTACACGAGCGTGCAGGAGCGCATCGACCGGCGTATCGATGCGCTCGATGATGGTCTTGGCCCGGCGGGCCGTGCCGAGCGAATCGCGCTGATCGAGGCTGAGGAGCACGACAAGGGCACCCGGCGCGCGGTCGCCGGCTACGACCTGACGTTTTCGGTGCCGAAATCGCTCTCGGTGCTGTGGGGGGTTGCAGACGCCGGCACGCAGGCCCTGATCGCGGACGCGCACCACACGGCGGTTGCGCAGGTGATTGCGTTCTTCGAGCGCGAGGTTGCGACCACCCGCGTGGGCGCGGCCGGCCCGGAGGGATCGGTCGCCCACGTGGATGTCGCCGGCGTGGTGGCGACCGCGTTCGACCACTACGACTCCCGGGCGGGCGACCCCCAGCTGCACACGCACGTCGTGGTGAGCAACAAGGTCTTCACCGTGCAGGACCAGAAGTGGCGCACCCTGGCCGGCCGGCCGGTGCACGCGTCGATCGTCGCCCTGTCCGAGCTGTACAACGCGACCCTGGCCGACCGGATCACCGGCATGCTCGGTCTGGCATGGGAGGCGCGCGAGCGGGGCCGCGACCGCAGCCCGGCGTGGGAGCTGGCCCCGGTGCCCGACGCGCTGATCGACGAGTTCTCCTCACGCTCCCGCGACATCGAGGACGAAACCCAGAGGCTCATCGCCCGCCACGTCGAGCGGCACGGCCGCCGGCCCTCGACCAGGACGATCATCAGACTGCGCGCGCAGGCCACGCTGGCCACCAGACCCGAGAAGCACGTGCATTCCCTGGCGGACCTGACCCGCGACTGGCGCGCCCGCGCCGACCTGCTCCTGGGCGAGGACGCGACCGGCTGGGCGCACACCCTCACCACCAGCAGCACTGAGCATGGCGGGCTGCTGCGCGCCGACGACATACCGCTGGACGCGATCAGCGAACTGGGCCGAGAGGTGGTGGCGGTGGTGGGCGAGAAGCGCTCGACGTGGCGGCGCTGGAACCTGCACGCCGAAGCCAGCAGACAGCTCATGGGCCTGCGCTTCGCCACCGCCGGGGACCGGGAGGCGGTCACCGGGATGGTCACCGACGCCGCCGAACAGGTATCGCTTCGCCTGACCCCGCCCGAACTCGCGTCAAGCCCGGCGCTCTTCCAGCGGCCCGACGGGTCCAGCCGGTTCCGCGACCGGGCTGCGGTGCTCTACTCGACCGAGGACCTGCTCGCCGCCGAAGACCGACTCCTCGCCCGCGCCAACCATCAGACCGGCCCCACCATCGCATTGCAGACCATCGAGACCGTCACGAGCAGGCCGGACAGGGAAGGCCGCATCCTCGGCCCCGATCAGGTCGAGGCGCTCACCCGGATCGCCCTGTCCGGCCGCATGGTCGATGTGCTGGTGGGCCCCGCCGGGGCCGGGAAGACCACGGCCATGAACGCGCTGCGCCGGATGTGGGAGAGCGAGCACGGCGACGGCAGCGTGCTCGGCCTGGCCCCGTCCGAGGCGGCGGCGCAGGTGCTCGGAGAAGAACTCGGCATCGAGACGGCGAACACGGCCCGCTGGTGGCAGCTGCACCTGCACCGGGGCGCGACCTTCCACCCGGGCCAGCTCGTCATCCTCGACGAGGCCTCCCTGGCCGGCACCGGCTCCCTCGACCGCATCACCGCCGTCGCCCAGCAGACGGGCGCGAAGGTGCTGCTGGTGGGCGACTGGTCGCAGTTGCAATCGGTCGACGCCGGCGGCGCGTTCGCCATGCTCGTCAACGAGCGTCATGACGCCCCCGAACTCACCGACGTCCACCGGTTCACACAACCGTGGGAGAAGACCAGCTCGCTCGATTTGCGCCACGGCCGCACCCGCGCCATCGACACCCTCATCGACCACGGGCGCGTCCACGGCGGCGAGCAGGAGCAGATGGTCGACGCCGCCTACACGGCCTGGCAGCGAGACATCGGGCAGGGTTTGGCGTCGATCCTGGTGGCGGAGACCCGCGAGACGGTCACCCAGCTCAACCAGCGCGCCCGCGCCGACCTGATCCTGGACGGCACGATCACGCCCGGCCGGGAGGCCGAACTACACGATGGCACGAGACTGGCGAGGGGCGACCGGATCATCACCCGCCGCAACGACCGCCGGCTGCGCTCGAAGAACGGGAGGGCCTATGTGCGCAACGGCGACCGGTGGAGCGTGGCCCATGTCGGCCGGGACGGCTCGATCACGATCCGGCCCGAAGGCCGCCGCTTCGGCGGCGCCATGGTGCTGCCCGCCGCCTACGTGGCCGAGCATGTAGATCTGGGCTACGCGATCACCGCGCACCGCGCCCAGGGCGTCACCACCGACACCTCGCACGTCGTAGCCACCGCTACGACGACACGGGAGAACTTCTACGTCTCCATGACGCGCGGCCGCCACGAGAACCACGCCTATGTCGCCATCGATCCGGTGGACGACGCGCACGTGGCCCCGCACCCCTCCGACAACCCCGACGCGACCGCCCGCAGCGTGCTCTATGGTGTGCTCCAGCATGTCGGTGCCGAACTCTCGGCGCACGAGACCATCGCCGCCGAGCAGGAACGCTGGGGGTCCATCCGGCAGCTCGCGGCCGAGTACGAGACCATCGCCGACACCGCGCAGCACGACCGGTGGGCGAGCCTGCTCACCGCATCCGGCCTCACCGACGACCAGGTGGACGCCGCGCTGGGCTCGCCCGCGTTCGGGGCCCTGATCACCGAGATGCGCCGGGCCGAGGCCAACCGCCACGACCTCGACCAGCTCATGCCCCGGCTGGTCCACGTCCGGGGCTTCGAGGACGCCGAGGACATCGCCAGCGTGCTGCACTGGCGCGTGGCCCGCGCCGCCAGCCGGCCCGCCGGCTCGGGCCGCACCCGCAAGCCCCCGCGCCTGATCGCCGGCCTCATCCCCGAAGCCCAGAACATCACCGACCCCGACATGCGCCAAGCCCTGACAGAACGACAAGACCTCATTGAGCAGCGCGCCGCCACCCTCCTCGACGCCGCCATCACAGCAGGTGAACCATGGACGGCACGGCTCGGCCCCAAACCCGACGAGCCCAGGAAGCAGACGGCATGGCTCACCGCCGCTCGCACCGTCGCCGCGTACCGCGACCGCTACCAGATCACCGACAGCCAGCACCCCCTCGGCCCGCAACCGGAGAACGTGAAGCAGAAAGTCGACGCGATTCGTGCCAGAACGTCACTCGCGCGGGCTGAGCGCCTGACAAGTGATCCTCCTGCGGATGCACGTCGAATCGACACCGTCGGGCATATTGGACGAATTCTGTGAATCTAGTTCGACGACGAGTACTGGCCATGGGCTGAGGATAACTTTTGCTGGCTGCATAGCCGACATCTCTGAGTTCGAAGTCCGGGATACCTCGTAACAGCTTTCTTACTGTATTGGTGTTGCCTCATCCTTGAAGTGCTGGTCGAGGCAATTGAAGATAACGAGGTGAACGAATTCGAAGTTGGTGATTTGCCAGTGTGCGTTGTCTTCCTCGTGACAGAAGTGCCGGACGGTGACATCGTACTCGTCGCTAGCACGCATGACCCCGGACAACTCGTCGGTTCTGCGGCACCGCCGTCACCAACGAGAAGCAGGCCTGGGACTTCCAGAATCCGGTGTCAATGGCTGCGCTTCTCTGGGTGTCGCAGCCCCTCTGCCGTGAGTTCCGAACCGCTAAGTATATCTCTTTACGCTCACGTCGAAGACCATATTGGGCACGCCTGAGGGAGGTACGTAGCGACGTTGATGAGTCTGGCGATGAGTCGCGACGGTCTGTGATGCCGCCGGTCGGTCTCTCTGTGAACGAGTGCTTTCGTCCACGACATCCATGAACGAAAGCACTCGTTCAAGAATCGGATGTGTGATCGTGATTGCTGTCTGCGTGTAGCGTCAGTGGGGAATGATTCACATGGTCTATAGCGAGTTCAAGGAGCGCACGTACGTGGGAATCGGCGAGGGCATAGTGCGCCTCCCGGCCTCTTCGAATCACGTCGACGACGCGATGAGCACGAAGGATGCGCAGCGCGTGTGACACGGAGGATTCGCTGGCGCCGACGACCTTGACGAGGTCGCACACGCGAAGCCTCCTGACGCTCAGAGCGATGAGAATGCGCAGCCGAGCAGGATCGCCGAGCAGCGAAAAAATGTCGGCGACATTCACAATTTGTCTCTCTTCGGGGATGGATTCCCTCAGCTCTTGGATTCCGAGATCGACCGTGCCGACAGTGCAATCGTGTAGTTCGCGGTGTATGGCCCTGTGCGTCGGCGAAGTCGCACTAGAACCGCCGACAGATGATGCTTGGTCGTGATCATGCCCTTCGATCAATGAGATACTCACCAACCTGCGGTGATCTGCACCGTTGTGGAGATGAGTGTCCATGTCAATCGAACAAGTCACCGAGCCAACCTCCCCGGCGACGTTGACCATATCCGTCGCGGGTAGAACCGTGGTGGTCATTTCGACTAGAGCCATGGCGGTCTCTTTGATCGCCGTAGCCCGTCGAGGGCGATGAGCCGAAACCATCTCCCGCACGTTCAATAATCTTGTCCAGTTCGCCTCGGTCGAGCCAGACCCCCCTGCACTCGGGGCAGTAGTCGATTTCAATGCCGCTGCGTTCAGAGAGCGCCAGCGGTGTTCCGTCGGTAGGACACTTCATGATCTTTCACATCCATTCGTCATATTGGTTCTCATCTTGTTGTCATCCACTTTGCAGTGATGACAACGGACCACCATTGTGGCCATGAAAACTATGGTACATGTGAACATATATTCATACAACAGGGCGGCGTGTCCAGTTGGTTTGACCGCAAGACTTGCCGCCATGAGTCGGTGGCGGGCGAGGAACATCTGCCGCGTCGGCGCGGACTGCGGGGGCCGTTCGGACACCAGCAGGCCCACATCCCCGATCCTGTCCAGCAGCTCCGCGTTGCCCGCCGGATAGCGCCGGTCGATGCCGCCGGCCAGCACGGCCACCGTCTGGCCGCCAGCCGTCAGCGCACCACGGTGGGCGGCCGCCTCAATCCCATACGCGCCGCCGCCGATGATGACCCGCTCCGCGTTCGCCAGGCATGTGGCCAGCTCGCCGGCCACATGCTCCCCATAATGAGTGGCGGCCCTGGACCCGGTGATCGTGACCCGATCCGACAGCGACCCGGACAGCAGGGAGGCCGCGCCTTTGGCCCACAGCACGTACGGGGCCCGGTCGCCCAGGTCAGCCAGCGCGGTCGGCCAGTGTTGGTCGCCGGGGATGAGCGCGGCCATGCCGCCCTGCCGGTAGCCATCCACCCGAGCCAGCACGTCGGGCGTGAGTTTGGGGGCGAGGCGTTCGCGCCACACCCTGGTCCTCATGGCGTCCATGTCGGGAATCGGACTATCGGACTGCGCCAGCCGCAGGGTCTCGATGCCGCCATGCTCGCGCAGGGTGCCGCCGGTGGCGGGGTCGGCGGGCTCGGCGATCATCGACAGGATGATCCTCGCGGCGCGTTCGTCTCGTACCTGGTCTGCCACGGCGTCCATGGGGGGCTCCTCTCCGGTTGACAGTAACCGGACAGGTACACGGCAGAACACCCGCGAAGGGTTCCGCAGATCGCAGGCCTCACGTAGAATCGAAAGTGAGGTGTCTTTCTCCTTCACATTGGGCCGTTCGCGGCAGACCCTCCGGGTCACTCTCTAGCGCACCACCTCGATGGATACCCGTGCGTGAAGAGAGGAGCACTGCCATGATCCGCCTTCTATTTGCCGCCAGCATCGCCATCCACGACTTCCTGCGCCGCTGGATGCCCACCAACGTCATCCGCGACCTGATCCGCACCCGCCAAGGCCTCAAGTGGGGCGTGCCCGCCATGCTGCTGGCCGCACCCTACTTCGCCGCCGCCTACTGGCTGACCACCCTGCTCGCCAATGGGGCGCCGGGCTGGCTGAACCTGCTGGTGCTGCTGTGCGTGTGGTCGGGGTTCAAGATGCTGTGGCTGGGGCCCATCAGCATCGTTCTGCTTTTTGCGGGCCCGCGCCCGCGAGTTCGCCGCCCGACGCCGGGCACGGCGACAGGAGGATAGCGCTCAGCGTCATCGTGTAGAAGCGAGCGCCATCTGATGTATGCCGCGATTTATACGCGCAATGCGCGACCGAACGCTGGACTGTTTCAGGCGCAGTGCGCAGACTGCAAGCGCTTGGCTGCCGAGTCCGGATTCGAGGTCGTGGGCGAGTTCCACGACGACGGTCATCCCGGGTCTGGCCTCGACCAGCTCCTTGCCTTGGCCCGTGGCGGCAACGTCTCGGCGGTCGTCGTCAGAGACGTTAACCGTTTCGGCCGTGCCTTCGATGCCTTTGGACGAGTCATGACGACCCTCGACGAGGTCGGCGTGCTGCTGTACATCGTTGGCGAAGGCCGTCTGACTGACACTCAGCGGTCGGTCCTCGGCCTCATGCGCGTGCTCACGGACTGTGGAACAGAGCAACCGCGACGGGGACTTCGCCCCTGAATTCGATGACGAGCAGATGGCGTAGCGGGAACGCAAGGTTGACGCGGTGATCGTGAAGCCGCTCGCCACGTACTATCCAGACATTGAATGGGCGCCACCTGAAGACGAGTGATGCCATAGCGACCACAGCGGAAGGGCCACCGAGACGGACATCCCGGTGGCCCTTCCGCATGAGTGACGGTGCTGCCGCTAATGCTGCGGGTGACGCACTATTCCCGCAGGCCTCATTGTTCCTCCGGCATCGCGAATGATGGCGCGCGCTCCCGCAGAGCTGATGCCAAGTTCCTTGGCGACCTCGGCAAGGCTCATACCACCTTCGTAGAGCGGCAGGGCCTGCGCTTTGGCCTCCGACGAGATTCGCGGCCTCCTCACTGGGGCTCCTTCGCTGTTGACGATCGTCGTGACCGTGTTCCGGTGGATGCCGAACTCTCTCGCGATCTGCCTGACAGGCGTCCCAGCAGCGTAGGCCGTGAGGAGTTCTTGACGTCTCGGGTAGCTCAAACGAGTTTGAGTCTGGAGTGTTTTCTCGGCCATCGGGCCCCGAACATCGTTCCGTGGAGACTTCGACGAACGAGTCGCGATGGCCCGTTTGCCGCGCAAAGTCCGGGAGATCAACGACTTCAACGCCACCGACTGGTTTGAGAAGCTCCTACAGAGGACCACCAACAGCAAGACCCGCCCCTCGACAGGGGCGGGTCTTTTTGTGCTCATCCGCCCGCGTGTCCCCATCGGATGGGCACCGCGGTGGCGGCGTGTTCACCGCACGCGCGATTCCCGTTGTCATAGCGAAGGACAGCGGCGATACCCCGGGTCTCCACACGAACTCAAGATCGTGCGCATGAGGGTGGGGCTGCGAACGCCAGGGCTCGCGTATGTGCTGAATCTGACCCGATTTGCCCTTTTCTGTTGCCTGGGGCCTGCATTGGCGGACTTGCGTCAGAAAAGGCTCGGCACGGGGTTTTCTCGGGCGCGGCCCTGGGGACCGCGAGGCCCCTAGGGGGCTGATCGGGCGCCCCGAGGCTTGCCCTGCCACCGCAGTGCGACGACTAGATTGAGCAGTGGTGACTCGAGCAAGGAGGGCCCGTCCAGCATGAGTGAGGACAATCGCCAGTTCCACTTCCGTCCGGCTAACTACCCTTATCGCCCCACGACAGAGGATCTGGACCCCGAGCAAGCGGCTGCTCTGCGGCTTTCCAGCGCGTCTCCGCTGGCTCCTGAACCCTCGGGGCCGCAGCCCGCCTCACAGGGCCACGCCTCACAGGGCCACGCCACACAGGAGGACGGTGCTCGCGAAGCGGGTGGGATGGCACAACCCGATCGCCCCGAACCGGCGGACGTCGAATCCGACCTGCTCTTGCCGGCCAAGGTGGCCGCCAAGCCGGCGCACAGTGTTCCGCACGGTTCCCTGTCGGCGCCAGCACCCGCGGTGCCCACGACCCACCCAGCACCCGCGGTGCCCACGACCCACCCAGCACCATCCGGTGGTGCGCAGCCTCCCTCACCAGATGCCGCCGTCGCGCCTACGAGCGGCTCGACTGAGCAGCCGGTATCAACAACCGGGCCCCGGGATGCTCGCGGGGCTGCGCCGCAAGACCACCGCGAGGCGTCGCGGGATGCGCGGGGGGCTGCGCCGCAAGACCACCGGGAGGCGTCGGGGGACGCGGGGAGCGCCGGGCAGGACGATCATCGCCAGGAATCAGGAGAGGCCGGCTCAGGAGGACCGGCCGTCCTCCCACCCGAGGTCGTCGGGTCCCGATCATCGCGCGGTGGACGTCTGCTGTCGCGCTTGCTCCTCGGGCTGCTCGTCCTGTTGGCCCTGGTGGTCGGCCTCGCCGTTGGCTCCTTTGCGCTGGGCAATCCCACGGTGGTCACCACACCTGGCCCCACCAGCACCATGACAGTCACACCGCCGGCGCAGACTGTGACCGCCCCGCCGGTGACAGTCACAGTCACCGCGACGCCTACCGCCACCGACAGTTCGAGCAGCGCCACCACTACAGGCGTTGCGGTCGTGGGGCAGAGTTGCGAGACCTTCGGGGAAACGGCGTACTCGGCGAGTGGGGCACGGCTTACGTGCACGCGCCCCACGGTTCAGGACTATCTTCGCTGGATGCAGCTGTCCTGAGCCCGTTCGGCGTCCCGGGCGAGATGCTCCGAGCAACCGCTCCGGGTCATCCGAGCATGGTGCGTCTGGAGCGTGCCAAACTGGCACAGTGGCACTCTCCGATGATCCCCAGGCCGGTGAGCTCTTGGTGAGCGCAGCCGGGCGGGATGCCGGCTTCTTCGACCAGGCCGTCATCCTGCTGCTCGACAACGACGAGAACGGTGCCATCGGGGTCGCTCTCAACAAGCCGTCGACCACACCGGTCTCGAACGTCCTGCCGGCCTGGGCCGGTCAGCTCAATCCGCCTCCGGTCTTGTTCGCAGGTGGCCCGGTCACCCCCAATGGCGCCATTTGCCTGGCGAAAGTGCTCGACCGCAGCGAGGAACCGCCGGGCTGGCGTCCCGTGGTGGGCGACGTGGGCCTGCTCCATCTGGACACCCCCGTCGAGATCGTCCACGGCGCATACTCGGACGTGCGAGTATTCGCTGGCTACGCGGGATGGCAGCCTGGCCAGCTCGAGGCGGAGCTGCGTCAGCATGTGTGGATCCGCTCGACGCCTCGCGAGGAGGATATCTTCGGCACGAATGCGCAGGGACTGTGGCGGCGTGTGCTGCGCCGCCAGGGAGGCGAGGCGGCACTGCTCAGCGCCTACACCGACGATCCTTCGCGCAACTGAGCCCACCCGCTTCGGCCCTGCCCTGCGGCGGAAGCGCCGCTCAGGAGTTTCACCTCCTGGTGTCTGGCTTGCTCATATAGTGGGTGGATGGCGACAATGACCGGTCGCCCATCCCACATGGTGAGGCCCATGAGCGAAAGTGGACGAAGCAGCAGCTGTCGGATCCTGGTCGTCGACGACGATCCGTCGCTGGCCGAGATGTTGCAGATCATGCTGCGCACGGAGAACCTCGACACCATCTGGTGCGGGCATGGCGACCGTGCCATCGCGCTGTTTCATCAGACCCGGCCCGATCTGGTGCTCCTCGATCTCATGCTGCCCGGACGCAATGGATTCGATGTCTGCCGCGACATCCGGGCGGAGTCCGGGGTCCCCATCATCATGCTCACCGCACGCTCCGATACCAATGACATCGTGCGCGGCCTGGAAGTGGGCGCCGACGATTACATTTCCAAACCCTTCAATCGCAAGGAGCTCGTCGCGAGGATCCGGGCCCGGCTCAGACGCCAAGGCCCCGAGGGGGAAGCCAGCTCCGTGCAGATCGCCGATCTCGACATTGATGTGACGAGCCACTCCGTCCGCCGCGGCGCCGAGGAGATCGTGCTCACCCCCCTCGAATTCGATCTGCTCGCGACACTGGCCCGCCACCCTGGCGTCGTGTTCACCCGCGAACGCCTGCTTGCCGACGTGTGGGGCTATCGCCAAGCCGGTGATACCCGGCTGGTGAACGTGCACGTGCAGCGATTACGGGCCAAGATCGAGCGCGACCCCGAACGCCCCAGCATCATCGTCACCGTCCGGGGAGTGGGCTACCGTGCGGGACGCGCTCAGCCCGCGGCGAGCAGCTGAGATGGCAACTCGGCGCAGACGGCTGGCGGCCGGACTCGCCCGGCCGGTTCGGCTGTGGCATTCCTCCCTGGCGCTGCGCCTTGTCGTGGGCCTTGTCGCCGTTTCGGGCCTGTTGCTCGTGCTGGGCGGCATGCTCATCATGCGCCAGGCGTCCAATGAGCTGCTGGAGAGCAAACGCCGCAGTGCCGTCGCCGAGGCGGGAAGCACGCTGGGCCGGATGCAGTCGCAGCTGAGCGCCACCGACCTCCAGCAGGCCACCTTGTACGAGCGACTGAGCCAGATCACCGAGCAGGCCGGCAGCGAGCCCGAGCTGTTCTGGGTGGTCGTCGAGGGGCCTGTCTCGGTCTACGCGAGCGGCGGCGTCGGTCTGGACAGCGTGCCCGTCGCGTTGCGCACGCTTGCCAGCTCTGCGTCAGGAATGTGGGTGACGCCCACCTCGATTCACCACATCGACGGACACGAGGATGCGCCGGGTCTGGTCGTGGCCTCCAGCGTCGTCAGCCCCACCGGTCTACGCGTGCCGGTGTACTTCGTCTTCCCCCAGAGCTACGAGGCCCAGACCCTCGAGGTGCTGCGCCGTGCCCTGATGTCCGCGGGTGCGGTGCTGCTTGTCTTCTTCGCCCTGTTCGCCTGGTTCACGGCCAGGCGAGTCACGATCCCCATGCGCGCCATGAGCCGAACCGCCGAGCGGATTGCGGGGGGCCTGCTGTCCGAAAGGGTCACGATCAGCGGAACCGATGAGCTGGCCCGGCTCGGCCGCTCGATGAACCACATGGCCGGTCAGCTCGACAAGCAGATCACCGAACTGGAGAAGCTCTCGCGCCTCCAGCAGCGCTTCGTCTCCGACGTCAGCCATGAACTGCGTACCCCGCTCACCACGATGAAGATGGCCAGCGAGGTGCTCTACGAGGTGCGCGAGGGTTTCGATCCGGCGAGCACCCGCACCGTCGAGCTGCTGAATCACGAGGTGGAACGCTTCGAGAAACTGCTTGCCGATCTGCTGGAGATCTCACGTTTCGACGCCGGCGCAGCACAGCTCGTCCTCGAGGAAACCGACGTGGCCGAACTGGTCGATCGCGAGGTACGTGCACAGGAACAGTTGGCCCAGCGTCTGCACAGCGAGATCCACATCCACAGCGATGGGCCCGAGCGAGCCGAGATCGACTCGCGCCGGGTGGCCAGGATCGTGCGGAATCTGTTGACCAACGCCCTGGAGTACGGCGAGGGAGAACCCATCGACGTCACTGTGGCCGGTGACCAGCATGCGGTGGCCGTACGGGTGCATGACCACGGCGTGGGCCTCCTGCCCAAACAGACCCAGAAGGTGTTCAACCGGTTCTGGCGAGCCGATCCGAGCCGCCAGCGATCGGTGGGGGGCACCGGGCTCGGATTGTCGATCTCGCTGGAGGATGCGCGCCTCCATCACGGCTGGCTGCAGGCCTGGGGACGCCCCGGACGCGGTTCGGTCTTCCGCCTCACTCTGCCGCGCCGCCCCGACGATCCCCTGCGCAGCTCCCCGCTGCCGCTCGGCCCTGGGCACCGTGCAACCGACGACCTGGGGGAGGCACGGGCATCATGAAGCTGACCCGCCGCACCGTGCTTGGTTTCGTGCCGATCGGCCTGATGAGCGGCTGTGCGCAGGTGCCCAGCTCTGGCCCTGTGCTCGAGGTGAGCAATCCGGCCGCCAGCCCCGCCCCCGGCGGTGTGGTGGTGGCTCCCGACCCACCTGCGGCCGACGCCACCCCAGAGCTCATCCTGGCAGGCTTCCTGACGGCCTGCCTCGTGCCCACCGACAACTATGCAGTGGCCCGCCAGTTTCTCACCCCGAGGGCGTCGACCGCATGGGTGCCCAGCGCCGCCGTGAACGTCTACGACTCGGACAGCCATCCCCCGGTCGTCACGGACAGCTCCGCGCTGCTGCGCGCCCCGCTGCTCGGCACGATCGATGTACGGGGTTATTACACGGCCGACTACAAGCCGGACTTCCAGCACGACTTCAGCCTCGTCAAGGTGGGGGACCAGTGGCGCATCAATTCCCCTGGTCAGGGCATCTTCGTGAGCCGCTACGAGTTGCACCGGGCCTACTCGATCCTGCGGGTTCACTGCCTCAACCGGTGGGGTACCGGGCTGGTGCCTCAGCAGGTCTTCATGCCCAATCGCCGTCTCAGTCCCACGACGGCAGCCCAGGCGCTCCTGCGGGGGACCTCGCCCTGGTTGCGCCCGGCCGTCACGACGGCTGTCATCGACGGCACGACGCTTGCGGCACCGGCTGTCACCATCGATTCTCAAGGCGTCGCGGAGGTCTCTCTCAGCGCTCAGATCGGCGCTCTCCATGACGACCAGCGCCGAGCTCTCGCAGCCCAATTCCTCTGGACGCTCGGCGACCAGACCAGGCTCGGCGGGTTACGCCTGGAGCAGCAGGGCCGGCCCTTCGCGGTGCCCGGCGCCGGCGCAGATGGTGTGATCCGCGCCAGCGCCCTCGCGAGCTTCGCTCCGGTGGTCGAGGCGACGCGCAGCGATGCCTATGTCGTCGCGGCAGGCAAGCTGAGTCGTCTGCTGCCCAGCGGGGTCGTGACAGCCGGAGGTGTCCTGTCGGCCGGCTGGGACCATGAGGTGCAGTCCATCTCGCTATCCACTGATGGCACGACCGTGGCGTTGGTCACCGACGGGTCCTCCCGGCTGTTCACCGCCCGGACCGACACAAACGCTGCGCCGACGCGCCTCGCCGACGGCACGGAATTCCTGCGTCCCCAGCTCGACCCCTCGGGGCGCATCTGGGTGGTGGACCGAGCCGGTGAGGCCGGCGCGTCTCTCGTTGTCGTGACGGCGGACCGGGTGGAGCGCGCGATTCTCGCGGGACTGCCTGCCGCGCCCCTCGCGGCGCGGCTGTCACCGGCCGGGGAGAGGCTTGCGGTCATCGCGGGCACTCCGGGGAGCAGCAAACTCGGCTTCTTCCGGGTGGGCGGCAATCCCGAACTGGTCGTCGACGGCTGGCGCACCCTTACTGTGGTGAGCAGTCAGGGCGTCCTCGGCGCTGTGCAGGATGTGGGCTGGATTTCGGCCACCCGGATGGTTGTGCTCGCGGCTCTGGACGCGTCGTCCCCGGCGGAGGTCTTCCTGGTGGACGTGGACGGATCCGAGGTGGAGTCCCTCGGGCCAGGTATCGACATGTCGCTGCGCGGAATCGCTGCGCTTCCATCGACCAATGGGGTCGCCATCTGCGCGCTGACCAGCGGTGGGACCGTGCTGGTCTACCAAGAGGGAGCACGCTGGCTGCGTCATGACGTCAACGAGGTGAGCGCCATCAGCTACCAGGGGTGAATGGAGACTTGTCCACAGCCTCTGGTGCGGCGAATGACGCAGGCGGTGCCCGAGCACACTGCGGACGTGGAGATCTCCGACTGGACGGCAGCCGCATTCGACCTGCTTCTCGGCTCGGCCTGCGCATCCTGTGCTGCGCCCGGCCCCCTCCTGTGCCGTCGGTGTTCACTCGAGCTGCGGGGACCGGTCGTCCGTGGGCGCCGAGGCGCCGACAGCAGTGGGGCGCGTTCACAGTCCATCCACGTATGGGCCGGCGCCACGTACCGTCCGGTGGCGGGCCGGCTGGTCATTGCCTTCAAGGACCGGGGAGCATGGAGCCTGGCTCGTCCGCTGGCCGAACTGACGACCCGTGCGGTTCGCGCCTGCATCCAGGAGACATCAAGAAACGGGGCAGGCGCACCCTTCCTCGTGCCGGTGCCCTGCGATCCATCCAGGGCTCGCGAACGCGGCATCGATCACACCCGGATGCTGGCCCGTGCCACGGCGCGCCGGTGCGGGTTGGCGTGGAGTGCCGCGTTGAGGCGGATGAGCGCTGCGCCCGATCAGGTAGGGCTCGACGCAACGGCGCGGCGCGAGGCGCAACACGGCACGATGATCTGCGATCCGGGGGGTATCCCCCTGGCATGGCGCCGTCGTGACCGCACTGACGAGGCTTCGGTGATCGTGCTCGACGACGTGGTCACCACCGGAGCCACCGCGGTCGAGGCGGTACGAGCGCTGAGACTGTCGGGCCGCGAGGTCAGGGGCGTCGTGTGCGCTGCGTTGACTCCTCTGGATGCCGGCCCCATGGCACGCCAGCAGTGAAACAGATGCTTGCCGGGGCCAAACCCGGTAACGTTCTGACATGGCACGACACGCAGGACCCCAGCACCGTGGTGCTGGAGCGCCCGCTGTGCGTGCCATTGCTGTCTCAGCGTCGAGACTGGGCTCGTGAGATACCGTTCGAGGCTCTGAGCAGTATTGCTAGCACTCATCCATGGAGAGGGGATCGAGATGGACGTCATCGTCACAGGACGCCGTTGCACCATCACCGACAGCACGCGTGAGTACGTCACGGAGCGCCTGAACGAGTCGATCGTCAAGCTGAAGGACCGAGTGATCCGCACTGAAGTGGAATTCACGTCGAACGACCCCAAGGGCGACCCCTCCTCGGCGATTCGGTGCGAGATCACGCTGCGCGGCAAGGGCCCCGTCATTCGTGCCAGCGGAAGCGCCGACGAGAAGATCGCGGCCTTCGAACTTGCGCTCGACAAGCTGCGCGCCCAGCTGCGACGCGCAGCCGACCGGCGCAAGAAGCGCCATGGGCTGCGGGTCAAGGAGCTCCCGGTGATGGCTGAGGAGAGTGCGCCTGAGACGCAGGACGAAGCCAACGACACCCACGAGATTGCCGGCTTGACGGTCCAGGGCGACGGTCCCCTCGTCGTGCGCGAGAAGACTTTCGAGACCACACCGCTGACGCTGGCCCAGGCGCTCGACGAGATGGAACTGGTCGGGCACGACTTCTTCCTCTTCCAGGACGCCGCATCCGGCAAGCCGAGCGTCGTCTATCGCCGCAAGGCCTACAACTACGGCGTCATCCGCCTCGAAGTCCAGTGATCGCGATGTCACCGAGTTCCCGGTTGCCCGAGCTGCCGGGACCTCAGCCGCCAGCGCAACTGTGCTGACATCCCTGAGCCGCGGCGCCGCTCGCCGCATCGGGCTGGCTGCCCAGCAGTTGCCCGGCAGGCGAAGCGGCCCGGTCACCCGCACCCAGGTGGTGCGGGTGACCACTCGGCTGGCACAGATCCAACTCGATTCCGTATCCGTCCTCACGAGAGCCCAGCGCATGCCGCTGTTCAGCAGGCTCGGAGACTACGAGATCGAGCTTCTGCGGGGGCTGGCCAGCGGTAGACGGCGAATTCTGTTCGAATACTGGGGGCACGCGGCATGTCTCATCGACGTCGATCTCCAGCCCGTCCTGCGCTTCCGGATGGCGGCCGCGGAACGCGAAGCATGGGGCTCGATGCGCACCATACAGAGGGAGCACCCCGAGGTGGTGGCGCAAGCCCTGCGCGTCGTCGAGGAGAACGGCCCCAGCACGGCCCGGGAAGTCTCCGCCCTCGTGGCCGGCCGGAAGGCCGACCACGAGCACTGGGGCTGGAACTGGTCACAGACCAAGACGGCACTCGAGTGGCTGTTCTGGTCGGGAGCGTTGGCCGTCGCCGGGCGCAACGGCCAGTTTGAGCGACGCTACGACTTGCCCGAACGCGTGCTTCCGACCCGGGTCCTGGCTGCGCCCACTCCGAGCCTGCTCGATTCCCACATCATCCTTGTCCGAAGGGCAGCACAGGCGCTGGGCATTGCCACCAGACGCGGGCTGCGCGACTACTTCCGCACCGCTGCCGTCCCGACCGACGAGGCGGTCGATGCGCTGGTGGAGTCCGGGGAACTCCTGCCTGTCGCGGTGGAGGGCTGGAGAAACCGGGCGTACCTGTGGCATCGGGCCCGGGTTCCGTCGAAGGTCGATGCGGCATGTCTCGTCAGTCCCTTCGACTCCTTGATCTTCGAACGCCAGCGTGCCCTCGAACTGTTCGAGTTGGACTACCGCATCGAGATCTACGTACCTGCCGCGCGGCGTCGCCATGGCTACTACGTGTATCCGTTCCTCTTCGGTGACCGGTTCGCCGCGAGAGTCGATTTGCGAGCCGACCGGACGCATGGGGTCTTGCAGGTGCTCGCGAGCTGGCAGGAGCCCGGGCATCCCAGCCCTACCGGTCAGATTGCCGAGGCCCTTGGTGCCGAGCTGACGCGCTTGGCGGCCTGGCTCGGATTGGATGGGACGGAAGTGCTCGACAGAGGCGATTTCTCCTCGCCGCTGCGGGCTGCCCTTGGCTGGCACGGCGCCTGACCCGCACGGCAGGAATGCCATGCTCCGGCATCCCGATCGCTTATCACGGGATTGAGCCATTTTCCAGAGATTTCTCTGACAGAGAGCTCATTATTGTCCGGGAGCCATGGTCATGCTACTTTTAATAGTCGTTGCGTCCTGCTCTGGAGTGCGGAGTAGCACGATGACACCGGCTCGGACCAAGTGAGGTTCTTGTGCATCGATATCGATTGTTGGCAAGCGAATTCCTGTGTCCGATCGGCCATTCCCCATGTGTGCTGCACCGTTGACCCCCAGCCAGCCTCGTTTCCCACGCCCTCATCGGACGAGACGACTGCCGAAGCCCGACGGGGCGGCCTGTTGCAGCAGCATCGGAATGGAACGGCGCGTCCCGCTGGACCGGTTACGGCGCATTCTCGCTGGTGGCGAGTGATCTCGTTGCCTCATCATCTCATTCGTTATCTGGTACGCATGTCCCCAAGAGAAAGTAGTGAAAATGTCCATTGTGGTATTCGGTGCCACCGGAAATCTTGGCCGTCTGGTTGTTCGGGATCTGTTGTCCCGCGGAGTTGCTGCTCACGACATCCGAGCGAGTGGCCGCAGCGTGGGAAGGCTCACCGAGTTCGCCGACCAGGGTGTCGAGATCCTCGCGGTGGACTACGAGGATCCAGCCACCATCGACTCGGCACTGGACGGTGCGGAGAAGGTCCTGCTGATTTCTGGCAGCGACCTCTCAAAGCGTGCCGAGCAGCACCGTAGGGTCATTGACTCAGTGAAGCGGCACGGTGTCGGGCAACTCGTGTACACCTCCGTATTGCGGGCAACCGAGACAACACTCGCCATCGGCCCCGACCATGTCGCCACCGAGAAGCACATTCTCGAATCCGGGCTGCCCTACACCCTTCTGAGGAACGGCTGGTACACGGAGAACTATGCGGGCAGCGTGCTGGGTGCCGCGCAGTCCGGGGTCATCCTCGGAAGCGCCGGTCAGGGGAAGATCTCGTCCGCAGCGCGCGCCGATTTCGCGGAGGCCGCGGCTGTCGTCCTCACGACGCCGGGGCACGAGGGCAAGACCTATGAGCTGGGCGGGCACCCGGACTGGACCCTTCCTGAACTGGCCGAAGTCACCTCCGAACTGCTCGGTCGCAGCGTTGTGTACCGCGACCTGACGAGCGAGGAGCATCGCAAGGCGCTGGAGGAGGCCGGCATGGCCGATGCGGCGGACTTCGCGGTCGGACTGGATGCGGACACCAAGGCCGGTCAGCTCTTCACGGAGTCGCAGGATCTCCAGCGGCTGCTCGGTCATCCGAGCACCCCACTCATCGACGCTCTGCGCCCCATCGCCGAACAGGCTGCTTCCCAGCACTGAGGGCGGGTCCGAGAGGTCCGGGCGGTAGGGGTCGTCCGAGCAATGAGGTCTGCCGGTGGTCCTGGGTGGATCGCTGGTCCGGGTGCACCGTTGGTCCGAGTGCACCCTTGGTTCGGGTGCACCCCTGGTCCGGTGCACGGCGTGCGCCGGGCCGCACCCAGGACCACCGATGGCAACTGCCCCTCGTCGGTCGAGAGCCTAGGATGGAAAGGTCTGATCGGCCCGGTCGCGCGCAACGCGGCCGCCGACCGATCGGCATCAGGGCAGACACGACGACGCAAGGACACCAACTCGTGAGTTTCATGGATCGCCTGCTGCACGCGGGCGAGGGCCGGACCCTCAAGCGTCTGGCACAGATCACCGAGCAGGTCAACAGCATCGAAGACGACTATGTCGCGATGGACGACGGGGAACTACGAGGTCAGACGGCCGACTTCCGCCGTCGCCTCGACAACGGTGAGAGCCTCGACTCGTTGCTGCCAGAGGCCTTTGCCACCGTGCGCGAGGCCACCAATCGAGTGCTCGGCAAGCGTCCGTTCGATGTGCAGATCATGGGCGGGGCCGCTCTGCACCGCGGCAATATCGCCGAGATGAAGACTGGTGAGGGCAAGACAATCGTTGCCCTGGCGCCCAGCTATCTCAATGCCCTGGAGGGCAAGGGCGTCCACGTCGTGACGGTCAACGATTACCTGGCTCGCTCCCAGTCGGAGCAGATGGGACGCGTGCACCATTTCCTCGGGCTGCGCACCGGCGTCATCCTGGCACAGATGAGCCCGGCCGAACGCCGGGAGGCCTATGCGGCGGACATCACCTACGGAACGAACAACGAGTTCGGCTTCGACTATCTGCGCGACAACATGGCACTCAGCCTCGACGACTGCGTCCAGCGCGGACACAACTTCGCCATCGTCGACGAGGTCGACTCCATCCTCATCGACGAGGCGCGTACCCCCCTCATCATTTCGGGCCCGGCCGAGGAGAACAAGCGCTGGTATCCCGAATTCGCCACCCTGGCCACCCGTCTGGTGCGCGACGTCGACTACGAGGTCGATGAGAAAAAGCGCACTGTGTCCGTGCTTGCCCACGGCATCGAGGTCACCGAGGACGATCTGGGCATCGACAACCTCTACGAGAGCGCCAACACCCCGCTCATCGGCTATCTCAACAATGCGATCCGCGCGAAAGAACTGTTCAAGCGAGACCGCGACTATGTCGTCATGGACGGCGAAGTGCTCATCGTCGACGAGCACACCGGTCGCGTGCTGGTGGGGCGCCGCTACAACGAAGGCCTGCACCAAGCGCTGGAGGCCAAGGAGCACGTGCAGATCAAGGACGAGTTCCAGACTCTCGCGACCATCACCTTGCAGAACTACTTCCGGATGTACGACAAGCTCTCCGGCATGACCGGTACGGCCAAGACCGAGGAGGACGAGTTCCAGAAGATCTACGGTCTGGGTGTCATCGTCATCCCCACGAACAAGCCGATGATCCGCAAGGACCAGTCGGACTTCATCTACCGCACCGAGGATGCCAAGTTCGCGGCGATCATCGACGACATCAAGGAACGCCACGAGGCCGGTCAGCCGGTGCTCATCGGCACTGCCTCGGTGGTCAAGAGCGAGGAGATCTCCAAACGGCTTCGCAGCGCCGGGATCCCCCATCAGATGCTCAATGCCAAGCAGCACGCGCGCGAGGCTGCGGTGGTGGCCCAGGCGGGGCGCAAGGGCGCGGTGACCGTGGCCACGAACATGGCCGGGCGAGGCACGGACATCATGCTCGGCGGCAACCCCGAGTTCCTGACCGATCAGCTGCTGCGCGAGCGGGGCATCGACCCGGTCGCAAACCCTGAGGAGTACGAGGCGCAGTGGGCCGAGACGCTCAAGGACCTGCAGACCCAGGTGGCCGGTGAGCACGACGAGGTGGTGGAAGCCGGTGGTCTCTATGTCATCGGTTCCGAACGGCATGAGTCGCGCCGTATCGACAATCAGCTGCGAGGCCGTTCCGGACGCCAGGGCGATCCGGGGGAGAGCCGCTTCTATTTGTCCCTCGAGGACGACCTGCTGAGGTTGTTCAAGGCGGACACCGTGGAGCGAGTCATGACCACGATGCAGCTGCCCGACGACCAGCCCATCGAGATGCGACTGTTGTCCAAGTCGATCGAGAGCGCGCAGAAGCAACTCGAGGGCCAGAACTTCGAGATGCGCAAGAACGTCCTGAAATACGACGATGTGATGAATCGCCAGCGCCATGTCATCTACGGGGATCGCCGCAAGGTGCTCGAGGGTGCCGATGTGGAATCGATGTTGCGCGCCACCGTCGATCGTGTCGTGGAAGCGGCTGTGCGGCTGCACACCCAGGGATTCGCGGACGAATGGGACCTCGAGACACTGTGGACGGATCTGCGCTCGATCTATCCGGTGAGCCTCGACATCTCCGAGTTCGAGGGCGCCGAGGACGCCCAGGAGCTCGTGGACGCCTTCCTGGCCGATGCCCAGGCGGCCTACGATGCCAGGGAGCAGATGCTCGGCGAGCAGACAATGCGCGAGCTGGAACGCCAGGTCTGGCTCACCGTGCTCGACCGCAAGTGGCGCGACCACCTCTACGAGATGGACTACCTGCGCGAGGGCATCGGCCTGCGGGCGATGGCCCAGCGGGACCCCCTGGTGGAGTACAAGCGTGAGGGCGCCGACATGTTCGACGCGATGCGCGATGCCTTCCAGGAGGAGGTGGTCGGCTATCTCTTCCACATCCAGGTGCAGACCCAGGATCTCCCGTCGGTGGGCGCCCGCCCCGACGGGAGCGGCAACCCCGCCACCGCACAGTCCCTGCTCGGTTCGACCGCTGAGCGGACTGACGCTGATCGCCAGCCAGAGCAGAGCACGCCCCGCCGGCGCAATGGGCGCCCGGTCCGCCGCAAGGCGAGCGCTGCGCAGGCAGCCCCTGCGAACCGCACCCCCACCAGCCCCGCCGTTGCCCAGGCGACGCGCACCCTGGCGGGAGTACACCAGCCCTCCCAGGTCACCTACACGGCGCCGAACGAGACCGGCGAGGCGGAACAGGTGGGTGCGGCCGATCGCCACGAGGACCCCTATGCGGGTATCGGACGCAATGAGCCATGCCCCTGCGGTTCGGGCAAGAAGTTCAAGAACTGCCATGGCCGCAATCCGAATATCCGCTGAGTGGTCCGTGCTCCTGCGGGAGCGCGGCTTGTCTGCTACTGCGGCACTCCGGCCGGTTCCATGACCGACAACTCGATGCATCGCCATCCCCGGGCAGACCTGCGCAGCCGGAAGAGCACAACGAAAGCGCGTGCCGAGCGGCCCTCGCGGATGGGCCATCGATAACAGGCGAGGGCATCGACGAGATCGGGCTGTGGCCCGCTCATCGGTGGAGTCGTGACGTGCACCCGCCGGCACCGTACATCGCGCGGACCCCAGCGCTTCTGGCTCGCCAGCAGAGCTATGAGGCAGCTCTGTGCGGCGATGGTGCGCAGCTGGCCGATGGGACGCGTGCCCCGCAGGGACTCGGCGACCAGATGAGCGAATCGCCCGGCGACGACGCTGTGCATCCGAGCCGGAGCCGCGCCCTCGGGTGAGCCGGCCGCCGTGGGTGAGCCGGCCGCCGTGCTGGCCAGATCTATCGGCCCCAGGCCGGTCTGCCAGCAGGCGTTGGGGCCGAGCCCGGGAGGCGGGAGCGCGATGGGCGTGGGCGCGAGGCAGGAGATCAATTCATCCGTCATGGCACGAGCATGACTCTTCGATGCAGCGCTGTGGGCCCCTCGCCCCCTTTGTGTGGAAAACTCGGCGTTGACGACGGAGCGTGGAAAACTCGGCGTGGACGACATGGCCAGCGAGTGTCGGTGTGAAAAGCGCGGCGTACGTCGAGACGAGGAGGCAGACATGACCGGGACACCACGACCGGTGGTATTCCTGCCGGTCACCGGCGGGCAGGCCAGCCGGCTCGTGGCCGAGGGACTGCTGGGCGGCCCATTGCCCGGCTACTCGGCCACCGCCGATCTATGCGCTACCTTCGATCTCGCCCCCGGTGGCGAGGACGCCGAATTCGCTGCCTTCCAGGTCGCCAGTGTCGCGGCCCTGCTCGCCGGGTCGAGCAGGCTGGTGCTGGTCGCCCGGCCACGGACGGCACTGTTGAACCAAGCGGGCGAGCAGGGCAATGGCGGTGTCGAGATCGGTGCCCTGGAACTCCACGAGGTCGAGGCCTTCTTCACCGACACAGAACCCTCGGTTTGCCGATCTGCATCCCGTGGCGCCGCAGGTCACACGATCGATGAGGCCTGGGAGCTTCCCGAGGTGCAGGCCGTTCTCGCCGAGCACCCGCTGTCGTGGCACGATGTCAGCGAACTCGCTGCCCATCTGGAACTGCAGGAAGGCTGACATGCCAACGCGCATTGTCCTCGACGATCACGACGAAGCGGTGGCGCTCGCGAAAGCCATCGAGCTGGCCGGTCACGAGGTCGTCGTCATCACCGAACGCGAGGGCAGCGAGGGTGAGCCCGAGAGTTATCTCGTCGCCACGCCCGCGTCCCGCAGCGAGCTGGGCGATCTGCTCGGCTGACGAGCGCTCATCGGATGGGCGGTGCTCAGTCCGGCCGGGTGGCCAGCCATTCGTTGCCGACTTCCTGCTGCAGGTCGATGATCGTCATCACTCTCGGTTCGGCAAGCTGCTCGAGTTTCTTGCCCAACAGCGGGACCGATACATTGAATTGCCCGGAGTACTCCACGATGGTCCCCGCACCGCCGGGACGAATCGTTGCGGTACCGGCCAGCTTGGCTGGGAGCTTCGCCGGAGTGGCCTCGACGGTTCCGTCCCATCCGTCGGGAACCTCGTTCCATACGAAGGTCTGCTCAATGGCCAAGGTGGCACCGGTGAAGCGCTGCACCTGGCTGGGGGCCGAGATCTCTGCGTGGATGTGCGAGGTGTTGGCCTCGACCCGTACATCACTGCGGGCGGCTCCGGCCCGGTCGAGCACGGCGGATAGCCACTCGGGGTTGGTCAACATGGTGTGGACGGCCGCGGGTTCGGCGCCGTACTCGTGGTGCGCAGAGATCTCCATGCCCCCATTCTTGCGCGAGCTGCGAGCGTCTGGGCCACTCCACCGGCCGTCCCAGCTCGGGGCGGTGCATGTCGCACCGCTGTAACAACAGGCCGCTAGTGTGAACGCGTCCCCGCTGGGAGCCCGGGTCAGGAAACCCAGCGGGGTGATGAGGGGGCTTGGATGGCAGGAATCGGCCGGGACGGCACGGATGGGGACGCCAGGATTCGTTCCCGGTCCTGCGAGGAGGAACGCAGGCATCGTCTCATCGCTGCGAGCCTGCCCGCGCCCGGCGCGCTGGACGCGCGCGTGTCCGCTGAGCTCGCGGCCGCCTATCTCGATCAGGTCCATCTCGGCGAGCTGGGGGGCCTGCACATGGATCCGAATCGAGGGCTCGATGAGGACCTGCTCGCCCAGCGGCTTCGCAGCCATCTGGAGTTCGGTGCCATCCGTCGCGCAGGCGCGACACTGCTGCGGGTCCGGCCGCCCACTCGGCCGGGGGGCTCGACGGTGGTCCAGCTCGTCGCCGAGGACCGCCCGTGGATCGTCGACACCCTCACTCTCGGCGCCACCCGGCGCGGGTGGTCGATCCGTGAGCTCGTGCATCCACAGCTCACGGTGAGCCGCGACTCCCAGGGCAGGCTGCTCGGCGTGGATCCTGCCGGGGGGATTGCCGAGTCATGGGTCGATCTGGAGCTCTATCCCGCCTGGGGCAGCGCCGCCGCCGACGAGGCGCCGGTTCTGGAGACGGATCTTCGCGAGGCGATGGTGCGCCTCGCGGCGGCCACCGGCGACACCGGGGCGATGCGCGAACTGGCAGTCCGCAATGCCGACGCGGTGCTGGGCGCCCAGGGCCCGGCGCAGCCACGGGAACGCGCTGTGACCAGCGCCATGCTGCGATGGCTTCTGGAGGACAATTTCGTCTTCTTGGGCTACCGCGAGCACACCGTGAGCGCCGACGGCCGGACCTTCACTCCACGGGCCGGCACCGGCCTGGGCGTGCTGCGCGACACGCTGCGCGATCCTTCCGAATTCGCGGCCACCCCGCTGCCCAGTTCGCCCGAGCTCATGGTCTGTACGAAGGACTCGGTCCGCTCCGACCTGGTGCGTGGCGCCTACCGGGACTATCTGGGGATCCGGATCTACGACGAGGGTGGTCGGCTCGTCGGCGAACACCGCTTCATCGGGCTGTTCACCTCCAGTGCCTACGCCGACTCGGTGCTTCGGGTGCCGTTGCTGCGTGGCAAGGCCAGCGCCATCATGGCGGCCATCGGCTATGCCCCCGATTCCTACGGGGGCCAGGCGGTGCGTGCAGCGCTGGACGGCTACCCCCGCGATGAGCTCCTGCAGGCCTCGGTCGCTGAGCTCACGCCGGTGATCGCAGCCATCTCCAGGCTCGCGGAGCGCCATCGGCTGAGGCTCTTTCTGCGTTCCGGGCGGTGGGGCCGCTTCCTCAGCGTCCTCGTCTATCTGCCCAGGGAGCGCTATAACACCGCCGTCCGCGAACGGATCGAGCGCACGATCCTCGACTTCGTCGGCGGGATCGGTATCGACCACCGGGTCGCGATCTCCGAATCGGTGCTTGCCCGACTCTACTTCACCGTCGAACTCGACCCCGGGCGGAGCAATGGGTCCCAGCCCGATGCCGTCGAACTCGAGCGGCGCCTGGGTGCCGATCTTCGCGACTGGGATGACGAGTTCATCGCTATCGCCGACAGCCTGGATTCCGAGCGGCGCGGCATCGATTTCCCCGACGCCTACAAGGAGGACTATCCAGCGTCGGTCGGCGTGGACGACCTCCTGGCCTTCGACTCCCTCAAGAGCGACGAGGATCTGGCACTGCGCCTCCTTCCCGCCACCACGCGCGACAGCGACCGGGTGGATGCCCGTCTCAAGGTCTTCACGATGGGCGGGCCGCTCAATCTGTCGACGGTGATGCCGCACCTGACCTGTCTGGGGGTCGACGTGCGCGAGGAGCGCCCCTATCACGTCCGGCTCCGCGGCAGGGACGCGGTGCTCTACGACTTCGGATTGGGAATGGGGCATGCCAGCGAGGCGCTGCGCGCCGGCGAACCGAAGGCCCAGGCTCGTTTCGTCGAGGCCTTCAGGGCCAGCATCACAGGCAGCAGCGATCACGATGCCCTCAACCAGCTCGTCTCGGCCACTGGCCTCGACTGGCATGAGGTCGAGGTGCTGAGGGCCATCTCCCGTTACCTGCAACAGGTGCGCTCTCCCTTCTCGCAGCCCTATATCGCGGCAGCGCTGGTGGCCAATCCGGTGGTCGCCGCCGACCTGGTCTCGATCTTCCGGACTCGCTTCGACCCGGACTCGGGTCTCCACGCAGACCAGCGCCAGCAGGTCGTCGACCAGCTGGTCGAGAAGGTGCACGCCGAACTTGACGAGGTGGGCTCGCTCGACCACGACCGGATCCTGCGCCAGTTCCTGGTGGTGGTGCTCGCCGCGGTGCGCACCAATTTCTGGGTACCCGGGTCTCGAGCATTGGCGATCAAGCTGCGGACCGCCGACATCGACTTCCTGCCCGCACCGGTGCCGCTGTTCGAGATCTTCGTCCACAGTCCTCGCGTCGAAGGGGTGCACCTGCGCTTCGGGAAGGTGGCACGCGGCGGGATCCGGTGGAGTGACCGGGTGGAGGACTATCGCACCGAGATCCTCGGTCTGGTCAAGGCACAGATGGTGAAGAACTCCGTCATCGTCCCGGTCGGCGCCAAGGGCGGCTTCTACCCGCGTGGCATCACCGGATCGATGACCCGCGCACAACGTCTCGCCGAGGGGACCGAGAGCTACCGGATCTTCGTGTCCAGCCTGCTCGAGGTGACGGACAACACCGTGGATCGCCGCACGGTCCACCCAGAGCGCGTGATTGCCTGGGACGGGGAGGATCGCTATCTCGTGGTGGCGGCCGACAAGGGCACCGCAACCTTCAGCGACATCGCGAACAGTCTGGCCGATGCCAAGGGCTACTGGCTCGGCGATGCCTTCGCATCGGGCGGATCGGTGGGCTATGACCACAAGGCAATGGGCATCACTGCGCGCGGCGCCTGGGAGTCGGTCACCCGTCACTTCCGCGAGCTGGGGCTGGATCCAGGCACGACCGACTTCAGCTGCGTCGGGATCGGCGACATGTCCGGTGACGTCTTCGGCAACGGCATGCTGCTGAGCCACCACATCCAGCTCATCGCCGCCTTCAACCATCTGCACATCTTCCTCGACCCCCACCCCGATACCGAAGCCAGCTGGCACGAACGAGCCCGGCTGTTCGCGCTGCCGCGCTCCACCTGGGCCGACTACGATTCCCGACTGATATCCGAGGGCGGCGGTGTGTATCCGCGCAGCGCGAAGTCCATCCCACTGAGCGCCCAGGTTCGCGAGGTCTTGGGCCTGCCTGCCGGGACCGATGCGATGACACCGGCCGAGCTCATCCACGCCATCTTGATGGCACCGGTCGATCTGCTGTGGAACGGCGGGATAGGCACCTATGTGAGGGCGGCCACCGAAACCAACGCGCAGGTGGGCGACAAGGCCAATGATGCGGTGCGGGTCACTGGCGCCGAGGTCCGAGCCCGGGTTGCGGGCGAGGGCGGCAATCTCGGCTGGACGCAGGCCGGACGGGTCGAATATGCCCGGAACGGCGGACGGATCAACACCGATTTCATCGACAACTCGGCCGGTGTCGACACCTCCGACCACGAGGTGAACATCAAGATCCTTCTCGATGCACAGGTGCGCGCGGGCTCCCTGAGTCGCGCCGAGCGCGATGGGCTGCTGCCCGCCATGGCCGACGACGTCGCGAGGCATGTCCTCGCGCACAATGCCGCACAGAACCTCGCGCTCGCCAACTCGCTGGCAGGCGCTGTCGAACACGCCGCCGTGCACGAGGAACTGATGCGCCAGCTCGAGAACGCCGGTCACCTGGACCGGGAGCTGGAGTCGCTGCCCTCCAGCGCACAGATGGCCCAGCGAATCGCCCGGGGTCAAGGCCTGGTCAATCCCGAGCTGTGCACCCTGCTGGCCTGGACGAAGATCGCCCTCGAGGACGAGATCCTGGCGTCCGAGCTGCCGGAGGATCCCTACCTCGCCCAACGACTGTTCGACTACTTCCCGGCGATACTGAGTGAGCGACTCGGCGACGCGATGCGCATCCATCCGCTGGCTCGCGAGATCATCACGACAGTCGTGGTGAACCGCTTCGTGGATTCCCAGGGCATCAGCGCGGCCTCGCGTCTGGCCGAGGAATCCGGGGCCTCCAGCGCCGACGTCATCCGGGCTCAGCTGACGGCTCGCAGTGTGCTCGCCATCGCCCGTGCGGAGGGGGCTGTGCGTGAGGTCCCGATGAGCGAACAGGCTCGGCTTGTAGTGCGGCTGCGGCTGCGGCGGGTGGTGGAGCTGGACACTCGATGGATCCTGCACAACCATCTCGCGGCACTCGATCCTGCCCGTGACGGCATCGCGGGTCTCGTCCGGGAGTACCGAGACGACGTGGCGGTTGTGCTCGAGGCAATACCCGAGCTGCTCACCGAGGAGGGGCGCCGAGAGTATGCCGCTGACTCGTCCCAGCTGCGCAGCGAGGGCGTGCCGGCCGATCTTGCGGCGAACACGGCCCGCTGGAGCCGGGCCCATCAGGTCCTGCCGATCGTGGGGATTGCCCATATCTGCAGGTGCAGCCCGACACTGACCGCCCGGGTCTTCTTCGGTCTGTCCGAGCGGATCGGTATGGACGCATTGATCGGCAGGGTCGAGGCGCTGCCGCGAAGCAACCGCTGGGACATCCTGGCTAGAGCGGCGATCCGCGACGAGCTGCAATCGGCTCGCGAGACGATCTGCCAGGTGGTGCTCTCCGGCGCCGAGATGACGCGAAGTGTGCCGAGCGAGTCCTCACCAGCTTCGTCCCCACCCGGTATCGTCTCTTCCGACGGCCACCAGGTGGGGGAGTGCACGGTTGACGACGAGTCCGCAGTTGCCGCGGCGATCGTCGAGCAGTGGTGGCGGGGCAACCCACGTGCTGCACGGTGCGCAGACCGGCTTGCCCAGCTCAATGTCGGCGAGATGGACCTGGCGCGGGCTTCGGTGGGCCTGCGGGCCTTGCGGACCCTCATCCACTGAGCGGGGACCTGTAGGCGGGAGAATGGTTTCATGCGAATCGATCTGCACACCCACTCCAATGTCTCCGATGGCACCGACAGTCCCACCGCACTGGTGCGGCGGGCCCAGGAGCTGGGTGTGAATGTGGTGGCACTGTGCGACCACGACACCTTCGATGGCATCGGCGAGGCCGAGGAGGCGGGGCGTCGCTTCGGAGTGGCGGTTCTGCCCGGCATCGAGATCAGTACCCATGTCGGCCAGCGGGAGGTGCACCTCCTCGGGTACGGCGCGGATCCCTGGTCGCGGCCGCTGCGCAGTGCGCTGACCGCTCTGCGGGCGAGCCGGACCGAGCGCGTGCCCCAGATGCTGGCCAAGCTGGCCCAGCTCGGAGTGGGGGTGAGCCTGGCCGATGTCGAGAAGCAGGCGGTCCACGCCTCGTCGGTGGGCCGCCCTCACATCGCCGATGCGCTGGTCGCTGCCGGGTTCGTGACGAACCGCGACGAGGCCTTTGCCCGATATCTCGATGAGAGCGCGCCGGCATTCGTGCCGCGACGCAGTCTGGACCTGGGGGAGGCCATCGACCTGGTGCACGCGGCCCACGGCGCCTGCATCATCGCCCACCCCTGGATCCGCGCGAGCCGTGAAGTGCTCAGCCCGCAGTTGTTCGCCGAGCTGGCGTCCGAACACGGCCTGGAAGGTATTGAGGTGGACCATCCAGACCAGGACCAGGAGACCCGGGCCATGCTCTTCGACCTGGGCGGGCGGCTCGGTTTCGTGCGCACCGGCTCGTCGGACTACCACGGCACGGGAAAAACCGACCATGACATCGGCTGCGAGACGAGTCGGCCGTCTGCGCTGCGTGAACTGGCCCGCCGCATCCGCGATCGGGGCGGCTCGCTGGGGGGTGTGGAACAGATCATGCCACGCCTGTAGGGCGTTGCGAGCTGGCGTCTGTCGGGCGTTGGGAGCTGCGCGCCCGTCTGTGTCGAGGGCTCGGTACCCGGCGAGCTTCTCGCCCTCGACGATTGTGTCGGTCGACGCTGCCATGATGGTCCACCGGGCGGCAGTCGCCGCGCACGGGCAGAGCTCGGGGGACGCATGGACGACGAGGGCGCGAGGAGCCAGCAATGATGGGGCGCACGCATGCCATGAGCGGCGTGCTGCTCGCGCTGGTCGCAGTGCCGCTGCTGCCGCGGGTGGGTTGCGATCCGGACGATCCCCTCACCGTGTGCGCCTTTGCGATTGCCTGCGCGGGGGCAGCGATGCTCCCTGACGCCGACCATCCCTCGGGCTCGGTTGCCTGGACCCTTCCCCCGGTCACCAAGCCCCTCACGCGCATGGTCGCGGCGCTGTCCGGCGGGCATCGCCACGGCACCCACTCGCTCATCGGGGTTGTGGGATTCACGGCCTTCGCGCTGCTCGTCGGTTGCCTGCCGCCGTTGCTCCACCAACTCGGTGTCGCACCCGCCCAGCCTCTCGGCCAGGCCCTGCTCGGGGTATGGATCGGCTTTCTGCTCGCCATCGGGCTCAATGCCCTGCCGGCCAATCCCCAGCGCCACAGCAGGGCGTGGACGCTCGTGGGGGTGGTCGGTGGTGCGACGCTCGCCCTCACTACGACCCTCGTCAACCTCGCGGCGGGATTCGTCCCCCTGGCCGTGGCCCTCGGATGCCTGGCACATTTGGCCGGCGACCTCCTCACGAAGGAGGGTTGCCCGCTGCTGTGGCCACTGTCGAACATCCGCTTCCGGGTGGCCGCCATGACCACCGGCCATCTCGCTGAGCGATGTCTCCTCGCCCCACTCATCGGCGCGGCAGCGGTGCTGCTCCTCCTTGTTCGATTGGGCGCGACGGGTCCTGGCCGCTAGCTGTCCTCGCTCGTGCCATCGTGATGACCCGCACCCCCGCTGGGCGGTGGGCCGATGCCGGTGGCCCATATGGGTAAACTGCCCGCTATGCGCACGGCCCCCAACCTCGAGTCACTGTCCGTCACCGACGAAGCCGAGGACGGGGCCCCCGAGTTGGACCGCTCCCTGGCAGCCAGCCAGCAGCGAAGCGATGCCATCGAAGCCGATCTGGCGGTGCATCCGCACAATTACCGGCTGCTCACCGGCGATCGCCCGACTGGGAGACTGCACATCGGACACTACTTCGGATCTATCGCCAATCGGGTGCGGCTGCAGGATCTTGGCGTCACGTCCATGCTCGTCATCGCCGACTACCAGGTGATCTACGATCGCGACGGCGTGGGTGCCCTTCAGGAGAACGTGCTGAGCGCTGTCGCCGACTATCTGGCCTGCGGGATCGACCCGGCGCGCACCACGATCTTCACGCACTCGTCCGTGCCGGCACTCAATCAGCTTCTGCTGCCCTTCCTCAGCCTTGTGAGCGAGTCCGAGCTGCATCGCAATCCCACTGTCAAAGAGGAGCTGGAGCACACCCAGGGTCGCGCGATGAGCGGACTCATGCTCACCTTCCCGGTGCACCAGGCCGCCGACATCCTGTTCGGCAAGGCCAATCTCGTGCCGGTGGGCAAGGATCAGTTGCCGCACATCGAGGTGACTCGGCTCATCGCCCGCCGCTTCGACGAACGATATGGCCGCGCCGACCCTGCCAGGCCCGTCTTCGGGGCGCCGGACGCGCTGCTCTCCGCGGCCCCGGTCATCCTAGGGCTGGACGGCACGAAGATGAGCAAGTCGCGGCACAACACCATCGAGATCGGCATGGGTGCGGACGAGACGGCCAAGCTCATCAAGAAGGCCAAGACGGACTCCGAGCGGCACATCAGCTATGACCCCCAGAACCGTCCCGAGGTGTCGAATCTGGTCCTGCTCACGGCGCTGGCACGAGGCGAGGAGCCCGCAGCGGTCGCCGATGAGATCGGCGACGGTGGCGGCGGTGGTCTCAAGAAGGCCTGCACAGAGGCGGTGAACGAGATGCTTGCCCCTATTCGGCAACGACGTGCCGAACTCGTCGCCGACGAGGGGCTGCTGCGCCAGGTGCTGCGCGAGGGCAATGAGCGCGCCAATGAGGTGGCGGACCAGACCCTGCTCGAGGTGCGCACCGCCATGCAGATGATCTACTGAACCCTGTCGGCCGCAAGCAATCTACTGAACCCTGCCGGCCGCAAGCAGCGGGGCACGCAGATCCCTTGGCGGGGAGCTGGCCCCCGGCGCCGAGATCATCGTGGCGCCGAGGTCACCCCACCCCCGAGGATCCTCCCCGTCGCGCTCAGCCCTTCTCGGCCTCCTGATGATCGGCCTTGCGCTCCACCGGCTTACCGTTGTGAGTGCGGCGACGCTTGCGATGGCGCTTCTCGGCGTGCTCCGCCGACTTCGGTGATTCCTGAATCCGATCCTGCTGGCCAGCATCCTGTGTGCCCGAATCGTGCAGCTCGGATCCGTGCAGCTCGGACCCGTGCCGTGCGGGGCCGCGCCGGCCCCTGCCTCGACCGTGCTCGCGGGCATCCTCCCGATCCTGGTGCTTGGCGCTGTGCTCGGCGGGCTTGGAGAGATAGCCCTTGGTTCCTTCGGGGATGTCGAGATCGGAGAACAGGTGCGGGCTGGTCGAATAGGTCTCCACCAGCTCGTGGAAGGGCAGGTCGAGTGCCTTGTTGATGACCTTCCAGCGGGTCACGTCCTGCCAGTCGACCAGTGTCACGGCGATCCCGTCGTGGCCGGCCCGTCCGGTGCGCCCGATCCGGTGTACGTACTGCTCGGGATCGTCGGGCACCTCGTAGTTGATGACGTGGGTGACGTCGTCGACATCGATGCCACGGGCGGCGACGTCGGTGCACACCAGCACATGGACCTTGCCGTTGCGGAAGCGCTTCATCGTCTTCTCCCGCTGTACCTGATTGAGATCGCCGTGCAGCGGGGCGACGTCGAAGCCGCGCTCGGACAGCTCGTCGGTGAGGCGCTGCGCTGAACGCTTCGTGCGGGTGAAGATCATCATGCGGTGCATGCTGGGCGACTGGAGGATCTTGCCGAGGATCTCCGGCTTGTCCATGGAATGCGCCTGGTAGACAAATTGGGTCGTCTGCGGCACGGTGGACTGGGCATCGTGGCCCTCGGCGCGGATGTTGACCGGCTGGTTGAGCCGGCTGCGCGCCAGCGACATGATGACGGCCGGCATCGTGGCGCTGAACAAGAGGGTCTGGCGGCTGGTGGGAGTGCGGTCGAGCAAGGCCTCCACATCGGGCAGGAAGCCCAGATCGAGCATCTCGTCGGCCTCGTCGAGCACGGCAATCCGCACATGGGACAGGTCGAGTTCACGACGGTGCAGCAGGTCGAGCAGACGCCCGGGGGTGCCGACCACGACATCGACGCCGCTGGCAAGCGCGTCGAGCTGGCTGTCATAGCCCACTCCGCCGTAGATGGTGAGCACCCGGGCACCGCGGATCCGGGCCGCGGTGGCGATGTCGTTTCCCACCTGCTGGGCCAGCTCGCGGGTGGGCGTCATCACCAGGGCCTGGGGTTTTCCGGGTGCGGGCAGTTCGCCGAATCCCTCGTCGCCCTCAAGGACGATGTGTTCGAGGATCGGGATGCCGAAGGCGAGGGTCTTGCCGGTACCCGTGCGTGCCTGGCCGATCAGATCGGAGCCGGCCAGCGCGATGGGGATTGCCATCTCCTGGATCGGGAAGGGGTTCTCGATGCCTTCGGCCTTGAGGGCTTGGACGATCGCAGGGTTTACGCCGAGGTCGGCGAAGGTCGTCTTCTCCGTCTGCGTGGCCTCGGAATCAGTGCTGGGAAGCGTCATGAATTCAGTTCTCCACCTCCCGCGTGTGCGCGGGGGACAAGATTCGATAGCGTCGTCCGTGCGGCGCCGAACAGAATCAGGACGCGCACCCTTGAGGGGCGAATTCGAGAACCATCGGCGCTGGTCCGCTGCCACCGTGGGGGCGGCGCGGGCGCATGCGCTGGGGCAACGACTCGGGCGCACGGTTGTGCGCCCGTGCCATTCTAGCGGTCCGAGGCGTGCGCGTCAGATCACGACGGCCATCCGGTCTGCCCCGGATACCGGCAGTGAACCGATGCCCGGTGCGGCTCGAGGCGGCCCTGTGCGCCCCCTCCGGGCAGGCTCTTGCGACTAGCCTTGCTTCGTGACCGAGCATCGCCCTGACAGCAGCCCTTCCCCCGCCCCCCGCCCCGCCTCGCCCGGGCGCACGCGAGTGCCTATCGAGATGCCCGGTGGCGGGCGCGATCTGCTGGGATTCACGGCGCAGGCCGATCTCGTCGATTTCGAGATGCTCGCCGCGTCGGGCGGGCTGGCACCGAGCCTGGACGACCGTCTCACCGTGGCAGGCCTGGCGGCTGCCCAGTTCGACCGCTTCGAGCGGATCAGTGAGGAACTGCGCGTCGAGGGTGCCGCTGTCGACGCCACCCTCGAGCCCTTCCGGGAGGCCTTTGACAGTTTCGCGCAGGCGACGCGCCCATCCAGCTGGGTCGTCTCGCAATTGCGCGCCCTGCTGGTCACCGGGCTGCGCACCGACTTCTCGGCCCGCCTCGCTCCGAAACTGTCCGAGCCGCTCGCTCAGCTCCTCGCCCCCGGACCGGCGGCATGGCGAACCACGGATTTTGCCAGCAGGGCGGTGCAGAAGGCGATCTCCGCCAGACCGGAGATCGGCGGTTCCCTGGCCCTGTTCGGACGCCGTCTGGCGGCGGAGGCCGTGGGCCAGTGCCAGCGGATCGCCGCGAAGCAGGCGGATCTCACTGCTCTGGTGGCAGACGTCCTCAAGCCCGCCGGGGCGAAGGGCTCGCGGGAGCTGGACGACCTGGGTGTGATCAGCGGGCTGCTGGAAGAGCTGATGGACGGGCACGCCCGCCGGATGGCGCGCCTCGGCCTCGGCGTCTGAGCGCGCCACAGACGGCTCGACCGGCCCGGATCAGCCAGGCGGGTGGCTCGGTCGCCACTGCGCCGAGGAGCCCCTGTGGCGCAGTACCGGGACTCAGACGGTGCCGAATCCTACCTGGCGGGCGTGTTCCTGCCCCAGCTGTATGTAGGCGATCTTCGCCACCGGGATGATCACCTGGCCGCCCTTGGTGTCGGTGAGTGTCAACAGGCCTGACTTCTCGGCCAGGGCCTCGTCAAGGGAGCTCTTGATCTGGTCGCGGTCCTGGTCGGTCTCGACAGTCAGCTCACGGGGGATGTTCTCGATGCCAATCTTGATGTCCACGCGCCAAACCTACCCAACGGCCCCACGTCGACGAAGGGCCCTGCTCACGCTCTCAGCGCGATGGCATCGCCAGTGGAGTAACTGTGTGGCGCGAGATTCACTCCGGGGAAGGCGCACCCGACGCCGCGCCGTCGTCCCGCGCGACGTCGCCTGATGGCTCGTCAGAGGGTGGCGGGGTCCCCTCGGTGGCCTGTTCGACCCGTACCAGCCCTACGGTGATGTTGTCGTGGCCGCCACGGGCATTCGCCCAGTCGACGAGCTGACCGGCCAGTTCCTCGGCGGTCGCACCCTCGGGTCGTGACAGGCTGTCCCACACACCGCGCAGGTCCTTGGCCGATGAGGCGTAGTTCCACAGGCCGTCGCTGCACACGAGCAACCAGCCCGAACCCGCCACCCGGAAACCTCCCAGCTGCGGTTCTGGATCGGGTGCATTGGGGCCGAGCCATTTGGTGATGGCATGGGCCTGACGTCCGGCCTCGGCGACATCGCGGGTGACGCCGAGCTCGATGCTCAACTGGGCCATCGAGTCGTCGGTGGTCAAGATGAGGTCTGTGTGGTCGTCGCCGAACCAGTAGGCGCGCGAATCGCCCACATTGGCGACGATGACGAAGCCCCGGTGCAGCAGCGCCAGCACGAGGGTGCAGGCGTATCCGTCGGAATTGTCTCCCGCTGCCTCGGCGATGCTCTGATTCGCGCTGTGCACGGCCTCGCGCAGGGCCTGGGCAAGGCCGCCCGGATCGTCACTGTGCTCCCGGTCGGTGAGAACACCGATGAGCGCATCGGTGGCGCGGTCGACGGCGATCTGGCTCGCCACATCGGAGTGTGGCGAGGTGGAGACGCCGTCGGAGACCGCCACGATCGCGCTGCGATTGCTGGTCGAGGACGTGGCGGCGAGTGCGAGGGCGTCCTGATTCGGAGATGCCTTGGAACCGACATGGGTTGCGCCGCCAGCCCACGGTGTGGGTCCGCGCCGGACGTTGTCCCGGTCGACGCCTGCGGTGGGATTGCCGGGCTCTTGGCTGCTCATGTGCCTTCCTCGTTGGCCTTCCTTATTGGCCTTCTTCGTTGGCCTCGTGCGCCTCCTGCCGCCGGTCACCGGCTGAGGAGCGGACCTCGAGGGTCAGGTGGAAGGACCCGGCGGTCTGCAGTTCGGTGTGCGACAGACCCGCTGTGCCGGCTTGCGTGCTTCCTGCCCCTGGGACAGGCCCTGCCCCTGCCAGGGACCCTGTATGCGAAGGACCTTGTATGTGAGAGACCTTGTATGCGAGAGACCTTGTACAAGACGTGAGGGGCCCCACCCGCGGGTGGCGCCCCTCACTACCGATGGATGGAAATCAGATCAGTCTGACGTGCTCAGCCTGCTGACCCTTCGGGCCCTGTGCGACGTCGAACTCAACCTTCTGCCCCTCGTCCAGGGAACGGAAACCCGTGGCGTCGATCGCGGAGTAATGAACGAAGACGTCATCGCTCGAACCGTCGACGGCGATGAAGCCGTAACCCTTTTCCGCGTTGAACCACTTAACGGTTCCGGTGGCCATGTGAACTCCCTAACCTTCTCACTGCCGGACCGCACCTCACGGTCCGCTGTCCGTATCAGTGCGCCCTCAGGCTCAACCGTGCCACGACCCGCCCCAGACTCTTGCTACTGAATACGTGCCCTGCATGAACAGTGCCTTCAGCTTTCCATAACGCGAGGTGGTTTGAAAGCATCGGTGAAGATTCTCACGGTACAGATCTCGCGCCATGGGCACAATCCCCGCGTGGCTGCCCGCCGAGCCGGGGGAGCGGCGCTCGCGCGGATCGCGGCCGGCCGGAACTGTCAGTGGGCAGTGGTTGCATGGTGCCCATGACGACACAGCTGGTCGACGAGCAGCGCGCCTTCCTGAACGCCGCCGAGGTGGCGGGCAGCGCAGTGCTGGCAGTGGGAGGGCCGGGCACCGGCAAGACCACGGCGCTGGTCGAAGCAGTCGTGCGCAGCGTCGAGGCCGGGGCACAGCTCGGGCACGTCGTCATTCTCACCTGGTCGCGTCCCGATGCGCAGCGGTTACGGCGAACCGTGGTGGGCAGGCTGGGTGCCAGTCAGCTTGCACCGGTGATTACGACGGTCCCCGGCTGGTGCCTGGCGCTGCAGTCTCGCTACGGGGCCCGCGACGCCTCCGGCGAACTGCCTCGCCTGCTCACCGGCCCCGAGCAGGATCTGCAGGTGCGCGAACTGCTGTCAGCTGCCGGACCGCAGCTGTGGCCACGCTCATTGCGCAAGGCGGTGGGTACCGCCGCCTTCGCCCAGCAGGTGCGCACCGGGCTGGCCAGGGCTCGCCAGCACGGCATGGATCCGGCGGACCTTGAGCAGGCCGCGGCGCGCGCCGGCCGTCCCGAATGGCTCGGGCTGGCGCGCTTCTTCGAACAGTATCTCGACGTGCTCGATGCCGAGCATGCCTGGGACTACGCCGAACTCGTGCATCGCAGCAGACTGCTGATGCTCGATGAGGAGGTCTCCGCGTCCCTCACCGAGCAGCTGGCGGGAGTCTTCTGCGACGAGTTCGCCGAGTACGACCCCGCCCAGATCGGCCTCATCGCCCAGCTGCACTCCCTGGGCGTCAGGGTGGCTGCCACCGCCGATCCGCAGACCTCGGTCTTCGCCTTCCGCGGAGCCGATCCGCGGGCCGCCCTTGACTTCACCTCGCGCTTCGCCGTGCTCGGCGCCCCCGATCCAGTACGTGTGGAATTCCAGTCCGTGCATCGCGGATCACCTGCGGTGCGCGCCGGGGTGGCCCGGTTGCTTGCCCGGGTCCCCCTGGCTGGCTCCGCCGCTGCGGCGGTGGAGCATGAGACGGCGCCACGGGTCCGCTGCGTACTTCACGAGAGCCTGTCCTCGCAGGCGCAGTCGGTGGCCCAGGAACTGAGGGCCGCCCATCTGGCAGGCCTGGGTTGGGCCCAGCAGGCGGTCATCTGCCGCACCGGCAAGGGCGGCCTGGCGGCATTGGCCGGCTCCTTGGCAAGTCTGGGCATCCCGGTGGAAGTGGCCGGTGACGAGATCGCACTCGGGGAGCAGGCGTGCGTCCTCGTGCTGCTCGATGCCATGGGGACGGTGCTCGACCTCGCCGAGGGGCGGGCGCCCGAGCGGCAACGGCTGGCCCGAGTGCTCGATTCACCCCTGTCCGGTCTCGATCCGTCGTCGATACGGCTCTTGGGGCGCACCCTGTGGTCTGCGCAGGAGCACACCAGCTCCCGAACTGCCGGCGAACTGGTGCTCGACCGCCTTGCGGCGCTGGCTGGCGAGCCGAACCCTGCAGCCAGCGATGGCGCAGGAGCGGGCAACCCCAGCGTGAGGCACCCGGCCAGGAACCACCCGGGCGACCCACGTCTGGAGGCACTCATTCGGCTGGGGCGGCTGCTGGGGGAAGCGGCCGACGACCTGCGGAAGGGCAGGTCTGGCTATGACGTGGTCTGGCGACTGTGGGCAGGAACAGACTGGCCTCAGCGGCTGTACGCCGACGCGCTGTCCACCGGCACAACCGCCACTGCTGCGAACAAGGATCTCGACGCCATCTGCGCCCTGTTCGACCTCGCCTCGCGCCACGTCGAGCTCACCGGGGTGCGGAGCCTGCGGAGCCTCATCGCGCAGATCGGGGGCCAGGAGATTCCCGGCGACATGGCCCGCGAGTCAGATCCCAGAGGTCGCGGGGTCCAGGTGCTCACGGCACACCGCGCGCGAGGCCGGCAGTGGGATCTCGTCATCCTGGTCGATGCCACCGAGGGACAGTGGCCCGGTCCCCGCCGTGGTGAGGGACTCATTGCGGCACGCGAGATCGGGGAACCTGCACAGCCCCAGGCGTCGGCGGCCCCGCGATGGATCCAGCAGGAGCGAAGGCTGTTCACCCTGGCCGCCAGCCGGGCCGACCGGGAACTGCGCATTCACGCGGTCTGCGGCGCGGGCGACGAGCGCACCAGTGTGTCGCGCTTCGTGGGCGAGTTCGGAGCCGAGATCGTCGAGTCGGGCAGGCACACCGTGCGCCAGCAGACACTCGACGCCCTGGCCGGCGAACTGCGCCGTTGCGCCGTCGATCCGCAATCGTCACGGGCCTTGAGAGCGGCCGCCCTGCTCCAGCTACGCTCCCTCGCCCAGCTGCACGACGACCGTGGAGTCGCGCTGGTGGCCTCGGCCCGGCCGGACTGGTGGTGGGGTGTCGACTACCGCCGGACGGTGCCCCCCGGGACCGGCGTGGACTCCCACACCGAGCCGGTACGCATCTCAGTGACCGGCCTGGAACGGATGGCCAGGTGCCCGCGCTGCTGGTTCCTCGACTCCCAGGCCGGGGGCGCCGAGCCAGCTGGTGCTGGCGCAAGTATCGGCTCACTGGTGCACCTGCTCGCCGAACAAGCCGTCACCGCCGGGCTGGGGGAGCAGGCCCAGCACGCCGCGGTGGACGAATTCTGGCCCCGGATCGATTTCGATGTGGCCTGGCGCAGCGAACAGGAGCGTGCCAGCACCCACGAGATGGTTGGGCGGCTGGCGCGCTGGACAGCCGCCCCTCGCGGCCGTGAGGTCGTCGGCGTCGAAATCCCCATCACCTACCAACTCGATCTCGGCGAGGATGCCCTCGTGCTCACCGGGACCATCGATCGTCTTGAACGTGAGACCGGCAGCGGGCGGCTGTGGATCGTCGACTTCAAGACCGGCAGAAGAGCACCCACCAAGAATGAGGCTGCTGCGAACGTGCAGCTCGCGTGCTACCAGCTTGTCGTGGGCCTTGGTGCCTGCGCTCCGCTCACCAGTTCCGCACCGCAGGTCGGGGGCGCCGAACTCGTGCAGCTCAGGGTGGCCGAGGCAGCGGCTCGCCCCGAAATGCCCAAAGTGGTCGCCCAGCCGAGCCTCGTCGAGCATCCCTATCCTCCGGGCGGCCATGAGGCTGCGTCCGCGGGACCCACCTGGATCCACGATCTGGCGCGCACCGCGCTCGGCTGGATTCGCGCGGGACAGTTCCCGGCCATGAAGAACCCGATGTGCGGACACTGCCCTCATCGCTCGGACTGCCCGGTGTGGGCCGAATCAGGAGGACGACGATGAGCACCCCGATCACCACTCCCGGCCAGCTGTGCGAGCTCCTGGACATCCCGTTCTCCGAGGAGCAACTCGCGGCCATCACCGCACCGATGGCACCGGCTGTCATCGTCGCCGGGGCGGGAACCGGCAAGACCACGGTCATGGCTGCCCGGGTGGTGTGGCTCGTCGCCACGGGCCAGGTGGCACCCGGGCAGGTGCTCGGCCTCACCTTCACCCGCAAGGCCGCCGGTGAGTTGTCACAGCGCGTCGATCGAGCCCTGGCCGAACTGCCCGGCCCGGCCACGGGCAACGATGACGACGATGAGGGCCAGCTCGTCATGACCTACGACGCCTTCGCAGGGCGCCTGGTGGCTGATCATGCGCCGCGGATCGGTATTGACCCGCCCGAGCGGATGCTCAACGACGCCTCCCGCTTCCGGCTGGCAGCCCAGGTGGTGGCCCAGGCCAACGGACAATGGCAGTCCCTGTCGGATCTGTCGGTGCCCGGACTCATCAACCGGGTCCTCGGCCTGGACTCGGCGCTGGCACAGCATCTTGTCGAGCCGGAGCAGGTGGAGCACTTCACGGCAGGCTTCCTCGACCAGCTCGATGCCGCACCCCGCTACCGCGGAAAACCCTACAAGAGGGTCGCCGAGGCTGGTGAGACCGCCCGCATGCGCCGGGAACTGCTCGAGCTCGTGCGGGCCTACCGCGTGGAGAAGCGCCGCATCGGAGCAGCGGAATTCGCCGACCAGATGGCCTGGGCGGCGCAGATCGCCGGGCAGTTGCCGGAAGTCTGCGAACTCATGCGTTCCCAGTACCGGGTAGTGCTTCTCGACGAGTACCAGGACACCTCCGCGGCACAGACCCTCATGCTGGCAGGACTGTTCTCCGGGCCCGATGCCCAGCACGGACGAGGTCATCCAGTCACCGCCGTGGGCGACCCCTACCAGGGGATCTACGGCTGGCGCGGCGCGGCCGCGAGCACGATGGCCGACTTCGCCCGCACCTTCGCCGATCGAGACGGACAGCCCGCCCGGACGTACTCCCTGACCCTCAATCGACGAAGTGGACAAGAGATTCTCGAAGCCGCCAATGCCGTGGCTGCTCATCTGGTGGACGACCCGGCCATGCCACGCACCTCATCGGGGCGTGGCCCATTGCGGGCAGCCATCGGCGCACCGGCGAGCAGGATCGAGGTGGCCGGTTTCGACACGGACGAGCAAGAGCTCGACTGGATGGCCGATGACATCGCAGCGCGCGGGGCCGAGGGACGCTGGGCCGAGATCGCGGTTCTGGCCAGGCGCAATGCGACACTTCCGGGGCTGTACCAACGCCTGGTCGACCGCGAGGTGCCTGTCGAGATCATCGGCCTTGGTGGGCTCCTGAGGCTCGAGCCGATCCGCGAGATCATCTGCGTGCTGCGTCTGCTCGCCGACGACACCGACAATGCCGCACTCGTCCAGCTGCTCTCCTCCCGTCGATGGTGCGTGACCCCCGAGGATCTGTCATGCCTGGGGCGGGCTGCCCGAGCACTCGCCTCGCAACAGCAGCGCCAGGGCACGCACGTCGATGAGGTGGACATCCTCGCGCACGATGCTGCAGGCGCAGGCGCAGGCGCAGGCGCAGACGTGGGCGTGGGTATGGGTGTTGAGCCCGGCAGGGAGCGGCTCACGGACATGGGCGAACGGATCTCCCGACCGCCGGTATGCCTCATGGACGTCCTCGACAATCGGGCACCGGGCGCCGCAGCGCGGATCCCGGGCATCTCCCCCGAGGGGGCGCGTCGAGTGAGGCTTTTCGCCGATCAGCTGCGCGCGCTCCGTCAGCTGACCGGTCGGCCATTGCGCGAACTGGTGGGTGCGGTCGTCGCCTCGCTCGCCATCGATGCCGAGCTCGAGGCCGATGCCCAGCTGCGCGCCCAGGACAGGCGCACCCAGCTGTCCCGTTTCCTCGATGTCGTCGGGGCCTTCACCGACCTGGATGGCACCGCACGCCTCGATGGCTTCTTGGCCTATCTCGGCGCTGAATCCGAGCTCGACGACGACATGGAGCAGGCCCTGGCCAGCTCCGCCGACTCGGTGAAGCTGCTCACCGTGCACAGGGCGAAGGGCCTGGAGTGGTCGACGGTCTACCTGCCCGGCCTCGTGGAGGGCACCTTCCCGGCCACCGCTCGGGGCGAGAACTGGCTCACCGGAGCACAACTGCTCCCCGCCCCGCTGCGCGGCGATGCGGACTCCGTGCCCCAGCTGCGCGAGGTGGACAACAACGGAATCGCTGAATTCGCCGAACGCCTGCGCGACGCATCGCGCTTCGCGGAGGACAGGCTGGCCTATGTGGCCATCACGCGCGCCAAGAGCCTGCTCGTGGTCACCAGCCACGTCTGGCGCGCCGGGCTGAGCAAACCGGTACAGGCAAGTGAGTACTACCGCCAGATCGCCCAGCGGGCCTGTGTGCCCGGTGGGCTTCGTCACGAGCCCGGTCCGCCGGCCGAGACCAACCCGCTCGGCCAGAGCCCATCTGCCCTGCCCTGGCCGGAGCCCGTGGACACAGAACACCAGGAACTCCTCGACCAGGCGGCCTCGGTGCTCTCTGAGGAGATCCACGGCACATCCGATCGCGCAGGGCATGCGGCGCAGGCCGCCACGCTCGCCGAACTCACCGCAGACGAGGCCGAGCTGGTCCGGGAATGGCGCGCCGAGGCCACCCGGTTGGCCGACATGGAGTTGTCGGACAGATCGGCCCACAATCTCGTGATTCCCCCCTCGCTGTCGGCCAGCGCTCTGCTGGACTCCCGACGCGATCCGCGCGCTTTTCTGCAGACGCTGGTACGGCCGATGCCCCGGCGCACCAGCGTCGGCGCTGGAGTGGGTACCCGCTTCCACGAGTGGCTGGAGCGCCGTTTCCAAGAACAGGCCCGCCCGCTGGCAGCCGACTTGCTCGAGGACGACTCGCTGTCGGGGGCCGTCGAGTCGGGTGCCCGGGACGCGGAGGCCGAGGTGAGACTGAACCGACTCATGGACAGGTTCGAGCACGGGCCCTATGCCGAACGTGTTCCGATCGCCGTGGAGGTGCCCTTCGTCCTCGTCCTTGGTGCCCAACAAGTCAGAGGCCGCATCGACGCCGTCTATCGTCTGGACGGCGACGAGGGCTACGACTACCAAGTCGTCGATTGGAAGACCTTCGAAGGGGCCAGCGACCCCTGGCAGCTCGCCCTGTACCGCCAGGCCTGGGCCGACGTCACGGCGACAGCACCCGAGCGCATCGACGCCGTCTTCTGCCATGTGATGAGCGGCACGATCGAACGGCCGGCGGAATTGGCCGGAATCGACGAATTGCTGGCCCTGACAACGGGGCTGGCGGCACTCGTGGGTGACGGTGGACGTGCGCGCGGGCGCGACTGACCGGGCGGCTACCGTTGGCGCCATGAGCCTGCCACCCGAAAGCCTGCCATGGACGCTGCGCGGCTGGGAGGAACCAGCACTGCTGGACCATGCCGGGACACTGCGCGAGGATCCCGGCACTCTCAACGAGCTGTGGCACCGTCCTTCGAGCCGGCTGCTGCTCCTCGACGACGGCGGTCGCTACGAACTCGATCCATTCGGCGAGCCCACCGGCGCGACCCTCGGCGACCCGCCACCGGAATCGGTGGCCTTCCTGGGCATGCTCGACCAGGTGGCCTGGTTCGCGCGCCGAGACGACCAGCCACACCACCACACCGTGCGCGAGACCCGGCTCGACCCCGGGCAGCGCCAGATCGTCGTCGCGGCCGTGGCCGTGCTCAATTGGTACCGCAACAACCAGTACTGCGCTGTGTGCGGAGGCCCGCTGCGTCGCACCAAGGGCGGCTACGCGGCGCAGTGCGCCCAGTGCGGGCGCGAGGCCTTTCCGCGCACCGATCCGGCGATCATCTGTGGCGTCCGCGATACCGATGACCGGCTCTACCTGGCCCACCAGTCCAGCTGGGAACCGGGCCGCGTGTCGATCCTCGCCGGCTTCATCGAGGCCGGCGAGAGCGCCGAGCAGGCAGTGCATCGGGAGATCCGCGAGGAGGCCGATCTGCGGGTCTTCGGCCTGCAGTATCTCGGTTCGCAGCCGTGGCCGATGCCACGCTCCCTCATGTTCAGCTATCTGGCCACCAGTTCTGATGCAGGCCGCGTCGACGGCGACGAGCTGAGCTGGGGCGCCTGGTTCAGCCGGGAGGAGGTGCGGGCATCGCTTGCCGACAGAACGCTCTCGCTGCCGGCGGGATCCTCGGTCGGGCATCGCATCATCTTCGACTGGCTCGCCGGCAGGCTGCCCGGCAGTCTCGGGCATGTCGAGCTGTGAGCGCTCGGCATGACTTCTGAACCGCGCACAGCGCGAGGCGCGTCAGCGCTCGGGCCCCGCCTGAGGGTGGGTATCGTCCAGCTCGATCCGGGGGTGCCCTCGTGTCGTCTCGACGCCTGGCTCGACGGCGCCGGGGCCAGTATTCGCCTGGCTCGTCTCGATCTGGGAGATCCGGTTCCCGAGTGCGAGGCCATGATCGTGCTCGGCGGACGGATGAATGCCTACAGCGAGAACACCTGGCCGGCAGTGGCGGCCGGACTGCGGCTCCTCGACGACTGCCTTCGCGTCCAGCGCCCGGTGCTGGCCATCTGCCTCGGCCACCAGCTGCTGGCCCGGGTCGGCGGCGGCCACGTTGCCCTCGGCGCGCTGGATCCCCCCGAGGGCGGTGCCCAGCTCATCGACTGGGCGCCCGCTGCCCGCAGTGACCCGGTCCTTGCCGGGACGCTCGGCGTCCTCGACGCCGCCGAAGAACAGCCACCGGCAGCCACCAGCTGGGTGGCACAGTCGCACTACGACCTCGTCGACGAACTCCCCGCAGGATCGGTACCGCTGGCCTCCTCGGCCCGGTGCGCGGTGCAGTCCTTTCGCATCGGGCCGGCTCTGGGCGTCCAATTTCATCCGGAGGCCGACCCAGAGCTCATCGCACACTGGGCGCGTGGTCACGGCCCTGGTGCGCGCGCGAAGGAGGAATCCTCGGTGCGGGTCCGCGATGCGCAGATCGCCGCCCTCGGAAGGTCCCTCCTGAGCTCCTACGTGGCGTCCTGCCAGGCACTTCTGGATCAGCGATGATCCGGCTCGCAGCCGGCTCAGGCAGTGCCCGGCGGCTGGAGTCTGGCGAGCAGTTGCCCGGTGAGCCCGCTGGCCCGTCGAGCCGGGGTCCGCACTGCGACGGCCAGTGATTCGCGTGGCCCGATGATGCGCACCTGGCGCCGGGCCCGCGTGATCGCGGTGTAGATCAACTCGCGCGTGAGCAGGGGCGAATCGGGGGACGGCAGGATGAGCGTGAGTCGGTCGAACTGGCTGCCCTGCGACTTGTGCACTGTCAGCGCGAACATCGTCTCCACCCCGGTAAGCAGGAACGGCGGATAACACCGGCCATTGCTCATCGCCGCCCGGATGCCCTGGGCTGTGTTCACCACGATTCCGGTGTCCCCATTGGACAGGCCGAGCTCGGCGGCATTGACAGTGGCAAGCAAGGGCCGTCCGAGGTACCACTCCTGCTGTTCACCGGCCGGTCGAGCCGGGCGCTGGACCCGCTCGGCCAGCGCCGACCAACGCCCGACACCATAGGGTCCGCTACGGTGCGCGCACAGCAGTCGATGGGAATCCAGCGCGCCGATTGCCCCATCGACGTCTCCCTCCCGTGCCGCGCCGAGCAGCGCCGTGGCCTGACCCACCAGATCCGCCCGCAGGCGCGGCAGGCCCGCGAGATCCACTGTGGCCGGGTCGCAGTCCACGAACTCCACCGAGGGATTGGCGTCCATGCCGGACAGCACCGTGTCCGGGTCGCCGGAACGTACGTCGTGGGCAAAGGCGGCGATGTTGGCGTTGAACCGGAAGCCGTGCTGCAGTTCCACGATGGCAGCGTGCTGCGGATCGGGGCCGGGCAAGGGAACCGCTGTGATGTCGGCGAGCACCGCTCCGGCATCCACCGGCGTCAGCTGGGCCGGATCACCGACCATGACCAGCCTCGTGTGATCCGACAGAGCATCGAGCAGTCGCGCCATGAGGCTGAGCGAGACCATGGACATCTCGTCGACGACCACCAGATCGAGGGCTAGGGGATTGCCCGGCCCATGGTTGGCCGAGTGCCCAGGACGAGCACCGAGCAGTCTGTGCAGGGTGACGGCCCTTGTGGCAGCAAGGCCCACCTGGTCGCTCAGCTGTCCGTCCTGAAGCGCTTGGCTCAGCCGCGCGGCCGCCTTCCCGGTGGGGGCCGCCAGACCAATCCGCACAGGTGCGGGACGCCCGCCGAACTGATCCGCGATCGCCGAGACGAGCCGGGCAACTGTGGTGGTCTTGCCCGTCCCGGGCCCCCCGGCGATCACCGCTGTTCGCGCCCGCACCGCCGTCTCCACGGCCATCCGCTGGCCCGCCTCGTGGGCATCGTCGCCGAACAGCCGAGCAAGGCTGGCCGACAGGACCTGCTCGTCAACGTCATCAGCTGGCCCACAGCGCGCCATCAGTCGCGTGACGACGCTCTCCTGATCGCACCAATAGCGCTCCAGGTAGATCGCCTCGTCGACCAGCCGCAAGGGGTGGGAGTTCGGTGCGGCCGACGCATCCCCGACAAGTGCCGAAGCGCGCAGGGCTGCCGACCACTGCTGTGGCTCAGGCCAGGGCAGCGCCTGCAGATCCATCTGTGGGTGCAGCGGATCGGGATCCTCCCGATGAGCGAAGCTCGCCGCCAGCCGGTGCACCTGGGACAAGGGCAGGCAGACCGAGCCGGCACGCAGCGCACGGACAGCGAGTGCGGCAGCCAGCACCACCCGCTCGTCGGTCTCGCCAGCGGTCCTGGCCAGCATGGCGGCAACGTGGACATCGGGCGCGTCCACCAGGCCAGCCTGGGTGAACGGCGTGAGCAGCCCGCGGGCCGAGACGACCCGTCCGTCGGTGTGGTTCATTGCCGCCGATCCCCGGCGAGCAACTGCGAGGCGGCTTCGATGAGGGCGGCTCTGGGATGCCAGATGAACACCCCGGGCAGCCGCGTTGCGTCGGCCTCGCTGGGGGAGCCGGTCATGCCGCGCACGAACAGATAGCCCACTGCCCTCAGGTGGCTCTCGGGACGATAGCCGCGAACCGTGCGCTGCAGGAAGCGGTGCGCGGCCACCGTGTACAACAACGCCTGCAGCGGATAGTGGGCCGCGATCATTGCTGCTCTCATGGCCTCGGGCGTGTAGTGGCGCGAACCCAGCTGTTCGCCGGGTGCAACCGGCAGCCGATTCGTCTTGTAGTCCAGCACCACGAATCGCGGCCCGGTTCGTGTCGGGGCCTCCGATGGTCGCGCCGGCACCCGCAGGAGCACGTCGATGGAGCCGGTGAGAAAGCCCGCGAGCTGCTCGCCGGAAACAGCCGATCGGGACAACACCGGGCCGTAGCCGGCCAGCGGATCGTCAGCGGGAACCAGCGCCGGGTCCGACCACAGCGCCGCAAGATCGGCCAGCGTATGCCGGGGACCGGGCGAACCCATCGGCAACTCGAACTCGAGCTCGGTGAGCCGATTCCCCGCTCCCAGATCGGCCAGCGAGCGCCCATCGGTGAGCTCTCCCAGCGAGGTGCGCACGACGGCTGCCAGGCCACTGGCGAGCGTGGCGGCGGGCACATCGCTCACCGGCCAGCGCGCCAGCATCTGCTGCGCCGCACTGGTCAGCTCACTGTCCAACTGCTCCGATGCCGGATCGACCTGCTCGAGGACGCTGTGCACGAGACTGCCGAATTGGGTACCCCCGGGGAGCCCAGCCAACGCCGTCGCATCGTCCGGGATGGCGGAATCGTGCCCATGGTCGGGCGCCAGCACACTGGTGTCGAGTTCGGGCTCGTCGCCTCCGCCCGGCACCGGATCGGCCCCAGTTGCCTCGTGGGCCCCGGAGGTGAGCCGAGTGTAGGAGGTGCGTGCCCATCCGCGATCGATGGTGTCGTGGAAGACCCGGGCCACCAGTTCGATGCTCGGAGCGGCTGGTGCCGGTGCCCTGAGCAGGCCACCGGCTCGGGGAACCGAGACGACCTCCACGAGCCGCCGGTCCAGCAACCATCCCTGGGGGTCACGTCCTGCCGGGATGCTCACAGGTGGTGGCTGGCCCTGAGTGCTGCGGGAAGCCACGAGTCGGTGCAACGGCGAGCTGTCGGTGGTGCGCTGGGTATTGGCCCACCAGCCGATCACCCGGCTCTGCGCTCGAGTGGCCGCCACATAGAGCAATCTCAGATCCTCCGCCTGCTCTTCGGCGAGCTTCGTGTCGTCGCGGCGGGCGTCGAGATCGCCGAACACGTCGAGCACCAGCTCGCCGTTTTCGTGCACGAGGGTGCGACGCAGACGGTCCGGCGGCTTCACGGAGACGAAACGGCTGGCCATGTCGGGCAGCGCCACCACTGGGAACTGCAGGCCTTTGGCCTTGTGGATCGTCATGATCGTGACGGCTGGCAGGTCCGTCTCCAGCCGGCGCACCGCGTCGTCGTCGGGGGAATTCCCCGCTGAGCCGATGTTCTCGAACAACCATCCGCGCAGCGCCACGAGATCGAGTGTCTCGACGCGCGCGGCCTCGTCGAGACGCTCGGTGACCTGCCGCAGGTCGGTCAGCAACCGTTCGCCCGCCGCTGTGCTGGACAGCAGCCGCGGCACCAGCTCGGTGCGGGCGGCGAGCAGCTCGAAGGCGGCCGTCGGCCCGGTGGTCTCCAGCGCTTCGCGTACCAGCTTGATGAGAGCCATGAGGCCGAAGCGGTCGTCGTCGAGGGCCCGGGCCAGACGCTGCGGGGTCCAGCCGATGAGTGGTGACTCGGACAGCTGCAGCAGCCGGGGCAAGCGGGGGTCTAGGACGGCATCGAGCAGGCCGAGCCATGCCGAGGCTGCCGGGGACGAGAAGATTCCCTGGCCGCCGGTGAACACCGCGGGGATGCCGGCATCGGCCAGCGCCTCCTGGATTTGCTGGCTCTTCATAGATGAGGGTGTAGGGCATGTCGCGCGGTCGGGTGGCGCGTCGGTGTGGGGGGAGGGGTCGAGGTCTTCCGAGGATGGAGGTTCC
>NZ_FOGZ01000015.1:0-21857 GCF_900111365.1 Propionibacterium cyclohexanicum
TCCTCGGAAGGCCTCGGCCACTATCCGGGCACCGACGCGCCGCGCCCTCCCACCACGGCTGCTGCGTCGCCTACACCCTCATCTGGGAAGAGCCCAATCATGACTGACGAGGTACTGAGCTGATGAACCCCTTCACCGACCCCTTCTTCCTTATTGAGGTCGTCGGCATCGTCGCCTTTGCCATCTCCGGGGCAACTGTCGCCATCCGCGCGGACATGGACTGGGTCGGTATCGTCGTGCTGGCGGTCGTCACCGCGGTCGGCGGCGGCACGCTTCGCGATGTCCTCATGGCACGCGGCCCGGTGAGCTGGCTCCTCGACGCCTGGCCCATCTGGGTGTCCGTGCTCACGGCTGTGCTGGTCATCCTCGAGGCCTATCGCAATCCAAAACACCCACTCGACAACCGCGCGACGATCCTCGTTGCCGATGCCGCAGGGCTCGCGGTGTTCAGCGTTGCCGGTACGGGATTGGCCCTGGGTAGAGGAATCGATCCATTCAACTCCGTCGTGCTGGGCCTCATTACCGGTATCGGCGGGGGAGTGATGCGCGATCTCCTGGCGCGCCAGCGCCCCTTGGTGCTCGTGAGCCAGATCTACGCCTTGACCTCGCTTGCCAATGGCGTCGTCTATGTCGGGCTGTCCCGGCTGGGAGTGGCACCCGTCGTCACGAGGTGGGCTGCCGTCATGGCGGGCCTGGTGCTCCGGCTCTTGGCGATCCGATTCAGATGGTCGCTGCCCCGTCCTCCCTCGCCCACACGTGATCTGCCCACCCGCACCTGAGTCCGTAGATCCCTGCCCGCCGCCACCACCCCGGCGCCACAGACGCGTGGACCGGGGTGGTGGTCGCCCGATATGCCTCAGCCGACGATCTCCGGCGCCTCCATCCGCGCCGCCGACGCGGCGGCGTCGTCGGGCTGGCGCTGGGCTGCCAGCTCCGCGGCGATCCTCTCGCGGTAATTCTGCTTCTCGCGGGCCGTGCGCTCGGCGTCCCAGCCCAGTGCTGAGGCCGCGATCTCGGCCACCTCATCGACCGCCGACCCACCGCGGTCGCGGGCCTCCGAGTTGAGCCGGACCCTCGCCACGAAGATATCCTCAAGATGAAGCGCACCCTCGACCGTGCAGGCGCGGTGCACCTCGGCACGCAGGAACTGCGGTGCGGCGCCCAGGGGGGTTCCCAGGCTTGGGTCGGCATCGATGTCCGCCAACAGATCGGGCAGCTCGGAGCCGTAGCGGGACAAGAGATGCTTCATCCGGTCGGCATCGAAGCCGTACTTCGCGGCGAGCCGCGCCGCCTGGTTGCGCATCGCCGCATAGCCGTCAGCCCCCAGCAGGGGCAGTCCAGCGGTCACGGAGGGCTTGGCCCTTGCCAGTGACGGGCCGAGAGCGAAGTCCACGGCGTCCTCGGCCATCACCCGATAGGTCGTGAGCTTGCCGCCGGCGATGGCGACCATCCCCGGGATCACCTCGGTCACGGTGTGCTCGCGCGAGACCTTTGTGGACTTCGTCTCGTCGAGCACCTTGGGCTGCAGCAGCGGACGTAAGCCCGCATAGGTTCCGATGATGTCCTCGCGGGTGAGAGGCTCGGCGAGCACCTCGTTGGCGTGGTCGAGCACATAGTCGATGTCGGCACTGGTGGGCACCGGGTTCTTCAGCTGTTCGTGCCAGGCGGTGTCGGTGGTGCCGATTACCCAATAGTGCTGCCAGGGAATGATGAACAGCACGGACTTCTCCGTCCGCAGGAACATGCCCGTCGTGGCCTTGAGTCGCTCGCGAGGAATGACGATGTGTATGCCCTTGCTGGCCAGCACCTTGAGGCCGCCACTGCCGCCGGCCAGGTCCTGGGTCTGCTCGGTCCACACGCCGGTGGCGTTGATGATGCGTCGTGCCGTGATGGTCAGCTCCTCACCGGACTCCACGTCGGTGGCCAGCACACCGATCGCCCTGCCGGAGTCGTCCTTGAGGATCTTCGTAACCCGTACCCGACTGGCCGCCTGGGCGCCGTACTTGAGGGCGGTACGGATCAGCGTGATGACCAGCCGGGCGTCATCGACCCTGGCGTCGTAGAACTCGATGGCACCGACGAGCGCGTCGGGCTTGATGTCGGGGAAACGGCGCAGCGCCCCGGCCCGGGTGTGATGGCGCTGGAGTGGAACGCTCTTGTGCCCGCCTGCTCCGATGAGCGCGAGGGCGTCGTACATGCCTACGCCAAGGGCCGAGTACGCGCGTTCGACGACTGGCTTCTTGAGCGGCCACAGGAAGGGCTGGGCTTGGACCAGGTGCGGCGCGATGGTGGTGAGCAGACGCCCCCGCTCCTTGAGGGCCTCGGCCACCAGGGTGAAGTCGAGGTTGTACAGATAGCGCAAGCCGCCGTGGACCAGTCTGGATGAGCGCGATGAGGTGCCCCCGGCCCAGTCCTGGGCATCGATCACAGCGGTCGTGAGGCCACGTGAGGAGGAGTCGAGGGCGATGCCCGCGCCCGTCACCCCACCGCCGATGACCAGGACGTCGAAGGTTTGCGCACCGAGGGCCGCGATGGATTCCGCGCGCTGATTGGGTGATAGGACAGTCATCGTCATGCTCCCTTGCATCTGATGATTACTCGGTTGGTGAGGCAAGCCTTACTCGCAGGCGCGGCTGCCTCAAACCACGTGCACGTTCGTGCACGAGCGCTCGCAGCGGTGGCTCAGGTGGTGCTGGCACCGCGAGCTCCCTGCCCGAAGCCACCGTGTTTGTCAGCCCGCCCTGTGCCCACGGCGAACTCGCGTGATGCGTCGGTGCGCTGCCCGATGCGGCTCCTAGGATGGGCACGAGCCGCCCGAAGCCTTCCGGGATCCCTCCGGATGCTGGCTCCCGGGCAATCCGCACGGTGGGCGCCGGCAGGCGCGGGGGCGTGGGAAGAGGGGTAGGCCGATGGCAAGTCTGAGATTGTTGAATGCACATGACGAGGTGGGCAACATCCGGACCTTCGTCTTCGAGAACACCAGCGAGCAGTGGTCACCGGGCCAGTATCAGCGCTATGCCCTGGACACCGTGGACGGTGACGAGGGCGCGAGGACGCGCTATTTCACCATCGCGGCCGCCCCGAGCGAAGGGGTGGTGAAGATCACCACCCGTGTTTCGCGAAGCGCGTTCAAGCAGGCCCTCAACGGGTTGCGGCCCGGTGATCGGATCGATGTGCTGGAGCTGGGCGGCGACTTCATCTGGGACGGCGATGACCCGGTGGTGCTCGTCGCGGCAGGTATCGGCGTGACTCCCTATCGCAGTTTCCTCGCCCAGCGGGCAGCCGCCGGGCGAAGGATTCCGGCGCATCTGCTCTACTTCGGACGCGACGACAACTTCGCCTTCAGGTCCGAGTTCGGCACGATCGGTGCTGAGCATCCCGAACTCACGATCGACTACATCGTGGGTGAGCCGGTGAACGCGGACACCATCCTCGCCAAGGCCCCGGAGTCGGGTACCCGTCCGGTCTACCTGTCGGGCCCCGAGGCCATGGTCGACACGGTGGGCGAGGAACTGACCCGGCGCGGGATCGCCGTGAAGCAGGACTGGTTCCCGGGCTACGACGAGAAGGATTACTGAGGAAGCTCCTCTTGCCGTTGCCGGTGACCAACCTGTGTCGACGACGCGGGCGCGCGCACGGCCCGGTCTTCTTGCGAGACCGTCATATGGCCCGCTCTGGCGAGACTGTTATTTGGTTGCGTGGGGCAGCCAGACTCCAGACCAGCCGATATATGGCTCACCCCAACTCTTCACCGGGGTGTCGATGGAGATGAGGCCCACTTGGCCCCCGGGTCCGGCGCCGTTGCTGTATATCTTGCCGTTTCCGGCGTACATCGCCACATGGCCGTAGGGGTTTCCCACCGGCGAACCGCTGTACCAGACAAGTGCTCCCAGCGGGATCCGGGACATATCGGTATGCATCTGCCCGGCCGCAGTCACCTGCTCCGCAGCCTGTTGTGCGCTGTCGACCCCAGAACTCGTGTAGCCGTAGAAGGTGGCCACCAGGGCCAGGCACATATTGCCGAAGTCTTGGTTCCCGGCCATTGACGCGGCTCTGGCCAGTGCGTCTGCAGTCGAGAGCGGCGCCTTCTGGCCGGGTGCCACGATCCCGTCCACCGACAGTGTGACGGGGGGAGCGGGGCTCGGCGTGGCAGGGGTGCTTGGTGTTGGGGTGGGTGAGTCGGATGGGCTGGCGGGAGCGCTGGGGGGCGGAGTCGATCCAGGCGAGGGCTCCCGGGAGGGCGTCGTGGCCGGCGCTGTCGCGCTGGGTGCGGTTTGCCCGATGGTGGTGCTGGCGGCGGACGGCGGCCTCGCGGTGGTGAGGTTGGCGCGAAAGACATTCTGGATGGAAGTCTTGGGCACCATCGGAGTGCCGGTGGCTGCAGCACCTGCCGAGACGCTGAGACAGGCGAGGGAGCCGAACACCGAGACGATGCCGAAGGTGCTGACGAGAGTCTTCGTGCCGATCCGGCGCGATGTCCGCCGGCGGGACGCCGGCGTGGCATCGCGTCGGTCGGACGCCGACGGCGAGGTGTATGCAGCGGTGACGGCACGCGTTGGCGCCGCAGTGCCGGGCGGCAGCTCACGGTCGTTGGGGACCTGCCAGGGTGAGGCGGCTCGGGCGGCGGACGCGCCGGTTCGCACCAACTCGCTTGATTCGAATGCGGCACGCGAGGGGACCGCGGCACGGGCAGGGCCTGCGGCGCGGGCAGGGCCTGCAGCGCGGGCAGGGCCTGCAGTGCGGGCGGGGACTGCCGCGCGGGCAGGGGTGCGATATCGAAGAGCTCCCGAGCTGTCGGCGGAGCCCGGGTCCATTGCGCGCACGGGCGAGGCGGCGCGGGTGGCATGGCGTGCGCTGGCGTCGGACAACGACTCGCAGGCGAGAGCAGTCCGAGCGATGGTCGCGGATGGTGCCGGGTGCTGTGCGGTGGGGAGTGCGGCGCGAAGCGGTCCCCCGGTGTCGAGGGGCGCGGTGGTCACAGATGCGCGCTGCGGAATGGCTGCCGGGTATGGCTCCGACTCGTCGAGTAGATGCCTCGCGGCCCGGTGGGGGTACTCGGCGCGTTCCGGCGAGTGGTTCTGGGACGGCTCGATCGGGACAAGGCAATCTTCCACAGATCGAGGCCGCAGGAGGTGCGACGAGTCGGCCCGGTCACCAGCCTCTTCCTGGGCTCTGTGTGCACTCACTCGTGTCCTCGTCCGGAGGTTGTTCGCGTCTGTGGGGGTACTTGCCGCTGACCGATGCCTGAGAGGGTTTCCCAGATCTTCTCAGCTGATATTAAGCCTCAATGTGGGCGCGGCTCAACCCCGGTGCCGCCTCGAGAATGGTTCCGTCCACCCGGCGAGTTGATCCTTGCGCAGCTGGTGCTCCCGGGCACCTGAGGACTGCCCTCGTGCCGATGGTCCACGCGCGCGAAGGCTTTGGTGCAGGGAGCTGGGCCGCGGCCGAACGCACGGGCTGCGTCGGTGTCCTGCGAACACAGCTCACAAGGCCATCAGGAGGTGGATAGGGACTGCCTACCTTGCTTGCGAATTCCAGTGAGCTCCTCTCGCGCATTGCCTCTCTCCTGGGAGAGGACGAGGACGCCGCGTGCCGCAAGGAGCTCTCGCGCAGGGTCAGCGAGTCGTACCGCACGGTTTTCACCGATAGGCACGGGAATCTCAAGAAGGAGTTCCAGGCGGGCGAGGTTTCGCGTCGCTCCTCGGCCTGGCGGCGGGCTCAGCTGGGCGGTGGGCGATGTGAGAACGCCCTATGGGCGGATCGCGGTGAGATGGTGCATTCGTGACGATGCCTTCGCCGTGCACGCGGAGGTCCCGGTGTCGACGCGCTGCACTGTGACCATGCCCGATGGCTCGTCCAGGGAACTCACCAGTGGCAGCCACGACCTGAGTTGTGAATACCGTGCTCTGGTCCCCGCGTGATCAGGAGGACTCCCGGACGATGAGTTGGGCTCTCGCCTCCGGCCCGACGGCAGGCATGGGGTTTCCCAGCACCGAGTGGACGGCCAGTGCCGCCATCAGCTTTCCGAGGCCCGAGACATCGATCCGCACGGTCGTGAGCGCGGGGACGAACAGTGCGGCAATCGGGGTGTCGTCGTGACCAATCACTGCCAGCTGATCGGGCACCGCGATCCCGGCGCGTACAGCGGAGCCGACGACTCGCGCCGCCATCTCGTCGTCGAAGGCAGCCACCCCGACCCGCTCCCCGGCGCGTGGTACGACGAGCGGTTCGGTCATGGGCCGGTCGGTGCCCACGATCACGGTCTCAAGGGTGTGGCCGAGTTCTTCCGCCCGCCGACGGGCGGTCGCATAGCGCTCCTGCGCGAGGCTCGCGAGCCGGGGGTCCCCTGGTTGTGCCCATACCAGTCGTTGGGCTCCACGGGTAAGCAGGTGCTCGACCTGCATGGCGGGGCCGTCGGTGAAGGTGAGCTGGTCAACGCGAAACTGACCGTCCGACCCGTCCGGGATGACGGCGCGGACACCGGCAGCGCGCATTCTGCGTACCTCTTCGGCGGGGAAGGCAAGCAGCCCCATGACCACATCGGGCAAGACCGCTTCCCACAAGGGATGTGCACTCGTGCGGGGGCGGATCGTCTGGGTGATGAGGGTCAGGCCGTGCGCGTCCAGTGCCTGGGAGGCCTCGTCGAGGTTACGGCCCAGGGAGTATCCGAGCGGCCAGTCGGGCAGCAGCAGCACGACGATGTTCGATCGGCCACGCGCAAGAGTGCGGGCGGCCGGGTGAGGGTGATATCCCAGATCCTTCGCCACGCGCAGGACGCGCTGTCGGGTGGCTTCCGAGATCGTCTGGCCGGGGGTGTTGTTGAGAACGAATCCCACGGTGGCACGCGAGAGTCCGGTCGCTCGGGCAATATCGGCAGCGGTGACGCGGTTGCTTCGCATGACACCTCCCGCCCGGCTGCGAGTGCAGGCCTTCGTACCATCCGGGAAACATCAGGATCCCCATGGGACCTTTCACAGTAGTGAGTTCCTGGCATGAACAGTAGCCTGAACGAACTAGCGCGCACTAGTTCAGTGAATTCCGCAGTTGAAAGAACTGTGCGTACTGGTTGAACACCACGACAAAGGGGAAGCGTATGGCACGCGATGGCCGCAGATCGGTCTTGCTGACAGGGGCGTCGGGCAATTGGGGTCGGGCAACGCTCGCCGAACTGCGCGGGCGCGATCACCTCAAGGTGATCGCTCTCGTCCTCGACACGCCGAAGGACCGTGCGGTGATGGAGCAGTTCGCCGACATGGACAATCTCGAGATCATCTGGGGAGATCTCACCGATGCGGACGTCGTGGCTCAGTGCGTGCGCCGGGTTGATGTGGTGCTCCACATCGGCGCTGTCGTCTCTCCACTGGCCGATGCGCATCCCGAGATGGCCTGGGCGGTGAACCCGCGGGCGGTGTCCAACATCGTCAAGGCGGTGCGTGCGCTACCCGATCCCTCGGCGGTTCGCGTCGTCGGCGTCGGCTCGGTGGCCGAGACCGGTAACAGGGCCGTTCCTCATCACTGGGGCCGGATCGGAGATCCCGTCGCGGTGTCCTGGGGCGATGAGTACGGTCAGACCAAAGTGATCGCCGAGCGGACGATGGTGGAATCGGGCCTGCCGCGATGGGCGTGGCTGCGCCAGACCGGCATCTTCCATCCTGGCATGCTCGAGATCCGCGACCCCATCATGACGCATTCGCCGTTCGCGGATGTCATGGAATGGGTCTCGGTGGAGGATGCCGGACGACTGGCCGCCAATCTCGCGGAAGACGACGTGCCCGAGGAGTTCTGGGGGCACGTGTACAACGTGGGGGGCGGCGAGCAGTGGCGGCTGACGAACTGGGAACTGCAGGAAGCCATTGGCGGCGCAATGGGGGTTGCGGACGTCCGTACCTGGTACCGGCGCGACTGGTTCGCCCTGAAGAACTTCCACGGGCAGTGGTACACCGACTCCGATCACTTGGAGTCGCTCGTGCACTTCAGGGAGGACCCCTGGCAGGGGGCACTGGAGCGGGCAACCGAAGCCCAGCCGCCCATTGTCCGCAATGCGGGGAAGGTCCCGGGATGGATCGTGCGGGAACTGGTCATGCGCCGGATTGCGGAGCGGCCACGGGGCACCTTGCACGCACTGCGTACCAACAACAAGGAAGCCATCCGGGCGTTCTTCGGTTCCCGCGAGGCATGGAAGGAGATCGGGGACTGGTCGACGTTCACGCCCCCGGCACCCAGCCGCACCCCCAGCTACCTTGACCACGGCTTCGACGAATCCGTGCCAGCCGAGCGCTGGGACGCCGACATCGTGCGCGACGCCGCCCGGTTCCGCGGGGGAATCCTCGTCAGCGACGAGCTGTCGGACGACGTGCCGTGCCGTCCGCTCATGTGGAAGTGCGCCGAAGGTCACCTGTTCGCTGCGAGCCCGAAGCTGATTCTCGAGGCGGGCCACTGGTGCCCGGTGTGCGTGCGTGACTGGAGCCACTACGAGGACCAGGCCGAAGCGAACAAGTTCCTGGCCCAGGTGCTGTGAACCGGGCAGGGCAGTCTTGAACAGCGCCGTTCGTCACGCCGTCGCCGCATGCTTGGCGATGATGTGGCCATAGACCAAACCCTGGGCGATCGTCGCTCCCGCCCCGGGGTAGGTCCGCCCGAAGACATTGCCTGCGGTGTTCCCCTGCGCGTAGAGCCCAGGGATCGCCGAACCGTCCTCACGGAGAACGCGCCCGTGCTCGTCGGCACGCAGACCACCGCAGGTTCCCAGGTCTGATAGCACGACGCGCGCGGCGTACAGCCCGCCCTTGAGCGGACGCAGGTTCGGGTTCGGCAGGCAGGTCGGATCCCCGTAATAGCGGTCATAGGCCGAATCGCCCCGGTGGTATTCGGAGTCGATGCCGGCGCCGGCTTCCAGATTGAAGCGCTCGAGAGTCTGCGCGAAGTCCTCGGGGGGCACGCCCATCGCCTGGGCGAGGGATCGCGGCTGTGAGCCGCGCACCACGATTCCGGCGTCGTACCAGGGCTTCGGGAAGGACATCGCGGGGAAGACGACTCCGGCGAAGACATAACGATTGCGGTAGCTCTGGTCCATGACCAGCCACATCTGGGACAGTGGACGGCCCTGCGTGCGCAACCGCAACACCTCTTGTCCGAAGGACATGTAGTCGCGGGACTCATTGATGAAGCGCCTGCCGGTCTCGTCGACCAGTAGCGATCCGGGCAGGGATCTCTCGGCGAGGAGAACCTGGGGGTATTCCCCCTTCGCAAGCGGCTGGAGAGCGGGGAACCACCAGGATTCCTCCATCACGGCGAGCCCGGCTCCCAGCCGGCGAGCGGCCTTGATGGCATCGCCGGTATTGCCTTCCGCGCCGAGACTCACGTCTTCGGCGAGTGTCGAGGACTGGAATTCGCGGCGCATCGCCATGTCGTGCTCGAATCCACCGGCCGCCAGGACGACCCCTCTGGCCGCCCGGACGCTAACCCTTCGGCCGTCCTGTTCCAGGACGGCCCCGACCACAGCGCCGTCCTCCTCGAGGAGTTCGACGAGCCCGGTGCGCGTCCAGACGGGTATCCCTGCTCTCACTAGGCCGGTGAACAGTCCGGCGGCGAGTGCTTGTCCGCCGGCCGTGAACTCCTTCTTCAGGAGCAGGCCACCGATTCCCTCCACGGCGCGCCACGCGATCCGCGGCCAGGACTCCAGCGGGGTGCGGACCATGAGATTCATCCACTTGTAGTCGGCGCCGGTCACCGGCATGGGGATGGGCGCCTCGAGCACGGCAGGGCGCAGACGTGCTCGCTCCTCACCGAGCTGGGCGGCGTCGAAGGGCTTGCATTCGCAGGTGCGTCCGATGGCGGCGCCTCCAGGATTCTCCGGGTGGTAGTCGGAGTAACCCTTTGCCCAGAAGAACTCCATAGGTGTCGTGCGCTCGAGCATGTCCACCGTCTGCGGCCCCTGGTCCACGAAGGCCCGCCAGCGCGGTTCAGGGGACTCGTCGCCCACCACCGCGCCGATGTACTCGCGACCGAGCTGTGGCGTGTCAGTGGAGCCATCGCGCAGCAGGGCGGGATTGGCGGGGATCCAGAAGGCGCCGCCCGAGCGCGCGGTGGAGCCCCCGACGTATGGCGTCTTCTCCACCACGAGGACTTTCAGGCCCTGTTCGTGTGCGGACAGGGCGGTTGCCATTCCCGTGCCGGAGCCGATGACCAGCAGGTCGACGGTGGTGTCGTGCGCAGCCGGCCCGGCCGGTGGCTGCTTCTTGGTGGGCATCTCGGTACTCCTCACTGCGCTGCGATGTGTCGTGGGATGTGTCTCGTGTGGTGTCCTGCCGGGGAGTGAAAGCTGCCACCGCTGTGTGGCATGTCATGATCATGACGGAGAACTAGCCGATCGGCAAGGGCAATACGAGGTTGCTCGGCCCACAGCACAGCCGGTGGCGAGCACGAGGACGGGCCGGAGGCAGGGAGCATGGTCAGGGGCGATGCACGCGAGGAGGTCCTGCTGCCGGCCGCACTGAAGCTGTTCGCCCGCCATGGTGTCTCGGGCACCTCATTGCAGATGATCGCCGACGAACTCGGCGTCTCCAAAGCGGCCGTCTACCACCATCACCATACGAAGGAGTCCATCGTGCTGGCGGTGCTGTGGCCGGCCTTCGAGCAGGTGGCTGCGCTCGTAGAGCGCGTCGGGAGTCTGCCGGCTGGCGGTGCTCGACGAAGGGCGCTTGTCGAGGGGCTTGCCGAGCAGGCCGTCACCCACCGGCAGCTCTATGCGGTGATGCTCAGGGACGTCGCGGTGCCTGCGCTCGTGGCCAGCGAACCCCGGCTCGCCGCGCCTTTCGCCGTCCTGCGCCGGGAGCTGCAGCCCGACCATGAGCCTGCTACGGCGCCGCTGAGAGTCGCGATGTTCCTGGCCGGACTCGTCGCGCCGGCAGGAGACCCCGAAATCGCCCAGTTGTCCGACGAGCAGTTGCGACGCGGAATCGTCGACGTCGGTGAGCGTCTGCTCGATCTCGGCTGAGGAGCAGGGCCGGCGCCGGTGGCGCGAGCTCGGATCGGGTCTCGGCGTCCTGGCCGGGTCGGCCAGGACCGATGGATATCTCACGCGGCTTGATCTGGAGTGCGGTCCAGGAAATACCGTCATGTCATGGGATGTAGCGAGGTGGTGGGCGTGCACGACAAGACGATGAGCGATCTGGCGGAGCTGGCTCGGCTTCTCGATGTTCCACTCGCCCAGGTGGTGCCGGAATGGTCGGTGGGCGAGGTATCCGAGCGCACCGGTCTCGGCATCGACACACTGCGCTATTACGAGCGGCTGGGGTTGATCGAACCGGTTTCGCGTACCGCTGGGGGACGGCGCGTGTATAGCGACCTGGACATCGAGCGCATCCGCTTCGTTCGGCGGCTGCGAGCTACCGGTATGCCGGTCGAGACCGTGGCGGAGTATGTGCGGCTGCGGGCCCAGGGGCCGTCGACGGCCCGTCAGCGCCTGGATCTCCTGCGCGAGCATCGCGAAATCGTGGAGCGCCAGCGGGCGGAACTGGCACAGAACGTGGCCGCTGTGGACGCGAAGATCGCCTACTACGTCCACCTGATCGGAGGTGAGACCCCGGCTGCGGGCGAGGCAACCACCTAGTTCGTCATCAAGGCCCCACACGAGCCGGCAGGCTCGACCAATTCCCGGACGGCTGCGCGCCAGGAGCGCGGAGCCGGGGTGGCGTGCGCCCTCACCTCGGCGCCGCGAGCCACCGAGATCTCATATCCACTCCAAGGAGCATGTGATGGCATCAGTTCTTTCGCGCGGCGCGATGACCTTGTTCGCCACGGCAGCGGGCGCACTTGTCGCCGACATCTATTACGCCCAGCCCCTGCTCGCAGACATCGCGGGCGAGTTCGGCAGACAGCCGGAGCAGGCCGGGCTGATCGTCACCTTGGCCCAGCTCGGCTATGGTCTGGCCGTTCTGCTCATTGTTCCGCTCGGTGACGGTGTCGACCGGCGGAGGCTGGTCTCGGCCATGCTGGCCGTCTGCGTTGCTGGGCTGTTGGCCGCAAGTATGAGCGTCAGTTTCGCCATGCTTGCCATCGCCAACTTCCTGGTAGGGGTCTTCTCGAGCGCCACGATGGTCCTCGTGCCCTATGTGGCGTCCCATGCCGACGATGCGGAGCGAGGCAGGCGTACCGGGCAGGTGATGACCGGACTCTTGCTGGGCATCTTGCTGGCGCGCACCGTCTCCGGACTCGTGGCCGAATGGACAAGCTGGCGCGCCATCTACGCACTGGCCGGGGTCGCCGTCACGATTCTCGCGGTGGCGCTGAGGCGGGTCATGGTCACCGACCCGCCGCGCTCGGCTGCGCGATACCGGCAACTGCTCGGTTCGCTGGTCACGCTGGTACGCGTCCAGCCCGAGTTGCGCCGCCGCGCCTTCTACAGCTTCCTTGGTCTGGGCAGCTTCAGCCTGCTGTGGACAGGGCTGACCTATCTCCTCTCTGCACCGCCGTACCGCTATTCGACGGCGGCGATCGGCCTGTTCGGGTTGCTCGGTGCAGCGGGGGCTGCCTCGGCGAGTATCGCCGGGCGACTTGGGGATCTCGGATTGGCCGGCGCGATGACGGGCGGCTTTGCCCTGCTGCTCTTCGGCTCGTGGGGTGCCCTGGCTCTCCACATGCACTCGATGATCTGGCTCATCGCGGGTGTCTTCGCCCTCGACGCTGCGGCTCAGGGACTGCAAGTCACCCACCAGTCCGTGCTCTACAGCCTCGACTCCGAAGCCCGGTCAAGGATCACCGCCGTCTTCATCACCAGTGGCTTCATCGGTATGTCCCTGGGCTCCACGCTTTCGGGAATCGTGTATGACGCCCGCGGATGGGTGGGTGTCTGTCTGGTCGGTGGCGGCCTGCCTGCCGTGCTCCTCCTGTCCTGGCTTGTCAACACGGTCAGGGACCGTCGCCACCGGGGGAGCGATGCGGCCGGCGAGCTGGGTGGTGGAGCGGCCTGGTCTTCTCTCGCGGGCAAGCAGCCGACGCAGTGCCCGAGCTGATCGGTCAGGAGAAGACCGGGGTTGCTACTGGGCGCCATCACGCCCGGTTGGGATTGTGAGGTTGGCCCCATGACCCGGACACTGTCTTGGCGGGTTCCCCTTTTGAGGTGACCCCGAAATCCGGGCAGGGTGGGTGTTTGGTCAGGCGGTCTGGAGGGCGGTCTGGTCGGCCTGTCGGGGCGGGTGGTGTTCGTACTGTAGTGGGCTGAGGTAGCCGATCGCTGAGTGGCGTCGGCGGGCGTTGTACCAGGAGCCGATCCAGGTGTAGGCGCCGCTGCGGGCATCGATGGGGGTCCCTTTGGCGGGAAGGGTGAGGATATCGATCATGGTTGCCCCGTCGATCGTGTACTCGTAGGCGAGGGTGAAAGTCGTGTCGGGCGGGACCCGATCGGCACCGTCGCCGGTGATCGTTTTGACCGCGTCGAACCCCCGACCGAAGGAGCCGGAGTCACGTCTCGGGTGCAGCTGGTGACGGGGATGCCGGTCCAGGGGTAGTTGTGCTGTTCGTTGCCGGTTCCGCGTGTCGTGAAGTTCCCGCTGACATAGATGCGGCCGTTGGTGCTTACCGTGCCTCGGTCGTCCCGGCCTCGGGGGCGAGGATGGCGCCAACGAACTGGGACGATCCGGTGATCGCGACCGCGGTCGCGGTGGCGAAGTTCCAGGCGATCCGGGAGGCGGCATTGCCGAGTGCAGTGCTGCTGCTTGCCGGGTCGTCGACACGGACTCCGTCGATGGGTACCCACGACAGGCCGGACATCGTGACAGGCCCGCCCGTGATGTTGATCAGGATGGGAGTGTTGCCGGGGACGTTCGCGAAGTCAATCTCGGTGACGGCGCTTGCCTGCGCCGCGGTGAGCATGAACACCTGCAGAGACGAAACACCGTCGCCGAGGGGCTCGAAGCGGCCACCCCACGGGTTGCGCATCATGCCAGTCGGCTCCACGGCCATGAGCGTGCGCGATTCGTTCTGCAGGCGCTGGTCGAAGTCGCCGAACGGGTCGAGCGCTTGATTTGCGCCGAGGCGTTGCCGCTGTGCTCCTGAGATGATCGCACCGCCGGGTTCGGTGGCGATGCCGTTGATGCCGTCGTTGTCCACGGCCGGCATTAACCCTGGCGGGGGGCACTCGTCCGGGGCTGCGAACGCCGGAGCCGCCCCTCCAGCGACCACGAGTGCGGGTGCGATCAGTCCACCGGCGACAAGACTGGTGAGGAGCTTGCGCCCGATGTGAGAGAAACGGAGGGTCATGCACGGTCCTTTGGCATTAGGTTGACGCCGTGTGAAGCGCGTTTCCGGTCGATCTCGGTGGCGACGGCGGTCGAGGCGGTGCCGACGGCGGTCGCGACGACGGGTCCGGTGCCGGGGAGGGAGGTGCTGACCAGGATGACGAGCACGCCGAACAAGAAGACCGAGTTGCCAAGAGGCGCAAGGGTGCGGCGGATAGTCAGGGCCCAGATTCCGAGGACGAAGAGCGCGACAGGGATGGTGAGCGTCGCGGATGCCGCGATACCGGTGGCCTCGGCGTGGTCGGAGGTCGCGTCGATGGCGACCTCGACGCCGGCGGAGAACGCGCCCGCGGCGGCGAAGATCAGGTAGTGGAAGTACCCGTAGATCAGAGAAGATCGGAGCGAGTCGATATGGTCGTGGTGCTCTCGCGAGAAGTACACCCACCACATGCCGGCGGCGATGACCAGTCCCGCGGCCGACAGGGTGAGCAGATCCGGGATGTGGTGGCCTTCGTGGAGGGCTTCGATGATCGCGTTCGTGGAGGCGAGGATCGACTCGCCGAGGAGGATCAGGGCGAACAGGCTGTACCGCTCGGTAATGTGGTGCGGGTTCCACGGTGTGGGCCGGTGGGATTCTGCCCACATCGGGACGGCGATCTCCGCGGCCGCCAAGACGAAGAACGCGACGAATCCTGCCGTGTCGGGAAGGAAGAGCCTTGCGACCCATGCGGCTTGGACGACGATGATTCCGGTGGCGTAGCGCAGGGCGGTGGACCTCAGGTCAAGGTCACTGATCGCGGCGCGCAGCCACTGCCCAACTAGCGCGAGTCGCATGATGACGTACCCGATGGTCACCAGTGTGAAATCGTGTTGCTCCATCGCCGGGCCGGTGCCGGAGGCGAGGACGAGGACCCCACCCATCTGCACGAACGTCATGACTCGGTAGAGCCAGTCGTCGGTGTCGAACGAGGTCGCGAACCAGGTGAAGTTCATCCATGCCCACCAGATCGCGAAGAACACCATCAGGTATCCCAGGACTCCGAATCCTAGGTTCCCGTCTGCTTCCATGTGGTGCAGCTGCTGGGAGGAGAGGGACACCGCAACAACGAAAACGAGGTCGAAGAAGAGTTCGAGCGGGCTGGCGGCGCGATGGTTCTCGTGGGGGTTACGTGCGCGCATGCGGCGCAACGCGCCGCGACTGGTGTCGGTCATCGTATGGCGTCCTTCCGGGGCGGGCGCGTGAATCAGCCCGGCACGAGTCATGAAGGCCAAACGGGTCGCCCCTGCCCCGGTTGGTTGCCGAGGCTCCCAGGGGCGGATGATCGGCTGCCGGCGAGGAGCGGCCCGTTTGGCGGTCTGTGTCAGCCCTCTCGGATGGTCATCTTCGAGAGCTTGTCGCCGGAGACGTCGAAGACGAACTTCGGGCGCCCGTTGGCATAGGTCGAGCGCCAGTCGCCGACGACGGTGACCTCTTCCACGGTGAGGGTGCCGCGGGCGCCGATGAACTCCTTGTCGCTCCACGCTTTGCTCTGGTCGCGCCCAGTGAAGGTGCGGCCCCAGTCGTCAACGGCCCCGTCAAGGGTGAAAGCGTCCAGGAACGCGTCTTCGTCATGCGCGTTCACGCGCTGGACGAACGTCGCGACCGGTTCGGGGAGAGTGGGTGTCGTCATGTGTCGTCTCCGAGATCTGTCGGGCAGTCCGGCTGGGTCAGCGGGTGGTGTATCCGCCGTTGGCGAAGATCGTCTGCCCGGTGATCCACCAGCCCTCGGTAGCCAGGAACGTGACGATGGGGGCGATGTCCTCGATCTGGGTGAGCTGACCGCCCATCGCCTGCGACTTGTGGAACTCGACCCGCTCCGGGGTCTCCTGCCCGTAGAAGAACGGCGTGTCCATCGGGCCGGGCGCGACCGCGGTGACCGAGATGCCGCGAGCGGCGAACTCCTTCGCCGCCGCGCGGGTGAAGTGCTCGACGGGAGACTTGCTGCCCGCGTAGGTGGAGTAGCCGTCGGTAAACGCGGCCAGCAGCGAGGTCACGATCGTGATCACCTTGCCGCCGTCGGCGACGTGGGTGCCGGCCTCCTTGATGAAGAAGTACGCCGCCTTGCTGTTCACGTCGAACATCGAGTCGTACTCCTCCTCGGTGGTCTCGACGATCGGCTTGCGCAGCACCTTGCCCACGGTGTTCACGGCGACGTCGATCTTCCCGATCGCGGCCTCCGCATCCGCGAACAGCGTCGCCACGTTCGCCGGGACCGTCAGGTCACCGGTCAGCACGACGCCGGTGCCGCCTGCGGCCTGCACCGCGGCGAGCGTCTCCTCGGCCTGCGGACGCGTGGACTCGGAGTTGTAATGGATCGCCACGTTCGCGCCGGCCTCAGCGGCCTGCCGAGCGATGAGGCCGCCCAGGTTCTTCGCGCCGGCGGCGATGAGGACGTTCTTGCCCTTCAGTGTGTGGGTAGTCAAGACATGCTCCTTCGTTCGTGTCACGACGGTATGGGTCGCTGTATCGACAGTACAGGGTACTGTAGCGGTATGACAACACCGGAGAAGAGCGATACGCGAGCTCGCTTGCTGGATGCGGCGGCGGACATGATCGCCGCGTCGCCCGGCGAGGAGATCTCCCTGCGTGCGATCTGCGATGCGGTCGGGGTGAAGATGCCCACGCTTTACCACTTCTTCGGCAGCAAGCAGGGTCTGCTCGAGGCTGTCATCGAGCGAGGGTTCGACCTGTACCTCTCGGTCAAGTCCGCTCACGAGTCCACTGGCGACCCGATCCAGGACATGCGCGATGGCTGGGACGCGCACGTCGCGTTCGGCCTCGCCAACCCCGGCTTCTACACACTCATGTATGGGAAAGTTCGCCCGGGGTACTCACCGGCGCCGCAGTCTCGACCTAGCGAGATCCTCCTCGAGCTCGCTCGCAGGGCCGACGCGCAGGGACGCCTCGTCGTCCCGCCCGAACAGGCCGCTGCGCACATCCTCGTCACCAACATCGGAGTCACTCTCCGCCAGATCGTCCTCGCCCAGACCGACCGCACTCTCTCCGACGCCGTCCGCGACGGTGCCATCGCCGCCATCACCGGCACCGCAGCCGCGCCCGGGACCGGTCGAGCCGACATCCACCGCGTTCTCGAGCACGTCGCCGCGCACCCGGACACGCTCGGCCTCGAAGAGACCGCGATGCTGTCCGCGTGGCTGAGGCGGCTCGCCGCCGCGGATGATGCCGTCGGGCAATAATGCTTTGGGGGCTTGGCGGGGCAGGTAGCCCTCGCACCTTTCCAGCATGGGCTGCGGGTCTCTGCCTGAGGTTGACCACATGCGCCTGTTCCATCTCGTGAGTCTGGTGCTGGTGTCCGACGCCGCCAACCGTTGGCTCGCGCGACCACGCGTGACCGTGACGATCGAGCTGGAGAGCGGTCTCGTCATGATCAGCCTGGGCGTGTTCACGCTCTTGCCCGCGCTGCCCCCCAACCTGAGGAGGGGACTGCCGTCGGCCCGCATGGAGTGCACCGTGGTTCGAGGCCAGTCATCGTCGAGCCGAACCTGGTGGCGATCACGCCTCTTGCAGATCGAGGTTGAGCCCGCCTTCAGCGGGCCGCTGCTCACCTCGTGAGCAAGCAGATAGGGCGGCGTGGATGACGGTTTCGATGCGCGTGATGAGCGCTGGCGATGGGTACAAGTACCTGCTGCGCACTGTCGCGGCCGGCGATGGCGACCGCTCGCTCTCGACTCCGTTGACGCGCTACTACAACGCCGAGGGCACGCCGCCGGGGCGTTGGCTCGGCGCCGGAGTCGCCACGCTGGGCGGTGGGCGGATTGGTGTGGGCGATCAGGTCTCTGAAGCCCAGCTCCAACTCCTGGTCGGCATGGGCCGCGACCTTATTACCGGCGATCCTCTTGGACGCACCTACCCGGAGTACCGGAGCGTGGCCGAGCGGATCGAGGCACGCACCGGGGCACTTGATCCCACGCCCGGGCCGGCATCACGAGCCGAGGCGGTCGCCGCAATCGAGTCCGATGAGACTGCCCGTGGGACTCGGCGGGCAGTTGCGGGGTTCGACTTCACGTTCAGCATCCCGAAGTCCGCGAGCGTGCTGTGGGCGGTCGCGGACGCGGGTTCGCAGGCGTTGATCGCGGACGCGCATCATGCGGCGGTTGCGGAGGTGGTTGCGTTCATGGAGCGGGAGGTTGCAGCCACCCGCACCGGGGCAACCGGCCGCGACTGAGGTCAACCTCAAAGCCACCCGCCGCAAGCTCAACCAGGCCATCTTCGCCCACGTCCACGTCGCCCACGAGGAGGTCGTCGGAGACGACATCCGCTCGCCGCTCCGGGAACTCCTCGCCGCTCAAAGCGGCTGGGAGGCCCTCTCAGCGGGCGCAACACCCGGCCAGGTCGTCATGCCGCGCAGGCCGCCACACCGGCCCAGAAACGTCAAAAGCCGCCCCGAAGGGCGGCCTGGCCGAACTACAGAACCTCTGGCTTGACCTGCCTGGCGGCGTTTACGAGGACCCCGATTGCAGTAAGCCTCTTATGGTGGACCTACGGGGACTGTTTTCGAAACTTGCCCCGCGGCTCCGACGTGCACTGATGGTCGTTCGATCGGTCCGGCGACGTCCGATCGGGGGCGAGGCGCGCTCGTTCCGTGAGACGCACCAAGTTATTCAGCCGAGTGAGCGACTACTTGCAGCGGCTGAGGTTCGGTACGCCGAGGGGGCCAAGCTCAGGGACCTCGCACCGGAACTTGGCGTCAGCCGAGTCCGGCTCGCCGACCTACTCCGTCTGCGAGGCGTACGAATCCGCAATGCCTCTCCGACGCCCGACGAGATCACGGAGATGGCACGCCGCTATGAGTCCGGTGAGTCGCTGGAGCAAATCGGAGGGCGTCTCGGGTTCAACGGCGGCACCGTGCGAAACCACCTGACGGCCTGCGGCGTCGCCATGCGCGACTCGCACGGGCGCCCCAGGTAGGACGCTGGCCCTGTCAAAATGGAAGGGTATAGGACCGCGCCTCAATCATCGGGCGGGTCATCCTCTTCGAGCGGGAGGCTTGGAAGCTCTCTTTATAGCGTGGGCACAACCTGGGCGCGTTGCTCGTACCACTGCGCGACCTCTTCGGTCCGCCCCCGTGTCTGGAACCAGGAGGCATCCCGGTCCGACAACTGCGGTGGCTCCCGCGCTGCCGTTGCCATGCCAGGTCTTCCCGACACTCGGTGCTCGCGGTAGAATGGTACCGGCGATCTTCATCAGCTTGCCCCGCCGCTGGATGCGGTGGGACGGCGAGCCTCTCGGCTGGCCGATCCTCTTTATCCTTGTCGCCGCAGACTCGGAGAGGACTGTCGCCGTGCTTCGACTGATCTGGACTGTTAGCGTCCGCGTGAGAACCATCATGCGTCGGTACATGCCGACCAACATCGCGCTCGATGCGCTCCGCTCGCGCCGCGGCCTCAAGTGGGGCATCCCAGCCATGCTCCTCGCGATCCCATACCTCTACGCCGCATCGCTCCTCATGGCACTTATACACGGCGGAGCGCCCAGATGGCTCTTCGCCGTCACTGTCATCTTGATTTGGGACTCATTCAAATTCATCGCTATGGGACCGGTCAGCCTCGTGGCGCTGCTCCGCGTCCGCGCCGCGGAGTCCCGTGAGCGTCGAGCACTCCGGCGCCCTGTCGGCCCACTCGTCCGCTTGTAGGGCAAGATCTTTGCCCAGCGAAGTGAGCCTGAGCGCGCTTTGGGAGCCTCATATGGCCTCGGGCCCAGCGCCGTGTCGGTGGTCAGATCTACGCTTGGCCTATGAGCTTCACTGCCCTCCATCGCGTCCTCGGCGTCGGACCCAGTCCAGTCACGGACGAGCTGCTCAGCGCGGCAGTCACACTGGGTGCAACCGAGTCGGACGACCTGGACTGGAAGTCGGAACTCCCTCCGCAGAAGGGGCTACCTCAAACGGATTTTCCGAAAGATGTCGCCGCCATGGCGAACAGTGGGGGCGGAGTCATCGTCTTCGGAGTAACTGAGTCCCAGAAGGCCGCGACGGCGCGCGTCGACGTTGGAAACTTCGACGAAGGATACGAGCGCACGCTTCGTAGCGCTGCGATCACAGCGATTACCCCACCTGTCTTCGGCTTGAACGTGGTCCGGCTGTGTTCGCCTGACGACAAGCATGCCGTCGTAGTAGAGGTGCCCGCGAGCGTCGATGGGCCACACCTCATCTACAAGGGTGACTACTTCGGCGCGCCAGTCCGGAACGACGCCGACACGGTGTGGATGAAAGAACGCCAGATCGAAGCGATGTACCGTGCCCGCTTCGACGAGCGTCGCCACGCCACCGAGGCCCTCGACAAGCTATATGTGGAAGCAGCAGGTGGACGAGACGCAGGGACGCGCGCTTGGCTGATCGCTGTTGCCCACCCGCGCCTCCCGCGCGTCGGGGGTCGCCTCAAACGCGACGAAGCTCGCGAAATTCTTACGAAGACCGAGAGCCTTGCACTCCACTATGCCGGTCGCGGCGGCATTCATCCGCTGGAGAGTGTTGACCGCTTCAACCCACGCCCAGGCCTGCGCAGATGGCAGGCCGTCAATACCGCTACTAGCGAGGGCTCGTCGTGGAAGGAATCTTGGATGAGCATCCATCATGACGGATCAGTGACCCTCGCATCTGCCGTCGGTGGACACCGCATGAGTAGCGACGGTTACTTCGACGGCTGGCACGTTCAATCCGCAGCGATTGAGTGCGCTGTGGCCGATTTCATGGCACTCGTTCGCAGGACCGCAGAGGCGACTGGAGGTGAGGAGTACGACATCCGGGTTGGAATCGATTGGACTGGCGAACAACAGCTGATGATCTCAACGGTCGACAATTTCGGATTTCACTTTGATGGTTCATCTGTCCCGCTCAGTAGGTACACGCCAGTTGAAGCCACAGTGAACGCAGCAGAGTCTGACCTCGACTTCTACTGGCGCGTGCACGATCTCGCGGAGGACTGCATCAATCAGGGCGGCATCTCCAACTTACAGATGATCCATCCGTCAGATCACGACTAGTCGGGCTGGGCCGCCCCCTTCATTCGGTCCGGTCGCTGTGCGAGTCGTCGGTTTCCGATTGATGGGTGCATTGCCGAGCGTAGTCGACGGGTGCGAGGTAGCCGAGCGATGAATGCCGGCGGTCGTGGTTGTATTCGGTCTTCCAGTCGCCGATCGCGACCTGGGCGTGGAGCAGCGAGTAGAAGCTGTTGATGTTCAGGCACTCGTCGCGGAGCCTGCTGTTGAACGACTCGACGTACCCGTTGTGCCAGGGCGAGCCGGGTGGGATGTAGAACAGGCCGGTGCGGGTGCCGGCCCAGTCGGCCATCGCGTCGCTGATGAACTCGGGGCCGTTGTCGGATCGGAGCACCGCGGGGGCGCCGCGGACGGCGACGAGGTCCTCGAGGTGGGCGGTGAGCCGGTCCGCGGTGATCGACCGTTCGACGAGCCCGCCGATGCACTCGCGGGTGTGCTCGTCGACGATGGAGCAGATCTTGATCGGACGGCCCTGCTCGTCCGCGTCGAACTGGAAGTCCACCGCCCACACGAGGTTCGGTGCGACCGCTGCCGGGGCGTCGACGGTCGAAGACCCAACGCGT
>NZ_FOGZ01000015.1:21940-72963 GCF_900111365.1 Propionibacterium cyclohexanicum
CCCCCAACGCGTTTGCGGCGACGCCGCTGCGGGACGCGCAGCCCTTCCTCGCGCCAGAGCCGTTGGATCTTCTTGTGGTTCACGACCCACCCCTCGCCGCGGGCATCGTGGTAGGCCCTGCGGTATCCCCACCGCGGGTGCTTCTTCGCATACGCCCGCAGCCAGTCCCGCAACGCCAGGTCCGGGTCGGCTGTCGTCTCGCCCTGGAGCGGGCGACGGTATGCGGACCTGCTCAGCCCGGCCAGACGGCACGCCATTCGTTCGCTCACCCGCAGCTTGCGCTTGAGGTGGTCGACGGCGGCGCGGCGCCTGCCCGGGCCTAGAAGTTTCCCTCAGCCAGCTCCCGCAGGGCAGCCTTCTCGAGCTCTGCCTCGGCGAGCAGCCGCTTGAGCGTGGCGTTCTGCTTCTCGAGCTCCTTCAGCCGCTTCGCGTCGTCGGCCTTCAATCCGCCGTACTGGTTCCGCCACCGGTAGTACGTCTGCTCGGACACTCCGAGCTCTCGACACACCCCGGCGATGTCGCTCCCGCCCGCGAGCATCCTGTCGGCCTGCCCGAGCTTACGGACGACCTGCTCCGGAGTGTGACGCTTCCTGCTGTTCGTCATGATCTGACCAGTCTCCCTGCCCGGACCCCCGGGCAACAGGACGACTCACACAACCACCGGACCTACCAGACGGGGTCAGCCCAGGGCCACCGCGTGGGACGAACAAACACGTGGCCCACGCAGGAAGGTGGACGCGGGCGCAGCTATGGTCTGATGCGATTCTGGACAAGGGCGCGTGCACGCAGACGGTCACGTACCTCTTCGTAGATCGTGTTTGACGTTCGTTCTGCGGTCTCGACGGAAACAACTAACGCATATCGGATTGTGCTACTGGTAGGAAGTCGTTGAGCATCATCCATGCATTCCACGTGTATTGGAAAACTATCTCCTTCGACGAAGGACATCGCCCGGGATCCCTGCACTATCTCGTGCTGAAGACTCCCCCTTCGAACTGCGTTGCGCTCGGCATCCGAACGATCTCCACCTGCAAGCTTCGTATCCGGCGTACTGAAGTAGACCTTCGCACTGCGATATCGAGCCAGCTGACCGACGGTTGGTGCCGCGAACGCGAGGGTGATCGTGAAGCGGTGCCACTCCGCCTTCGCGCGCAGCGAGATTGGCAGAGGAACCTCGTAAGTATGTCGCTCGTTTCGCCCGATATGACCACCAGCGAGCATCACCGCCCGGTTGGTCGCAGCCGTAGCGAGTCGATCCAAATCGAGACGACCATACCCGAGCATGGCGGTCAGCTGACGACGCGCTTCCTGGCCGCTGAGGCCCAAATCATGACGGAGCGTCTCCTCCCAGATTCCCCAGCTGCTTGCATGAGCGAGAAGGGCCCGAGCAAGAAGTGGATGGTACTGCGGGTCCGGCAGCGGGGCATCCTCAGCGTCAGGCTGGTCAGCTTCGAGGATGTCGAAGATTCTGCTGGCTTCGCGGGTCACGAGGGCGGTCGCATTGCTAGTGCCGTGCGTAAACGCCGTGCGGTTGACGGCACCACCAGTTCCTGGAGCCGCTACTTGTTGCCCCGGCCCAGTTGCGCCGGTGCGCGCCAGGGAGATCGACACTCGTTCCTGATTTGGATCGATGACTGGTCGCGTGTAAAGCGCACGGCCACCACTGTGATGCAAGTCGGGCTTGATGGATCGGTCGACACCAGGCCCAACAGCTTCATAGAGAGCTGGAGCATCCGGCCGAGTGATGTCCCACACAGTGTCGGTCGCCTCAACCTCACCGAGTGCATCAGAGTGACTCGCACCGACAGTTAGCGCATTGAGCGCGTCACCGGGCGGCAGGATGCCACGGAGGAGGCCGGAACCGTACACGGCGCGCGTCGCAGCAACACGGGCCGCGGCGACGTCACGCGTGGCCTCGCTGGGAATCGTGAGCTCGTCTACGTGATTCCCCGCACTTACGACAAAAAGAAGGTTGTAAGAGCTTGCGAGCCAGTCCAAAAGCCGTCCAGCCGGACTCATTATTCGTGTCAACGCTCGCGTCTGCGCCCCAATAGACAAGTTGACAACCCGGACGCTCGGCGCTGCGGCAGGTTGATTGCCCTCGCCGACCATCATCCGTCTGATTGCGCGATGAAGCAGATCAGGAAGTAGACGATCCGGGACTACCTGCTCCTGCCCAGCAATGAACTCATGGGGTCGGAGGATTGGTCGGACGTATAGGGGACGGTCAAGAGGTTCCGAACCTTCTGTGATATCACCATGAATGATGAGCGATGCCATCGCTGTTCCGTGGTGACGTGCAGCGACAGGATAAGCTTCGCCCAATCCGTCGGGATCGTCGATCAGGAGACGCCCCTGGAGCGCGACATGGTTTGCAAACGGCAGCCCGTCGAGCAAAGCTACCCGAGGTTTGCCGTCACTCCGCTCGGCGGGTAGCAGGTCGGTCAACGCCTCTGGCTCAAGAGTAGTTGGAGAAACGCTCATCGGCGTGAAGGGGCTCACAAACATGACATCATCACTCGCGAGGAGGCGTATCGCCTCGGCCCCGTTGGCAAGCACATATTGAACCTGCTGGATCGGAAGCTCGACCAATAACGCATGGTATTCAATCTCGACAATTTGTGACCGGTCCACGACACGACCACCACTTGAGGTGACGATGTGTTCGACATGGGCTTCAGCTAACGTCCGCTGTTCAGAGTTCCGACGATGCCACAGCTCGACTTCGACCAGCACAGTGCTGACCGACTGCCCGATCATGCTGACAGTCTCTTCCCACCTCTCAAGAAGGCCAGTCTCTCGGATGCGGTCCTCAGCGCTCCATCGACGGATCGCAGTGAGTTGCTCGAACGCAGCCTTGAACTTTCCGAGACCATACTCGAACGCTGCCGACGGGCCTGCCTGCCACAGTGTGAAGAGACGAAGCAATTCGTCAATAGCCTTTGAGTTCGACATGACAAGGTATAGAGAGTGCGCTACGCGTTTGTCCGTTCGTTCACCAGTACGTTCAACCATGTGAAAGTCGTCGTCAGGAGTGGAGCGGTCGGCGACGAGTTCCGATAGAAACTCCAAACCTTCGACGCGGTTTATCGCGTTTTGAAAATCTTTGACGGTTCCAGCCAAATCGAACACGACAACGAGTGCCGGGTCGATCTCATCGGGCGCTTCGAGGCTCAGCCGAGCACGCTCGCTCGCGAACGCATCTTTGAGGACCTTGAACTGTGGCGTCAGCCGCTCGCCCTGCCGAGCCGCTCCCGGCCTGGACAAGCGCGGAAGGCTTCGTAGCGCCTGCTTTGGTCGAGCACTAGCAACTGGTGGTCCAAACGCCAGGAGCGGCCTACGGTCGGCCGTCACCAGCTCGCCTCTCCCCGGCGATGTTCAAGCCGCTCCTGGACGATTTTCCGAAGATTCACATCTGGAAGTTCCAGCACGGCACGTCTGCGGACATCGAGCGCAAACTCCTCCAGTTCGGCGAAGCTTGCGCCAGCCAACTTGTCCGCCAGAGTCCTTGGAGCAAATCCAAGGTCTCCACCGAAACGATCGGCAAGCCGCTCCAGGAATCTCGTAGCTTGAGATCGACTTGGAGGTTCTAGCTCCGTTCTAATCTGGAACCTCCGCCATGCCGCTCTATCCAACAACTCGCCGTGATTCGTCGCCCCGATGAATATTACATGCGGTGGGAGTCGGTCGATTTGGAGAAGCAATGTGGAAACCACTCGCTTTATCTCGCCAGTTTCATGCTCGTCCGCTCGCTCCTTGGCGATGGTATCCAGCTCATCGAAGAACAGAACACAACGACGAGTGCGTGCGAATTCAAAGGCATTATCGAGGCGTGCGGCCGTTTCGCCAAGGAAACTCGACATCACACCCTCATAGCGAATCACGTAGAACGGCAGCATCAACTCCGTCGCGACCGCTTCCGCAACACTCGTCTTGCCATTGCCTGGAGGGCCAGACAGCAAGAGTCGATTCCGTGGCTCAATGCCGTAACTCCGCAACAACTCTGCGCGCTTCTGTTCTTCAATCAGCTCCGTCACGACCCGGTGTGGGACGGGCGCGAGTTCAAGATCGCTCAGCCGACGGTTGGGGACAACTTCATGCACGAGATCCCTGATGGCGGCCGCCCTGTCATCACGGACAGGGCCCTGCCCCGTCGTGGTGATGAGTTGAGATAAGCGGTCTGCCAGAAGGTGATGCTGGTTGGCACGCTCTTCCGCGATCACCGACTCAACGAGCACCTTAAAACGGTCCCTGTCGCCACGGCGTTCGGCTTCGACGAGATCCAGGAGGAGATCAGCGCGCGGCACCGCTCCACCTCCTTCAGTCGTTGGTCACATCTCATGTACAGTCTACCGGCGTTCGCCTTGGCGACCACGTGCCCGCGCCGACACTCGATCGAGCACTTGCTCGATGTTGCCTTACAGCGACCGCGCGGTGCTTCGTCTTGCTTGCCCCTTGGCCTCATGCGCAGCAGCCGCGGTGGTCGTCGGCGCTGCATCGACCGCTGCGCGTGCCCGCGCGGCGTCGAGCCTCTGTCCGTCGGATGCTGTCATGGTGCCGAGTGGTGTATCGCCGCTGATGTGGTACCGGTCCCGGTAGGCAGCCACCACCCGGGCGGAACCTCGCCAGGTGGTCAGCATCTTTGCGTTCGTGGGCCGAGGTCCCAGCTCCGCGGTCCACGGCGCGGCGCCAGCGAGCGCATTATCGAGGACAGCGTCGGCACGGGCTTCGATGAGGTCGCGGCGTTCGTTGAGGGCCTGTCGCATTTCGTCGCTCATGGTGCCGGTGGCTTCCGGGATGAGCCCGGCGATGAGGCGTGGCGCCTTGCGGGCGCGTCCCGATCCGGCTGGGCGTGCAGTGGCCATGGCGAGACGGTGGTGGAGAACTGCTGCGACGTCGTCTGCATCCTCGAGTCGCCGGGCTCGGACCAATCGCGGTAGGAGGGCATCGACGTTGTGGTGATTGGCTTCTGCGCGGCGAAGTTCTGCGGTGAGCGGTCCGAAGGCGTCGGATGCCAGCGCCTCGGCAGCCTGGGACTCGGTGAGTCCTGAGTGCTGGATGAGGGTGGCCCAGCGGTCGTGTTGGGCGGCTGCGGCGATGGTCTCGTACTCGGCAGCCAGCTGCGCAATCGACCCCCAGGCCTCCTGCTCGGCCGCGATCGTCTCGTGAGCCGATAGTTCTGCACCCGCATGCTGAAGAACGCCGTACAGGACGCTTCGGCCGGTGGCGGCCTGGTTGTCGCCGGGGTGCGGAACATCGTGAGCGGCGTCGGGTTGGTCGACGGCGACGTAGGCGACGTTCGCGTCCCGCCCGCGAGTCATGGCCACGTACAGGTTCTCCCGGGTCATCGCCGAATCGACGAGGACGTGCGCGGTGTCGGTGGTGATGCCTTGCGCCCGGTATGAGGTGACCGCGTACCCGAGTTCCACGTGCTCAGCGACGTAGTCCGCGGGGACGATGACCGTCGCACCCCACTTTGCTCCAGCGCGTTGGAGGGCGATGGAGCCATCGTCACGGACGTCCATCACGTTCCAACGGTCACCGTTGCGCACCCATCCCCGCCCGGCCCGCAGGCGTCGATCGTTGCGTCGGGTGATGACGACATCGCCAGTGGCGGCGCGCGTCCCGTCGTGGAGGTCGACTTCCCTTGGGCCCCGGACGGCCCCATCGAGGATGAGGTCGGTGCGGGCTCGCGTGTTCAAGGCGGTGACCGACTCGTTGGAGTCCGACACCAAGACAGTGGCTTTGCCTGCCAGCAGGTCGGCGCGCCAGGCGGTGTAGGCGGAGTCGATCATCTCCTCGGTCTCTCCATCGTGGATGCGGCCGTGAGCATCGTAGCTGTCGATGACATCGGTGCGTCCATGCCGCAAATCGAGGGATGCTGTCTTCTCCCACGCGTGGGTGAAGCGATGGACGTCCACCAGCTCCGGGGCGTCGCCTCGGTCGTGGACCAGCAGCCCGAATGAACCGCCCGCATCGACAGCCTGGAGCTGCGCGTGGTCGCCGACCAGCAGCACCTTCGCGCCTTCTTCGGCGGCGAGGCGGGTGATGCGATCAAGGGAGAGCGTGCCTGCAAGCGACGCTTCGTCCACGATGACGAGTTGCCCGGCGTTGAACGTGGCGCCCGTGGTCTGGTGGCTCTGCCACCATTTCGCCGTGTTCTCCGTCGCGATCCCCAGATCCTCCGCCAGAACCTGGGCGGCACCCGCCGACGGCGCCAGCCCAACGACGGAGCCCGCACCGTGCTCGGTCTCCCAGGCTCGACGCAAGGCGTTCATCGCAGTGGTCTTCCCAGCACCCGCGGGACCGACCAGCACGTCCAAGACACGGCCAGACACTGCGATCCGTACGAGCGCGTCGGATTGGTCCTCGCCCAGCACGCGTCCATCGGAGTCAGGACGCCTGGCGATGCGTTCCATCGTCCTCAGACCGACTGTCGGGCCGGTGGTGTCATGACTGCGCTCCAAAAGCCGGTCCTCGGCGTCGAGGAGCTGGTGGGAGGAGTAGATAGTGGAGTTCTTCGGCCGGAAGACCGAGGTCGCGTCCGGGCGGCGAAACGCTGCGGGGCTGGAGGCCAGTTCGAACGGCGTCAACCGGAGCGACACCGCTTCGGCGGCGTCCACGACCAGTGCGACGATGGCTTCGCGGTCCTGGGTGGTGGCGAACCGGTAGTCCATGGTCTGGCGGGCTGCTTCGGCGGTGAGATTCCAACGCCGCCACGTTGAGCGCTTCTCGCCGACCGCCGCCACGACATTCTCACCAAGGGCGCGAACAACGTCGAGCGATATGTCGTCGGCCCTCAGCAACAGCGGCTGCTCGTTGGCTACAACCCTGCGTGCCCACCCGGTTGCATCCTGACCCAGCACAGCAGTGGCGCGGTTGCGCCAGGCTGCGGTGAGGTCGGCCAGGGAGTGCACCGTCTTCTCGGGCCGAGTGGAGAGTGTTGCTTGGGCGCGCAACTTCATGATCGTCGCAGCCGACGGACGCCGCCCGTGCCCGGCCACGTACGTGTCGATCAGCCGGTCGGTTACCTCGTCGATATGGCGTGCACGGGTCGAGAACTCCGCAACCAGCTCTTCGGGAACGCCAGTGATCGCCCATGCCGGGTTGCGGTCCCGACCGCGGGCCCGTGCCTCCCACTCAACCCCGAGCATCCGTGTCAGGTGGTCGGCAAAGACGGCCTCGTGCAACTCCGAGAGCGCGACGGTCGCGCCGTGCATCGGGCGACTGTCCAGAGACCTCCACTTGCCATCCAGCACGGTCTGGACCTTGTTGCTGATCACCACGTGCGTATGCAGGTGCGAGTCACCGGCACGGGAGTCGTAGTGGTCGTAGGCGGTGGCGATGACACCGCGAACGTCGACCTGGGCGACCGCGCCGTCGCCTGCGGTCGTGCCGGTGCGGGTGGCGGCGACCTCACGCTCCATGAAGGCGATCATGTCGGCAACGGCGTCATGGTGGGCTTGGGCGATCAGGGATTGCGTGCCTGCGTCAGCGACGGCCCACAGCACGCTGGCGGATTTCGGGATTGAGAACGTGAAGTCGAATCCTGCAACGGCCCTCCGCGTCCCGCGCTCGGCCTCTTCGGCCTCGATTGCAGCGATTGCGCGGGCACGCGCGGCCGGGTCAAGGTGCTGGTCGAGGGTTGCAGTGCGCTCCTCGATACGTTGCGTGACCGTCTTGTAGACCGGATACGCCCGGCCGAGCGGCGCGCCCGTCACGGGGTCGCGGCCCATCCCCACCAAGAGCTGGAGCTGGGCTTCGCTGACTTCGTCGCCCGAGGTGACCTGGCCGGTCCCGAGCGCTGGGAGGCCGCTGCCCATCCACCGGCCAGGAGGAGTGCCCTCCGCGTTGTAGTAGCGGGTCAGTGGCGTCGACAGTGACCGGTTCCCGTCCCCGGCGGCGACGGTGCGCAGGAGGTACTTGTAGCCGTCCCCGGCCGACATCACCCGCATCGAGACCGTCACGCCCGTTCACCTTCCCTGTGTCAGGAAGGAGGTGAACTACCCGGTCCACCGGGGCCTCGATCTGCCAGAGGCGTGGCGGCTCGAATGGAGGCTCAGGAGGTGGGGCTGGCGGCCAACTGTTCGAGGTCTGCGAGGACGCCTTTGAGGACCTGCTGGGCGATCCTGGCTGTCTCGATCCGGGGTGCGAAGCCCTCTTTGAGCTGCTGTCTGGGGTGGATGTAGTTGCGGAAGTTCCGGACTTGGTCGGCGTGCTTGGCGACATCCTCGCTCAGGACACCACACGCCCGCGCGACGGCGATCAACTCCGACAGGCTCCACTGATCCAATGGCTTCGTCTTGCCCTTCAGCATGGGCGCCGCAGGGGACCTGAGGAACTCGGTTCGGTGACCCATCGCAACTTCGGAAAGCAGTCCCTCGACCGTGCTGCCGACGAGAAAGATGACCGCCAACGGCGCGTCGGCGTCCAGTGCTCGGTCGATCTCGCCCATCCTGTCGGCGATGACCTGCCCAGCGGTGAGTTCGGATGGGAGCGCATCAAGGTTGAGGGTGCCAAGGTCCTTGTTGAGGAATGCAACGTCGTCAGCGGAGAGTGCCGGAATGCTGGCTGACTGGAAGACAGCGGTGGCGGTGTCGATCACATCTTGCTCGTAGGCGGTCGGCGTCTTCTCGTCGCGGCGTGCGATGAATCGCCAGTGATCCAGAAGATCCAAGTTGAGCTGTGCGACGACCTCGGAGGGCTCCTTGGCCCAGATCTGGCGGAGCACAGCGGCCTTCGAGCCTTGGTATCTGTCGTAAGGATCGACGCCAATCCACGGCTCTACGAACGAGGCGAAGCTCGCGTTGCTGAAGTCCATGACGTAGCCACTCGGCATCCCGAAGAGGTCTTCGAGCATGGACTTCACCGTGTTGTCGAACGTTGTGTGCGCCATCGGGGTCACTCCTGGTCGATGGCGACGACGGTGTCGTAGAGGCCGTAGTGGCGTAGGCCCTTGTGGGATTCGATGCCGGTGTAGGACAGGGAGGAGTCTTCGTAGCGGCGGAAGGCGAAGACGGCCTGGTTCATGTGGGTGGCGTTGAAGACTCCGAGGTTGACCAGCAGGTTGAAGTCGGCCACGGTCAGGCCGGTGACGGCCTTGAACAGGTCGGGCTCCAGCTTGGTGATGACGTCCTGGAGGGTGTTCTCCCGAAAGTCGGTCAGGTACATGAACGCGGGGATGCGGGTCGCGAACTTGACCAGCTTCTCCTGGATCTGCTTCCGCTTGGACTTGTACTCCTTCTCCTCGTCGGAGAGTTCCTTCTTCTCCTTCGGGGTCAAGTCCTCACCGCGATCCTTCTTGGTGGCCTTGACCTGCTCGGACTTGTTGACCACGGTCTCGAAGATCGCCGACCCGAGGGCCCGGAAGCCTTCGATGTTCATCACGGCGTTCATAGCGTCCTCGTTGCCCATGATCCGGCGCAGCGTGTCGTTGTCGACGTTGACGAGGATCGCGGACTCCCACTTGCGGGCCAGCAGGGTCGCGGACGTTCCGGACATGGCGATGTCGAGGATGCCACCCGCATCGACCTGCGTCATGTTCGACCCGTCATAGGCCAGCACGGGCAGGAACTTCACCAGCTCCTCGACCGCGTGCTCAGGGTTGGGGGCTTCTGGGGACAGGCCGATCCCGTAGTCGGAGATCTGGCGCAGCGCCCGGGTGGGGGCGAAGTCGAAGACGAAACACGCGGGCTTGAGGATCAGCTCCTCACTCGGGTCGTCCCCGTCGGGATTCTTGATCGACCACGGGGACTGGACCCGGAACGCGGCCTGGAAGTACGTCTCGGGAGAGTTGAGGTTGCGCAGCATGAGGATCGACGACCACTGCTTGACCGTCACCCCGGTCGTCAGCTTCCCGCACGACAGGGTGATCGTCTTCGTGTCGTGCCCATCTTTGATCGCCTCACGCACCGGCGGCAGCGCGTCCAGCCCGATGCCAGCGTCGGGGCCTGCAACGGTGAGCACCGTGTAGTCATGCCAGTACACGTTCTGCCGCTCAGCCAGCAGGTTCTCCATGGCCTGGCAGGCGGCGACGGTCGGCAGGAACCAGAACGAGTGCTGAAGGTACGGCAGCAGGCGAGCATCCGAGTACGGGAACGGCGGGCGGGTACCCATCCGCATCGCGTCGAGCTGGGTGGGCATGTGGGCGCCGCGGATGATGTCCAGCCACTTCTGCACATCCGACTTGTGCACGAACTCCGCCATGACGCCGGTACCGGTGGCCTCGAAGAACGCGTTGAGGTCGAACTCGTCGAACTCGCCCTGGCTCGCCACCGAGATCAGCTCATCAGGCATCTGGTAGGTGAACAGTCGCATCTCCGGCAGCGCCCCATACGGATTCCACTCACCCGGATGCTCCGCCGCGTATTGCTGTTTCGCGCGCTGTTCGTCGGTGTAGGTCCAGTTGAAGATCTGCTCCTCAATGAACTCACCCGTCGCCAACGCCTTGAACGGGGTCCCCGACAGATACAGGTAGGCGCGTGTCGTGATGGGCAGGAACTCGTCCTCGTCGTTGCCCAGCTCGTCGAGTTCCTCATCGAACGCGACCAGCCCGTCGTGGTATTCGGCGGCCAGCTCCTTCTTGGCGACCTTCTCGTCCTCGCCCTCGAACAGTTCCTTCGCTGACTCCCGCCACGCACCGAAGTGGTACTCGTCGAAGATCACCAGATCCCACGGTGTGGTGTGGACCCACTCGTTCTTCGCCTTGATCAACCCGGTCTTCTTGTCCCGGCCGAGCAGGTCCTGGAACGACCCGAAGTACACGAGCGGACGCTCCCGGTCCATCTCGTCAGGAGTGCCGCCGGTGGCCTTCGACAGGTACTGCCAGCCATTGAAGTCTGCGTGGGACTCTAAGTCGGTCTGCCAGGCGTCCTCCACGGCGGGCTTGAACGTCAGCACCAGAACCCGACGCGCCCCCAACTTCCTCGCCAGCTGGTATGAGGCGAAGGTCTTGCCGAACCGCATCTTCGCGTTCCACAAGAACCTCGGTACCGCGTCCGCGTCCTCGGCCCAGATCGAGTCGTAGTACTCGGACGTCTTCTCCACAGCCTCGGCCTGTTCCGGGCGCATCGCGAACGTCTCATGGTGCGTGCCCGAAAGCTGGGTGCCGGTGCGCAGCTCCGTGATCGCCGTACGCACATCGTCGGGCGTGCAGCGCATCCACTCCCTGGCCGACCCGAAGACCGGATTCTCGAAGCCCTTGGCCACCAGGCGGCGCCGGACGTCACTGTCGCGGTAGAACGACCCATCCTCACGCTCGGCCGACTCATCGACGTGGAGCGTGTAGGCCTGCTGCATCTGCCCCTGAGACTCACGGATCCGGTCGTTGACATCCGTCTTCGTCGTCTGACCGACCTTGATCAAACCCACATACCCGGCGGGCGGATCGTTCGGGGTCCACGCATAGATTCGCAGCCGCGCCGCAGGCTTGACAGGGAACAGCTCATCGTCAGGCCTACTCATCGGCGTCGTCTGCCTCAATGTCGTCGAACAGGGTGCTGTCGTGCGGCGCGACTTGAGACTCGATGAACTCGATTTCCCCGTCAGTCAGCCCGTAGCGCTGGTAGAGCATCTGGTCAGTCCAGTCGCGGTCGAGCGGGATGTCCGGGACAAAGGCGTAGACGTCGCGAGTGGCGTGCTGTGTGGACTTGCGAAGCGAGACAAGGAATCGTGCGAACCGGGAACTGAGGTACATCGCGTACCTCTTGGCGGCCAGCTCAGTGTCGAACTTGCCTGCAATGAGGTAGGTCTCGGTGCAGGCCGTACCGGGTCCGGCGATGATCGGCTTGGAGAGGAACTTGGTCTCAACGGCGGCGCTCGTGCCCTGAACCGCCGTCATGAGAACTTTCCAGTCGTCCACCCACGACTCGTTGATTGGGAGAGCGGAACGCTCCGTCCATTCAGTTCTCTGGTTCGCAAATAGCCGTACAGGCTCCGACATGCGGGCTGAGGTCTTCTTGCCTTTGAAGTTTGTCGCCAAGCCGAAAGGCTTACGACTTGAGACACGGGCGTCGAGTGTCGGTTCGTGCTTGGCTCGCACTTTGTCGAGGATGGGAACGGCGGCGTTCCATCGGACGAGGACGTCGTAGGCGTCGAGGTAGCGAGCAACGGGTTCGCCGACGGGCTGGCCGTCCCACATGGTTTGGATGGTGCAGGGGCCGTCGTAGTCGCGGTCCCACAGGAAGTAGGAAACTCCGCCGCGGATCTTCACCCCGGGGAAAGCTTCGTAGAGCTTGGGGTAGTCGACGATGTCGTGCATCCGGTGGTCGGCGAGCATGGTCTTGCGGTACTCGTCGAGGCCTTTGCCGCCTGCCATCCAGCGCGAGGGGGTGACGAATACGGCGAATCGTGGGTCAAGGCCGAGGGCCTTCTCGACGAAGTGCTGGTAGATCGGCGCTGCGGAGGTCCCGTATCCGCCGTCGGAGAGCTGGTAGGGCGGGTTGCCGATGATGACGTCGAACTGCATGGTGTCTCCGAACAGCTCGCGGATGCGGGCTTTGATGTCGTCGGTGTGGATGAAGGCGTAGGCGTGCGTCTCCAGCTCGTCGCCGCGCCCGTAGTCGTCCTCGCCAGCCCCGCAGTAGCGGCACTTGCGGCGCGTGTAGACGACCTTCTCGTCTCCGGTGTACGGGTCGGCGCGGTATTCGCGCGTGCCCCCGGTCCAGGTGTGTTCGGTGCGCTGGAACCAGATGTTCCCGTCCTCGCTGTCGAACGATCTGGCGATGGAGTGGGGTCCGTTGGCGTACTTGGAGCAGTACACGGAGCGGCGGGCCAGCAGGGCGGTGAGCTGGGTGATGCCGATGCCGTAGACCTGCCGGGTGAGGATGTGGTCGACCCTCTTGGTCCGGTCAGGGAAGACTCGGGACAGGCCGTCGGTGAGGCGGCGGGTGATCTCGCGCAGGAACACGCCGGACTTCGTGAATGGGTCCAGGAACGTGACGTTCGGGTCGGACCAGATGTCGGCGCCGTCGTGAGCGTCGGCCCACCGCTGAGCGAGGAGGTCGAGCATGGCGTTGGCCAGCTCGGGCGGCGTGAACACTTCGTCGTTGGACAGATTCGCAATGCAAGTCAGCACGTCGGGGTTGTGGCCGCGCAGCGCGAACGGGGCCTGGGTGATACTCATGCGACGGTCACCTGCCCGGCCAGGTCCGTCACCGTCATCGTCGGGTATGTGGTTTGCGGGGCGAAGAGGTCGGCGCCCATGTCGGCGAACAGGGACCCTTCGGCCTCCCATGCGGAGCGCTGGGTCAGCTCGTCGTAGCGGAAGTCGCGGCGCTGGAACTTCCCCTTGCCCAGGTACCCCCATTCGGCGAACGTGATCGGCCCACCACTCGGGGTGGTCATGGTCAGGGCGTCACCCTGGACAATGTTCACAGCAAGGACGGCTCGGGCGGCACGGGCCCAGTCGTCATCCTGGTCGATGCCGAGGAAGGCGTTGAACAGGGTGGCGAGGTTGTCGCGGCATTCCGCGGCGTTGTCGGGCAGGAGTTCGATGCCGTAGGTGCACATCAGGGCGAACAGGGCGTAGTGGCGCTTCTCGAAGTCACTCTTGCCATGCTTGGCGGCCACGGTCAGGAGTTTGCGGGTCAGGACAGGGACGAGGAAGTTCCCCGACCCACACGCCGGTTCGAGGACCCGGGAGTCGATGCGTTCGGATTCTTCCTGGACAAGGTTGAGCATGTCCTCGACCATCCAGGAGGGGGTGAAGACCTCGCCGTGGTCGGCGACGCGCTGCTTGGACTTGACCAGGCGTTCGGTCTCGCTGGCGCTCATCGCCCCTCCTTCCGTTTCGGCTGGGTGCCTGCCTGCTCAGGGTAGGGGCCAGCACCGTCATGTATGTGCGGACTGTCGCTGGCTGCTGCTCCGGTGCGCACCCACTCGTCGACCTCGGTGGCTTGGCACTTCCACAGGCGCCCGATCTTGTGGGCGGGCATGCCCTTGTCGGCGATCCACGCGTAGACGGTGTCTTTGGTGACGCCGAGGTGGGCCGCGATCTCATCTGTGGACAGCCAGGGCTCGCTCACGAGGTGCCTCCTTGGATCGGTAGGGGCAGCACAGCTCCAAACGGGCCCAGTCTAGCGGATCAGACCGTTTCAGATCGGGTTTGAACGGGAATCAACCGTGTTCGATCCCCGTCGAATGGGGTGTGAGTGCGAGACAATGGGGGTATGGAGAGGATCTTCCCGGGCAGCGCAGGAGCTGTCAGGCAGCGAGCACCGGGGCCGATTCATGTCGAGACGGAGTCCTCCACCAGGGTGGTGGAGCCGGTCGCGTATATGTGCCTGCGGTTCATGCTGGTGCGTGAGGGCCGCCTGTTCGTGCACTCCCGCCACGGGACCGCGCACGCCCGGCCGGGGATGCTGGTGATCGTGTGCGCCGGAACCCTGTGTGGCGCGATCCCCGAGCCCAGCGCAACAGTGACGACCGCGTTCGTGAACCTGGACTACCTGCTGGACCAGCTCACGTGGCGGCTGAATGGGCTGCTGCGCGATCGTCACGAGGCCGAGCTGATCGCCGCCAAGGCGTTCCGCCACAACATGTGGGCCACGACGCCGCCCGCGCAGGTGACGGCTGACATGCTGAATCTGCTCGACCGCACCGAGGCCATCCAGAACGCTGGGGGCGGGTTCTACGACATCGAGGCGGTGTTCGCCGGGTTCCTTGCCGACCTGGTCCCGCTGATGCCATACCGGGAACTGCCCGGCGAGCCGGTCGTGTCTTTGGCCGGGGACGGTGTGGGCGGGAGGTTCCCGCCGCTGCGGCCCGAGATCGTCGCCGTTGGGGACGCCATCCAAGCGGACCTGTCGCGCAGGTGGTCGCTGGCGGACATGGCGCAGGTCGCCCACATTTCCGGGCGGCACCTGGCTCGCGTGTTCAACGAGTCCTACGGGCTGCCGCCGGTGCAGTTCCTGGCGGCTCTTCGCGCCAAGGAGATGGCGCGCCTGCTGCGGGAGAAGCCAGGATGGTCGGTGGAGGCGGTGGGCCGCCAGGTCGGTTGGGAGGGCCGCTCGCATGCCCGCCACCAGTTCGTCCGCGAACTCGGGCTCTCGCCCGATGAGTACCGGCGGCGGGCTCATGGTCTGGATCTGGCCACACCTGGACCGGAAACGGACGAGAACACCCCCGACCCCTCGTAGAACCCACTATTGCGTTGCTATGAGTGAAGGATGCGTCAGGTGTCACGCCGGGTCCCTGACGGCCAACCCCGCCAGCGACCCCCAGCGCTCGGCACCCGTTTCACAACTGTACTGACCGTCACCATCTCGCAGGACTCCTCGGCGCACCTCATGGCCACAGCCCCACCCCGGGGTACAGGCCGTGAGGCGGGAGGAGCGCGAGATGACACCACGAGGAGAGGACCAGCACGCGGCCCGTGAGGCACGCCTCGACGAGCTGCACGACAAACTCGCCACGGCCGTCGATCAGGTCGTGTCCGGTGAGGACTGGAAGCGTGCGCTGGCGTTCGCCGCGAACTTCCGCTCGCGCAGTTTCAACAACACGCTGCTGATCTGGGCCCAGCACGCCGCCGCCTTTGAGCGCGGCCTGGTGCCCGAGCCGACCCCGTCGTATGTGGCGGGGTACAAGCAGTGGCAGGGTTTGGGCCGCCAGGTTCAGAAGGGCCAGCCGGGCTATCAGATCATCGCGCCGATCACGGGCCGGTTTGCCTCGGCGAACCCGCAGGATGCCGAGTCGTGGCGCAGGCTCGGCAAGTTCGACAAGCCCCGGCCCGGTGAGACGGTGCGCTCGAAGATGGTCGGGGTGCGCCCGGCCTACGTGTGGGACGCCTCCCAGACCGCAGGCGACGACATCCCCGAGCCCCCACGCCCCAAGCTGCTGGAAGGCGAAGCCCCAGAAGGCTTGTGGGAGGGGCTCGCCGCGCAGGTGAAGGCCGCAGGGTTCGCCCTGACCGACGCCGCGTCGGCCTCGCTGATTCATGGGGCGAACGGGGTCACCGACTACCTCGCCCACACCGTGACCGTCCGGGCGGACATGGATGCGGCGGCGCGGGTCAAGACTCTGGCCCACGAGCTGGGCCATGTCCTGATGCATGGGCCGGACAATCAGGAGGCTCGGCAGCATCGCGGGATCGGCGAGGTCGAGGCAGAATCCGTCGCCCTCATGGTCGGTGCTGCCCACGGCATGGATACTTCCGGCTACACGATCCCGTACGTCTCCACCTGGGCCGCCCAGGTGGAGGGACGCGAGCCTGCCGAGGTTGTCAAAGCCACCGGCGAGCGCGTCCGGTCGGTCGCCCTGAAGATCCTCGATCAGCTCGACACCGCCCAGGTCGGCAACGGCACCCCACCCGGGCTCGAACGCGACACCCCCACCCGCGACGCCCCGAGACAGCCTGCTGCTGCGGATCGGGCGGCACCGGCACGGCGGGAACCGGTGCTCGCTGAGGCCAGGAGCCTGTGATGCCCGGCCTGTCCGCGTTCACACAGACGCTGATGCGCATGCCGCCTGGAGCCTCGACGGGCGAGGCGGCGATGGCGATGGCATCTGCTGGAATTCCCGTGTTCCCCGTCGCTGTGAATGGGAAGCAGCCGCTGACCCGGCACGGATTCCACGACGCCACCACGAGCCATGCTCAGATCCGCCACTGGTGGGCGTCGACTCCAGGGGCGAATGTCGGGATGCCTACCGGCGCCCGCTCGGGTGTCGTCGTGGTCGACGTGGATGTCCACGGGCCCGCCAACGGCTACGTCGCCTTGGATCGCTCCGACCGTGCCGGACTCTTGACGGGGTGGGAAGCCCTCATCCAGACGCCCAGTGACGGGCTCCACGCCTACTACCCAGCCACCCCGGGCACCGAACAACGCTCGTGGCAAGCCGCACGGGCAGGCATCGACTTCCGCGGCGACGGCGGTTACATCATCGCCCCTCCGTCCAGCAGAGTCATCGACGGCCAGCGCTGCGTCTACCGGCTGGAGCAGGTGACCCGCGACCAGCCGCAGCTCCTGGATGCGAGGCGGCTGCGTCGTTTCCTCGATCCACCACCGCCGCGGACACACGGCCCGCGGTCGCAGTCGATGGATCACGGGGTCGATGTTGAACGTCTCGCCGCCTGGGTCGGACGCCTTCAAGAGGGCGAACGCAATCACGGATTGTTCTGGGCCGCCTGCACCATGGCCGAACACCACGTCCCGCCGGGCCAAACTCTCGACGTGCTCACCACTGCCGGTGGTCAGGCGGGGCTCTCCGTGCGCGAAGTGACAGTGACGGTGCGTTCGGCCTACCGGACCGTCACCACCGCACCCACCAGCCTCAGTGCTGCGCCTGCGGCGTTGGAGCATCCGCCGCCCAGAGCGGCGAGCCCGGTTCGGAGCCTGCCATGAACGCGATCACGGGGCACCGCTGGGCGGTGATGACGGCGGTCGCGGGGACCGTGTTCATCGCCGCGGGCGCCTTCTGGTTGTCTTTCACCTCGCTCGCCGATCTCGCGCGGCGCTCAGGGATCGGGGCAGGGCAGGCGTGGGCGTGGCCGCTGATCGTGGACGGCATCATCGTCGTCGCCACCGTCGCCGTCGTCGCCCTGGCCGGAACTCGCACCTCCTGGTATCCCTGGGCGCTACTGATCGGCGGGGCCAGCGTCTCGGTGACGGCCAACGCCATCCACGCCGTCATCGCCGCCGACGCCGACGTCCCCAGCATTCTCGCCGGTGCCGTTGCCGCGGTCCCTCCCGTCGTGCTCCTGGCCATCACCCACCTGACCGTCATCCTCACCCGACCACCCGAACCTCACGCCACAGCGGAACCTCCCGATGCTGCGCTCCGCGCGTGGCCCGACATCGACGACGCAACGTCAGCGGACCTGGCCCGTCCCGAAATTCTGACGTCACCTGCGCCAACTTCCGACGACCCCAGCAGCGAACCCGCATCCATCAGCTACGTACTCGGCTTGGAGTCTTCGGCGGATCGACGCGAGCGCGCCGCGGCCCTGCACGAGTTGGGGTGGCCGAACAAGCAGATCGCCCGCCAGCTCGACGTCCACCCCTCCACGGTCGGCCGCTGGCTCACCGCCCACACCGTCGCAGACGCCCCAGTAGACGACGTGTCTGCCGACGAGACGGACACGAACGACATATCCGCGGGCCTGAGTGATCAGGCCCACATCCACGAGGAGAAGTCATGAGTACCGACGAGCAGACCCCAGACCCAATGATCGGGGACATCGCTGGCGCCACGGGCACACCGGACGCCATCGAAGCCAGCCACACGTCTCGCAGGGTCGATCCGGCCGTCGACCCCGCGCTGAGCCGAGAGCACCGAGTGGGGAGCGGGGTGGAGTGGGTGCGTCCCACCGACCTGATGGCCCGAACCGGCTCGCGCGTGGCGCGCGCGGGGATCGACTTCCAGGCCGACATGGCCCGCCGCTCCCGCCACGCCGCCACCACGAGCGCACGAGCCCTGGCGGTACGAGCGCGCAGGCTCCCACCGGTCTCCGCGTTCGGCCGCGGGCACGCGGACCGCGCGACCACCCGCGATGCGGTCGGCATCCCCTGACCCCCAGCGGCCCGACCCGCAAGGTCGCCCGTTGCCCCGCTCGCTTGGCGGTGTGGGAGCCGGTGCGCACCTACGGGTCAAGGAGGCGCCAGCAACCATGACCACCACGATCACGCACCCTGAGCATGGCGAGGACTTCACGACCAGTGAGGGCCTGCGCCACGTCCTCGTCCGGCTCCACGAGGCGGGCCCTGCCAGCTGGGAGCACGACCCCACCGCCGGTGCACTCGTCGCCTTCGCGGCCGACAAGTACGCAGGGCTCGCCCGCAAACACGGGCTCGACCCGTGGGAGACCGCCAGCGCCGCCTTCGAAGCGATGCGCAACGAATCCACCCGCACGGCGCGAGACCCCTGGGCCGTGGTCACCCGCGCCGTGCAGATCACGTGCGTTGCCGAAGAGCGCGGCCAGGGCCTGCTGTGCTCAACGCATCAGGCCCGGCGCCGCAAGTACGAGGATGTCCACGACCCCGAGAGAATGTCCGACCGGGAGACCCCACTGTCGGACTACCACCCTTCCTTCCACGTCTACGACCATATCGACGACCCCGACACCGAGGATGACCGTGACGGCACCGGGCCGCAGGCCCAGGAGTTGTCGGCCCTGAACGCGGTCGATGAGTGCGTCGCGTTGTTCACCGGGCTGGGCTGGCCGCCCGACACGGCCCGGACCGCGATCCACTACGTGACCACCGCTCTCTCACGCACCCATTCCAGACTCTCCGCATACGAGGCGCTGCGCCACGACAAGTACGCCCTGGCGTTCCTGGACCTGACGCGCGACACCTGGGCGGTCCTGCTCCACGCCCTGCTCGGGAATCCTCACCCTGCCTTGCAGGCCATGCCTGCGGGGCGAGGGATTCTCATGCGCCTGGTCATCGGGGAACCCATCTGCTCGATCCTCCACGATGAAGACCTCATCCTCTCCATCGCCCTGGCGGCCCCAGGCAGGGCCAGGTGACATGCCATGGCCGCCACCGACGGGCACATCGAACTGGAACGGACCGTGAGTTCGATCCAGATCGGGGCACGCCACCGCCACGACCTCGGAGACCTCGACACCCTGGCCGCCTCCATCGACAGGTACGGGCTGCTCCAGCCGATCACCATCACCCCCGACGGCGTCCTCGTCTGCGGAGCGCGCAGGCTCGGGGCGATCAGGCAGCTCGGGTGGGACACCGTCCGAGTCTGGGTACGCTCAGGCATCTCAGACCCGCTCGCACACCTGCTGGCCGAGCAGGACGACAACGTGCTCCACAAGCCGCTCACCCAATTGGAGCAGGCCACCCTCTACCGGGAGATCACCGACCTGCTGCGCGAAGACGCTGAACGACGCCAAGAGGCGACGCGGTTCTCCAGTGAGCATCAGCCCGGAGACGACGGTCCCGCAAAATTTGCGGGACCGTCAGAGTCTTCTGGGGAGCGCAGGAAGCAGGCCGCCGACATGATCCCCGGCGGCGCCTCCTACGCCACGCTGGACAAGGTCACCTGGCTCCAAGACACTGCCAACGATCCCGGCCAGCCCGAGCAGGTCCGCCGTCAGGCAGAACTGGAGCTGGAGCAGATCGAGCAGGGTGCGGCCGTGCATCCGGCCTGGCAGCGGGTCCGCGACCTCACCACCACTGCCGCCACCTCCCGCTCACAGGACGCCGCGCGCCTGGCCGAGGAGGCGCTCGCCAAACTCCACGCCGAGCAGCGCACCGCAGGCAAACGCCGTTCAGCCTCGTCGCGGCCGAAGGCGCCCGTCGTTGAGGATCGGGAGGCGTGGCCTCCTCGCACGTTCGTCCACACCTGGCAGTCCTTCACACCTGGCTGGTGGGACCACTTCGACGTCGCGGTCCTGGTCGACAAGCTCACTCGCACCGAGATCGACGAGTTCTTCACGTTCGTCGATCAGGCCACGGCCTTCGCCGACCAGATCCGCACCGCCCTCGCCAGCCCCGCAGATGTCGGACAGCGGCCCAGGCTCACGGCCATCTGACGCGTCGGGGGCGCGTGGCGCACCTGCCGGTCATGAAGACACCTGCTGACGCACGTGCCCGGCGCCGACTCATCGCCCTCATCGTCACCGGAACCGCCGTGGTGTTGCTGGTGGTGTTCGGCGCCTACGGACTTCTCACCGGCCCCAACGGCGCGCCGACCGAGAGCCCGGCCCCGACACCGGCAGAACCTGCCTCCACGGCGCCATCACCCGAAGTTTCACAGGCCCCGTCGCGCCCGGTGGTGCCTCCGGTTCGGGCCAGACGGGACCCGGAGACGTTCGCGGGCAATGTCGCCCACGCCCTGTTCACCTGGGACACCACCACCGCGCTCATGCCCCTGGACTACACCGCCGCCCTCCTGGACGTTGGCGACCCGACCGGGGCCGAGCAGGCAGGACTCGCAGCCGACATCGCCACCTACCTGCCCACCCGTGAGGCCTGGGCCAAGCTGCGCCTCTACGCCACTGCTCAGACCCTCACCATCGACTCGATCCGGGTCCCGGACTCATGGGCGCAGGCCGTCCAACAGGCGCATCCCGGCCAGCTCCCCGCGGGTGCCACCGCCTACACGATCCACGGCACCCGCCACCGCGACGGCACCTGGAACGGGAAACCGACCTCGGCAGAACGGGACGTCGCGTTCACGCTGTTCATCGCCTGCCCGTCTGGTAGCGACTGCTACCTGCTGCGCCTGTCCGGGCTCGACAACCCCCTGAACTGACAGGAGGACCCGGCATGTTGAAGAAACTCGCTCTCCTCACCGCAGCTCTCATGTTCCTTGGACCCACCCTCGGACTGGTCGGCGTCGCACTGATCATGAACCCCGCCGCCAACGCGTCCTGCACCACCACCGGCAGCGCAGGAGTCAGCGTCGGAAACGTCCCGGATTCACTGGAGGTGACCACCGCGGCCGGGGAAACATTCACCCTGAACCGGCAGCAGCTCACCCACGCAGCGACCATCATCACCGAAGGCTCCAAGGTCGACGGCGTCACCCGCGACGGGCTCCAGATCGCCCTCATGGCAGCGCTCACCGAGTCGAGCCTGCGGATGCTCGCCAACACCGGCACCTACCCCGAATCCGGGGACTACCCGAACGACGGGAACGGTGGAGACCACGACAGTCTCGGCCTGTTCCAGATGCGCCCCCAATCCGGGTGGGGCAGCGTCGACCAACTCATGGACCCGAAATACCAGGTCGCAGCATTCTTCGGCGGACCCACCGGACCGAACTACCCCTCACCTCGCGGCTTGCTGGACATCCCCGGCTGGGAACAGATGGGCAAGGGCGAAGCCGCCCAAGCCGTGGAAGTCTCCGCCTTCCCCGACCGGTACGACAACTACGCGCCCGTCGCCGACAAGATCCTTACCACCCTCACCACCAGCGGGACCGGCTCCGGTTCCGGCGCGATACCAGTGGTGACAGGTGAAACCTCCCGAGTGGTGTTCCCGCTACCGGAAGGAACGTGGGTCCAGACCTCCGAGTTCGGGCCGCGCATTGACCCGATCAACGGGGAATCCCGCATCCACTCCGGCATCGACCTCGCCGCACCGCAGGGCACGCCGATCATGGCCGCCGCCGACGGCACCGTCACCCGCGCCCAATACACCGAATCGGGCGGCGGGATCATCGTCATCGAACACCACATCGACGGCGCCACCCTCGCCACCGCCTACATCCACATGTGGGAAACCGGCATCCACGTCACCGCAGGCCAATCCGTGACCGCGGGCCAACACATTGGCGACGTCGGCTCCTCCGGGCACTCCACAGGTCCGCACCTGCACTTCGAGGTCCGCCCCGGCGGCACCGACAATGAGGCCATCGACCCGGCACCCTGGCTCAACGACCACAACGCTGCCGACCTGCCCGAAGCCACCGGCAGCACCGACACCGACGGCTGCTCCACCTCCAGCACCGCGGGAGACCCCGCTGCCTTCCCCGGAGGAGACCCCGACGCACTCGTGGATGATCCGACCACGGGCGGGCAGATCACGGCACGCATGGCCTACGTGATGGCCCAGACCCAGCAGGCCTACCCGGACACCTCCTGGTCCTGCTACTCGCCACGCAGCGGCACCAAGTCCGAGCATCCACTCGGGCGGGCCTGCGACATCACCTTCGGCAACCCCATCGGGACACGCCCCACCTCCGCGCAGTTGGAGGCCGGGTGGGAGGTCACCAACTGGGTCAAAGACCACGCCGAAACCCTCGGCGTCCACTACCTGATCTGGCAGGGCACCATCTGGAACATCGACCGCGACGCGGAGGGCTGGCGCCCCTACAACGGCGGCGGCATGCACGACCCATCTGACATCACCGGAGGCCACTACGACCACCTGCACATCACCGTGAAGGAAAACTAGCAATTATTACATTAGATGTAATCGGCCAGGGCCGGGATCGTGCGGATTCCCTGGTCAGGCAAGGGTATCAGTGGGCGACAGTTGGGCGCTGCGAAGCGGCTCATGACCAGGGGAAACGCGCCACTGCTTACATTAGATGTACTTTTCTTACATTAGATGTAAGACTATCGGGGTGGACTTCGAGGACGGGAACCGGCCTGGATCGGTGACGGCGCTGCGGCCGGGCAACGTGTCGTTGCTGCGCCCGGTGGAGCAGGTCTTCGATGACATGCTGGCCGGCTGGTCGGCGCAGCAGTCCTCGCGGATGCTGAATGCGAAGACGATCGGGGCGCGACTGGTGCAGGTGCGCCGGTTCGCCGGGTTCTGCGGGAGCCTGCCGTGGGAGTGGACTCCTGCCGACATCGAGGAGTGGACGACCGAGCTGGTCTCCGGCGACAAGCCCTGCTCGCACGGCACGATCCGCTCTTATCAGAACGCGGTCGCGTTGTTCTGCGACTTCCTCACCGACCGTCGTTACGGGTGGGTGGAGCGGTGCGAGGAGCTGTTCGGCACCCACCCGGTGCAGGTCTGCCACGAGTGGAACACCGCGATCCACACGGGCGATCACGAGGCACGCCCGACGGTGCGACCTCTGTCGCGGATCGAGGTGCAAACCTTCTTCGACTACGCCGACGATCGCGTCGACCAGGCCCGCACACGCGGGAAGAAGGGCTGGAAGTCGGTATTCCGCGACGCGACGCTGTTCAAGATGATCTACGCCTTCGGGCTGCGTCGTCGTGAGGTCGGGATGCTGGACCTTCATGACTTCACCCGCAACCCGACCGCGACCGAGTTCGGCCGGTTCGGGGTCTGCAACGTCCGGTGGGGCAAAGCCAGCCGTGGCTCTCAACCCCGGCGTCGCGCGGTGCTGGCGGTGTTCGACTGGACCCGCCCGGTGATTGAGGAATACGTCACCGAGGTGCTGCCCCTGTTCGACACGGCCGGCAGCGGGATGCTCTGGCCGACCGAGCGACAATCCAGGGTCAGCGGGAGCTACATCGGGCTACGGTTCGCCGAGTACCGCGACGAGCTCGGCTTCGACCCCGCCCTGCACCCGCACTGCCTGCGGCACTCCTATGTGACGCATCTGATCGAGGACGGCTTCGACCCGCTGTTCGTGCAGCAGCAGGTCGGGCACCGCTGGGGATCGACCACCGCCCTCTACACCGGCGTCTCCGGCGACTACCGGAACCGCACCCTGCGCCGCGCTCTGGACGCGGCGTTCACTCCACCATCGGCGATCGAGGAAGGCTGACCATCATGACGAAGACCGTGGCCTATCGCTGGCACGTCCGCAAGGTGATGAACGAGCACGGCATGCAGTCCACCACCGACCTGGTGCCGCTGCTGGCCGAACGAGGCGTGGTGATGACCTCCACGCAGGTCTACCGGATCGTGACCGGGCAGCCCGAGCGGTTGAACATGCGGTTCCTGGCCGCGCTCTGCGACATCTTCGATGTCACACCGAACGACCTGATCGAGCCCTACGTCGCGACCAAATCCCGGCGCGGCCGCAAGACCGGCACCACCGGGGCGGCCACGCCGTCGAAGCCGAGCAAGAACCGTCCGACTCGCGCGGTCATCAGACCGGCCGGGGACTGATCGACTGAATGGCGAGCACGATCGTCCGCGGTACCTGTTTCCGCTGCGGACGGGACAAGAACCTGCGCTGGAACCACATCCTGGATCGGGGCGAATGCCGAGCCTGCCGCGCGCAGCGCTCACCCGAGGAGGTCTGCACGGGCTGCGGCAGGACGCGACGGGTCAACGCCCGCACCGACGATGGCGGCGCGATCTGCGTGACCTGCTACGCCCGCACCCGCACCGCCGAGGACGCCTGCGACGAATGCGGCACTCTCGGCCCACTGGCTACTCGGGCCGGCGGGAAGCGCGCGGGATCGCGGAACCTCTGCCCGCGTTGCTACCGCAACCCGAAGCGGGTCTGCGGCGTCTGCGGCCGGCTCAAACGGATCGCGTTGAAAGCCACCGCGACGACGCCGGATACCTGCCCGACCTGCTACCAGGCGCCGGTGATCGACTGCTCGATCTGCGGGCGGCAGGCCCTCGGCCGCCGCACCACCAATCATGGCCGTCCCCGCTGCTTCGCCTGCCAAGCCGCCCAGCAGATCGACGCCGCACTCACCGGCCCAGGCGGGACGATCCGCCCCGAGCTCAAAGGCGTCCGCGACGCGCTGACCGAGCTTCGCCAACCCCGGTCGCTGCTGAGCAACTGGCGGGGTCTTGCAAGCCTGCGCCTGCTCACCGACATCGCCGCCGGCCGGCTCGACCTGTCCCACGATGCTCTCGATGCCCAGCCGCAGGTCTCCTCGGTCAACTACCTGCGCGCCATGCTCGTCGCCGCCGAGGCGCTCCCGCCACGCGATGAGAACGCCACCAGGCTGCACCGCTACGTCACCGAAACCGTCGCCGGCATCACCGATCCCGAGCTGCGCGGAGTGCTGACACGCTACGCCCGCTGGCACGTCGCCGGCCGCGCCAAGACCAACCGCCACGGTCGCATCAGCGCGCACGTCGCGGCCCGCTGCCGGGGCGACATTCAGACCGCCAAGAGCTTCCTCGACCACCTCACCGCCTACGGCCATGACCTCGACGATTGCCCGCAAGCCTGCATCGATGCCTGGCTCGGCGGCCCCAGTCGGAGCGCCCGTCTGAGCTTCATCCGCTGGCTCAAACGAGGCGGCTACCTACCCCGAGTACGACTGCCCGAGCCCATCGCGCCGAAGGACCCAGGCCACGACGCTGATCCCGACGAACAACTCGCCCTGGCCCGACGGCTCCTGCACGACCCCGACTCCGCCAGCATCGAGGACCGCGCCGCAGCCTGCCTGATCCTGCTCTACGCCCAACCCGCCGCGAAGATCGCCGCCCTAACCACCAGCGACATCAAGGTCAGCGACGGCGACACCTACCTCGCCCTCGGCCCCGAGCCACTGCTGCTCATCCCTCCGCTCGACGCCCTGGTCACCGCGCTGCCGGTCGCCAAGCCCTTCGGCACGGCAAGCACCCTCGCCGATCCCCGCTGGCTGTTCACCGGGAAGAACGCCGGCACCCACCTGCACCCCACGTCGCTCATGGCGCGCATGAACCGGCTCGGGATCATCACCCGCGCCAGCCGCAACACCGCCCTGCTGCACCTGGCATCCACGACCCCGCCCGCCGTGTTCGCCTCCCTCACCGGCATCAGCATCGGCACCGCCACCCGCTGGGCCGAACTCACCGGCTCCGCCTGGAACAACTACGCCGGCGCGCGCCGCTGACGCTGAGCAGCCTGGCGCGCTCGGGGAGGGCCACCAGCCCGAACCATCAAGAGGGCGGAGGGTTACAGGTCTCGAATGTCCTCGACACCCTGATCGCTAATCTTGAAGATCGCCACCTCGGGGTTCGTGTCAACGAGGTACCTGTTCAGCAGGTCGCTGACTCGATCGATGGTCTGCGTTGCGTCGTCGATGGAGTCGTAGAGCTTCCGATACAGCTCGGGGCTGTCCCAGCCGGGGATGCCCTTCCATCCGCCGTGGTCGAACAGCAACCGGTGGACCAGATAGTTCCGCGCCTCGACAAGGGTGCGGTACTCGGCTTGGAGATGGTCTGGAAGCTGAGGCTCCACGGCCTTTGCTTTCGCCCCCAGCGTGCTCCGCTCGCGAGGGGGCTTGCCCAGCAGCACCTGGTGGATCGTCTCTGCGGCGGCTTCGGCGACCTGGCAACGGGCGATCGCTCTGCCGAGCAGCAGGTACAGCAACTGCTGAGCGTCCTCCGGGTTACCGGGAACGGGGACCTCCTGCGCCAACAGACCACCTCTCAGATCAGCGTCGCGCATGGCACCAGATGCTTGCGATCCCTCCTCGCCCGACGACCTTAGCCTACCGTCGCCGACCCCCATGGGTTCTGCCGCGCACCTCGTGGCATGGACATTTCAACCGCTTCGAATAATTGCTAGCGCCGGTTGGAGCCCTGTCATGAACGTGTTCCCCAACTTTGACGGCCTGAGCGGCGTCGGCGATCTGAAAACCGTCATTGGCGCCTCCCTCACCATCGTCCTGGTCGTCGCGGTCCTCATGATCATCGTCTCCGCCATCATCTGGGCCATCGCCACCGGAACCGGCAGCACCTCGGTCGCCGCCAAAGCCCGTGCAGGCGTCCTCGTCGCCCTGGGCGCAGCAGTCTTCGCCGGGGCCGCAGTCGCCTGGATCAACTGGCTCATCAATCTCGGCGAACAACTCTGAACTGACCCAGCTTTGGCCCGCCTCGGATCGTCTCCCGTGGCGGGCCTTCTGCTGTCCTGGGGAGGCGGGTGCACCTGCTGGTCGACCATGTTTCTCGTCCACCGCCCACCCTGGGTGGTTCTGATTTTTGGGAGTTCATCGTGATCGACCTCGCATCCGCCCTGATCCTGCTGCCCGCACTGGTGCCGTTGGACATCAACATCAGCCCGAACGATTCCGGCCTTCCTGGCATCTCCCAGCTGCGCACCATCGTCGGTGCCGTGATGACCATCGGACTGATCCTGTCCGTCCTCGCGCTCATCATCTCCGCGATCGTGTGGGGCTTCGGCGCCAACTCGTCCAACCCGCACTTGGCAGGGCGCGGCAAGATCGGCGTCCTCGTCTCCTGCGGCGCGGCCGTGATCTGCGGTGCCGCCGTCACGCTCATCAACTTCTTCTGGAACGTCGGCCAACAGGTCTAGCCCCATTCACTCACATCTGGGAGGTTTGTGATGGGTGTCTGCGATGTTCCCGTCATCTCATCGGTGTGCGACGCCGCCGGAGAAGCCGCCGCGACCCTCGTCTCAGCCCCGTTCGACTGGTTGGCTTCCACCATGGGCCAGGCCGCCGGATGGCTCATCGAGGCCATGTGGAAAGTCTTCGACTCCACCACCCTCGTCGACGTCACCGCCAAGGGCTACCTGGACGTGTACAACCTGCTCTTCGGCATCGGCGTACTCATCGTCCTGCTCTTCTTCTGCTTCCAACTCATCCTCGGACTCATCCGCCGAGAACCCTCCGCGTTGTCGAGGGCCGCTCTCGGGGCGGGCAAAGCCGTCCTCGGGTCGTTCCTCGTCATCACGCTGACCGCTACAGCCTTGGAGATCGTCGATCAACTGTGCATCGGCGTCGTCCAAGCCGCAGGGGAAACCACCGGGACGATGGGTGACAAGATCGCCCTGCTCACCGCGGGCCTCACCGGGATCAACATCGCCGCCCCCGGGGTGGGGGCGATCGTGACGATCTTTCTCGCCGGTCTCATGATCTGCGCGGTCGCCATCGTCTGGTTCAGCCTCCTGATCCGCAAAGCCCTGCTGTTGGTGGCGATCGTCCTGGCACCGGTCGCGTTCGCCGGGGCCGCCTGGGATGTCACCCGCTCCTGGATCGGGAAATGGGCGGCGTTCGTGGTGGCGTTGATCGTCTCCAAGCTCGTCCTCGTCGTCGTGTTCCTCATCGCGATCACCCAGGTCGCCACTCCGATCGAGGCGGACCTGTCTGCGGTGACCGAACCGATCTCGGGGATCGTGCTGCTGTTCATCGCCGCGTTCGCCCCCTACATGGTCTACCGGTTCATCTCCTTCCTCGGCTTCGACCTTTACCACGCGATGGGCACCGAGCAGGAAGCCAAGAACGCCCTCAACCAGCCCATCCCCGTCCCCTCCAAACCGAAATCGGACGGGGTGAAGAAGATCCTCGACGGCGGCGACAGCGAAGGCTCGGGAGGCAGTGGTTCCGCGCCGCCCACCGGAGGCCCGCCGCCCACGACCACGGCGCCCACAACAGGGTCGACCGCGGCCACCACCGAGACCGCCGGGGCTGGAGGGGGCGCCGCGGCTGCGGCAGGACCCGCCGCCGCCGTCATTGTCGCCGCCGAGGTCGTCAAAGACGCAGTCAAAGCCGGGCCCAAACTCGGCCACGAAGTCGGTGGCCAAGCCGAATCCGCCGCTGACGCCGCCGACCAGGCAGGAAGCCCCACGCCACCCGAACAAGGCAACCCAAGTGCGCCGCCGCTGTCGACACCGCAGCCGAACCCGCCATCGAGCGACCCCGCACCACCACCAAGCCCTCCACCCGCCAAGCCGAAGCCGCCTGCTGATCCGCTCGCACCCCAGCCACCCAAGGAGTGACCCGTCATGACGTCAAGCAATGCTCCCGGCACGGAGCTGGTGCCGGTGAAGTTCTCCCGGCTGACCCGCAGAGGTGTCCTCCTGGGACTCTCCCTGTCACAGCTCGTGACACTGGGCGTCGGGGTGGTGTCCCTCGTGTGGGCGTTCTACGCAGGAGGCGGCATCCTCATCGCCATCACCGCACCCATCTGGGTCCTGGCCGCAGCCCTCACCTGGATACCCCTGTCCGGACGCCCCATCGTCGAATGGGTACCCGTGGGTTTCTGGTGGATCTGGAAAACCACCGGCGGCCAGCTGCTCTACCGCCGCCGCATCGTCAAACCACGTCCCGCGGGCACCCTCGCGCTACCCGGGGACGCCGCACGGCTGCGCGAATACCGCGACTCCAGCACCGGGGCGGGAATGATCCACGACCCTTCTGCCGCCACGCTTACCGCCGTCATCTCCGTGACGCACCCGGCATTTGTGCTGCTGGACCCCGGTGAGCAGGAACGACGCGTCACCTCCTGGAGCCGGGTGCTGGCCACCGCATGCCGCTCCGGGCGGGTCTCCATGCTCCAAGTCCTCGAACGCACCCTGCCGGACTCAGGCACGGGCCTTGCCGAATGGTGGTCCACCCACGGCACCCATGACTCATCGTGGGCATCCACCACTTACAGTGAGTTGATCGACAGGGCGGGGCCCGCAGGCGAACGCCACGCCACCACCTTGTCGCTGTCCCTGGATATGAAGGCCGCGGCCCGGCAGATCCGCACCGCAGGCGGCGGCATCCGCGGCGGCGCCGCCGTCCTCCGCCAAGAAATGAACACCCTCGTCGCCGCCCTACGCTCCGCCGACCTGGCACCGTCCGCGTGGCTGACCTGCGGACAGATCGCCGTCATCCTGCGCTCCGCCTACGACCCCGCCGTCGCCGCCACTCTGGAACGCCACGGGGAACTCGGCCAGAACCTCGCCACCGCCGGACCCGTCGCCGTCAACGAATCCTGGAACCGGCTGCGCACCGACTCCGCCCACCACGCCGTCCTCTGGATCAGTGAGTGGCCGCGCTCCATGGTCTACCCAGGATTCCTCGCACCCATCCTGCTCTCCAACGGCATCCAACGATCCTTCTCCCTCCTGTGCACCCCGATGCGCTCCGACCAAGCCGCCCGCGACATCCGCAAGAAGAAGACCGAGTACATCTCAGACGCCGCACAGCGCCAGAAGATCGGGCAGATCGAAGACGCGAGCCAGACCGCCGAATACCACGACGTCCTCCAGCAAGAAGCCGACCTCACCGCAGGCCACGGCGTCCTGCGCTACACCGGCCTCATCAGCGTCTCCGCCACCACCAACGACGACCTCGACGCAGCCGTCGCCGCCATCGAACAAGCCGCCATCCAAGCCTCCTGCGAGACACGGCTCCTCGTCGGCCAGCAAGCCCAAGCATTCACCGCAGCAGCGCTGCCACTGTGTCGGGTGGTATAGCGGCGGACGCATCTTTACATCCGCAGCGTTGTTGGAGTAGCGATTGATTTCCCGTTGCCGAGCGCTGCCGACATGTAGACACCGCGGATCTGCTCGTGAAGCGTATCCCTCGACGCGGCAACAAAGCGGTAGCCGAAGTCGGCCTCCATGTACCAGCTCTCGTTGGTGCCAGCCTCAAGTCGATGAGGAAGCGCAGGACCCAGCAGTTCGTTCTGCGGAACGACGCTCATCTTCCCGCCTCTCGTGCAGAGCACGATCCGATCCACCGTGACCGGTGCCCGACCATGGTTGGTGACTTGTACTCCGATGATCTCGGGATCATTGAAGCCCTGTTCTCGGAGGCTCTCAAAATTGCGAGGTTCTCCGGATTTCTCAACTGGACCGGTAGCGAGACCACCACGCCCCTGTACTCCGTGAAGCAGCTTTGCTTTCGGCCTTCCAGCGGATAGGAGCCACTGTGCAATCTGCCATCCAAGCGAGAGCCCTGCGACGAGAAGCGAGATGCTCGCTATGACGAGCGCAATGAAGTCCGAGTGCATGCCTCAAGCGTACGGACAGGCACCGACATCTTGACGGGACCCGTGGCGCACCTGTCTCCCACACGACCACGAGGGAGTCTGCCATGCCCACGTTCTACGATCCCGGTGCCGACGCCGGGGAAGCATCCGAGGCACTGCGCGGGCTCGCGCACGCCACCCACACCATCGACCATCCCCAAGACATGTACTCCGTCCTCGGCGATCTGCTGTCAGGGGTGAGGTCACTTCGACAGGTCCTCGACCAGCTGAGCACCGCTCACGCCAGCAACCGAAACCTGGCCTTCGACGACTATGGCGACCACGCATCCGGATCGGCCGATGCTCTGGCCGCCGCGGACGAACTCCACCAGACTGCGACGCTCATCGACCAGGCAGAAGACCGGCTCAACGCCGCGATGTCGGCGGCGGGCCGAATCGCGTGGCACACCGAACCCGCCACCAAACAGGTAGCGGTCCGGCGTTGGGTGTCCGTGGTGTTCCTCCAAGATTCGGAGGCCGACGAGGTCCTCGACATGATCGACCGCGACGGCCCCGACACCGCGATGACTTACCTCAAGAACTGGGACTACGGGGAGGAGACGACCGACACGGCATTGGAGGACGGTCACGTCTACGACCTCCCACCGGCAGGTGTGCTCGACCGGGAAGTTCGCGACGGGGACTACCAGATCACCTACAACCACTCCTTCGGTCACGTCGGTCTCTACCGCCTCCACACCATCCAACCGGGCGACGTCCTGGAGGATGAGCCCACCCGCCGTCCCGCCATCGCCCACACGGAATCGCTCCGGCCGGTGCCTGGCGGATCGTGGTTCGAACACCCGGGCGTTGCCCCGGTCAAACAATCACGGGGGCTAGGACTGTGACCGCCCAAGAACCTGAGACCCTGCACACCGCGGTACTCGTCGCCCCAGCCAAGGAACGTCGTCGCCTCCGTAAGCAGCGCCGCCAGGCCGCGGCCCGGCTCCAGGCCGAACAACGCGCCACCGAACGCGAAGCTGCCCGAGCGAAAGCTGACGCAGAGCGCGCCGAACGGAAAGCCACGACCTACCTGCCTGCCGCCGGTGAACCTGGGCCAGCTCAGTTACGTTCACCCGGAAAGCTCAAACTGCCACGGCATCAGGACACGTCCGCCACCCTGGCTGGCGCCTATGCATTCCTCGCGGAGGGAGGACTCGGTGCCGATGGGGTCTTCGTCGGACAGGACCTCTACTCGGGTGGCAGCTTCGTCTACGACCCGTGGGTGCTCTACGCCCGCGGCGTCATCACCGCACCCAACCTGGTGCTGGCGGGCATCGTCGGCTCTGGGAAGTCCTCGCTGGCCAAGAGTCTCTACACCCGGTCCCTCCCTTTCGGGCGGCGCGTCTATGTGCCGGGGGACCCGAAAGGTGAACACACCGCGGTTGCCGAGGCCGTCGGCGGCCGGGCGATCGTGCTGGGCCACGGCCTGTCGACCCGGCTCAATCCGCTGGATGAGGGTTACCGCCCCGCCGGGATGGACGATGCGGAGTGGGCCTCCACCATCGCATCCCGCCGCCGCGACCTCATTGGGGCGCTGGCCGAAACCGTGCTCACCCGGCCCCTGTCGCCGTTGGAGCACACCGCCATCGACACCGCCCTGACCGAGACAGTGCGCGGCAATGACGTGCCGATCCTGCCCATGGTCGTCGACCACGTCCTCAACCCCAGCAAGGCAGCAGATCCGGACGGGCGGCTCGCCGAGGACGGGCGCCTCGTCGGCCACGCCCTGCGCCGATTGGTCGCAGGTGACCTGGCAGGGCTGTTCGACGGCCCCTCGACCGTCACGTTCGACCCGACCCTGCCGATGATCTCCCTCGACCTGTCCCGCGTCGCTGAGAACTCGACGTTGATCTCCGTGTTGATGACGTGCTCCAGCGCGTGGATGGAGTCCGCCCTCCTGGACCCAGCCGGTGGGCAGCGGTGGTGCATCTACGACGAGGCCTGGCGACTCATGTCCCACCCGGCACTCTTGAAGCGAATGGATGCGCACTGGCGGCTCGCCCGCCACTACGGCATCGCCAACATGCTGATCTTCCACAAACTCACCGACCTGGAAAACGTCGGCGACCAAGGCTCCGCCATGCGATCCCTCGCCAACAGCCTCCTGGCCAACGCGGAGACCAGGATCATCTACCGCCAAGAATCCGACCAGCTCGGCACCACCGCCCGCACCCTCGGACTCACCGGCACCGAACAGAAGCTCCTACCCGGGCTGGGCGTCGGCCAAGGCCTGTGGCGCATCAAAGACCGCTCCTTCGTCTGCCAGCACCAACTCCACCCCGACGAACTCGCACTCTTCGACACCACCACCCGCATGACCAGCAAAGTTTAAGAGTTCGTCGAAATACTGGAGCTTTTCGCGGGAACTTGAGCAGCCAATACCCTGCTTGCGCTATCTCGTACTCAAAGCTCGCGGAACCCGACGATGGCGGAGGCGCATGCGCTCTCGTGAGGTTCGACAGTTGCCGACTGTTCAGTGATTGCTGTACGGTCAGTGTATGCTGACTATTGCTTCGCGCCTCGACGTCATGAACCGGCTCGGCCGGGCCATGGCGGACCCGACTCGTTCCCGGATCTTGATGACGCTGCTGGACGGTCCCAACTATCCGGCCGTGCTGTCGCGTGAGCTGGAGCTGACTCGCTCGAACGTCTCGAACCATCTGACCTGCCTGCGTGACTGCGGGATCGTGGTCGCTGAGCCGGAGGGTCGGCAGACCCGTTACGAGATCGCGGACCCGCATCTGGCCGCGGCGCTCACCGCGCTTGTGGATGTGACGCTGGCGGTCGACGAGAGCGCGCCGTGCATTGACCCGACCTGCTCGGTCCCGGGCTGCTGCGACAAGCGCGAGGAGGCCGGGGCATGAGCGCGGCATGCGGCTGCGAGCACGACGCTCCCAACGCTGCCGAGGAGCGCGAGGAAGCCGAGCGCCCTTGGTGGCGCGACCCCGCGATCCTCGTCCCGATCATGTCGGGAGTCTTCTTCCTCGCTGGGCTTATTACGGAGTGGACGGCTGGCGAGAGCGCCGCTGCCGAGGTGACGGCGCTGGTGCTTTTCTGGGTCGGCCTGTTGCTGGGTGCGTGGACGTTCGCTCCCGGGGCGCTGCGGGGCCTGTTCACGAAGGGCAAGCTGGGCATCTCCCTGCTGATGACGATCAGCGCCGTCGGCGCTGTGATCCTCGGCTACGTCGAGGAAGCGGCCGCGCTCGCGTTCCTCTACTCCATCGCCGAGGCGCTGGAGGACAAGGCGATGGACCGCGCCCGCTCGGGGCTGCGCGCACTGCTGAAGCTCGTGCCCGAGACGGCCACCGTGATGCGGGGCGGCACCGCCGTTGAGGTCCCCGCCCGGGAAGTAAAGGTCGGCGACGTCCTGCGGATCCGCCCCGGTGAGCGGGTCGCCACCGATGGCACCGTGTCGTCGGGCCGCAGCAGCCTCGACACCTCGGCCATCACCGGCGAGTCGATCCCGGTGGACGTCGCCGTAGGTGATCAGGTCGCTGCCGGGTCGATCAACGCCTCCGGCGCGCTGGAGATCACCGCGACCGCCGACGGTGCGGACAACTCCCTGACGACCCTGGTGGGACTGGTCGAGCAGGCGCAGCAGGACCGAGGCCAGCGGGCCCGCCTCGCCGATCGGATCGCCCGGCCCCTGGTGCCCGGCGTGATGGTCCTCGCCGTGCTGGTCGGCATGCTCGGCTCGCTGCTCAGCGGCGACCCTCAGACGTGGATCACCCGTGCCCTGGTCGTGCTTGTGGCCGCCTCGCCGTGCGCGCTGGCGATCGCCGTTCCCGTGACGGTGGTCTCTGCGATCGGCGCGGCCAGCCGGTTTGGCGTGATCATCAAGAGCGGGGCCGCGTTCGAGCGTCTGGGCTCTCTGCGCAGGATCGCGGTCGACAAGACCGGCACCCTGACCCGTAATGAGCCCGCGGTCACCGACGTCGCCACAGTCGCCGGGGTCACCCGCGAGGACATGCTTGGCTGGGCCGCGGCGCTGGAGCAGCAAAGCACGCATCCGCTTGCCACCGCCATCACCGAGGCGGCGTCGAGTGTGCCCGACGCGGCCGGAGTGGTTGAGGAGCCCGGCCACGGCGTGACCGGGCAAGTGGACGGCCACGAGATCACAGTAGGCAGCCCGCGATGGATCGCTCCCGGCGTGCTGGCCGACCGGGTCTCGGCGATGGAGGCCGAGGGGCAGACCTGCGTCATGGTCGCCCGCGACGGCGACCTGGTGGGCGCGATCGGCGTCCGCGACGAGCTGCGGCCCGAAGCGCCTGAGGCCGTCGCCGCGCTTCGTGAGCAGGGCGTCGAGGTCGTCATGCTCACCGGGGATAACGTTCGCACCGCCAACGCCCTGGCGAAGATCGCTGGCATCGCCGACGTGCGGGCCGAGCTGCGCCCAGAGGACAAGGCCTCAGAGGTCAAGGCATCGGTCACGCAGCGGCCGACCGGCATGATCGGCGACGGCATCAACGACGCCCCGGCCCTGGCCTCGGCCACGGTCGGGATCGCGATGGGCGCGACCGGGTCCGACGCCGCGATCGAGTCCGCCGACGTCGCCTTCACCGGCCACGACCTGCGCCTCATCCCGCAGGCGCTGCAGCAAGCCCGCCGCGGCCGGGCGATCATGAACCAGAACATCGTGCTGTCGCTCGCGATCATCACCGTGCTGCTGCCTCTCGCGATCACCGGGGTGCTGGGCCTGGCCGCCGTCGTGCTCGTGCATGAGGTCGCCGAGGTCGTCGTCATCGCCAACGGCCTGCGCGCAGCCCGCGCCGAGAAGGTCGCGCTGGCTGCACCCGCGGAGTCGCACTCCGCGTCGCTGGCGAGGGTTTGATCCCACATCATCACGAACAACGATCTAGAGAGGAGACTTCGGCTTGAAGATCACGATCCAGTCCTTCGAGGGCTGTCCGAACCGGGAACTGCTCGACCAGCGGCTCGCGGAGACACTGCGTGGCCGCCGCGACGTGACGGTCATCCATCAGAACATTGAGACTCCCGAGGATGCCGTTCGTTGGCTTCCATGGCTCCCCGACGGTCCTGATCGGTGGGATCGACCCGTTCGCCGACGTCAGCACGGTTGTCGGTCTCGCCTGCCGGTTCTACCGGACTCCCGACGGTCCAGCCGAGGTCCCGACCATCGAGCAGCTGCGCGACGCGATCCAGCGCGCATCCCGGGTGTAGGTCCAGGCGAATCCGAGGTGAGCCCCGGCAACAGTCATCGCTAGCGCGTACTCGTCGACGAGCTTCTGCTCGAAGTCCTCCGCATCTTGGGCGCTGCGCAGCACCTCGTCAACAGTGCCGACCCCGTTCGGCTACTCACCGCGTGAGAGCCCCCAACAAACAACGAACAACCAACACGGCCAAAAACGAAAGACATCTGCATGACACCACAGGACTTGAGCTGTCGTCCTGACACGGAGAACCTTGCACCACGTGGGAAGTAGATCCCTCGGCCAGCCGGGGCGTCAGAACAAACTTGAGTGGATGGAGATTTGAGCCGAGGGGTATCCGGTGCACCTGTTGGACATGAGCATTCACCACAGCCACTCCGTCAACCCCGACGAGACGCCAGTCAGTCTGCCGCTGGCCGTCATCACGGTCGATTCCTACGGTGTCCTCACCGTCACCCTGGACGGCGCCGACTACCCGCAGCCCTCGCCAACCGCGCCGTGGACGAAGGCGCGGTTCGGCGAACTCCTCGACGTCCTCACCGCAGACCGCACACGAACCATCCGGGTCGAGATTCACGAGTCCGACGGCAGCACATTCACTGACATCATTCATGCCGTCCGCACCCCACGCCCCGACCCAATCGACGGACCACCGACGCCTCGTCGGGCCCGTCACCGCCACACACCAGAAACCGCTGAGGTGGCCGGAGCCGGATTCCAGCCGGGCGAAGAGGTCACGGTCGCCCTCGTCCGGAGCACCGTTGAAGCCACTGCGGCGGGGACCGTCCGCGTGACACTAGATCTCAGGGAACTACCCTCGGGCGGCGCGGACATTCTGCTGGTTGGCATCACCTCGGCGCGGGTCGTGACGCGGCGAGTGCCATGAGCACGCAGCGCCAGTCCGGCTCGATGGGTGACGAGCTGACGAACATCCTCATGGTCGGGCTCGCGGCCCTCTTCGGACTCATCCTCGCCATCCGCGGCGCAGGCTCCGTCGCTGCGTTCGTGACCGGCGCCGACCAGCCACAAGCAGGCATCACCGGTGGCCTGGCTGTCCTGTTCAATCCCGGCGATCCAGCGGGCGCGCTCCACGCCGACGGGCTCAACCCCATCGCCTACTGGACCACCCTGACACTCATGCTCGGCTTCCTCGGAGCCGCAGGAGCCTGGGGGTGGATGAAGTGGCGACGTCACTCCCGCGCGGTCGACGTGGACCCACACCGGCTGGCCGGGACCGCCACCAGCCACGAAGTCACCACAGCAGCATCGGCGAAAGCACTGGTCCACCGCGCCAGGACACTCCGCCCGTCCCTGGTCGAGCCAGAACCTCGCGATGTGGGGTTCTTGCTCGGGCAGTCGAAGGGAAAGCAGGTGTGGGCCAGCGTTGAGGACTCCATCCTCCTCATCGGCCCGCCTCGATCCGGCAAGGGCTTACACATTGTTATCCCGGCGATCCTCGACGCGCCCGGTGCCGTGGTCACCACCAGCACTCGGCCCGACAATCTCACCGTCACACTCCGCGCGCGACAGAAGGTCGGGCCCGTCGCCGTATTCGACCCCCAGCACCTCGCCGAAGGCGTCCCCGCTGGATTGCGCTGGTCACCGATCCGCGGCTGCGATGACCCGCTCACGGCCATGATCCGCGCCACCGGGCTCGCGACCGCGACCGGCCTCGCTGACGGCGGGGTGGATGGTGGCGGGTTCTGGGAAGGCAAGACCCGCGTGGCTCTCCAAGCTCTCCTTCATGCCGCCGCGTTGGATCACCGCACGCCCGCCGAGCTGTTCCGTTGGACCCTTGACCCGTCTGCCGCGGCCGACGCCGTCGCGATCCTCACCGGTTCGCCCCACGCAGCAACCGGCTGGGCCGAATCCCTGGAAGCTATGATCGACGCCGATCCCCGCACCCGCGACTCCATCTGGCAAGGAGTCTCCCTGGCGCTGGCAGCACTGGCTGACCCCCGCGTCCTCGACGCGGTCAGCCCCGGGCCCGGTGAGCAGTTCGACCCCGAAGCCTTCATCCGCAACAAGGGCACCCTCTACCTACTGGCCACCGGAGCCGGGGCAGGCAATAGTGCCGCCCTCGTTGCCGCGTTCGTGGAAGACCTCGTCGAAACTGCCCGGCGGATGGCCGCCCGGAACCCGGGCGCTCGGCTTGACCCGCCACTCCTGCTCGCTCTGGACGAGATCGGCAACCTCGCACCCCTCCCATCCCTGCCGACTCTGATGGCGGAAGGTGGAGGTACCGGGATCACGACCATGCCCGTCCTCCAGTCCTTGGCCCAAGCCAGGGACAAGTGGAGCGAGAACCAGGCCGGAGCCATCTGGGACGCCAGCATCGTCAAGATCATCCTCGGCGGCGCCTCCAATAGTCGAGACCTTCAAGACCTCGCCACCCTCATCGGCGAGCGCGACGAGTACACCGATTCCATCACCCTCGGCGACCACGGAACCCGCTCAAACCAGCGCTCCGTACGCCGGGTGCCAATCCTGCCACCCGACCGCATCCGCACCCTCCCATTCGGCACCGGAGTCATCCTCCTGCGCTCCACACCACCGATCATCACCGACCTGAAGCCCTGGCCGAAGCGCGGCGACGCCACGCATCTCACGCGAGACCGCGCGGGCATCGAAGCCCTCCTGCAACGGCCGCCCAGCGCCGAGTAGTTGAACGCTGGGAAGCCGCGTGCACCTGCCTGGCACAGCGGTCCTGATCGATGGGGCCGCCCCAATCTGAAGGGCAGGAGGACAGTCCCATGGCTATCCGTACCCAGCAGTCCATCTCTGGTTTCATCGCCACCGACCCGCAGCTGACGATGACCGATCGCGGGGAAGCCCGCTTCTACGCGAGGTTCGGTCAGGAGAACTTCCACCGCGAGGAGGACGGCTCGTTCACAAAGTTGGAGCCGAGCTTCCACAACCTCGTCATGTACCGGGCTACCGCCGAACGCGCTTTCGAGCGGTTCACCAAGGGCGACAGCTTCGTCGCAGAGGGATACGCCCACGAGTACTCCTACGAACGGGACGGTCAGAGCCTGTCGGGTGAAGAGTTCGTGGCCAAGAAGATCGGCCACGACACCGCCCGCACCCGCTACGAGGTCGATCGTGCTCCCCGCAAGGTCGCCGCCCAGGAGACCGTGCAGCGTGAGCAGGAGCGTGCGTTCGACCCTCCAGTCTCGCGGCCGACCACCAATACGCCGATGCTCGGCCGCTGAACAAGGACAGGAGCGCACCATGACTACTCACACCCCAGGCATCGACGACGAGCCCGACTACGACGACACGCAAAACCTGGTCGCCGAGCCTCCGCACCCGATCAACTGGAATCTGCTGACGGCTGACGATCTGGAACAGGAACTGCTGGAACTGAACCGGTGGGTCGACTGGCTGCGCCACACCTATGGCCTCCCGGCCTCCGTCGTCCCGCCCTACTGGCACCGCCACCCCGAACTGCTCTGGGAACTCTCCGCCCTCCACCTGCACTGGCTGTGCGCCTACGACCCCGATCAGAACGGCTCCGCACCGCTGGGCTGGCACCGCGACTTCGCCGACGCCCGCCAGCGCCTCCGCGACTGGGTCACCTCCTCCGGCACCAGGCTGGATCGCGACCGGCCGACCCGGCAAACGACCTGGCCCGGCGAAGCGTCTGCCGAACACGCCCTGGAGACCGTGATCACTGATCGGGATGCAGACTTCGTCCAGTACGTTCTCGACCAAGTTGAGGCACGCCAGCAGGCCGAAGACGCCTTCTACGCCAGCATCGACGAAAACACCGGAGAGATCCACGACCGCTCCGAGAGTCCCCAAGGTGAGTGAGCCTGATGGTTCGCTCCTACAAACGCACGACGGACCGGCCGGACGCCAACCGACCGGTCCGCGTGCGCTACCTCAAACGCGACCAGATCGACGCCGAGAAGGTCGCCGAAGTCCTCATCCGCATCGCCCTGCGTGCCGCAGGCAATGGCACCACAACCGGCAACGCCGGAAGCTACCTTCGTGACCTTCTCACGTCAGGCCGGTAAACTGGCCCCCAAAGCACAACGAACCGGCGTCGTTGGCACCAGACTCTTAAGCCCCGCAATCGGGGTGTTCTTCCTATTTACTGACGTGACCGCCATCCGGCGCCCCACAAGACCCTAACCAGGGTCCAGTGAAAGGCGGTCACCATGACACTCGCACCCCTACCCTCTGGCCTCGACATGGGCGAGCTGCATAAGCTCGCCGCCACAGCCGCCCAGATCCAGCGCACCTCGACCCCAGACAACGCTGATGGTCTGGTGCCTGCAATCAGTTACCTGCGGGTCTCCACCAAGGACCAGGCCACCCGCAACGGCCTCGACGAAGGCCTGTCCATCCCAGCCCAGCGGGAGGCCGCCCAGCGCAAGGCCGACCAGCTTGGCGCCGTCATCGTCAAAGAGTTCATCGAACCCGGCGAGTCCGCCAAGACCGCGCAGCGCCGCGCCCTCCAGGACATGCTCGACTACGTCACCGAGAACCCCGTCCAGTACTGCATCATCAACAAGGTCGACCGCCTGGCCCGGAACCGCCTCGACGACGCGATCATCCATGCGACACTCCGGGACGCGAACATCAGCCTGGTCTCCGTGACTGAGAACATCGATGAAACCCCATCGGGAATGCTCATGCACGGCATCCTCGCCTCCATGGCGGAGTTCTACTCCCTGAACCTTGCTCAAGAAGTCCTCAAAGGCATGACCCAGAAGGCCAGCATGGGCGGCACTCCTGCCAAGGCACCCCTCGGATACTTGAACGTGCGCACCACCGACGCGAAAGGCCATGAAGTCCGCGACGTCACCGTCGATGTCGAGCGGGCCGACCTCATCAAGTTTGCCTTCACCGCCTACGCCACCGGCAACTGGACCCTCTCCTCCCTCGCCACCGAGTTGGAAGCCCGCGGACTCACGTCGCGCCCAACTCCTGCGCGCCCGGCCAAGCCGATCACGACCACGGCCCTACACAAGATCCTTACCAACCCCTATTACCAGGGAAGCGTCACGTTCAGGGGCGTCACCTACGACGGAACCCACACGGCCCTGATCGACTCCGAGACCTGGCTGCGCGTTCAGAAGCAGCTTGATGACAAGAACCAGCGCGGCGAACGACCCCAGAAGTACGACCACTACCTCAAGGGCACCCTGTACTGCTCGTGCGGCGCCAAGATGATGATCGAACGCCCCCGCGACAAACAGGGTGACCGCTACGAGTACTTCACCTGCTCCGGACGCCGCAAGAAGAACGGCTGCACCAGGTCCGCCATCCTCACCGACCGCATCGAGAACCAGATCGAATCCACCTACAACACCAACGGCCTCACGGCCACCGAAGCCGATCGTGTCCGCGAAGTCCTCGGCACCGTCTTCGATCAGCTCGAAGCCACCACCGACGACGAACGCTCACTCCTCCTCACGCAGAAGGAGAAGCTCGACGCCGAGCGACTCAAGCTCGTCCAAGCCCACTACGCCGACGCCATTCCACTCGACCTCCTCAAGTCCGAACAAGACCGCATCCGCACCAACCTCGACGCCATCGAACACCGGCTGGAGAACCTCGCCACCAGCTACAAGGACGCCCGCGACGGCCTCGACCAACTCGCCGACATCCTCACCGACCTCGGCGACGTCTACGCCCGATGCGAACCTGCTGAACGCCGCATCCTCAACCGAGCCCTCTTCGACAAGATCATCCTCGACGACGAAGACCACGTTGACTACGTCCCCACAGATGCCGTCAGCGTGACAATTGCCCAAGCCAGGGCCACACAGCCGCCCAATCTGGGCACAAAAACGAACTTGCCCCGCCATCAGGCGGGGCAAGTTTCGAATTTCTCATCTTTGGTGGAGCTAAGGGGATTCGAACCCCTGGCCTCTTCCATGCCATGGAAGCGCGCTACCAACTGCGCCATAGCCCCAACTGTTGGATCGATCGCCCTTGCGGGCGAAGCGACCTGAGAATACTAGCGCGAACGATCGGTCGTGACAAAACAGGCGGGCTGCCACCTCGCGTGGGTCGCCGCAGTCACCTCCCGGGCCGTCAGCATGGCGGTCCGCCCGCCGAGAGGCGTCACCCAGGGATGAGAAGCGCGGTGATCTGCCGCTGGCTCGAGTTCGCGAGGATGAGGGTCGTATCGCCCCGCTGCTTGTCCATCCTGATCTCGCCGCGCTGGGTCTGGCCTGCCGAGATGCGGCCGTCCGACATCGGTCCCGTGGCCCGCACCTGATCGGTGCTCGCGTTGTCGAGACCGAAGAACATGTACGACAGTGACCCGGAGTCCGCCGTGAGTGTCATTTGAACGACGACACCCTCCGTGTCCCAGGTGGTGGAGTCGATGGTCCACGTTCCCGAGAAGCCAGAGGTGGACACAGGAATGGTGTTCGTCACCGAAGCGGTGCCTGGCGGCGGGCTCGTCGCCGGCTGAGGTGCCGCCGGCGAACTCACCTGTGGTGTCGGTGTGACGGCGCCCGGACTTGGGTCAATGCTCGGTCTGCGGGTCGCCACGACGATGATCGCCGCAACCACCGCGACAGTGAGCAGTGCCACCAGCAGGATCGGACCACGCCGGGGGCGCAGCTGATATGCCGTGATCGCGGCGGTATCTCCCTGTTCCTTCTCGGACGCGGAACGGGCCGATGCGTCGACATCCGAGTCCTGCCGGGCCGTCGAGGGGGAGGGGGGCGATTGATATCGCCGGGAGCGGTCACCGGCAGCCCCCGCCGAGGCCTGCCATGCCGCGGAATCACGGCCTGGTGCCGGTAGCGGCTGGTCACCATAGGGGTCGACGTCGTACGCCGGGTCCTGCGACCCGCCGGGCCCGGTCGGGTGTGGCTGTTGCGGCTCGCTCATGGTGACCACAGCCTATGTCCGGTGGCTGTCAGCGCGCCGGCGTGCACGTCCTGGCCCACTGGCGCGAGCTGTGCACAGGGGTGATCGAGCTGACCGATCCTCTAGCGGATCACCAACAGTCCTGGCATGGGAAGACACCAGGCCAGGAAGCTGAAGTCCAGCAAGCACGCTGCCCGCGTGCGGGTGTCCGGCCCCGACGACTTGTTGGCGATCGTGCCATTCTGGCTCGGCTATCGGCCCGAGAACTGCGTTGTCGTCATGGTCGAGGCACAGGGTCTGATCCGCTCCGGTTGCGCCATCGCGCTCGACCAGTGCCACGACACCGAGCTGCTGGGCTCGGCCCTGGGGCTGCTGTGCGAGCGCACCGGGGCGGACAGCTTCCTGCTCGTCGCCTACGGAAATCCGCGGTGCGCCGTACCGGCACTGGAGCAGGTGCGTCGGGAACTGACAGCTCAGACCGTCGTAGAGAGCATTGTGGTGCACGACGGACGCTACTGGGCGTCGAGCAGGGCAGACGATCCACAGTCCAGCCCCGGACGCGTGCTGGACTGCGATGCCTCGCCCGTGACGGTGGCCGCCGTGGAGGCCGGGCTCCAGGTCCTGGGCTCACGCGCGGACGTCGCCGCCATGCTCGCCGGGCCGGATGAATCCGACGACGAGGCCGCCTTCTGGTGGGCCGAGGCCCAGGAAAACACCGCCGGCTGGGATCTCAGCCGCTGCATACAGCTGGTCGACGAGTGCCTGGCCGAAGCAGTCGGCGCGCTGCACCAGCCCGACACCCAACGGTGTGCCCAGCTTGGCGCGGTGGTGCAGCGCATTGCGGTGCGCGATCACGCGTGGCTCGCGATGAGCCTGGAGGATGGCTGGCGCCATCAGCAGCTGTGGCTGTGGGTGGTGGCAGTGACACCGGAGCCCTATGCGGCCCCCGCCCTGTGCCTGTCGGGCATCGCCTCGTGGCTGAGCGGCGGGGGAGCGCTGCTCACCGAGTGCGTCAACCGTTGCGAGCGGCTCCACCCCGACTACTCCATGCTCACGATCCTTCGCGAGTTGCACGATGGCGCTGTCCCGCCCAGCGTGTGGCGCAGGTGGTCGGCGTCCATGGCTGGGATCGGCACAACCGGTGCGGACGGCCCTGCGCCACCTCAACGATGAAGCCCGACCATGTCAGGGACTCGGGGTCACACAGACCAATGGTGTGCATCTACTATGCTGTGCGCCATGCATGGTTGCGTCGAGCTTCTTGGCCGGCCACGACCACGATGCCGGTGACACGCTGGCGCCTGGCCGTGGCTCCCTGATGTCCCCTCGGGCATCAGGGTTTTTGTCTGTCGGGGCAGCACACGCGATCATCATGGCGCGAAATCAGCGAATTCACATCCACCGGTGTGAATGGCACAGGAGGCACAAGACAGTGAGCCAGGTCGGGTCGGGAGAACAGGTACACACCGAGGAGGTGGGTCGGGCAGGCTACGACGCGAAGGCGGCGGAGGCGAAGTGGCAGAAGTACTGGGCCGACCACGAAACCTTCCGGGCCCGCGACGACGACGCCCGTGAGCGGCGTTACGTCCTCGACATGTTCCCCTATCCCTCCGGTGACCTGCACATGGGCCACGCCGAGGCGTACGCCATGGGGGATGTGGTTGCGCGGATGTGGCGACTGCGGGGCTACAACGTCATGCACCCGATCGGGTGGGATGCCTTCGGCCTGCCGGCCGAGAACGCGGCAATCCGCAACAACGAGCATCCGGCACGCTGGACCTACGAGAACATCGCCACCCAGAAGAAGTCCTTCCAGCGCTACGGCCTGAGCCTGGACTGGAGCCGGGAACTGCACACCTGCGACGAGGAGTACTACGTCTGGACGCAGTGGCTCTTTCTAGAGTTCTTCAAGAAGGGATTGGCGTACCGCAAGGACGGATACGTCAACTGGTGCCCCAAGGACCAGACCGTGCTCGCCAACGAACAGGTCAAGGAGGGACTGTGCGAGCGCTGCGGCTCGGTCGTGACCAAGCGGGAACTCACCCAGTGGTATTTCCGGATCACCGACTACGCCCAGCAACTGCTCGACGACATGGCCCAGCTCGAGGGCAAGTGGCCCGACCGGGTGCTGGCAATGCAGCGCAACTGGATCGGGCGCTCCGAGGGCGCCTGGGTCGACTTCACCATCGAGGGACGTGACAAGCCGGTCACGGTGTTCACGACCCGACCCGACACCCTCTACGGGGCGACCTTCATGGTCGTCGCACCCGATTCGGCGCTGGCGAACGAGATCGTCGCCGATGCCCAGCGTCCCGGCTTCGAGGAGTACCTGGAGAAGGTGAAGCGCTCCAACGAGATCGAGCGCTTGTCCACCGAGCACGTCAAGACCGGTGTTCCGCTGGGAGTGGAGGCCATCAACCCCGTCAACGGCGAGAGGATCCCGGTCTGGGCAGCCGACTACGTGCTCTCCGAGTACGGCTCGGGGGCCATCATGGCCGTGCCCGCGCACGACCAGCGTGATCTCGATTTCGCGAAGAAGTACAACCTGCCGGTGCGCCGGGTCATCGACACCGGTGAGCCCGATCCGGCCGAATCAGGCATTGCCACCACCGGCGACGGCAGCTATGTGAACTCCGGGCCCCTCGACGGTCTCTCGGACAAGGATTCGGGCAAGAAGAGGATCATCGCGCAGCTGGAGGAACAGTCCACCGGCAAAGCCACCGTCACCTACCGGCTGCGTGACTGGCTGCTGTCGCGCCAGCGCTTCTGGGGCTGCCCCATCCCCATCATCCACTGCCCGCACTGCGGAGATGTCGCCGTACCGGTCGAGCAGCTGCCGGTGAGGCTTCCCGACCTGCGCGGCGAGGAGCTGGCACCCAAGGGTGTCTCGCCGCTGGCCGCCGCGACGGCCTGGAAGAACGTGCCCTGCCCGGCCTGCGGGGCCCCCGCCCAACGCGACACCGACACGATGGACACCTTCGTGGACTCCTCGTGGTATTTCCTGCGCTACTGCTCCCCGGGCTACGACAAGGGTCCGTTCCGCCCCGAGGACCTCGCCCGATGGGCCCCGATCGACCAGTATGTCGGGGGAGTCGAACATGCCACCATGCACCTGCTGTATTCCCGATTCTTCACCAAGGTGCTGCGCGATCTCGGCTACCTGAACTTCAGCGAGCCCTTCACACGGCTGCTCAACCAGGGCCAGGTGATCAACGAGGGCAAGGCGATGAGCAAATCGCTGGGCAACGGCGTCGACCTGGGTCAGCAGCTCGATGCCTACGGCGTCGACGCGGTTCGCCTCACCGTGGTCTTCGCCGGCCCCCCCGAGGACGACATCGACTGGGCCGATGTCTCTCCGGCAAGCTCGCTGCGCTTCCTCCAACGGGCCCATCGTCTCGCCCTCGAGGTGAGCTCGCGGCCCGGCAGCAACCCCGCCAGCGGCGATCCGACGCTGCGCAAGGCCACCCACAAGGCCATCAGCACCATCGGCGAACTCATCGAATCCGGCCGGTTCAATGTGGCCGTCGCCCGCATCATGGAGCTGGTCAACGCCACCCGCAAGACCCTCGATGCGCCGGGCGCAGGCGGTGCTGATCCCGCGGTGCGGGAGGCGACCGAGTTCATCGCCCAGGCGCTGAGCCTGTTCGCCCCCTACGTCGCCGAGGAGATGTGGGAAACACTCGGACACGAGCCCTCTATCGCCAACAGCACGTGGCCCTCTGCGGATCCGGCGCTGCTCGCCGCCGACGAGGTGACCCTCGTCGTCCAGGTCCAGGGCAAGGTGCGGGCGAAGCTGCAGGTCGATCCCCAGATCGGCGAGCGGCAGGCAGTCGCGGCCGCACTGGCCGACGACAACGTGCAACGCGCTCTGGCCGGACGGCCGGTGCTCAAGACCATCGTGAAATTGCCCCGGCTCGTGAGCATCGTTCCAGGCGCCTGAGCCCGGATCGCACAAAGCTGGGATCATGCCACCGCGTGACGAGAGGATCGGTATGGACTGGCTGCTGAGGGGCGTCGACGTTCTCGGACAGGGTGAGCGGGAGCTCTACCTGCACCGGGGTCGGCTCGATGATCCGGCTGAGGCGCCGCAGGGCACCCCTGTCGTGGACTGCACGGGTCTGGTCGCGCTACCGGCCCTGGTCGATCCGCACACCCACCTGCGTGATCCGGGAAGCGGCCGCTCGGAGACCATCGCCTCCGGTCTGAGAGCGGCTGCCGCGGGGGGTTATGGTGCAGTCTTCGCGATGCCGAACACCACCCCGGTCGCCGACAGCGCCGGAATCGTCGAGTACGAGGTCGACACGGCGGCAGCCCTGGGCGGTGCCGATCTGTACGCCATCGGCGCCGTCACCAAGGGGCAGCAAGGCGAGGAACTGGCCGAGATCGCAGCAATGGCAGCGAGCCGCGCCCACGTTGCCATGTTCAGCGACGACGGCCACTGCGTCGCACGCTCCGATGTGATGCGCGACGCCCTCATCGCCATCCGCGATGCCGGTGCGGTGCTTGCCCAGCACGCCCAGGATCCGCTGCTCACTGTCGGCGCCCAGCTCGACGACGGCGAGCTGGCCGCACGCCTTGGCAAGACCGGCTGGCCGAAGATGGCGGAGTCGGTGATCATCGCCCGCGATGCGATCATGGCCGCTGAACTGGGGGCCCGGCTGCACGTCTGCCATGTGTCGACCGCGAGTGGCGTCGAGGTCGTGCGCTGGGCCAAGTCGATGGGTTATCCCGTGACAGCCGAGGCAAGCCCCCATCACCTCGCGCTCACCGTCGAGGATGCTGCCGGCCTCGATCCGGCCTTCAAGGTCAATCCGCCGCTTCGCAGCCCGGCAGATGTCGCAGCAGTGCGCTCGGCCTTCCTCGACGGCACGCTGGACATGGTGGGAACCGACCATGCCCCCCACCCCGACGACGCCAAGGCATGCGGATGGGACCAGGCGGCCAATGGCATGCTGGGGCTCGAGACCGCACTGGCCGTCGTTGCGGACCTGTTCGTGCGCACAGGCCAGATGAGCTGGGCCCAGCTGGCCCAGCGCATGTCGGACCGTCCAGCCGAGCTTCTTCGCCTGGGTGACTCCTATGGCGCCGATCTGACGCTCGGGCGGCCCGCAAGCCTGTGCCTGATCGCCCCTGACCAGCCATGGCAGGTCGATCCACGCCAGCTGGCGTCCATCGCACACAACACCCCCTATGCGCGCCGCAGCTATCACGCGCGGGTCGTCGCCACGGTGCTGAGAGGCGTGCCCATCTTCGATTTGAACGCCAGATTTGCCATGACATGATGGCGAGTGGGCGCACGAGAAGCGTCATCGCCGGAGTTGTCCGGTGACATCTGCTCATGGAGGCGACATGGTGCGCGATTACGAATATGTGCAGCGCGATGGCAAGGAAATCATGCGGATCGCAGCCCGCGGCCGAGACGTGCTCACCCACCCGATGATCAATTTCGGGACCGCCTATACCCATGAGCAGCGCCGCGCGCTGGGCATCAGTGGATTGCTGCCGTCCGGGGTGATGAGCGTCTACGAGCAGATCAAACGGCTCTACCGCCAGTATCTTGCCGAACCCAGCGATCTGGCCCGGTTCGTGTTCCTCAGCGGCTTGCAGGATCGCAACGAGATCCTGTTCTACCGGCTCCTGTCCGAGCACATCGAGGAAATGCTCCCCATCATCTACACCCCCACGATCGGACGGGCCATCCAGGAGTACAGCCACCTGTACCAGCGCCCGCGCGGCGTGTTCATCGACATCGACCACCCGGAGATGATGGAGCAATCGCTGCTTGACTATGGGAGAAGCCCTGATGATGTCGACCTCATCGTGGTGACCGATTCTGAGGGGATCCTCGGCATCGGCGACCAGGGTGTGGGCGGGGTGGCCATCACCGTCGGCAAGCTGTCGGTCTACACAGCTGCCGCCGGCATCCACCCCGGACGTGCGCTGCCTGTCGTGCTTGACACCGGCACCGACAATCTGCAGTTGCTCAATGACGAGGGCTATCTCGGAGTACGGCACTCGCGGGTGCGCGGTGAGCGCTATGACGAGTTCATCGACAACTTCACCACGACGGCGCACCGGATCTTCCCGCATGCCATGGTGCACTGGGAGGATTTCGGCCCGGCGAATGCGCATCGCATTCTGGCCCGCTATCGCGATGAGTTGTGCACCTTCAACGACGACATCCAGGGAACAGCTGCGGTGGTCGCCGCAGCGGCACTCTCGGCGGTTCGGCGCTCCGGTGTGCCATTGCGCGATCAGCGGATCGTCATCTACGGAGCCGGCACCGCAGGGGTCGGAATCTCTGATCTGCTGGTCCAGCTGCTCACCGATGAAGGACTCACGCCACAGCAGGCCCGTGCACATTTCTGGGCCCTCGGCAGTCGCGGCCTCATTGTCGAGGGCTCGCGAATGCGCGATTTCCAGCAGCCTTATGCACGGTCCCAGGCCGATGTTGCCGACTGGGAGGCCGCGAACGGCGGCTTCGGCCTGGCGGAGGTCGTGCGCCGGGTCCACCCGACGATGCTGATCGGCTGCTCCGCCCAGTCCGGAGCGTTCACCGAGCCGATCATCACGCAGATGGCCTCCTATCAGGACCGCCCCATCATCATGCCGCTGTCGAATCCCACCTCGAAGGCCGAAGCGCTGCCTGGCGATGTGCTGGACTGGACCGACGGGAAGGCGCTCATCGCCACCGGCTCGCCCTTCGCACCGCTGGACCATCACGGCGTCCGTTATCTCGTCGCCCAGGCGAACAATGCATTGGTCTTCCCCGGAATCGGCCTTGGGGTGATCACGAGCCGGGCTACCCGGGTCAGTGAGCGGATGATCCTGGCCGCTGCGAAGGCCGTCGCCGCCGCGAGCCCGAGCGACGCCCCCGGAGCATCGCTGCTGCCGTCGGTGAGTGAGCTGCGGTCGGTCTCGGCGCAGGTGGGTCTTGCCGTGGCACGGCAGGCCGTCGCCGAGGGGCTGGCCGAGGTCATCCCCGAAGACGACGTACAAGCCATCTCCGACCAGATGTGGCGTCCCGAGTACCCGGAGGTGGAAGCCGTCGAGTCGCTGTGAGCAGCGCTGCCAGCAGCCAGTGGTAGTTTTCCCCAGCCGTGGGCCAGCTGACCGAAGCGCGAGGTGCGCGGACACGGTAGGGGCGTGCGGCGCAAACCACTCCCCACTCACGACAGCGAGCAGATTGCCGAGCGTCTGAGGCTTCTCATGGCCGGCGAGCCGCCGCTGTCTGCGCCGCGCAGGCCGGCGGCCGGGCGGTACGGCGACGGAATTCCCGGCGAGGACGACGACTGGATCACTGGTGAGGGCGACGACGGGATCACCGGTGATGAGCATGATGGAATCCTCGAGCAGCACCGCGGCAATCGAATCGTCGACTCCGAGCAGGTCGGTGCCAAGGACAAGAGGCACGAGCCCCTTGCGGCGCTGAGCCCACCGGATCGGCCACCGCTCGTCCGGGGGGCGCGCGAGTTCGCCCGGGCCCACCTCGCCGTGATCGCGGTGATCTGTGCCGCCCTGCTGCTCTTCGCCGGTAGCCAGGTGCTGGGAGCCCGGGCAATACCGGTTCCCGGCGCGCCGGGGTCCGCGCCACAGGGCTTCGCCGCCGGCTCACCAGGAGCGCCCTCATCCAGCCCGCCGGCACACCCCGCTGCGCTGCAGATCCACGTAACAGGCGCCGTGCGCTCCCCAGGGGTGCATGCCCTGGAACAGGGAGCGCGGGTCGCCGACGCGATCGCGGCTGCCGGTGGCCTCGACGAGACCGCCGACATCGGTGATCTCAACCTGGCCGCTCCGGTGTGCGACGGATGCCAGCTGATGGTCGGCACGAAGGCGATGCCCCACGGTGAACTGCGCGCGCCCACGGCCAATACGGCTCTTCATAGATGAGGGTGTAGGGCATGTCGCGCGGTCGGGTGGCGCGTCGGTGTGGGGGGAGGGGTCGAGGTCTTCCGAGGATGGAGGTTCC